>NVXG01000029.1 GCA_002733805.1 Robiginitomaculum sp. | reverse complement strand
GAGCACCAACTCCGCCAGCGAACCGTGCCTAGTGGTTTCCGCCATCTGTCGCCAGTGATCAATATCAGCCAACAAGGACCGCAAGCCAGTTCTGGCCTTGCCGGTGATTTCATCAGTCTGGATTAATTGCCGGGCCGTGGACAGCAAAGGTAAATCAAGTTGGCGCGCCGCTTGTTGCAGCTTTTGCACTGATGCAGCGCCAATGCCTCGTTTGGGCGTGTTAATGATCCGCTCGAATGCCAAATCATCTGCATCGGATGCAATCACCCGCATATAGGCGTGGGCATCGCGCACCTCGAGCCGCTCAAAAAACCTCGGGCCGCCAACCACCCGATAAGGCAAACCCAATTGGATAAAGCGTTCCTCAAAAGCCCGCATCTGCCGAGAGGCACGAACCAGAACCGCGCAATCCGCATAGGAATTATGCTTGGAATACCAGTTCTCGATTTCCTCGACCGCAGCAATCGCCTCAGCTTCGCCATCCCAAACCCCGAACACCTTGACCTTTTCGCCGCCATCCTCGGCAGTCCACAAGGTTTTACCCAAGCGGTCTTCATTGGCGGCAATCAGTTTGGAAGCGGCAGCCAGAATATGCCCAGTCGAGCGATAATTCTGCTCCAGTCGAACCACTTTTGCACCCGGAAAGTCCTTTTCGAAGCGCAAAATATTATCAACCTCCGCGCCACGCCACCCATAGATCGACTGATCGTCATCGCCCACCACACACAAATTGTTAGATCCCCGAGCCAACAAACGGAGCCATAGATATTGGCAAACATTGGTATCCTGATACTCATCGACCAGCATGTACTTAAATTTGCGAGTATATTCGGCCAGCACATCTTCATGTTTCAGAAAAATACCCAAGGTGTGCAGCAGCAAATCGCCAAAATCGACCGCATTCAGGATTTTCAATCGCTGTTGGTAAATCTCATAGACCTTGGCACCTTTGCCATTGGCAAAGCTCCAGCCATCGCTTTGGCTGATTTTATCCGGACCAAGTCCCCGGTTTTTCCAATTATCAATCAATCCGGCTATATGACGTGGCGTCCAGCGCTTTACGTCTATTCCTTCGGCCAGAATGACCTGCTTCAACAGACGGATCTGGTCATCAGTATCGAGGATGGTGAAATTGGATTTCAATCCAACCAATTCCGCATGTTTGCGTAAAATTTTGGCTGATATTGAGTGAAAAGTCCCGAGCCACGGAATGCCTTCAGTGCTCTCGCCAACCAATGTGGCCACCCGGTTCCGCATTTCGCGCGCTGCTTTGTTGGTAAAGGTTACCGACAGGATTTCCCACGGCCTTGCTTTGCCCATGGCCAGCAAATGCGCGAAGCGCGTGGTCAACACGCGGGTTTTGCCGGTGCCAGCCCCGGCCAACACCAAAACCGGCCCGTCCAATGCCTCCACCGCTTCGCGTTGCGGCGCGTTCAACGCATCCAGATAACCGGTGTCCGCCATGGGTGGGCGGGGCCGAGCCAGTTCGGAAATTTTCGGAGAAAGATTCGCCATACCGCTTTGTCCCGCAAAAACCGAAACGAAGCAAGAACAACTATGCATTTGATCTGTGTTCCAATGCCTCTCATTCAAATGGATTGCTAGCAAGTCTGCTTGAACCAAACTATAGTCTTGGTTTGGAGGATTATTGGATGGCTCATATGCGCAGAAATAAACGTCGGCAGGTTTTATTGGTGTCAAGCTTGGTTTTTACCGCTTTGACCCCGTCGCTGGCCAATGCGCAGTCACCTCTTAGTCCGATAGAGCAATGCCGTAGTTCTACATCTTATCAAGATCACTACATTTCCTGTTTGGAAACAACGATTTTAAATCTGATGAAAAATAGTCAGAAACCAAATATGGCTACGGTAATTCCGCCTTCTGAGGAGACTAAACCCGCAATTGGGCGGGTAGTGGTGGAGACAGAAGCATCTGATACTCCTACAGGCCTCGGCGCCGAACAAGTCATGGCTCGCAGTAAAGTCCAACGCAAAAAGCAATCCAAAACGCAAACAAGGCAAGCTATTTCAGCCGCGCTTACTAATTTTGCCACGGATCGAAGAGGTAAATATATCTTCTTTTTGGATAACGGCCAAATATGGAAGCAAAAGGCGGCAGATGTAAACAATAAGCGTTTGTCCAAAAAGCGTTCGTATGATGCGAAGGTATTTCGTGGGGCGATTAGCGGTTATCGCCTGAGCCTGACAGGTGTCAAACGTCCCTTTGCAGTTGAGCGCATTAAATAATACCCCATATTATTGATTGGCTTCTCTTGCCTTAAAAATGACAGCCCACGGGTTGTCATTTTTTGTATGTCGAGTGAGCTGAACCTTGTTTGAAGTCACTGTCCGGTGCTTACATGCTGCACCCACGCAGGCTCTTGCACAGCAAGGATAAGCCAAGAGCGAAATATCCCTTTCCATTGATACGACCGGATAAAAAAACGCCTGCCCAAATAACTGGGCAGGCGCTAATTTTAGTTTGAATGGGGCCGCGAGAACGCGGCCCCAAAATCGTTAGAATTAGAACGTTACGTTCAAGCCAGTAAAGATGAAACGGCCAGTTACGTCATAGTTACCAGGATACGTGTTACCTGAACTATTACCAGTTGGACCTACAAAAGCAAATGCAGGGACAAGTGGAGGATCTTTATCCAGCACATTGTTGATACCAACCCGGAACCGTACATTTGGCAGGACATCCCAGAATGCAGCTACATCAAAGTAACTATATGCTGGAATTTCAGCCGGAATGGCATTGGTGTCGAGTGTAATCGCACCAGTTGTTCCGTCAATGGAGTTGATACGTTTGACACCTGACTTATACCGCCAAACCGCACTCAACTGAACGTCGTAGTTGGTCTGATATGTTGTGGAAAACACATGCGAGTACTTCGAAGTAGGATTGCCGCAAGCTGCGTTATAGAAGCCTGCACAGTCGAACTGACCCTGGCCAGGAACTGGCAGAGTTGAAGACTCAAAGTAGTAACTCGCATTGTAATCCCAGTTGAAAGAACCCCATTTGCCAAAGTCATAGCTATAGGTCACGTGTCCATCAACACCGGTCGTATCAGCAGCCGCGATGTTCAGCGACGTTGCTACAATGTGATTGTCAGTCCGTGGTAGCTGAGTAAGCGACCCGTCGGATCCCCGATTGATCAAGCTACAGAATTGCGGATCGCCAGTCTGCAGACAAGTATTCAGCGAGAACGATGGAGGGATATTCGAGATCACATTGGACAATGCAATGTTAAAGTAATCCACCGAAATGGTCAGACCAGGCACCTGTGATGGTGTGATGATTGCACCAATTGTAAAGGTATCTGCAACTTCTGGTGTAAGGCCGATATTACCACCAACAAGGATATTCAGCTGACCTGAATCAGGTGGAACAAGACCAAACAAGACCGGGTTCAAACCAGAATTCGCACACTGTGCCGCAGTTGCGGTCGGTGCATTGCCAGCGCATGGGTCATTCAATGTTGTCAGGTTACCATTTGTTGGCAAGAAGAGCTCACCAATATTTGGCGCACGGATCGCACGTTGATATTGACCACGAATACGAATTTCGTCATTCGGTGTCCAAGATAGACCAGCCGCATAGGTGCTTGCGTTGAAATCACCGCCCGTAACACCATTACGAATATCCGTAGACCCATACTCGGAATACCGGAAAGCACCGGTGAAGCTAAGATCTTGAATGAATTCGCGACCTTGAATCAGCGGAACAGATAGCTCTGAATACAATTCCCAGACATCTGTCGAACCGTTAGTCGGAAGAACGGGGCCACCGGCACCAATCAACAGACCACCAGCATTCGTTCCATCACCTTGGGTCGAGAGCCGATCACGGCGAAACTCAAAACCAAGCAGGACGCTGACACCATCAGATGCCCAAGGGCTCTGAATGCCATACTGGCCCAGACCGTTCTGGATATTCGCACCAAAGATTTGTTGCTCAATAGCACCTTGTGTCAGTGAAGGCGTATCCAGATATTGCTGCAATCTAGGATCGAAGGTTGCATTCACGTCAAACGCTGTAACGAACGGAATACAGCTTGTATCCGTGCCGTTTAAGAACGAACGACAAACTGGATTACCAGATGCATCACTCACAATATCAAGCGCTTTAGCCACATTGGTTGAAGTGACTTGGTTGAACTGAAGACGCGTCAGGCTGGTATTCGCATACTGGCCAAAAACTTCCCAATCCCAACCGTCTTTCAGGGTGCCTGTGAAGCCACCAACAAAACGGAAGTTGGTAAGCGTGCGATCATCGGTCCGTGGTCCACCTTCGACGAAGCGACGGCGGATTTCAGCCGGCGCAAAACCATCAGTTGTGCCATCGGCAACATCGCGTGAGAACACGCCGCCACCGGTGTCGACACCACAAATCCGAGCCAACAGTTCAGCAGAAAGAAGTGGATTGTCGCAATTGATTCTGTTGATTGAAGAACCAAAGGCCGCACTTGGCGCAATTTGTTGCGGTGAATTCGACTGTGTGAAGCCAAAATCCATATAGGCATTGATATTATCAGTAATGTCGTAATTGCCACTGAAACCAGCATTAAAGCGCTCTACCGCACGACGCAGTGGGTTGAGTGGGTTAAAGTTAAACGCATTGTTGAAACCATCGGTAAAACCACCGCCCTGATTCAGCGAAAATGCCCCATTGAAAACTGGGTTACCGGCTGCATCAAGAAGCGTGTTACCGGCTGCATCCACAAGTGGGATCGGGTTGTTCGCAGGATCAAGAATGGCACTGACGTTAAACGTTGTTGGGAAAGGACCTTGGTTTGAGCCGAGACCAACAATATCATTGAGGGTCGGGCCAAAGCCAAACAGTGCGACTTGCGAGAAGTCGCGATCGCCCATCAGGACACCTGAATTGCTGGTATACCGGAAATACGCAGTCATATTGCCGCGGCCACCGTCAACATTCGCACCCATAATGGCACTAATGTCATAGGTTTCATTGTCGGTAATCGAACCGCTGGCAGGCGTAAAGCCCGCTGCAGTGATGATGTCCTGTACCTCAGGGCTGTTATTGTTGGATTGGTTGAACCCAAACAGGCCGTCAACTACAAATCCTTCAAAATTCTTCTTGAGGATAAAGTTGGCAACACCAGCAATCGCGTCAGAACCGTAAACAGCAGAAGCACCACCAGTTACGATCTCGACACGCTCAACAAGTTGAGATGGAACGAGATTGATGTCTGATGCAAAGCCACCTGTGGTCGGCGAGCCATAAGGCAAACGCTTACCATTGACCAGAACCAAGGTCCGGGTTGCACCCAGACCACGAAGGTTAACGGTAGATGTACCGTTTGCACCGTTGGCAAAGCCAGTATTTTGTGAGCCACCGGTTGTGATGATTTGTGGCAATGTGTTGATCAAATCAACGGTATCAGTGGTACCGCGAATGTTAAACATCTCAGAACTAACAGTAGTCACTGGGCTAGTTGATAGGATGTTTTTGTTTTTCAGACGGGTACCCGTTACAATAATCGAGTCTTCCGCGTCCTGGGCAAGTACAGGTACTGCCAGGGAGGGAAGGATCGCCACTGACAACAACGTCGTCAACAGTAGCTGATTTTTCTTCGTTCTTTTCATTTGAAACCCCTTCAAATTGGTTTTGCTTAATAACGTAACAGTACGATGCACCATCACAAATCGCCCACAGATAATTATCGGGCTCTAATCTCTCATAGTTATACCAAAAAAAACTAACTCGAGACTCTGCGATCTTTCTTAGACATTACAAAAAACTAACTCAAGACTTTGGTGGCATGCTTTTCAACCAAAATAGATATTACTTACAGCTTGTTGCATAAATACACACCTGCAGATTTCGCCATTTATCGTTAAAAAATCACCCGCTTAGCCCAATAGTTTCCTGCAAAATCCCCATTACCCCAACCCTACCAGATATAAAAACACTCCCTGCCCTTGTAATTAAATGACCGGTCATTTAATTACAAGCAGCAGAACCCCTTCTGTGCCCTAAACACTTTCAAATTCAGGCCCTTGCATGAAAAGCCCGCAGCAAATTGATAATTCCGACAATGTGCCCGCGCAGAAGCAGGGTGGCGAATCGGCCAAACGCTGGCAGCGGCTACCAGAACAACGCCCTGATGCCATATTGGACAGCGCCCTGCTGCTGTTTCGCGCCAAGGGGTTTTCATCAACCCGGATTGAAGACATTGCCGCCGGTGCCGGATTGTCCAAAGGCGCGGTATATACCTATTTTTCTGGCAAAGAAGCCATGCTGCAAGCCTTGGTCGAACGCGCCGTGTTGCCCCTCGCCCAAAACATTGAAGACCTGGCAGCCAACGCAACCAAAATGCAGGTAATTCCCACGCTGTCGGCCATTGTTGCGTTGGCCGCCACAAAACTTGGCGACCCCAAAATCGCGGCCGTCCCGCTGATGATTGTTGCCGAAGCTGGTAAATTTCCGAATCTGGCCCAATTTTATCGTGAAAATGTATTAGAGCGGGTGATGGCCGCTTTTTCCCTTCTGTTACAAAACGGCATGGATGAGGGAATTTTTCGGAGCAACCTGAACCCTGAGCATGCCGTTCGCACTTTAATGGGCGGGATGTTCTTCCAGCTGGTCTGGACCAATGTTTTTGCGCGGGAACCGTTTAACCCCAAACAAGTAGAGAAGCTAATGCAAGAGCATCTGGCTATTTTTCTAACAGGAGTCACCATTCGATGAAACTGCTTAACCTCACCGTCCTCATCTTGGTTGCCGGGTGCCAAGACCCGGAAGTACCGGGCATCCATTACGGCTATGTCGAGGCCCGCTTGGCCCATATCGCCCCCATTCCATCCGGCCGCATTACTAATTTGTCAGTGCGCGAAGGGCAGCAGGTAACAAAAGACCAGCTTTTGTTCAGTATTGACCCGATCCGGGCCGAAGCGGCGCTGGCCAGCGCCCGATCCAGTTCTGATGCGGCACGAGCCAGATTAGCCGACTTGCAAAAAGCCGGTCGCCCCGCCGAAATTCGTGCCGCAGAACAAATACTGGTCCAAAGAAAAGCCAATCTCGTCTTGGCCAACGAATCCCTGCACCGAAGCGAAACGCTTGTGCAGCAAAAATTGGCCCCTACAGCCCGTCTGGATAGTGACACGGCAAGCCGTGATGCGGCCCTTGCCGGTGTTGAGGAGGCCAAGGCCAGGCTTTCCTTGCTCAAGCAACCGGCCCGCGCCGATCAGATTGTCGCAGCCAAAGCCAGCGCGAGCCAAATGCAGGCCCAAGTGGAACAAACTGCCTTTGATCTTGATCAATACCAGATCAAAGCATTGCGGTCGGCAAAAGTGGAAATCCTGTACCGCCAGACCGGGGAGTTGGCTGGCCCGACCAGTCCGGTTTTGGCATTGCTGTACCCAGACCAGACGCGCGTTCGGTGGTTTATCCCTGAACCCGAATTGCAGAAAATAAAAGCCGGGCTGGAAGTCAATTTGACCTGCGATGGATGCGCCGCAGGTTTGCGCGGCAAAGTCAGCTTTATTGCCGGACAATCGGAATTTACACCACCAGTCATCTTCACCCAGCAAGAGCGGGCCAAATTGGTCTGGATGGTCGAAGTTACGCCAGATACGCCCGAGCAATTTCGAATTGGGCAGCCGGTTAAAATCACATGGTAAGTTTGATTGCAAAGCCGGAAAATCTGTCCGAACCAGCGGTGATTGAAGTGACTGGGCTGACCAAAATTTATGGTACGAAAACCGTGGTGGATCAATTTGATCTCACCGTTCCCAAGGGTTCAATTTACGGGTTTTTGGGGCCAAATGGTTCGGGCAAAACCACAACCATCCGCATGGTTTGCGGACTGCTGGTGGCCAATGCCGGACAGGGCCGGGTTCTGGGTTATGATGTGCGCCGGCAAAGCGCCCAAATCCGGCAAAGAGTGGGCTATATGACCCAGAAGTTTTCGTTGTGGGAAGACCTGACCATTGCCGAAAACCTCGATTTTGTGGCGCGAATGTTTCAGGTGCCGGACCACCGGAAACGGGTAAAGGAAACCCTGAATGAGCTTGGGCTTTCAGAACGGGCCAATCAATTGGCCGGGTCTTTGTCCGGCGGCTGGAAACAACGCTTGGCATTATCAGCTTGCATGATCCACGATCCAGATTTGTTATTGCTGGACGAACCCACCGCCGGGGTTGACCCCAAAGCCCGACGTGAGTTCTGGCAAACCATCCATGAACTATCAGATCGCGGCATCACCACCTTGGTTTCCACTCATTATATGGATGAAGCGGTACAGTGCGATTACATCACCTATATTGCCTATGGCAAAAAACTGCTCGATTGCCGCTCTGATGAAATTGCCGAACGAGTCGGTCTGTTTACTTGGCGGATATCCGGAAAAGGGCTGAAACAACTGGCCAAGCAACTTGAAAACATGCCCGGCGTTGAACAAGTCGCCCGGTTTGGTACGGCCCTGCATGCCAGCGGCCGGGACAGCGCCGCTTTGGCGGCCAGCGTTGCGCAACTGACCGATGGAACTAACATGGTGGCCCAACAACGAGAAAGTGGCTTGGAAGAAGCCTTCATTCACCTGATGAGTGGTGCTGAGGACAATTTCGAATGAAAAACTCCTTCATTTCTTTCAACCGCTTGATGGCTATTTTGGCCAAAGAGTTTATCCAGATGCGCCGGGATCGCGCCACCTTTGCGATGATGGTTGCCCTGCCCGTCATGCAATTGTTGATGTTCGGATTTGCCATCAATACCGATCCCCGGCATTTGCCTACTGCCTTGATGGATCGCGATCATTCCGCCATTTCACGGTCCGTAGTACGCGCCTTGGAAAACTCGACCTATCTGGACATCATTTATCACCCCGAATCCAATCAGGAGGCTGAGCAATTGATGGCGGCTGGCAAGATCAATTTTCTCGTCGAAATCCCAAGCAATCTGGCAGCCAATGTCGGCGCGGGGCATCCGGCGCAGATCTTGGTGTTGGCCGAAGCTTCGGACCCAAGCGCGGCGTCCGGCGCGTTGGCCTCAATCCAAAACCTGATCGACGGGGCCATCCGCCGCGAAATGCAAGGGGTCTTGTCCAGCCGGGCAGCAAGAGCGTCCCCGATCAAGGTCGTGGTCCATCGGCGATACAATCCGGCCGGGACCACCGCCTACAACATCGTACCGGGATTGCTGGGTATTATTTTAGCCATGACCATGAGCCTGATGACCGCGGTGGCGCTGACTCGCGAAACCGAACGCGGCACCATGGAAAACCTGCTGGCCATGCCAACCCGCCCGATCGAGGTCATGTTGGGTAAAATCCTGCCCTATCTGTTGATTGGCTATATTCAAACCCTAGTGGTTCTGGTCGCGGCGGCTTTTGTGTTTGAGGTGCCGATGAACGGTTCGTATTTGCTACTGTTTGCGGTGACCACCATCTACATCATCGTTAATTTGATTATTGGGTTTGTATTTTCCACCTTGGCCAGTTCGCAATTGCAAGCCATGCAGATGACCTTTTTCATGTTGCTGCCGCAGATTTTGCTCTCCGGCTTTATGTTTCCGTTTCGCGGTATGCCGGGCTGGGCGCAATTCATTGGCGAAGGTTTGCCGGCCACTCATTTCATGCGGTTGATGCGCGGCATTATGCTAAAGGGTGCCAAAACCAGTGACCTGATGGCAGATATCTGGCCACTTGGCCTGATGATGGTGGTGTTGAGTATTTTGGCCCTGATGCGCTACCGACAGACGTTGGACTAAAGACACAGGCCAAGCACTTTTTTGTAGAGGCTGGGCAATGCAGCTTGTCCCAATCGGTCGATCTGCGCCCACCAGCCATCACTTGGATTTAATCGGTCGCCAACCTGCAAATGCATGACCTGCACATTCAAGGAAAAATGGGTAAAGACGTGCCGAATCTCGCCCATTTTTTGCCAATCTCCAGCACAAGGGGCAAAGGCATGTGCCTCGGCCACTGTCCAGATACGGTCATTCCATGGCGTACCCGGTACTTGGCTCATGCCACCCAGCAGCCCTTTTTCGGGTCGCTTTTGCAACAGAATTTGGTTTTCGTTTTGCAGCACAAACACCATTCCAAATCGCTCCGGTCTTGGCGGCTTTGCCGTCCGTAGCGGAAACTGGCCGGGATTACCCTTTTCGTGCGCCGCACAGCTCTTCATCCATGGACAGGTGCCGCATTTGGGAGACTTTGGCGTGCAAACCAGCGCCCCCAAATCCATTATGGCTTGGGCATAGTCCCCGGACCGCTGGTCCGTGATCAAACTGTGCGCCAGCTTACGTAGCTCTGGTTTGGCACCGGGCAAAGGGTTTTGAACGGCAAAGAGCCGCGCCATAACCCGTTCTACATTGCCATCGACCACATTGGTCGGCACATCGTACAAAATCGCCATCATGGCCGCCGCCGTATAAGGGCCAATTCCGGGTAGATCCAGCCAACCCTGTTCATGATCCGGGAATTGCCCGGCGGCGGCAATTTGCCGGGCGCAATTATGTAAATTTCTGGCTCTGGCGTAATACCCAAGCCCGGCCCATTGCCCATAAACCTCGTCTTGACTTGCGGCGGCCAGCGCCTGCACATCCGGCCAGCGTGCGATAAATTTTGCATGGTACGGGATTACGGTTTGGATACGGGTTTGCTGGCACATGATCTCTGACAGCCATATCGGGTAGGGATTCGCAATGACACCCACAGCCCGGTCTTCGGGGCGAATTCTCCACGGCAATTCCCGGCCCTGCACATCATACCAGTCGAGTAAACTTTGGCGCAGTTTTGTGACCTGTTGGCGGTTCATTTGCGGTGTGCTTTCATGGCCTCATGCTATCCGCAGCCGGATTGATTTATCGGTCAAAATGATGACCCCTGACGGGTTAGAAAAGCAATTTCTTGCGGCGTTGAGTCTCGTCCCAACACCTTGTTTCTATGCGGGTACCTGCCAAATTCTTTGATGATATCATAGTGTTTTTTCTCAAAATCAATTGAATCAGGCAGGCCCAACTCGTCGAATATCCGCATGGCTTCCTCATGAATTTTCAATGATTCCGAATGCATGAATGGTAGATAAAAAATCGAGCGTTCCTGCACGCTCATGTGCTGGTCCAGACCCCGAAGAATGGCTTCTTGCGCCAAGACCAATGCCATCCCATCCATGGAATACGCTCTGGCATCCTCCCGGTACAAATTCCTCGAGAATTGATCGAGCACCAAAATCTCGGCCAAGCGGCCTTTTGCAGTCTCGCGCCAAGGCCACAACTCACCTTGGCAAGCGGCCAGATGAGTTTCAAAAAACCGCTCTCGAATAGAGGCATCAAACTCATCGTCTTTGGCATACCATTGCGCCGGTCCATTTTCCACAAACCAAAACCTAAGAACATCTCTATATTCTATCATACCTGCCCCCTCTTCGGTATTACGGGCGTAGATGTAACACGCTCCCGACCCATATGTCAGGCCGGGACAGGTAGATGGACCTTAAAAAAATCAGAAATCAGGCAGGTCAACCGCAACCTCGCGCCCATCAACATTTTGCCCCTGCATAAAGTCTGAAATCGCATCCAGCACACCGGGGCGCACTTCGGTGGCCGACAACATGAACAGATTGTGCCCGGCATTGGTCACCAATACCTTTTGTGCATTATGCAACCCGGAAACCGCCTCGTGCTGGCTTTCGACATAAGTTCGGCCATCCAGCGAGCCGCTGAGTAACAGCAAAGGCACATCTGATACCGGTTTTTCCCGAAATCCATCACCAAGGTCATAAGATGGATCGACGTCGACCAACCCAAGCGTGTCATTCAGATAAACGCCCAGCAAAGATGTTTCCGCTTGCTTTTCAATCATTGTCCGACGCTCGGCACCAATGCCGGAAGCAATATCCGTCATCACCGACATCGGGCTGAACGAAACGCCCTCCCCCGGCGTGTAAAACCGTTGCAGAAGACCCGCCACTGGTGCCCAATTTCCTTGATCAAGTTGGCTATATATCTGCAATAACTGACCCGCACGACTTGGATCCGAGATCATCGCCGAGGCAATTTGCTGCATGTCCCGACGCTGCAATACATAACCCACGGCTTCGCCATTTTTTTGTGGGATCTGAATACGAAGCGGCGCTTTATCCAGATTGGCATGCACACGGTGCATCATGGCTCGAATATCTGGAAATTGGGCTTGGGCATCAGGCTGGCTATTGATCGCCAATTGCAAACGTCCAAAATATGCATCGGTGCGAGCTGGTTGCTTAATGGTTTGGTCCAGGCCTTCAGCACTGGCAATGACAATCCGCTCAAGACTGTCAGGGATTTGCTTTATGGCAGCCAACGCCATATGCGATCCATAGGAAATACCCCACAGATTGATTTTATCGGCCCCTAAATGCACCCGCAAAGCCTCTAGGTCCCCAACATTTTGCACCGTAGTGTATCCACGCAAATCAATGTTTTGGCCCTGCCAAATGGACATACATTCTTGCAGTGCCCGTTGGTTAATTTTGGCGAACTCGCCATCAGATACTTGTTGGGTACCGTCGACTATATGCGATGAAGTGCAGGTTTCCATATCGTTGGATGCGCCGGTTCCGCGTTGATCCAATGCAATCACGTCACCGAATTCACGCATCGCCAAAAAGAAAGGAAACCGCCAATATTTTGCGGTGGCAATGCCCGATCCACCTGGCCCACCGGCCAGATAGACAATCGGATTACCCTTTCGGGTTCCGGTGGCCGCAAATCGTACATAGCGCAAAGTCAGATCGCGACTTTGTGGATTTAGCCGGTTTTCTGGAACAACAAACGAGCCTTCAAAGGCATCGGTGCTTTGTCCGGAATTTGCGGTAAAAATAATAGGTTTTTCATCCACATGGTTCTGTGCAGATACCGAGCTTTGCGTCGAACACGCTGCAAGGCTGGTCAATAAAATCAAAGGTAGTATTCTCATCAAATGATCTCCGTTCGTGAAATATGATGTAGTTTCACTAAGCGATCAGGCAGGCGACCTATCCGGTAAACCAACGAACGGCAGCGTTTTTCCAGTTAACGGTTCTTTGCGGTCGTTAAAATTCGTTCTACGGCTAGGATATGAAAACGCCGTTTTTAATAATACTTGTCCACTTCGTCTTTGTATTGATGATTCAAAGCGCACAAGCCGGGCCGATTGCCCCGATGGTTATGGATCAAATTACCGTCTGTCCGGCTTCATCCAGCGAACTTGTCCCGCCGGATTTTTCCAGCCCGGACTGCCAAGCGGTTTCGGCTTATAAAATTGATCCACAAAACAAACTGATCTGGGTAAAAGCCAATCTATATCTGGAGCAAACAAGTGGACCAGGTGGCCAGCCAAAAGCACTTTATGTTTTAGCAAAAATGTCCAGCGCGTTCTTTGTAAACGGGCAGTTTGTCGGGCAAAATGGACAACCCGGTATCGATGCCGCATCTGAAGTTCCCGGAAAGATGGACGTGAGCTTTTATCCCGCGCAATCAAGCCTGAAGGTCGGGAGCAATGAAGTCATTTTTCTGGCTTCTTCCCACCATGGGGCCTTGCAATTGCAATATCCAATCCACAGCATTTCTTTTGGAACGGCCCAAAACATCACCGATGCGATATTGCGTCATTACTGGCCGTCTCTACTCACATTGGGATTATTCCTGCTGGGCACGATCTATTTCGGAATGAAGGGGTTGGTTGGACTAAATCGCCGGGCCGA
The DNA here is from genome assembly GCA_002733805.1 of Robiginitomaculum sp. Classification (GTDB taxonomy): domain Bacteria; phylum Pseudomonadota; class Alphaproteobacteria; order Caulobacterales; family Maricaulaceae; genus Robiginitomaculum_B. The sequence continues at coordinate 105,804 of NVXG01000029.1, read as the reverse complement.
TTGGACCCTTAGCTTGATCTGTATATTTGCAGCGGCACAATTATTGGCTGAGGTCTATCGCGGGTTGGTCGCATATGACTATCCAATACACGATATACGTCTGATCTTGATTATGCTGTTTTCGGGTGGATTTGGACTAAGCGTTTGCTTTCAGGTGCTGAATGTCTTTGCTCGAAAATACATGATTTTAGTCTTGCCCGGCACGGTTGTTCTTTGCGGACTGGCTGTCATTTTGGTTGCCGGATTTGATGGCAAGGCAAAAATGGCCATGTTAATTCCATTGATAACCAGCTTGGTGGTTGTAACCATTTTCAGTTTCCAGCGCCGCCCAAGAGCCTTTGTATATTTTTTGACTCTACTTAGTTTCATAACGGCAATGTTTATCTTTCCCAATTTGTTTTTGGACGTGGTTTTTTTCTATTTGGTGGCAACCTTCTTACTCGTCCTGTTTGTTGAGCAAGGATTGGTCTTTGCCCGCGAGGCAGCGCAACGCGAAGCAGAAAAAGCACGGGCTGATCAATTGGAATTGGCGTTGGAGCAAGCCGCAGAACGTAACCAGTCTTGCCAAATTTCAGTCCGTAGTGCCGGGAAAATTCAACAAATATCAACTGACCAAATACAACATTGCCAAGGCGCGGGCGGCTATACCGAGATCATGATGGGCGACGGCCGTACATACTTGCACGATGCCAGCCTGGCCGAGATGCAAGATATTCTTCCCTCTACATTTTTGCGGGTACACCGATCCCATTTGATCAATGCAAATTTGGTAAAATCCCTAACACGCGACCCGGCAGGCACCGGAGAACTGGTCATGCAGAGTGGCTCAAAAATCCCAGTCAGCCGCAGGATCATGCCGCGCGTTCGCCAAGCCTTGATCTGAATTTTTTACATTAAATTGATGTTGGGATTGCTCTATGGCGTTGCGCTTCTGCGCGGGTTCCGCCATGATCTTTGGCATGAGAAAACCACCGGATCAGCATGGACAGAAACCACTCAGCCCCGAACAGGCCGCGCGGTTGCTATTGACCCCGGCTCGCCCCCGGGCGCGCGCCATGCCACGGCCGACCAAAGCCTTGCGTCAGATATTGCGACCGTTGGGAAAAAAGTTCGGCCCCGGTGTTCACGAACTAAAATTACGTTGGGTCGAAATTGCCGGACCACGGCTGGCACCCGTGTCCACGCCGGAAAAGCTGACCTCGGGCAAATCTGGGCAAATCCTGACCATTAAAACCAGAGGCGGTGCGGCCATGCTGGTCCAGGCCCAATCCGCTCAATTGCTGGAGCGGATTAATTTGGTGGCTGGCTCCGGGCGCGTGACTTCCCTACGCACCATACAAGGACCAATTGGCGAGATGAAACAAGCGCCCAAACCAAGCCCTGACAAAATCAATTGCCAGCCCGAACAATTGGAAGCATTGAACACACAACTGGCCGATATTTCTGATCCAGCCTTAAAATCAGCCCTGTTTGAATTGGGCCAGTATGTTATCGGACGGGATCAACTACGCCGCTGAGCCTTGCACTGGCGCAAGAATCGCGAATTTATAAGCAAATGGAGAGAATTTTGAACACGTTGAACCGAAGAATTATGTTGGTAAGTGCCGCCCTGCTACTGGTAGCCGGTGCTGCGGCCTGTGGCTCAAAAACACAATCGACGGGACGTTCTTCAATTGAACGGGCTGATGATTATGCGTTGGGGAAAGTGGATGCGCCGGTAACCATTATTGAATATGCGTCGCTGACCTGCCCACACTGCGCCACCTTTCACGGCACAGTATTTAAGGAAATAAAATCCAGATATATCGAAACCGGCAAAGTGCGCTTTGTGTTTCGCCAGTTTCCAACCGCACCAGCCCGCTTGGCCGTAGGTGGCGAAGCGATTGCCCGCTGCAAAGGTGGAGTAGAAAATTATTACGCAGTTCTCGACCTGCTGTTCGCCAAACAACGGTTCTGGGTCGCATCGGCCAATCCGGGCCAAGCCTTGCGTGATCTGTCGGCTACGGTCGGCATTACACCGGACCAGTTTGACGCCTGTGTGGCAGATCGAGACAATGTAACCCGCATTCAGGAAATTGGTACTCATGCCCAAGAAACCTGGGGCATTGCAGGCACACCCAGCTTTATCATCAATGGTGATCTGGCCAAAAACATGGGAACCATTGACGATTTTTCCGCCATTATTGATCCGATTGTCGCAGCAGCAACCGGAGGAGACGAATAATTCGTGCAATTTACCTCGTTGAAAATTGCTGGATTTAAATCCTTTGTCGATCCATCCGAATTTCAGATCGAGGTCGGGGTCACTGGCGTGGTTGGCCCCAATGGTTGCGGAAAATCTAACCTGCTCGAAGCCTTGCGCTGGGTCATGGGAGCTAACTCGGCCAAAGCGATGCGCGCCGGAGCAATGGATGACGTGATTTTCTCGGGGACCGGTCAACGGCCGGCCCGCAATCACGCTGATGTTGTCCTGACCATCGACAATTCCGATCGCTCGGCTCCCTCGCAATTCAATGACTCGGATGTTCTAGAAATATCCCGGCGGATCAATCGCGGGGCCGGGTCGAGCTATCACATCAATGGCAAATCCTGTCGAGCCAAGGACGTACAATTGCTGTTTGCCGATGCCTCGACCGGCGCAAATTCCCCGGCACTGGTTCGTCAAGGACAGATCAATGAACTGATCGCCGCCAAGCCACAAAACCGGCGGCGGGTGTTGGAAGAAGCGGCCGGGATTTCCGGTCTGCATACACGTAGACATGAAGCCGAATTACGCTTACGTGCGGCCGAGACCAATTTATCCCGGCTAGATGATATTGGCGAAGAAATTGAATCCCAATACCAGCAACTAAAAAAGCAAGTCCGCGTGGCCAGTCGCTATCGCAATCTGGCCACCGAAATTCGGGCCTTGGAATCATTTGCGGCTTTGTTGCGCTGGACGGAAGCCAAAGCGGCCATGCAAAGCACACAAGCTGAATTGGACGAATTGGCGCAAAAGTCCGGCGAACTGGCTGGCATTGCCGCGCGGGCGCTGGTCGCCGCAGAATTGGCCAATGACGGCATGGACGAACTGCGCCGCGAACAAGCGATCGCTCAGGCGCTGGTCGCCCGGTTGTCTGCGGCCAGAGAATCGGTAGAGCGCGACGAGCGCGATGCCAAAGCACGGCGCGCGGCACTGGAGCACCGTTTGCAGGAAATCGCCCGGGATTTGCTACACGAAACCAATTTGTCCAGCGATGCCACCCAATCCATTGCTCGACTGGAAGTCGAAAAAGAAGGCATTCTTGCCTTAAGCAATTCCGATGATCAGGCCCAAAGCGAGGCTTTGGCCGCAACTGCGCGCCAAGCCGAACAGGAACGTGATCTGACCGAAGCCCGGTTCGAGGAATTGTCGGTCGCCCAAGCCGAACGCCAAGCACTAATTGCCAATGCACAGAACTTGCTCTCCACCGCCAAAGCACGCTGCGAACGGTTTCGCACCGAATTAGGCCGTGCCGAGGAAGTAACCGAGGCATTACAGGCTGATCCGCAATTATTGGCAGACACTGAAACATCCGAGCAAGAAAAGACCGCTGCCGCTGAAATCGTAATCGCACAGCGCACAGTGATCAGTGATCACGAACAAACGCTGGTCAAACTGGATGATGAAGTTCAATCCCATCGCCGGTTATTTGATGACTTGCGCCGGGAACGAGATGAATTGGCGGCCGAAATGGCCGGATTGCAAAACGCGATTGCGATCTCCGCAACCGGCGATTGGGCCCCCATATCGGATGATTTAAAAGTGCAACCCGGCTTTGAGCGGGCACTGGCCGTAGCTTTGGGCGACGATTTACAAGCCAGCACCGACACGGCAGCCCCCAGTCACTGGGATCAAGCTCGTTTGCCAAAACAACAATTACCAGCCGGAGCGGACCCGTTAAGCAAGCTGGTAACGGCTCCGAAAGAGCTGCAGGCCCGTTTATCGCAAATTGGTGTGGTTGATGAGCAAACCGGCAATCAATTGGCTGGTGAATTGCTACCCGGCCAGCGTCTGGTCAGCGGCGAAGGCCAATTGTGGCGCTGGGATGGATTGCAAATCAGCCCGGATGCGCCCTCTGCCGCCGCGCTTCATCTCGAGCAGAAAAATCGCCTGGGTGCGCTTGGGCCGTTACGCGAAGAGACCATCGCAAAAACTGAGAAGGCACGAGACATATGGCTGTCGGCCAAACAAAAACGCACCGAGCAAGCTGAGCTGCTTAAAACAGCCCGCAAACAAATGCCAGACCTTGAACAACTGGCCCGCCAAGCGGAACAAACGCATCAGGGATTGCTGCACAGTGACATGCAGCGCAAAGCACAAGCCGAGGCCAATATCCAAAAACTGGAGCATTGGGCTGATGAGTTGCGCGTCGCGCAACTGGAGCTTGAGGCTGCCGAAATCGCCTCGCTCAACGTGCCAGATGAAACCAGTCAAGCGTATGTACAAGAGTTGGAAACGGCTCGCCAACAACGCGACCAAGCTCGAACGCTAAGCGCTGAAGCCGAAGCCAGTTTTCGTGCCGTACAGCGTGAAAACGAAAGTCGCGCCGCCCGGCTTGTGGTCATTGAAAGTGACATGCAAAGCTGGCAAAAACGCGCCGAAGGATCAAACGAGCGGTTTGATGCCTTGAGCACCCGCGAAACCGAGACCAAAGATCGGCTGCAAAAAGCGCTGGCCGCACCGGATGAAATCGAGCAACGGCGCCGCCAAATCTTCGATGAATGTGAAATTGCCGAGAAGCGGCAGTCCAGCGCCTCGGATGCTTTGGCCGAAGCTGATTCGAATTTACGAGAGACCCGCGATGCAACCCGCGCCGCAGAATCAGCGGCTTCCGACGCCAGAGAACACAAAGCCGCCTTGACCGCCCGGTTGGAAAGTGCCGCTGAAAAACTGGCCGAGATCACCCGAAGCATTCAAGAAGCTCTGGGATGTGAACCAGAAGAACTGGCTGATTCCGAGACCGGATTACGTAAAATTCCGAGCGATGCACAAGAGGCGGATACCCGTCTGCACAAGTTACGGATCGAGCGCGACAATATCGGCGGGGTGAATTTACAAGCCGAAGAACAAGCCGAAGAACTGGCCACCAGATTAGACACCATGCAGGCCGATCGCGATGAAATAACCACGGCAATTTCCAAATTACGAACCGGTGTAGATAGCCTCAACCACGAAGGTCGGGAGCGCCTGCTCAATGCCTTTGAAACCATCAACAATCACTTCAAGTCCTTGTTTCTAACACTGTTTGGCGGAGGTGAAGCCGAACTTCGCTTGACCGAGTCAGACGATCCGTTGGAAGCTGGATTGGAGATTTATGCCTGCCCACCTGGCAAGAAAATGGGCACGATGAGTTTGATGTCCGGCGGCGAGCAAGCCCTGACTGCCATGGCGTTGATCTTTGCGGTATTTTTGTCAAACCCAGCTCCGGTTTGTGTACTCGATGAGGTTGATGCTCCATTGGATGATGCCAATGTGGAACGGTTCTGCGCCATGCTCGACGAAATGCGCAGCCGTACCCAAACCCGGTTCATTGTCATTACCCACAATCCACTGACCATGTCGCGGGTCGATCGGCTATACGGTGTCACCATGGCGGAACGTGGTGTTTCACAACTAGTTTCCGTTGACTTACAGCTCGCCGAAGGGCTGATTGCCGCAGAATAAGCTAGATCAAGCCAAAAACAACTTTTATTGTTTATTTTCAAACAATTAACACGTACGCAATGTTGCTTGACTTGCTCAAGTGGCGCGGATAGATTGCGCGCGCCTGACTGGAAATTGGCAGGTAGATGATAGCGATTTTTGATCTTGAGGTTCAAGTTTGAAAATCACAGACCAGAGGCGACCATACCGGACGATCTGAAAGAGTTTGAAGCAAGACTGCGAAAAGCCCAGCGCTCTCGCATTGGGGACACCCCCGAACAGTCTGCGCCACCCTCCTCTTCAGGACTTCGACATGGTTTGGAATTTGTTTCTGGTGTGTTGGCTGGGGCGTTGTTGGGCTGGTTTGTAGACCGGCTGTTTGGCACTGCCCCGTTTGGCTTGATTTTCTTTATGTTGCTTGGTTTTGCCAGCGGATTGCTCAGTGCGGTTCGGTCAGCAAAAAGAGCGGAACTGGACGCGGATGCGCTCGGGAATGATCCCGGCAATTCGGCTGACGACGAAAGCTGAATGGAGAGGCCGGATATGGCACTCGCTTCAATGGACCCGATGCACCAGTTTCAGGTGAATGTTGTCGCCAGCATCCACGCTGGTCCAATTGATATTTCTATTACCAATGTGGTGATCGCCATGTGGTCTGCGGTGGGCATTGCCATTGCATTGTTGCTCTTGGCCACCAGCAAGCGGGCATTGATCCCCGGGCGTGGACAATCCATTGCCGAAATCACCTACGAATTTATTGCCGACATGATCCGCTCAACAGCGGGGTCAGATGGTCTGCGGTTTTTCCCATTTGTCTTTTCCCTTTTCATCTTTGTGCTGGCCACCAACATGCTGGGCATGGTGCCAGGGTTTTTTACCGTTACCTCGCAAGTGGTGGTCACCGCCACTTTGGCGTTGACGGTGTTCGCTACCGTGATCGGATATGGGTTTTACAAAAACGGCTTCAAATTTCTGAAACTGTTTGTACCGCCGGGCGTGCCGAAAATTATTCTGCCCTTCATCGTTCTGATTGAACTGATGTCATTTTTCTCCCGGCCGTTGAGCCACTCCTTACGGCTGTTCGCCAATATGCTGGGTGGTCATACGGTTTTGAAGGTGTTCGCCGGGTTTGTGATCACCATTGGCGGGATGAGCGGGCTGGCTTCGGTTGGCGCGATCGGACCTTTTGTATTTTCAGTGGCCATTCTGGCGCTGGAATTCCTAGTCGCATTTTTGCAGGCTTATGTTTTTGCGATCCTGACCTGCATTTATCTTAATGATGCCCTGCACCCCGGACACTGATCCGCACTTGGCATTTCAACCTAACTTTCCAAAGGAGTATCTAAAATGGACGTAGAAGCAGCAAGAATGATCGGTGCCGGCCTAGCCTGTCTCGGTATGGGTGGCGCAGCCATCGGTGTTGGTATTGTGTTCGGTAACTTTTTGACCGGCGCATTGCGTAATCCTTCAGCCGCCAGCAAGCAGTTCGGCAATCTGATCTTTGGCTTTGCCATGGCCGAAGCGTTTGGCATTTTCTCGCTTGTTATAGCTTTCATGATTCTGTTTGGCTAAACGACAAAGACCAAGGCGTGGCCTATGCTTCGCCTTGATGTCTTGATGAAGTTTGGAAACGAGATGATCCTGATGAACGATCCAGCACCTGAACACGGTGAAGAAACCACCGCACCGAATGATGCGGCGCATGGCGAGTTGCAAACTGGGACCGTTGCCGAGCATGGCGGTGGTCACGGCGAGGCACCGTCATATTCACCGTTTGATATGACCTATGCCAGCCCACATATTTTCTGGCTGGTTCTGTCATTTGGTTTGTTGTTTCTGGTTCTGTGGAAAATCATCCTTCCTCGCCTCGCCTCGACAATTGAAGAACGCAATGACCGGGTGGCAGCGGATCTTGATCAGGCCGCCCGTATGAAGTCAGATGCTGAAATCGCTGAACAAGCTTATGAAACTGCATTGGCAGATTCAAAAGCCAAAGCCCACGCCATTGCGGCAGAAAATCGCGCAAAACTCGACGCTGAAGTTTCTGCAGAAATGGATCAAGCCGAGGCCCGGTTCAGTAAAAAAGCAGCAGAAGCGGAAGTGAAAATCCGCGCGGCGACTGACAAAGCATTGTCCCATGTGGAAGAGGTTGCGATCTCTGCCACGGGGCTGATCGTTGCCAAACTGGGCGGAATTGCCCCCAACGCGGCGCAAATTCGCAAAGCCGTACAGTCGGCATCGGCCTGATAAGAGAGCAAGCAAATGGATTTCAGTTGGCTTTTTAATTTTGGCGACCCAGTTATGTGGGTGGCGCTTGCCTTGATCGCGTTCGCGGGCATGATCGTGTACCTCAAAGTTCCAGCCACCATAACTGGTTCTTTGGACGACCGGGCTACCAAAATTCGCGATGAGCTGGATCAAGCTCGCCGTTTGCGCGAAGAAGCCCAGGAATTACTGGCCTCTTACACCCGCAAACAGCGCGCCGCCGAAAACGAAGCTGAAGAAATTATCGCCCAAGCCAAAAAAGAAGCTCAACTTTACGCAACCGAAATGCGTGAAAAACTGGGTGAGCAACTGGAACGACGGGCAGAAGCAGCGGAACGACGCATTGCCCAAGCCGAAGCCCAAGCCGAAACCATGGTCCGGGAAAAGGCCATTGATCTAGCCGTAAAAGCGGCCGAGATTGCGTTGGATACGTCCACATCAAAGGCCGCCAAATCCAAGCTGATTGATGATGGCATCAAAGAAATGTCATCCAGCCTGTAAAAAGCGACCTGATCTGCGAAATCAATGAACCGGGAATCCGGTTACTGCTATTTCTCTAGTATGTTGATGAGTTCATCCAACAATATTATTCTTTGTTTTTTGATATCTTCCATCGTTTCATCGCTGCGATCCGTACCGCGGGATTCGATGCGGTGTACGCGCCGGTTTAACTCGTGATACTCATCAAATAATCTAGCAAAATGCGAATCGTTCATTTTTAGATTGTGAATTTGTTCCTTTTTTTCAGGGAACTTTTGAACCAGCTCGTGCTGTACGTGAGACATGAATTTCCTCCAATAATTGATGTGGTAATTCTAGGACTTGCTGGTGGATCAGCCTATGCGACAAAATGGTTCATTTCCGTCGATCCCCAGTTTAGAAATTTTATTTTACAACAAAGCTCTACTCAACGATTGCGTTTGAACGGTTTGAAGTCACGCATTTTGCGGCTGAACTTGCGGTATTGTCGGGGTGCCTCTGGATACCGTTCTTTTAGTTTTTCCATTCCGCGCTTTGCCGCGTCTGAATTATTAGTCAAAACCACAAGGCCGGTCACCGTTACAATGCCGCCAATCGGGATCGGAAACGGGATCAACGGAATGCCCACGACGATCAAGCCAATTCCGCCGGCTGCCTTTAAGCGCCGACTGTTTTTCTTTGACAATCCGAATTTCGGGCGTCGCATATTGGTCTTCCTCATTCGCCCCCCCCCGACCCGCTAAAGATAAGTCAATTCGGGTCAATTTCAAGTCACTTGCCTGTGAGGCTGTGCTCAGTCCACATCTGCCGTCCAGCGCAAAATCGGGTGCCGGGCAGCCTGGGTTTCATCAAGGCGCAAAGAAGGTGCGGTTCTTGGTGCTTGGGTGAAACGATCGTGTTCCTGATCCTTTGCCGCTTGAGCCAATGACAGCATCGCATCGGCAAACTGATCCAAAGATTGCAAGGATTCGGTTTCTGTTGGTTCCACCAACATAGCACCATGCACCACGAGCGGGAAATACATGGTCATCGGATGATAGCCTTCGTCAATCAGCGCTTTTGAGAAATCCAGCGTGGAGACACCAGTACCCTCCAAAAAACTGTCATCAAACAAGGCTTCGTGCATGCAGGTGCCAGTAAAGGCTGGGCTGAATACGTCTTTCAGGCGGGCCAACAGATAATTGGCATTTAACACCGCATCCTCGGACACTTGGCGCAATCCATCGCCGCCATGGCTCATCATATAGGCCAAGGCCCGCACAAACATGCCCATCTGACCATGAAAGGCACACATGCGCCCAAACGCATCTGCCGCGCCGTCTTGCTCGCCCTGCTCGACCAAACCAAAGGAAGAGCCGGGTTCATGAGTAACAAATGGCAAGGGCGCAAATCGCGCCAAGCGACTGGATAAAACCGTCGGGCCAGCCCCCGGTCCGCCGCCACCATGCGGGGTCGAGAAGGTTTTGTGCAAATTGATATGCATCGCGTCAACGCCCAGATCCCGCACCCGGCATTTGCCCATGATCGCGTTCAAATTGGCCCCGTCACAATAAAAATAACCGCCGTGTTGATGAATGAGATCGGCAATGCGCTTGATATCTGGCTCAAACAATCCGCAAGTGTTCGGGTTGGTCAGCATGATCGCCGCCACGTCTGGTCCTAGTTTTTGCTCAAATGCATCCATGTCGACCCGGCCCTCCGCATTGGCTGGAATTTGGTCGATCACAAATCCACATGCCGCAGCGGTCGCCGGATTGGTCCCGTGGGCGCTCTCGGGCACCAGCACGCGGTTGCGGCTGGCCAGTTCACCCTTGGCTTCGATGGCTGCGCGAATGCACAGCATGCCGCACATTTCGCCCTGTGCGCCCGCTTTGGGCGACAAGGCCACCACGTCCATTCCTGTGATCTGCAACAACCAGTGCGACAGCTCATCCATCAGGCCCAGCGCGCCCTGTACGGTCGATACAGGCTGTAATGGGTGCAGGTCGGCAAAGCCGGGCAAGCGGGCCATTTTTTCGTTCAAACGCGGATTATGCTTCATGGTGCACGACCCCAAAGGGTACAGGCCCAGATCAATGGCATAATTACGCTGCGACAATCGCACATAATGACGCAAGGTTTCTGGTTCGCTTAGACCCGCCAAGCCGGTGCTGCTGGTCCGGGCTAGATCGCCCAATCGGTTGGGTTGTTCGCGTAAGGCTTCGAGATCAACGCCGCATTTGCTTGTCTCGCCAATCTCAAACAATAGGCCTTCATCTTGCAACAAAGCTGGGGACAGGCGCTGGGTGCCATCAGTTGCGGCGGGGCGCGTCGCACGGTCTTGGGTGTGAACAGCCATTACAGTACCTCCGCCAAAACTTTGGTAAATTCAGCCATGTCTTCATCCGTATTGGTTTCGGTTGCCGCGACAATCAACAAATCATCCAATGGACCGGGACCAAATATCCGGGCTGCCGGAATACCGCCCAACACGCCCCGTGTCGCAAGCGCCTCAACTACTTGCGTGGCTGGTTTGGGCAGACGGAGAGTGAACTCATTGAAAAATCTCTGGTTTAACAATTCAACGCCGCTGACTCTGGCCAGTTGATCGGCCAAGGCACAGGCCTTTTGATGGTTCAATGCGGCCAAGTGCCGAAACCCGCGCTCCCCCAGCAAAGCCAGATGAATAGAAAAGGCCAAGGTACACAGGCCAGAATTGGTACAAATGTTCGAAGTGGCTTTTTCACGCCGGATATGCTGCTCGCGCGTTGACAGGGTCAGCACAAACCCACGATCGCCATTGGCATCCACCGTCTGTCCGGCAAAACGGCCCGGTGCTTGGCGAATAAACTTTCGATCATCCCGGCAAGCCAGCAAGCCCACATAAGGTCCGCCAAAACTAAGTGCATTACCAATGGACTGGCCTTCGGCAGCTACAATATCGGCGCCCATTTCACCGGGTGATTTCAGCAGGCCCAGCGAGACAACTTCCGTACATACCGCAATCAGCAACGCACCGGCTGCATGGGCTGCTTCGGCCAAGGGGGCCAGGTCAACTACCTGCCCAAATACATTGGGGGATTGCACAACAATGCAAGCGGTATCGGCCGTGACCAGGTCGGCAATTTGATGATCCTGATTGATGGCCGGTGCCATGGTCCGCATTTGGATGCCCTGCGTTTGGGTCAGCGTCCGGGTCACCTCACCATAGTGCGGGTGTAGTCCCGGCGCCAAGATACAGCCCTGCCGCCGGGTGATGCGCGCCGCCATCAGCACTGCTTCTGCCGTGGCTGTCGAGCCGTCATACATCGAGGCATTGGCCACGCCCATGCCGGTGATTTGGGCCACCTGGGTTTGAAACTCAAACAGGGTTTGCAAGGTGCCTTGGGCGATTTCCGGCTGATACGGTGTATAGGAAGTCAAAAACTCAGAGCGTTGGATCAGATGGTCTACGCTGGCCGGTACATGGTGGCGATAGGCTCCACCCCCGCAAAAAAATGGAGCTTGCCCGGCATTCAGGTTTTGCCCGGACAATTGGTTCAAATGGCGTTCTACCGCTTGCTCGCTAGCGTGATCCGGTAGGTCATCCAGCCCATCAGGCAACCGTGCTGCGCTTGGAATATCTCCAAACAACTCGTCGATGTTCTGCACACCGATTCGCGATAACATGTGGGTTCGATCTAGATCGGATAAGGGTAAATACCGCATGTGAGTTCTCTCAAATCCTGATGGTATGATTACAGCTCTTTTACAAACGCGTCATAAGCCGCCTGATCCATCAGGGCGGACAGCTCGTCTTTGTTGGAGAGCTTCATGGTAAAAAACCAACCCTGCCCCATGGCATCATCATTTACCGTTTCCGGAGCATCATCCAATGCGCCATTATTGCCAGTGATCTCGCCGCTAACTGGTGCCAAAATTTCGCTGGCGGTTTTCACGGATTCAACCACCGCCACTTCATCCTGTGGTTTTACAGTCCGACCCGCATCGGGCAGTTCCACAAAAACAATGTCACCCAATTGTTCGGCCGCATAGGCGGTAATGCCGATCTTGGCGCTGTTCCCATCGACCAGCAACCATTCGTGTTCCTCGGTAAAATACAAATCAGCCATTTCTTAAACTCCTATTCCACGATAATAATTTTGTTGCACAAAAGGCATGGCCGTCACCCGGGCCGGGTGCGCCTTGCCACGGATCATCAAATCCAGTTCAGTTCCGGTTTTGGCTAGGTCAGAGCGGACATAGCCCATCGAAATCGGCCCGCCAAATGTCGGCCCAAACCCACCCGATGTGACTCGCCCAATAATTTCGCCGGCAAAGGCAATCTCGGTTCCTTCTCGCGCCGGCGCTTTGCCCAATGGGCAAATCCCCACGCGGCGCTCCGACGGTGAAGCTTCCAACTCTTGCAAAACTTTGGCGGCTCCCGGGAAATTGGCTTGTTTACGCCGGATTTTCGGCACGGCCCACGCCAACCCGGCCCCGATCGGCGTTTGGCTTTCCGTAAAATCATGCCCGGACAGGCACAGACCAACTTCGAGCCGCAAACTGTCCCGCGCTCCTAGACCAATTGGTTGCACGCGATCATCGTCCAGAATTTTGTGGACGATCTCCTCAGCGTGAGCCGCAGGCAATGAAATTTCAAATCCGTCTTCGCCAGTATAGCCCGAGCGAGACGCAATGACATCATGTCCGAATAATGAGAAATGCCCGCATTGCATAAACACCATATCGCAAGCGGCTGGCATGAATTTGGCAAAAATTTCGGCAGTTTTCGGCCCTTGCACGGCAATTAACGCCCGATCCTCGAGCGGTTCCAAAATGGCCAAACCAGCCAGACCAGATGAAATGCGCGCATAATCCTTTTCCTTGGCGGCAGCGTTTACCACCAACATCAAGCCGTCCTCGTCTGGCCGGGACACCATCAGATCATCAATGATCCCGCCGTCCTCATTCAGCAATAAGGTATAGCGTTGCGTATTGGCCGGAATACCCTGCATATTGCCCGGGACCAATTGTTCCAGCGCAAGGGACGGATCATCACCACGCAATCGGGCTTGACCCATGTGCGAGACATCAAACAAGCCGCAACTTTGCCTAGTCCATAAATGCTCGCGCCGAACACCTGGCTCGAACTGCACCGGCATTTCATATCCGGCAAACGGCACCATCTTGCCGCCGAGCTGTTTCATCAACGATCCCAGTGGTGTGGTTTGAAGATCAGTTTGGGTCATGGATCGAAACCTTGGGCTGCATAAATCGAAAGACATTGCTGTCTTTGTTCATGCCCCCGCTGTCCCTAGTACCTGAGAGATTCACAACCGGTACCGGCGCTTACTCCTTCGGTGTGCCTCTGTTACAGCACTTTCCAGCGTTTCGTTCCTGTTCGCGGTCCTGATGACCTGAGAGTTTCCGGGGCGGTTGCTCCTTCGGTACCGAAATTCGGCTTCTCCCGCGAATGGGATGGTCAGTGTGAGTGGACGATTCGTGCAAACCCTTCTGACCGAGCCCGTGCATAGCAAACCACAGCCCGGCTGACAAATAAAACTACATGCGCTCTGGCGTTTCGATGCCGAGCAATTCCAAGCCAGTTTCTAGTTGGCGTAAACTGGTTTGGACCAGATTAAGCCTTGAGGCTTGTAGCTGGGTACTCTCGGCGCTGAGCACCGGGCAACTGGCATAAAACTTGGAAAAAGTCTGAGCCAGTTCATACAAATGCTCACACAGAATATGCGGATGGCGTTTGGTTGTCGCACCCTTTAAGGCGTGATCAAAATTATCCAACATCAAAACCAGTGTCTTTTCGGCACCGGCCTCAGGTATGATTTTGCTTGCAATAATTCCGGCGGCTTCTGCCTTACGCAACATGGATTTCATCCGAACCGCTGCATAGAGCAGATACGGACCAGTTTTACCCTCAAACTCGGTAAAGCGTTCAATATCAAACACATAATTGGTGGTTCGCACATTGCGTAAGTCGGCAAATTTGATCGCAGCCAAGCCAATCATCCGGGCAATTTCCGATTTTTCTTCTGCGTCCATACCGCTGGCCAAACCCGCCGCTGATAGTCGGGCCATTGCTGCTTCATTGGCTTGTCCCAGCAAATCAGACAGGCGCATTACCCCGCCGGATCGAGTGCGAAACCGCTTGCCATCCTTGCCATTTACAGTGCCGAACTTGATGTGCTCCAGCCCCTCTTGGGCGAACAATCCTGTTTTAGCCGCAGCGCGAAACACTTGCTCAAAGTGTGAGGCTTGGCCTAAATCCACCACGTATAGAATAATATCCGGGTCAATATTCTGAACCCGATCTTGGATCGTGGCCAGATCTGTCGTGGCATATAAAGCCGCCCCGGCCCCGGAGATTAGAATCAGTGGCGGCAGTTCTTTTTTATCACCCTCTTCGGCAACCCGGATGATCAAGGCACCTTGGCTCATTTCGGTAAAGCCGTCCTGCTTGAACTTTTCAACCATCAGTTTGATCAAAGGATCAACTGCCGCCTCACCTTTCCACAAATCAAAGTGCACACCCAGATTTCCGAAATCAATTTTCAAGGCGGCAATCGACACCGCAATAAAATGGTCGAGCAAGGCGCGATACCCGGCCCGGCCTGCTTGTAATTCTGCGGTGGCTTTACGGGCGATATCCATCCGATCCGGATCCGATTTGCAAGCCATCGAGGCCGCCGGATACATGCGCGATAAATCATCAATATCGACCGGTGCATTATCAGGCCATGGCCCGCCAAAATCCGCATCAAAATAAATTAGATCAGGTTGCTCAATTTGTAGCTCAGTGATCAATTGACCCATTTGCAGGCCCCAATCGCCCAAATGAATATCGCTGACCACATCGTGGCCAACAAAGCGTAGCAAACGTTGCAACGCATCACCGATCACCGAAGAGCGCAAATGCCCCACATGCATGGGCTTGGCTACATTCGGGCCACCAAAATCAATAACGATTTTTTTGGGATCCCCCACCCGACTTGCACCCGTGCGGGCATCTGCAGCCAGTGCATTGGCTTGGGTCGCCAGCAAATCGGGCGCTGGCGTAATGTTCAAAAATCCAGGTCCGGCAATTTCCAATGAGGCAATCAACGGATGATCTTTTAGTTCATCAGCAATGCGCGCCGCCAGTTCTCGCGGATTAGATTTGGCAAGTTTGGCCGCAGCCATGCAGCCATTACATTGAAATGGCGCCGAGCCGTCACGTGATGAGCGGCTGACCAGCCCAAAGTCAGCGGATAGAGACAGCGCGGCGAAGGCATTACCCACGGCCTCTGTCAATTGCAGATGAATTGCAGTCATCGGATTGTTTTCACTACTTATTGCGACCCAGCATCTACCCGAAACCGCCTGCCGGAACGGGCAAAGGCCAACTCTGCTTCGTTTAAGTCAAATCCAATGATGATTTCAAAATTTGCACCACTGGTATCTTGTTGTTTGCGCGGAATGGTAATGGATGCGAATTTTTCGGTCTTGCGGACAATCCTGTTGGTATCGTTAAACCGTATTGGCAGTGCATATACTTGTTTGGAAATCACGGCCCGATCTTTTCGCGTAACGGCCACAAAATATGGATAATCCATCTGATAGCCTTGCGCGGCCGGACCCCGGCCAAAGGCAAAATCAATGACTAGATCAGCCCGGATTGGATCCTCACCCACATAGGTACAAAAACTACGCACGCTTAAAATTTCACCGGTAAAGCCAACATTTGGATAGGTTTGCGGCTCGCCAATTTGTATTTTTCTGGCCGCATCGGCCAAAACCAACGCATGTGGGCATGGCCCCTCATTGGGTTTGGAACTTTTGCCAGACAGCCGAGCCATAACACCGGATGTTTGGCAGGCTGATAATGCGAAAATGGCGGCGCAGGTTACTAAAAATGGAAACTTCATCGTCACAAACAGACCTTCCTAAGTTGACCGGTTTTGCTTTCGCTAGCCCGGCTGCTCTGATAGAGAACCGACATGTACCCTCTTGTGCGGCCATCGGCAATATGAAGAGGACAGGCAAGGCATAAAAAGAAGGGTTCTTCATTGAAAATAATTCTGGCTGCTCCTCGTGGATTTTGTGCTGGTGTTGATCGGGCAATCCAGATTGTCGAACGAGCCATCAATAAATATGGCGCGCCGGTCTATGTGCGCCACGAAATTGTGCACAACCGCCATGTGGTCGAACGCCTCAAAAAACTGGGTGCGATTTTTGTCGAGGAGTTGGATCAATGTCCCGACGACCGCCCGGTGGTGTTCTCGGCCCATGGGGTGCCCAAATCAGTACCCAAGGAAGCCAATTCCCGCAACATGATCTATCTGGATGCAACGTGTCCATTGGTATCCAAAGTGCACGTAGAGGCCGAACGACACTTTGCAGCCGGTCGTCAGATTGTTTTGATCGGCCATGCCGGTCACCCGGAAGTAGTTGGCACCATGGGACAATTACCCCAAGGCGCGGTTATTTTGGTCGAGACCAAAAAAGACGCTCGAACCTTACAAGTTTCTGACGAAAGCAATATGGCTTTTGTCACCCAGACTACGCTTTCCGTCGATGACACCAAGGGCATTGTTGATATCTTGAAAGAACGCTTCACCAACATTGTCGAACCGCACAAAGAAGACATCTGTTACGCCACCACCAATCGGCAAGCCGCCGTGAAAGCCATGGCTGGTCAATGCGATCTGGTGCTGGTCATTGGCGCGACCAGTTCATCCAATTCCATGCGCTTGGTCGAAGTCGCCCGAAAATCTGGGGCCAAAGTGGCCAAACTGATCGAAAGCAAGGAAGATCTGGATTGGACAGAGTTGGAAGGGGTGGAAGTTTTGGGGCTTACGGCAGGTGCATCCGCACCAGAGGATTTGATGCAAGACCTACTAAATGCAATCACCAAACGTATCGAGGTCGAGGTGGTGCCGTTGCAAACTGCCAAAGAAAATATCTCGTTCAAACTGCCACAGATATTACAGGCATGAAGCTGGATGCTGTCATTATGTACACCGATGGCGCGTGCCGGGGAAATCCCGGTCCGGGTGGCTGGGGTGCCTTGTTGATTTTTGGAAAGACCGAAAAAGAAATCAGCGGTGGCGAAGATGACACCACCAATAACCGCATGGAATTGATGGCGGCGATTGAAGGATTGAACCAGTTAAAACGAGCCTGTCAGGTTACCCTGCACACCGATAGCAAATACGTGTTGGATGGCATTACAAAATGGCTGCCCGGCTGGAAAAAACGTAATTGGAAAACCGCTGGCAAAAAGCCGGTTAAAAACCAAGACTTGTGGGAACGGCTTGAGCAAGCCACTCAGCGCCATGAAATGGAATGGATCTGGGTCAAAGGCCATGCAGGGCATGACGGTAATGAACGAGCTGACGAGCTGGCCAATCAGGGCCTGAAAAACTGGCTGTGTGAATGACCTAAATCATTCCAATCCGGATAAATAAAAAGGCAGGCAGGCTGGATGGCCTGCCTTTTTTTATTTTTACCGCTCAGGCTGGATGCACAATAACCATTGTGCCGTCTACTTTATCAACGATCACCTTGGTACCGATTACCAGATCACTATCATCTGCAGACACGGCGCTCCAGCGGGTGTCGTCCAGATTGACCCGGCCCCGGCCGTTGACAAAATCGGCGGTCACTTCACCGACTTGGCCGATCATGCGCGCGCCGCGTTCGTTCAGGTGCTCTTTGTCACCACCCTTCATGCGCGGACGAACATAGACCTGCCCAACCCAGATCAGAGCCAGTGTAGCCACAGCAAACACCATAAGGTCAGCCTGCCAGCCCATAAACCCGAAGGCGTTTAACAGCCCCACGATGAAGGCGGCTGCCGCTGGCCACAGCAGGAAAGTTGTCCCGCCGGTCAGCAGTTCAAGCACCAGCAATCCGCCAGCAAAGGCCATCCAGTGCCACAGGGTCATGGCCTGAATAAATTCGATCAGTTCTGCCATGCCTCTACCCCTTCTTCTTGCCGCTGGTGGCTTCGACCAACGCGGTAACACCGCCCAAGGTCGCTGCCAATGAAGAAAAATCGGCCGGTATAATCACGGTTTTTTGTTGATCGCTCATCGCCAGTTTCTCGAACGCAGCAACATATTTTTGTGCCACAAAATAATTGATCGCCTGTACGTCGCCCTTGGCAATCGCTTCGGAGACCACTTCCGTGGCCTTGGCTTCGGCTTCGGCCAAGCGTTCACGGGCCTCCGCGTCACGAAACGCCGCCTCTTTACGACCTTCAGCATCCAGCATGATGGCTTGCTTTTCGCCTTCGGCCCGTAAAATTCGGGACTGACGATTCCCCTCAGCGGTCAAAATTTCGGCACGTTTTTCACGCTCGGCCTTCATTTGTTTGGCCATGGCATTGGTAATGTCCGGCGGCGGAGTCAGGTCGCGAATTTCAATCCGGGTGACTTTGACACCCCACGGATTGGTTGCTTTGTCGATCACGCCCAGCAATTGAGCATTGATCACGTCGCGGCGCGACAACACACCGTCCAGATCCATCGAGCCAACCACTGTACGGATATTGGTCAGGCACAGATTGATGATTGAAAAATCAAGGCTATCGACCTCATAGGCGGCGCGGGCCGCATCCATGACCTGCACAAACACCACGGCATCGACGCTGACCATGGCATTGTCCTTGGTGATCACTTCTTGGTTGGGCACATCAATCACGCGCTCTCGCACGTTCATTTTGTAGCCGATACGGTCTATAAACGGAATGATCATATGAAAGCCGGGAGTCAGGGTTTTGGTGTAACGCCCAAAGCGTTCAACGGTCCATTCCTGACCCTGTCTTACGGTTTTGAAGGCCATCAGGCCAAACACGATTACCAGAAAAACCGCAATCGCAATAAATGTAAAATCCATATTCGTGCTCCTACAAAAGAATTGGCCCCCTGGCACTTTTGAACAACCAGAGAACAGACTGCTTACAGCTGTTCCAGCAGATATTCTGCGCTCGATACACGAAATTCGCCCGGTTCTTCCACATTAATGTGGGTAGCCACACCATCTTTTACAAGGATCGAGAAGCGTTGGCCGCGTGTACCCATGCCAAAAGCCGAGCCGTCAAAGTCCAGACCCAATGCCTTGGCAAAGCTGCCATTGCCATCGGCCAGCATCTGAATATCGTCCATGGTTCCCTGATCTTTTTCCCAAGCGTGCAGCACGAATACGTCATTGACCGACGTGCAAACAATCGTATCGACGCCCTTATCGTGCAGCGCCTGCGCCTGTTCTTTATACCCCGGTAAATGTTGGGCACTACAGGTCGGTGTAAACGCTCCGGGCAGTGAAAACAGCGCCACAGTTTTACCGGCAAACACCTCACTGGCTTGCAAGGGAGCTGGGCCATCGGCGGTCATCGTCATGAAGGTCGTCTCGGGTAGTTTTTCGCCTGTTTTGATTGTCATTTTATTTTCCTTAAAATTGAAGTTCGATTGCCCGCATACTGGTCCAAAATCTGGCGCTTGTCTCATGAAACTTGATGAATGGCGGGAATGGCTTACATTGACTTGGTGACATCAGATGGAAATAACGGATTCTTAAAAGGAAAAATCCTGATCGCGGCACCGGCCATGGGTGATCCGCGCTTTTCGCGCACCGTGCTTTATATGTGTGGCCATGATCAATTTCAAGCCATGGGTCTGGTCATCAATCAACCGATGCATGCTTTGCACTTCGGGATTTTGATGCAGCAATTGAAACTGGATCAGGACAATCCAAACATTCCGCAAATGCCGGTGTTGAGCGGCGGTCCGGTCGAGCCGGAGCGCGGCTTTGTGCTGCATTCCC
This sequence comes from Robiginitomaculum sp., assembly GCA_002733805.1. Classification (GTDB taxonomy): domain Bacteria; phylum Pseudomonadota; class Alphaproteobacteria; order Caulobacterales; family Maricaulaceae; genus Robiginitomaculum_B. Next base: position 85,613 of record NVXG01000029.1, on the reverse strand, counting down.
TAGATTATAATGTGCCGGAAGAAACATTAAAAATCACGCCAAATATTGGATTTTCTGCCTCGACAGAGATCTTGCTGGCCATCGCCTCACCCAATCCACCCGCGCAAGCCTTGTTGGCACTGGGACTATCCAGTTGGGGGCCGGGGCAGATTGAACAGGAATTGCAGGAAAACGCTTGGTTGATTTGCGAACCGGATGAAGACCTGATTTTTGATCAGGATTATGCCAGCAAATGGGATCGGGCCATGCACAAAATCGGCGTAGACCCCACCCGCTTTTCAGACATTGCCGGACATGCCTAAGTAATTGATCGCGGCTCAGGCAGATGGTGCCAGCTTGGAAAACAATTGATGGTCCTGCCATTTGTCGGCAATTTTCAAGTAGTCCCTGGCCAGACCTTCGGCCACAAAGCCGCTTTGCTCGAGTAATTGCTGTGACGGGATATTATCTGGAATACAAGCCGCCTCAATGCGGTGTAAATTTAGATCATCAAAACAATAGTTGCAGATGGCTTGCACCGCGTCTCGGGTCAGTCCCTGACGTTGAAAATTGACACCAATCCAATAGCCCAACGTAGCCGTTTGCGAAACACCACGCCGCACATTAGACAAGTTACATCCGCCAACCAATTGTTGGTCCGATTGCCGAAATACGAAAAACGCATAGCCCGACGTCCGCAACCGATCTTCATGATAGCGCCGCACCCGGCGCTTGAAGGCCGAATGGGTCAACTCATCCTTGGCCCATTTGGGTTCCCAAGGTTGCAGAAAGGCCATGCTCGAGGCCCGCAATCTAGCCCAATCCTCATAGTCCTCGACCTTGGGCGCACGCAAGGAAACCGCACCAAAATTCAATTGTGCGCTGCCATCATCATATTCAGATCGAAACAAAGCCAAATGATCTTCCTTCAAAAAATGAGCGCCAATACGACAGGTTCAACTTCTGGTCGATGAAAACCGCAAAAAACCATTTTTCCAGTGCCAGACCAGATAAACCCCCAGCAAGGAAATGGCCAGTCCAAACCAGGTCAGGGCATAATCCAGATGATTATTCGGCGGTCTTTGTGGTGCGCCAACGGGTCGCGGCCAAACCGATACTTCGTCTGTTGCGGCAAGATCAATCACAAAGTTCGAGATAAATCGGGGAGCCGCCAAATGATCCGGCAGCATCTTTTTTATATCTCGCCAATACCAGAGATTTTTCTCTTGGTCGGGTTCAGGGCTCATCCAGCCCGTCACACCGGCCGGGTGTAAAAAACCCTTGGCAATGACTGCCCCTGTCGGGATCGGGGTTGGGGCTTGGCCGATGGGTGCAAATCCACGGTCCACAAATAAAACTGGCGCACCATCAATCGCCAATAAGGTCAGATAGCGGTATCCGACCACCCCTTCGTAAATGGTGTACAACCGGCGCATTGGCACATCGGCCACGAATGTGCCGCGCACCTGTACCTGCTGCCAAGCCAGATCATCCGGCAATTGGCCTTTTTGATTCTGTAATTCGGTGAAGGGCCGGGCCGCCTGTGCGCTGCCCGCATCCATTTTAGCAATCAGATCATTTTTCCAGTGCAACCGTTGCACCTGCCAAAACCCCAACCAAAGCAAGATCAGTAAAGCCGGGATCAGCGCTAGGCTCATCCCGCGTGTAGGGCGAAAATACAACATCGGATCAACTTTCGTCAGATAGATCCAGCACCGCTTCACCAGCTCCATGTTTCAGCATCAAGCCATACCAAAGCCCACGAAACGGACGCAAAAGCGCCAAAACTAGCAGGGTTGAAAACGGCAACCACAACATGGCATGTACCCAGATCGGCGGGTGAAATATCAGTTCAACCATCAAGGCGGGCAACACAACCAAAATGCCAACGATCGATATCACCAGAACCGCTGGCCCATCGCCTGCATCATTTTTGCTAAAGTCCATGCCGCAGAACGTACAGTTCGGCGCAAATTTCAAATACCCGGCAAACAGCGCGCCCTCGCCGCACTGCGGACAACGACCCATCAAGCCACGGCTAACTGGAGAACCCTCGCTCACCCGTTGTACACCACATAGACAAAGGTGAACAGGAACAGCCAGACCACATCAACGAAGTGCCAGTACCACGCGGCAGCTTCCAGTCCAAAATGCTTTTCCGGTGTAAAACCACCGGCCATCAGGCGGAACAGACACACAGCCAAAAAGATTGTGCCAATGATCACATGGGCCCCATGAAAACCCGTCGCCATGAAGAATGCCGAACTGTACAGCATCCCGGCAAAGCCAAATCCAGCCGAGCTATACTCAATCGCCTGAAGGGTGGTGAACGATGCACCCAGCAATACGGTCAGCAGCAGACCAACCTTGGCACTATTGCGGTCGCCATGTTGCAGGGAATGGTGCGCCCAAGTCACCGTGGTGCCAGATAGCAACAAAATCAATGTGTTGGCCAATGGCAAATGCCAGGGGTCAAACGTTTCAATTCCGGCGGGTGGGAATGTGCCGGCATTGCGAACTTCGGAGAACATGGCCCCCTCGAAGAATATCCAGAACCACGCGACGAAGAACATAACTTCGGACATGATGAACAGGATCATGCCATAGCGCATAGCCAGTTGCACCACCGGCGTATGATCGCCAGCTTTGCCTTCGCGCAACACTTCGGACCACCAACCATACATGGTGACCAAAATGCCCAGCACACCAAGCAGCATGAGCCATGGGGAACCTTGGGGAATACCAAAAATGCCCTTCATATAGGCAACACCGCCAAAGGTCAGCATGAAGGCAAACAACGCACCGATAATCGGCCACGGGCTTGGGTTGACCAAATGATAGTCGTGTTCAACGGCGTGATCAGACATGGATTCCCCCCTAGGGATTCGAAGAAACAAATCAGTGCAAAAGCTATAGCCGCCTTGTCCAGCTGCTGCAACACGCCTCTAGGCAAGTTTGTGCAACAAATGGCTACAAAATAAGGCAGATGCGGCTTGAACTAGCGAAAATCAGCCTTGGGTTCTTTGTTCGAAATCGCTGCGGTCTTGGCATTTTTTTTCTCAAAAAAAGTATAGCTCAAAGTCATCGATTTGATTTCGTCCAGATGACGGTCCTCAGAAATGGCTGGATCCACATAATAAAGCACTGGCATGGTGACCGTTTGACCCGGCTGCAAGGTTTGTTCGGTAAAACAAAAACAGTCCAGCTTGACGAAATAAACCGCAGCCTTGGCCGGTGCGATATTAAATGTGGCCATGCCGGTAATCGGATGATCGGACAAATTCGTGGTTTGAAAGCTGGCCAGCACACTGGTGCCAATCGGTGCGCTTTGGCTGAGCTGGTTTGGCTTAAACTTCCAATTCAGCCCACCCGAAATGGAAGCATCAAAGCGGATTTTCATTTTTCGGTTGAGGATTTTGTCGGCTTCCACACTGGCTATTTGCGGCGTACCGCCAAAGCCGGTGGCTTGGCAAAACAGTTTGTACAGCGGCACCGACGCATAAGCCAATCCGGCCATGACAAGCACCAGAAGGCCCAACCCGATCAGGGTTCGGTTGTTCTGGTTTTCCGATCCAAGTTTATCCAGCTGATTCAAGACCCATCTCCTGCATTTTGCGAAACACAGTCACCACAAAGACCAAAATCACAAAGCCGAGCAGGCCAAGCCCGATCGCTTTGGAGCGTTGATCACGGGCTTTCTTTTGTTCCGGGGTCAATTCAAGTTCTTCGCTCATCAGATCAATCCTTGCAAAAAAGCAATCGGAAGCGGGCTGTGATTGCCGGTCCCGTGCTCAACCAAAAGGGCTCCGAACAGAATAAACAGGTACATGATAGAAAACGCAAATAAATCACGCGCGGCTCTGTCGCCTTTTTTAACCTGATACAATTCAGCCTGTCCCGGTCCCGGATCATCCCCGGCCCGCGACAAAAACACCCGAACCGCCAAAAACAAGAACAATCCACCGCTGAGCAGAGATACCGCGCCGTATAATGCGCCGCCCAGTCCGGTAAACACCGGCACAACGCCCAATGTGGTAACCAAGAGGGCATAGACCAATATCTGCACACGGGTACTGGCCGCACCCTTAACCACCGGCATCATTGGAATGCCAGCCGCCGCGTAATCGCTGCGTTTATAAAGAGCCAGCGCCCAGAAATGTGGTGGGGTCCACAAGAATATGATGGCAAACAACAACAAGGCATTGGCATCAAAGCTGCCAGTTGCTGCAGCCCAGCCGATCATCGGTGGAAAAGCACCTGCCGCACCGCCGATGACGATGTTTTGCGGGGTGCGCCGCTTCAACCCCATCGAATAAATCACCACGTAAAAGAAAATGGTAAATGCCAAAAACAATGCAGCAAAATAGTTGGCTGCTGCACCCAACAGCAAAACAGAGACAAACGACAAGAACAGCCCAAAAGCCAAAGCATCATTGCGTTCAATTCGTCCAGCCGGAATGGGCCTGCGACAGGTGCGTTGCATTTTGGCGTCAATATCCGCATCAAACCACATATTGAGCGCACCGGCAGCGCCGCCACCCAAGGCAATGGCAAAGATCGAGATCATCGCCAATACCGGATGCATAACACCCGGCGCCGCAACCAAACCAACCAATGCCGTAAACACGACCAGCGACATCACGCGCGGCTTTAACAACGCCACGAAGTCAGAAGGCAATGCCACGCCGGGCTGCACTGCCTGGTTGTTGGTCAAGTCGGTCATTTGTTTGGCCCAAAGGCGCGTTGGTCGAAACCAACGGCCCCGCTCTATTTTGGTCTTATTTGAATTTTGGCAATTTCTCAAAGGTATGGTGCGGCGGTGGAGAGGACACGGTCCACTCCAACGTAGTTGCACCCTCGCCCCAAGGATTGGCTACGCCAGGACGGCGACGTACAAACGCCTCGATCAGGACGATGGCAAACATTGCGGCTCCGGCCATTGAAACGAAATTGCCCATGGATGAAACATAGTTCCAGAACGCGAAGGCATCTGGGTAATCCGCATAGCGCCGTGGCATGCCTTGCATCCCTAAGAAATGCTGCGGGAAGAACACCAGATTCACCCCGACAAAGGTCAGCCAGAAATGGATGCGACCCAACAATTCATTGTATTTGATCCCGGTCATTTTTTCGAACCAGTAATACACGCCGCAGAATATTCCGGTCACCGCGCCCAGCGACAAGGTGTAGTGGAAATGCGCCACCACATAATAAGTATCGTGGAAAGCCACATCGACCCCGGCATTAGCCAAAACCACGCCAGTAACGCCACCAACCGTGAACAGGAAGATCAGGCCCATGGCCCACAACATCGGGGTGTCAAACGTAATCGACCCGCCCCACATGGTGGCAATCCATGAGAAAATCTTGATGCCAGTCGGCACCGCAATCACCATGGTCGCGGCAATAAAGTAGGCTTTTAGATCAACCGGCATGCCCACTGTGTACATATGGTGCGCCCAGACTACAAAGCCGACCGCGCCAATCGCCACCATGGCATAGGCCATGCCGAGATAACCAAAAATCGGCTTCTTGGAGAAGGTGGAAATCACATGGCTGATAATACCAAAGGCTGGCAAGATCATAATATACACTTCCGGGTGCCCAAAGAACCAAAATAGATGTTGGAACATCACCGGGTCGCCACCGCCGGAAGGATCAAAAAAAGTTGTCCCGAAATTGCGATCGGTCAGCAACATGGTAATGGCTCCAGCCAGAACCGGCATGGAAAGCAACAACAAAAACGCAGTCACCAGCATCGACCATGCAAATAACGGCATTTTGTGCAGGGTCATGCCCGGCGCACGCATGTTAAAGATGGTGGTGATAAAGTTGATCGCGCCCAAAATGGAGCTGATCCCGGCCAGATGCAGCGAGAAAATCGCCAGATCCATACTCGGCCCCGGATGTCCGATGGTCGATAACGGCGGATAGGCGGTCCAGCCGCCCCCGAAGCCATTGGCACCAGGCGCGCCGGGTACAAACATGGAAAGCACCAGCAAAATAAGCGCAAAAGCCCATAGCCAGAACGAGATATTGTTCATGCGTGGAAACGCCATGTCCGGCGCGCCGATCATCAGCGGCACAAACCAGTTGCCAAATCCACCGATCAAAACCGGCATCACGAAAAAGAATACCATGATCAGGCCATGGGCCGTCACAAATACGTTAAAGGCTTGCGGCGATGAAAATATCTGCATGCCCGGTTCCATCAACTCCAACCGCATGGCCCATGACAAAATAGCCCCGATCAGCCCGGCAGTAAAACCGCCCAACAGATAGAGCGTGCCAATATCCTTGTGATTGGTCGAATACAGCCAGCGGGCCGCAAAGCCCAACTTGGGATCGTGTTGTTCTACGTCAGTTGCAACAGCCATCTTGATCTCTCTTAACTAGTGGGAAGCCGCGAACTGGACATTGTCCAGCGCGTGCGCGCTTGCGTATTCTTCTTGGGTGCGTTTCAGCCACGCATCAAATTCGGCGGGCGGTAACACATGTACTTCAATTGGCATGAACGCGTGAAATGCGCCGCACAATTCGGAACACTGACCATAATAAATGCCAGGCTCGTCCACCTTGAACCAAGTCTGGTTCAATTTGCCGGGCACTGCATCAATCTTTATGCCAAACGCGGGCACAGCAAACGCATGCAAAACATCAGCAGCTTGTACATCAACCCGAACAACTTTGCCGGCGGGAACCACCAGCGGGTTATCAACCCCTAACAAACGCGGTTTGCCAGCAGCTTTGGCTTCTTCGTCGGTCAACATGATCGAGGAATAGGTCAGGGTCTTGTCAGGATCACCACTGGGATCTGTGTACTCATAATCCCAATACCATTGGTACCCGGTCGCCTTGACGGTAAAGTCCGGCTCAGGGATTACATCTTGCTGATAGAGCAGCGGGAATGATTTAAACGAGATCAACACCAAAATCAGAACCGGGATCAAGGTCCAAGCGATTTCCAGACCGGTGTGGTGAGAAAACTGCTGTGCCTTGGGATTGGCTTTGGCATTAAATTTGAAAACAATAATGACAAATAGAACCATCACCAAAACCACAATGGCCGTAATGATCGGCATCAGCCAGTAATTATGGAAAATATGGATTTGTTCGGCAACTTCAGTAGCTGCCGGTTGAAAGCCTATTGCCTTGTTTTGTGGCAAATGCTGTTCCAGTTGTGCCCAAGCTGGTGAAGCCAGCAAACTGGTTAGCAATCCAGCACCCAAGAGAGATGAACCTCGCATCTTTTCCCCTAACGTTTTTGACCCGTTCGACTTACGCCGACTTAACCGTAAGGGCACACAAATTCACCAATAGAATCTTGCCGCCCCATTCATGGACAGTTTGTCGCAGAAACCAATGGATAAAAGCAAGAGCCTTTTACAACTGTACGAATGTTAATTTGCAAGAAATCTGTATTTTTGCTACCTATTGTTTGTCTCGTCGGAGGCTGTATCGGATTCTCCGACGAACTACACGTTCGTATACTCATGGAGAAGTATGATGAATTTCAAAAAAACAGTATTGATTGTCGGCGCGCTGGCTGTGGCCGGACCAAGTTATGCCAACATTATGGTCATTGGCGAAGGTCTGGGCGAAGCCTGTTTTAACCAGGCCAAGTATGGCAATAGTGATCGCAATGCCTTGAGCATCTGTGACAAGGCCATTGAAAATGGTATGCTCAACAAAAAAGATATTGCCGCAACTTACGTCAATCGCGGTATTGTACGTTCGAGCCGGGGCGACCTAGAGGGCGCAGTTGAAGACTATAACAATGCATTACGCATCAATCCGACCCTTGGCGAAGCCTTTGCCAATCGCGGCACCGTCTATATTCGCAAAGAGCAATATACCATGGCGCTGGACGAACTGGACCGCGCTCTGTCGCTTGATCTCGAGCAACCGGCCATGGTGTATTTCAACCGAGCCATTGTCTATGAGCATTTCGGAGACAGCACCAAAGCCTATAATGACTACAAAATGGCTTCGGAATTACGGCCAACTTGGGATTCCCCACAGATCGAACTGACCCGCTTTACGGTCATTTCTGACTGAACAAACGCGCTTTTTGTGTACCAAACATAGCCCGCGCCGATCGTTGCAGAGTTAATCTGAAAATGACTGGGCGGGTTTTTTGTGCCAAAGCCGGATGAAACAAAAATTGGTTTGCACCGCTTGGTTAGTAGGTTAGACCTCAGCCACATGACAGATATTCAAAACCCGTTTACCGATACTGACCTGACCCTTGAAATCGCCCAAGGCAAAGTAGAGAGCGCACTATTTGGTGCCGATGATGGCGAGCTGTATGTAGAGCAAAGCGTTTCCGAGAGCTTCGGCTTTGATGATGGCCGTCTCAAAAACGCATCCTATGATGCCAGTCGCGGCTTTGGATTGCGCCGGGTGATCGGCGAATCCACTGGTTTTGCTCATGCGACCGAAATGAGTCCGGCCGCACTGGAGCGCGCCGCATTGGCGGTAAAGGGAGCCGATCGCGGCGAAAGCGGAACTTGGAGTGCGGACCCGCTTCGCACCAATCAGCGATTTTATGGGGATTTCGATCCAACCCTGAACCCGACCTTTGCCGCTAAATCCGATCTGTTACAGGAAATTGACCGCTATTTGCGCGATAGTGACCCACGGGTCATTCAAGTTTCTGCCAATTTAGCCGCTGAACAATCCAACGTCACCATTTTTCGCCCCGGCATGGACCCGATTTTTGATTCGCGACCCCTGGTGCGAATTGGCATATCCGTCACGGTAGAACAAAATGGTCGCCGCGAAAGTGGGTACACCGGGGCTGGTGGCCGTACGTCTTATGAACAATGGATCACACCAGCCAATTGGAAAGCCATGGCTGATGAAGCCTTGCGCCAAGCCATTGTCAATCTGGATGCTATCGACATTTCCGGCGGTGAAATGGATGTGGTGCTGGGTCCCGGCTGGCCCGGCATTTTGTTCCACGAAGCAGTTGGCCACGGGTTGGAAGGTGATTTCAACCGAAAAGGCGAAAGCGTGTTTTCGGGCCGAGTTGGCGAGCGCGTCGCAGCACCGGGAGTGACTTTGGTTGATGATGGCACGTTGCACGAGCGCCGAGGATCCTTGAGCATTGATGATGAAGGCACGCCGACCTCCCGAACCGTATTGATCGAAGATGGTATTTTGAAGGGCTATATGCAGGACCGGCAAAACGCCCGCCTGATGGGCGTACCCACCACCGGCAATGGTCGCCGCGAAAGTTTTGCCTGCCCGCCCATGCCCCGCATGACCAATACCATCATGGAAAATGGCAAAGATGATCCAGCCGAAATTCTAGCCAGTTTGAAAGACGGCCTGTACGCCGTTAATTTTGGTGGGGGCCAAGTCGACATCACTTCAGGCAAATTCGTATTTCAATGCACCGAGGCCTATCTGGTCAAAAATGGCAAAATTGGCGCGCCGGTCAAAGGCGCAACCCTGATCGGTGATGGACCAGCCGCACTGAATAAAATCTCGATGATTGGCAATGATCAGGCGCTTGACCCTGGGGTCGGGGTTTGCGGCAAAGCTGGACAAGGTGTGCCGGTTGGTGTCGGTCAACCTACCTTAAAAATTGGCGGCCTGACCGTTGGCGGTGCTGGGTAACCTGCAAATTCGGACCCTGCTCCAACCGGATATATCCGTGACCAGATCAAAACCTGATCTTTTGGCCAAAAGTCGGCACAGTTCAATCTGGCAAACTTGGGTTCGGAACCCGGTATAACCCCTGATTGTCATGTCCAACCGTGGCTAGATATAAATGATCCTTGCCCGGAATAACCACAGATATTTCGGTCAACACACTGCCATCATGTTCCGAATAAAACAGTGGCGTGTGCAAGCTCTGATCGAACCCCATAAAACTGGTGGCGGCCGATACCGGCATCCACGTATGCGGCAACCGCAACAGCAAATGCTTGATCCATGTGTGTTGGTGGAGCCAGTTCACGACACCAGATCGTTGTTTAATCATGCCAACCCATATCCGCCCTTGCTCGTCGCGGTCCAGTCCGTCCGGCATGGCGGGCAGATTTTTTTGCACCAACTCACTTTGCCCGGCCCGGTCGCCGATCAGAAACATCCGCTGTATCTGGAATTTGACAGTTTCCGCGACCAGCAGGCTTTCTTCCTGCCCCGCCGCATTGGTTTCAACCAGAATACCATCCGGGAATGTAAAGTTTTGAGCAATGAGCTGAACCTCATCTACGTCCTGATTATACATCCAGACCAGCCCATTTTGCCCCAGTGACAAAGCTTCGCGATAGGTGCCACCGCCTCCCATCGAGGCGTCGGCATAGGAAAAAGGTTCGGTGAAATAAATGCGCCGCCCATCGGCACTGACATCCAGATCATTGCAAAAGGCCAAAGGTCGCGAGGCAGCATTGGCTTGGGCTGGGTCCTGGATTTTTACCCCAGTTCCGCTGGCAAAAACTACTGGCTGCCCACCCAGACCGGATACCTGCGGCACCTCCAATACCAAAGGCGTAATCTGCCGCGATGGCACATCCAACTGGTACAGTCCAACCCGTTCGCCGTCGGGGTAGGTTTGGCCATACAGAACCGACGCACAGAAATAGAGCACCTGCGCGTCATCGGGTGCGGCGCGCGCACCGGCTGGCATTAAGGGGGTATCCACAAATTGTGTGGTGGTGCCTGTGGCCAGATCAATCTGCCATATCCAACCGTCAATCGCAGTGGCAAACGCCAATTGCTGGTTTTCAAATAACACCACTTCGTCATAGCCCGGCAATTGCGGGGCAAGCCGTTCAAACGAATTGGCCAAATAATCATCATTGGTGGTCACCGAGACAATCGCCTCACTGGTCTCACTCAGGATCAAGGACGGTCCGATTTTTATGTAGGAAGGTGGCGCGCTATAAATCCACCAACCTGCACCCAATAAAACCGGGGCCAGAAAAGCCAGCCATTTCTTGTTCATTATATCCCCCCGGATCAACTGGGTTCCTTTTGATCAGATTAGCTGGTTGTTGTCACACTGATTGTCAGTCCCATTGTCACAAATTTATTTTTCCCGACACTTAAAACAGGCTTGTCGACAGAAGTTGGCAATCAAGTCTTGGGGATAAGTCCAAATAATCCAGCACAGGCCTGCATTCCTTAAAATAGGAATGAGAAAAGGCATATCAAATCAGCAGCTGACCTACAAAACCGTGTACCACTTCGACCTGAAACAAATCATTGAGGAAAATAACACGCCTGATTACAGGCTTGAGATTACACAAGATGATCTGGTTATTGTACGGCCACGCCGAAAACCAAAGGCTGATAAATCAGATTTGTTGCTTCCTGAGTGGGCAGAAGATAAAGCCCGTGTAATTGCGATTGAGAAAGGCTGGGACTATTACGCTCTTGAGCGAGAATGGCAGGATTTCGCCAAAACCCAAGAAAGCACGCCCTATAATATCGGCGGGGCATTTATAGGCTTCTGCAAGAAAAAGGACTCCTTGCGATAGTTAAAAATACAGAGCATGGTTTCAGACTGTCGTCTGCACAAAATTATCAGAAGGATAAGACAATGCGTTATTTTCTTTTCGTTTTAATTTTCTTAGCGACACCCGCTTACGCTTCTGAGTGTTCGCAATATCTTGGTCAAACTATACAGCTCACAGAAATTGAAACGGCATTAAAAGCATTTTCAAAAATAACCCCAAAGGGCGAGTTTGAGACGACCGCTCAACATGAGGAACGCACAAAGACGGAGCTTGAATCAATCACTAAAACATTTACCATACCAATTCATTTGGGAAAAATTTATAGAAACAGTCATTATAAATACAACGCAGATAGTGATACTTATACAATAACACAATATAATGTAGACAGCATTAGTGGGTGGAAAGATTTCAAACCGGGGTCATCATACAAGTATTATCACATTATGGTTGCAAACAAAAAAACCACTTTCTTCCATCCATACGGAGAATATTCAAGTGTTTACGAAGCAACCACTATTGCTTATGGAATTGGATACCAAATTGGTAAATCTTATTCCAAAAATAAGCTTAATAACATTATTGGAAAAATTAAGGTCAAACCAAGTCTAGCACAGCAGTTAAAAGAGAGCCTGCATGTGGCTGTTTTAGCAACCGCCAAGCCTCCATATATTGAATCGATAAGTTCGCATCATACTTCAGGTTTAAACAAATCCACAACTAATTACGAAATGCTCATTGCGGACATTAAGTGCCGATTTGTTTTAGATGGAGAAAACAACGTGCTTGGTGCCTTCCCAACACAGTGAACTCTCTAAAACTTCGCCCTTCCAGAATTGCCCCGCCCTCGTTCACGTTCTTTTTGTGCCTGTTTTCTGGCTTCTTTTGATGCCCTGTTCATGGCCTCCTTACTGGTTGTTTTCTTCACACGATCAGAAAATGCCTTGCGAGGTTGCGTCGGCTTTTTCTTTGCGCCTGCCCGCGTCCGATATTAGTACGTTATTTCTCCTTGGTTACCTGTCACATTGATTGTCAGTCCCATTGTCACAAATTCGATTTCCCCGACACTTAAAACAGGCTTGTCGACAGACAATGACAATCAATCGACAGATAAATTGGTCTGGGCGGGCCCTTAATGACAGACGTTGACAATCACCCCGTGGGGATAATTCCAAACAATCCTGCACCGCTCTGCATTTCCTAAAATGGGTATGGAAAACAGGGTTTCAAATCAGGAGTTAAACCTTTGAAACCCAGTCCCGGTTGAATTCATATACAGCAAAGGAGTTTGCTCGTTTGGAGGGAAAACACTTTCGTCGTGAGAACGGCACCTTAGAGCCGGGCAATGCACCGCTTTATTTGCAGGGTAAATACAGAAACAGCGTAAATTCTGCCATTCAATTTGGTTTTGTGTCCTTTTACAGTAATTTTTATGGGCTTTTGGCCAATTCCGACTTACAATTTCAAAAAATAAATTGGCAACCTCAAAAAAATAATCCGCGCGCATTGGATTTGATATTGGAGAATGAAAATGGCAGGGCTGAATTTACTCGACATGCTGGCACAGGCCCAAGGTGGCAGTGCAATCGGCAATCTGGGCAAACAATTTGGATTGGACAATGCGGCGGCCAGTATGGCGGTCAAGGCGCTGTTACCGGCCATTTCATCCGGCATGAAGCGCAATATTGCCCAGCCTGACGGATTGTCCTCTTTGTTGGGGGCCTTACAAAAAGGCAATCACCAGCAATATATTGATGATGCCAGCCAATTTTCCCAGCCCGAAGCCCGCAATGAAGGCAATGCCATTTTGGGCCACTTGCTAGGTTCCAAACAGGTTAGCCGAGAAGTCGCCAGTCGCGCCGCCGCACAGACCGGGATCAGCGACAGTGTGTTAAAGCAGATGCTGCCCATGGTTGCGGCCATGGCGATGGGCTCGCTGGGCAAGCAGACCGCCCAACCGGGCATGATGGACATCATCACCGGTGCCATGGGTGCAGCCGGTGGTGGTCGCGCTTCTGGCGGCGGTCTACTGGGTTCTCTGGCTGGTTCCTTGTTCGGTGGTGCCCGTAAAAAAACTGCATCCAACCCGCTGGCCGCCATGCTGGATGCGGATGGGGATGGCTCATTGATGGATGATGTTTTTGACATGCTGTCCAAACGGTAACTTGCAACCTGTCCAATTCTTAACCCACCTGTACGTATGGTAACTTGAATTGTCCTCGGCTCGGCGAAATGCTGGCCTCAAATCAAGGGGACGTTTGAGTATGAGTTTTGAAAAGAATACCTATTTACGAGCACTGATGGCCGGTGCCGCAGCCGTTGGATTGTTGTCCGGCTCCGCTGGCGCACAAGAGGCAAATGGCAATGAAAATATCGTTGCCTACCCACCAACCTTCTTTGAGGTATATAATCCGGTAACTGCCTTTGACATGGTCCGACAGGTTCCGGGTTTTTCCATTGAAGAGGGCGATAATGCTCGTGGGTTTGGCGGCACAGCCGGCAATGTACTGATTGATGGGGAACGCCCCAGCACCAAGTCAACGTCGCTTTCCTCAGTATTGCGCCGCATTGCTATTGAGCGGGTTGATCGGATTGAACTGGTTCGCGGCTCGGTGGCGGGCATGGACATGCGCGGCCAGACCCGGGTCGTCAATGTGGTCCTGCTGACTGGCAGCAATAGCAGCCAAACTACGTGGGACATTACCTTTACCTCAGAAGCTAAAAACGTATTTTTCCCTACTGGAGAAATCGTCCAAACTTTCAAAGCATGGGGCGCAGATATAACACTAGGCTTGGAGAGAAATGGCCATACAGCTCGCAACCTCACAACAAGAGAACGGTCAAACGCCACGGGCGCGCTGAGCGAACAATTCGACGAGCGAAACCAGCGACATTTTCAAAAATGGCAACCCTATTTCAGTTTGGCTCGTAAATTCCCCAATGGGGACACCCTGAACCTGAACGCAAAGTACTGGAACTGGACTTGGCGCCGCAACAAAACATCTGAAATTACCGTTCCTGGCGGCAGTGAACTGGTATTTGACCGGTTTGATTTTGCCAGAGCCGACAACGCCGGAGACGGTGGCGAAATTGGTGGTGATTTTGAGCACAAACTGGGCGACAACCGGTCGATTAAGTTCATATTTCTGCAAACCAATCGCTTGAATGAGTTTGATGATATTTTTGAGACCTTCGACACAAATGGTTTTAACAACGCCACCCGAATACTTTCAAGCGAAGCCACCAATGAAAGCATATTGCGTTCGGTTTTTAACTGGGAACGCGATGCCAAAAACAGCTTTGAAGCCAGTATTGAAGGCGCTTACAACTGGTTAAAAGCCGGGCTGGATGTCTCGCAAGATACTGGAAGTGGATTTCAAACCATTGTGCTGCCAGTGGCCAACACCAAAGTTGAGGAAAAGCGGGCCGAAGCAGCTTTTTCCTGGATTGCCAAACCATTGTCTAACTGGACTTTCGAGACCGGCATGAAATACGAAATATCAGAAATCAGCCAAAGCGGGGATGCGTCCAATTCACAAGAATTTCGGTTTCTGAAACCCAGTATGGATATTACCTGGGATCGAAATGAACGAGATCAATTGCGGGTTGGGTTTCGGCGTGAAGTCGGCCAATTGAATTTTCAGGATTTTGCCACATCCGTCAACGTAACCGACAACCAAACCAATGTGGGCAATGTGGAACTGCGCCCAGACACCACCTGGAAAGTCGACTTTGAGTTTGAACGCAAATATGGCGAAAAAGGTGTGTTGATCCTGTCCGGTAATCACCGCTGGATATCGGATGTTCGCGATCAGGTACCGATCAATTTACAATTCGACGCGCCGGGCAATATTGGCTCTGGCAAGACATGGCAGGTCCGCGCCGAAGCACGCATACCGACCGATCGGATCGGCTTGAAAGACGGCATTTTAACCTTGGAAGGTGGTTTCGGAGATTCGTCCGTAACCGATCCCCTAACCGGACTCAGCCGCGTGCAGTCGTTTCGGGTTGATGACTTCTTCTCTATTGATTTTCGCCAAGAACTAACAGATTGGAAAATGGCTTGGGGATTTGACTATTTCAAACGATCGGCTTTTCAAGCCGCCTTCTTGTTTACCCAACAAACTCAGTCCATGGGCCATGGCAATTTGAATATTTTCGCTGAAACCACCCGGTGGAAAGGCGTTACCATCAAACTCAGCGTCGATAATGTCTTCAACGTACAATTTCAGCGGGACCGGACCCGGTTTAACGGTCCAAGGAACTTGGGACTTGTCAGTTTCTCTGAAGTTCGACGCATTAATCGTGGTCAGGTCTTCAGGATCAATTTGCGCGGCACGTTCTAACACGCCGAGCCTGCTACCGGGTCCCAATAAAAAAGCCGCCTCAATACCGAGGCGGCTTTTTCTTTGTTAGTGGTTTCAGTTGGCCTACTTGATTACGCCTTGCTTGCGGCTTTGGCCTTCAACTCTTCTTTCGTGAAACCATCCACATTTACATCGGCTTCATCATGAGACCATTTTTTGATGAAGAAACTAATCGCCATAAAGAAGATGCCAATCCCGATGGCCCATATCCCGATCATCTGAAAAACCTCCAAATATGTCTCAAGCGAACCTTTGGGATCCAGCACCTGCCCGGCTACGGTCTCGGACGAGGTCATTTTGGCAATCATACCACCAAGGTACTGGGCAAATGACGACGCCAGAAACCATACGGCCATCATCGTCGAGACCACAGCGGCTGCCGACAACCGGGTGATCATCGACAGACCAACTGGTGACATGAACAACTCACCCATGGTGTGCAACAAATAAGCACCAGCAAGGAAAATCATAGGCACACGATAGGCGTCGTTGGCAAAATTACCGCCCCAAACCAGGAACAGAAATCCAAGGCCAACCAAAATCAGTGACCAAGCGAATTTCATAGGAATGCTCAAATCCTTGTCCTTAGAGCCAAGCCAAGCCCAAATAAAGCTGAACAGTGGGGCCATAAGCAAGATAAAGCCCGCGTTAAAGGATTGTGTTTGGGCAGCAGTAACGCCGTACAACAATTCTGTATTCCGTTGAGCAAATAGGTTCATAGAGGAACCAGCTTGTTCAAACATGGTCCAGAACACGGTAGCGGCTGCCACCATAATCAGAGCCAGTAACATGCGCTCTCGCTGTACTTTGCCGATCTGGGTGAACATAAACCAGAACAGATAACCCAGCACACCTATGGTCCCAATCGCCAGCATCCAACCGACGATTTCTTGACGCTGCACGAGCAACCAAACAACCCCTACGCCCAAGATACCAAGGATATAAATCCACCATTCGCGATTGATCGGGCCAATAATTTTTTCTTTTAGAACTTCAGGCTTTGGTGGCTCTCCATGGCCTTCAAGCAGTGGCTTGCCCAAAATAAAGACCACGAGACCCAACAACATACCAAGGCCGGCCAGACCAAACCCGGCCCACCAACCAACATTCATGCCGAGCCAACCGCATAGCAAAGCTGACCAAAATGCCCCAAGGTTGATTCCATAATAATATAACGTAAAGCCGGGATCGCGACGTGGATCATGTTCGGTATATAACTGACCAACAATCGAGGAAATATTGGCTTTCAAAAAGCCGACACCCATGATGATCAGGGCTAAAGCCAAAAAGAATATGTCTACCTTATCACGACCTTCTACAGTTAACTCATAGCTTCCCTTGGCCAATACACTCGGCAATGTAGATGTTACCGGCAGATCCTTAATTTCAAGGTCGCCGGTCTCTGTTGCTCCAAATTCGTATTCAGCGCCGTCCACCATCAAACGGACCTGGCGATTGGCTGAACGGCCAGAAATGGCAAACTCATAACTGCTGTCACCATATTGCAGTAATTGCTTCGCCGGAGCGCCCTCAATTGCCATCATGCCATGACCGGCAACTAACAATAATGAGCCGAAAACAATCGCTTTTCGTGTGCCCAAGAACCTGTCGGCAATAAAACCGCCAATGACCGGCAATAAATAAACCAGTGATGTATAGGCTGCGTATTGACCTTGCGAGTAGTCATCCGAAAACAAAAAGTGTTGGGTGAGGTAAAAAACCAAAAGCCCGCGCATCCCATAATAGGAAAATCGTTCCCACATTTCTGCAAAAAACAGGATGAACAAACCCTTCGGGTGTTTACGCAATTGCCAAAGCACCGGCGCTCCGGTGACAAGCGTAATTATCAGGCCAACAGTAAACAGATTCATCAGAATTTCCCCTTGTAGCTGGATTTTCCAGCCGCTTGATTGTTACCGCGCACCAAAGCACAGCAGACCAATTGGCTCAAGCCTGTTAATGCAAGACAAAACCAAACTCTGAAACGAAAAAAGGGCAGATCAATTGACCTGCCCCTCCAAATTTTTCTTCTAAAGAAATGCGAGCAAATTATTCCATACCAGGCATGAAAAACGCATTCAGTTTATTGCCATCCAAATCGCGGAAATATCCAGCATAAAACCCGCTTTCGCCGCGCGGTCCAGGCTTGCCTTCGCAGGTTCCGCCCAACTCGATGGCTTTGGCATACACTTTGTCGACCAAATCCGTAGAATTTGCCGCAAAGGCAAACATAACACCATTGCCGACACTGGCCGCTTTGCCATCATGGGGCCTAATGATCGAAAATGCCCCGCCACCGGCAGGGTTGGCGCTCCATGCGATGAAGTTTTCATCTTCCATCATGCGGGTGCCGCCCATTTCGGC
Organism: Robiginitomaculum sp.; assembly: GCA_002733805.1. Classification (GTDB taxonomy): domain Bacteria; phylum Pseudomonadota; class Alphaproteobacteria; order Caulobacterales; family Maricaulaceae; genus Robiginitomaculum_B. The sequence goes on along the minus strand of NVXG01000029.1, from coordinate 67,432 downwards.
CAGCAGCGTGTCGTAAAAGGCCGCAGCCTTGTTAAAATCATTGGTCCCAACAGTCGTATATCCAAGCATGTTCTTTCTCCAGTTAAATCAGAACGAAAAGGGAACGCAAAAACCTTCATCCGTCAAGTGAAGTTTTTGTATGGGTCCTATTCAATAGGCTGCGGCATTGAAAATCATATCCAGATCACCGCCCCATTCGCCGCGATACAATTCCAGCAGACGCTCGGCCGGGGTAATTCCATCGCGGGCAATTTGCTCCATCTCACGTAAGAACAGGCTTTCATTTTCCCCATAGGCATTCATTTGCCCTCTGGCCTTCAAGCCATCATGAGACAGCTCCAAAACCTGAAGGGCGATATTCTGCAAATTGGTATTTCGAAACGGGGCGCGCAATCCAATGGTTGGCGCAGTACGACGCAAACCTTCGCGCTCGTGCTCGCCCCAATCTTTGACCAGATCCCACGCCGCATCCAACGAAGGTTGATGGTAAAACAAGCCAGTCCAAAAGGCTGACAGCGCGCACAATCGGTCCCATGGTCCGCCATCTGCACCGCGCATTTCTAAAAACTGTTTCAGCCGTACTTCGGGAAACAGGGTGGACAAATGATCTTCCCAATCGGCCAAAGTCGGTTTTTCACCGGGTAGAATATCAAGTTTTCCATCCAGAAAATCCTGAAAGCTCTTGCCCGTGGCATCCAGGTATTTGCCGTTTCGTTTGACAAAATACATCGGCACGTTCAACGCATAATCAACGTAAGCTTCGAAGCCCATTCCATCTTCAAAGGCAAAGGGCAACATCCCGGTACGATCCGGGTCAGTATCGCCCCAGACATAGCCGCGATAGGACAAAAACCCGTTGGGTCGATTATCGGCAAAGGGTGAATTGGCAAACAATGCGGTGGCGATAGGTTGCAAAGCCAAACTCACCCGCATTTTTTTCACCATGTCGGCTTCGGAAGCAAAATCGAGATTGACCTGCACCGTACATGAGCGAAACATCATCTGATGACCCAGACGGCCGACTTTGGGCATATAGTCCCGCATGATTTTATAGCGCGGTTTGGGCATGATCGGAGTATCTTCAAGTGACCAGACCGGGGAAAAACCCAATCCGATGAAACCCGCCCCGATTTCGTCGGCAACTTCCTTTACTTCACGCAAATGACTGTTCACTTCGGAACAGGTTTCATGAATATCACCCAGCGGCGCACCGGACAATTCAAACTGACCACCCGGTTCAAGGGTAATCGATGCACCATCGCGCAACAAGCCGATCAGAAAACCTTCTTCCATCATTGGTTTCCAGCCAAAACGCTGCATGCCTTCGAGCATTTTACGAATGCTTGGCCCATCGCATGAATAGGGCAATGGGCCATGATCGTTCAGCCGAAATCCGAATTTTTCGTGTTCGGTACCAATGCGCCACTTTTCCTTGGGCTTGCAACCGTCTTCGATCCACCCAACCATTTCATCGCGGGATTCAATACTTTTTGATTTTTTTTGATTGGCCAAGCCATTCCCCAATTCACCTTGAATTTCCGAGACAATATAAGAACCTAAGCCCGGCTGAACAAGGCCGGGCACTAAGCCTCATCAATTTGTGATGCGGTTAATTTCGCCAATCTCCCCGCACGGCTTGCACCAAGCTCAAAGCGGCAATGGCTGCGGTATCGGCCCGCAAAATACGCGGGCCCAGTGAAACCGGAATAGCCGAGGGCAGTTTGCGAATTTGCGCGCGTTCTGTTGCAGAGAACCCACCCTCCGGGCCAATCAGAATGGTGCAATGCTCATGTTCAAGCGAAGCGTTCAGTGCATCCAAGATCGGACGGGTGCCAGATCCGCCTTCGGCCCCGCTTTCGTCGCAAAAGATCAGGTTTCTCCCGCCAGTCCACCCAGATAACCAGTCTTGCAATGAACTTTCAGCCGCCAGATCGGGCAGATCAAGCCGCTCGGTTTGTTCGGCGGCTTCGCGCATGATGCTGTGCAAGCGCTCCAACCGAACGCTTTTCTGGTTGGCATATTCAGATCGGGCGATTTGCATGTGCCGCACGCCTAGTTCAGTAGCTTTTTCGACAATAAATTCCATTCTGGACCGTTTGATCGGCGCAAAAACTAAGTGCAGATCAGGACAAATGGTTTGCGCTCGGAATTGCGAGCTTCCAACCGTTAAATCAACCTGCTTTCGGTCGCTTTTGGTAATTTCGCATTTCCATTCCCCGTCACGACCGTTGAACAGGCGCAACACGCCCCCGACCCTTTGGCGCATGACCTTGGCCACATAATGGGATTGCTCCCCGTTTAAGGCCAAAGTCAGGCCCGCAGCCAGATCCTGATCAACATAAAGGCGCGGAATATGGTGCATGACTTGACCTTGACCTGTTTTTTCGCTGCAAGTGTTCTGATGAAAACCAAACCAGATCATATCGCCGATGCCCGCCGACGCAACTGGGTTGAGACCCACGCACCGACACAAGCCCGACCCTATTTGCAATTGGCCCGATATGATCGGCCAATCGGCTTCTGGTTGTTGTTGATCCCATGCTGGGCTGGCATGGCGCTGGCCCGATTGGATCAAGGCTGGGTCTGGTCTGACCTTACCCTGATATTGTTGTTTCTGGTCGGGGCGTTGGCCATGCGCGGGGCCGGGTGCACCTATAACGACATTCTGGATCGTGATCTGGATGCCAAAGTAGCGCGCACCAACAACCGACCCTTGGCCAATGGCACCCTAAACGTACGCCAAGCTACCGGCTTCCTGGCTCTACAACTGGCCATTGGCTTTGCTGTCTGGCTGGCCCTGCCCACATTGGCCAAGCAGGTAGCCTTAGCCGCCCTGCCCTTGGTGGCGCTCTATCCGTTGATGAAGCGCATTGTGTGGTGGCCCCAAGCGTGGCTTGGCCTGACCTTCAACTGGGGCGTTCTGGTCGGCTATGTGGCGATCAGCGATCAGTTCAGCCCGCCCGTTTGGTTATTCTATGCTGGCTTTGCGTTCTGGACCTTGGGCTATGATACCATCTATGCCCATCAAGATCGCGAGGATGATGCGATGATCGGGGTAAAATCCACGGCGCGATTGTTTGGACGGCACTCCAAAGTCGCCATTGGGATCATCTATTTTCTTAGCATTACCTTGCTGCTGTTTGCGGCCAACCAACAAGCAGCCGAGCTGCTCCCATCCTTGCAGAAACAAGCCCAATACGGCGTTTTGCTGGCCAGCGGATTGTTTGCTCTGAACTTGTCCAATCAAGCGTTTTCAACCAATTTTGATGACCCGGACCAGTGCCTGTCTGTGTTCAAGAGCAATAGCCGGGCTGGTTTTGAATATGTCTTTTTGCTGGCAGTGGCGCCGGTCTTCATGAGCTGGTTGATGCAGTTGACTGGCCAATGAGCCAGCAAGCCATCAAACACCTGTCCAAAGACCCGGTCTTGGCCAAACTGATCGCTCAACATGGTCCGTATGAGCCACGTCCGCCGGGCGATCTGGCCCCGTATCGGGCCTTGCTACGGGCCATTGTGCATCAGCAGATATCCGGCAAAGCTGCCGCGACGATACTGGGGCGGTTTTTAGATCTGTTCCCCGGCGAGTTTCCGGACCCGAAGCAATTGGCCAAAGCCGATGTGGAACACTTGCGTTCTGCCGGTCTGTCTCGCAACAAAGCGATGGCGGTGATCGACCTTGCAGCCAAGACCATTGATGGCACCATTCCGGCCACCGAACAGTTACAAGCCCTGTCAGATGACGAAATTGTCGAGCGGTTAATTCAGGTGCGCGGCGTCGGCAAATGGACGGTGGAGATGTATCTGATGTTCACGCTGGAACGGCCGGATATTCTTCCCCTCGATGATATTGGCATTCGCAACGGCATCCGCGCGGCTTGGAACATGGACGAACGCCCGACCAAAAAGCAATTGGTTGAAATGGGACGGGCTTGGTCCCCATGGCGCACCATGGCCAGTTGGTATTTGTGGCGCGCCGCCGACATGGCTTCGCTGCCTGATGGCAAAAAATGACCATTTTGAGCCAAATAAAAAAGAGTTTTGACAAAAATTCTAATTATCCACGGCGCACAGCGACGCCGGGCCAAAATTTACACCGGCTGACGCTTTCATCCGCAAGGGGTCACAAACTCATCTTTATATGGGTTGTGCGGGGTTCACGATGTCAAACAGCCGAAATCGGGCGTTGAATTGCCCGTTCTACCGACCAGTATAGCTGTCCCCTGCCCGGCGGGGAGCCAAGCCGCCTATTCCCGCCTCCCAAGCGTCAATGAGCGTCAACAAGTGTAGGTTGTTTGTGGTTTTATTGTGAATGAGTGTCCGGGATGCCTCAAACTATTGCGATAGAAGTGTGCGGCGCGTGATTTAGTGACAATGTAAAATGACAATGGTGGGGACACATAAAGGCTGGACCGGAGGGTCCATGTTTGTGCTGCCGCACCTCAAGCAGGTCTGGACCCCGGATCGAGTCCGGGGACTTGTATATTTTTGGGGGTGGGCAATCACCCCAACAGAGCGCGGGCGGCTTCGCGAGCTTGGTCGGTGATTTGGGCACCGGCCAGCATCCGGGCAATTTCTTCTTCGCGCTGCGCGGCATCGAGTAATTTTACATCGGTTCGCGACGTGCCTTGTTTTTCTGATTTTTCAATCTGGAACTGAGCGTTGGCCCGGGCCGCCACTTGTGGGCTGTGGGTAATGACCAGCACCTGCGCGCCGCCGGACAATGCACGTAACCGACGCCCGACCGCATCGGCCACCGCACCGCCAACCCCTTGGTCAATTTCGTCAAACACCATCACAGATGGACCAGAATTCGCCGCCAGAGCCGCTTTGATCGCCAATGAAATTCGCGACAATTCACCACCCGAAGCAATACTGGCCAATGGTCCCAGTGGTGTTCCCGGATTGGCCGATATTTCAAAGCGCACCCGGTCACATCCATTGGCCCCGCCCGCTTCCGGTTCCAGCGCTTCGATCGCGGTTCTAAATTTGGCTTTTTCGAGCCGTAACGGAGCCAGTTCTGCCAATATGGCAGTATCCAGCTTTTTGGCGGCGATTTGCCGCCGGTCAGACAGTTTCGCCGCTGCCTTCACGTAAGTGGCTTTGGTGGTTTCGACTTTTTGCTTGGCATCTTTTTGAGCTTGGTCCAGATTTTCCAAGGCTTGCAATCGACTGGCCAAATCCTGACGAACCTCCGGTAACTGATCGACCGAGGTTTGGTGCTTGCGCGCCAAAGCCCGCAGGGCGAACAAACGCTCCTCGGCCTGTTCCAATTGGGTCGGCTCAAGGATCAGGTCATGGGCCGCATCGTTCAGGGCTGAATTGGCCTCTTCAAACTCGGCCAAGGTCCGTTCCATGGCCCTCAGACTACGGGCCAGACTTTTACCAATTGGCAAATCATCCGAGTTCGGTCCCAACCGGGAAATTGCTTGTTCCAGATGGCGGATCGCCCCGCCCAAACCGGCATCCAGCCCCGGTCCGGCATCCAGTGTTTGGCGGGCGCTTTGTACGTCCTGAAGAAGTTTTTCCGTTTGCATCATCAATTGCCGGGTAGCGGCCAAGGATTGCTCCTCGCCGGGACTGGGATCGAGCCGGTCAATTTCAGCAGCAGATTCTTGCAAATACAGATGTTCGCTTTCATCCGTTTGCGCCTGCTTGGCCAGATTGTCGGCGAATGATACCGCTTTGCGCCACGCCGCAAAAGTCTCACTACAAGTACCGACCAATTTCTCATGCCCGCCATAGGCATCCAATGCCAACACATGAGTTTGCACATCCATCAGGCCGCGCCCGTCATGTTGCCCATGAATTTCCACCAGCAATGTCCCGATTTCGCGCAATAGGGCAGCAGATATTGGCATATCATTCAAATAGGCTTTGGATTTTCCATCGATTGAGACAGACCGGCGCAGGATTAAATCCTCGCCCGGATCAATGTCAATTTCGCGCTGGCCCAGCAAAGCCCAAACCGGGTGTTCTGCTTCCGGGGAAAACACGGCAATGACCTTAGCCTGCTCACAGCCGGCCCGCACCAAAGCCCGATCGGCCCGCGCGCCAAGTGCCAAGCCCAACGCATCCAGTACAATGGATTTACCGGCTCCGGTTTCGCCGGTCATTGCGGTCAGGCCCGGTGAGAAATTCAATACCAACCGGTCGATCAGCACAACATCAAAAATGGAAAGCTCGGTTAGCATCAGCTTGAGGTCTTAAAACAAACGATTCCACGACCGGCGGAAAAAGTTTTTTCGTTTTTCCGGGTCAGTTTCATCGAGTGCGGCAACCGCATTTGGCCCACCGGTTTTGGCCAATAAGCGATAGCTGTCTTCGTACCACTCACTGCCCGGATAATTATAGCCCAGAACCGCAGCGACCTGCACGGCCTCCTGCATAATGCCAAGCCGCACGTAGGACTCGACCAAACGGTGTAAAGCCTCTGGCGCGTGCGCGGTGGTCTGATATTGGGTCGCTACATTGCGAAACCGGTTGATGGCAGCCAGTGTATTGCCTTTGCGTTGGTAATATCGACCGACCGACATATCCTTCCCGGCCAACTGGTCGAGGGTCAGGTCAATTTTCAAACGGGCATCGCGGGCATAATCGCTGTTGGGAAACCGGCGCAACACTTGTCGCAACGCATTTAAGGCTTCCGTGGTCTTGCCTTGATCCCGGCCCACATCACGAATCTGTTCAAAATGACAAATTCCGATCAGATAATAGGCATAAGGGGCAGAAGCCGAACCGGGGTGCAGCGCCACAAACCGCCCGGCGGAGGCAACCGCTTCGTCGTATTTCCCGGATTCATAGCTGGCATAGGCTGACATCAGCATGGCCCGTCTGGCCCATTCGGAATAGGGATGTTGGCGTTCCACATCATCAAAATGCAATATGGCCTTTGACCAGTCGTGCTTGCCCAACCGATCAAAGCCCTCAAGATATATGATTTCGGCGGGACGTTCCAAATAGGCCAGTTTTTTTGCCTTGTTACGACTGGCGCAGCCAGAGGTGACCACCAAAGCCATCGCCATCAGGAAGAAAATCGACTTTTTCATCTATTTTACCAGTTTATCGGCCAGCACTTGGCACCAAAGGGAGCAGGACTTGTACCTCAAGGCAGGTCGCGGGTGAAGTCTGTTCTACAGGAAATTGGGCCAAAAGTTTTTGCACCCCAATATTGGTCAAAATGTGACTTTTTCCCACGCAGATGGTTCCGCCATCAGGGCCGCCACCGCCATTGCATTGATCCGGTGCCCGCCATGGCGCGCATGGTACAGCCCCAGAATCGGCGCGCCCGCCATGGCCAAGTCGCCCAAGGCATCCAGCGCCTTGTGGCGGGCAAATTCATTTTCGAACTTCAGGCCGTCCAGATTTTCAATGCCCTCTGGTCCAACGACCAGACAATTATCCAAGGTTCCGCCCAATGCCTTGCCAGATGCTTGCAATGCCGCCACTTCGGATCGCAAGGCGAAAGTTCGGGCCGGGGCGATTTCATCGGTAAATGTTTGCGGGTTCACCTCAAACTGACAGGACTGACGGCCAATGAGCGGGTGGTCATAGTCAATTCCCACGTCGAGTAGTGCATGCGTATTGGGTGAAAAACTGGCTTGGGCCGGGCCGTCTTCAACGCTGATCTTTTGCAAAACGCGGATATAGGTGCGCAGGGCAGATTGTTCCGCCAGCCCCGCTTGGTGCAACAGCTCGCAAAAATAAGCGGCGCAACCATCCATGGTCGGGACTTCTGGGCCATCAATTTCAACCTGCACATTGTCGAGCCTAAGCCCGGCAAACGCCGCCAGCAAATGCTCGACTGTGGCCAGTTCTGCCCCCGACCCATTCGCGATCCGGGTTGCGCGGTGAGTTCCGGCGATTTTGGCTTGGCTGATTTTTATCTCATTTTGCTCGTCTGGCAGGTCGGACCGAACAAAACAAATGCCCTGATTAGCCTCTAGTGGCCGCAGGGTCATTTGCACAGCTAGCCCGGAATGCAACCCCGTTCCAGCACAATGCACCGGGGTGCAAAGCGTATGTTGCCAGCGGGCAGGAACTTCTGAAGAAACGGGCAAAGCACGACCTGAATAACAAAAAAAGAAGGGCAAAAACTAAAAGGCAGGCAACCCTGCCACAAGGAACGATTGGTTGCACATTATTACCCGCGCGCTCCAGATGGGCAAAGAAAAACCGCCCCGGAACCCCGGAGCGGTTGTTCAACTTGAAATGGGTCTTTTCACCTGAAGCCTAATTGGCTTGGCGACGCAAAAAAGCTGGAATTTCCAATTCATCATCGGCATCATTGATAAACAGATCCGAGGATTGACGAACCGGTTCCGGGTGTTCGTTTACCGGTTCGATTCGGCGCTCTTGCGGGGCGACCATGGCAGGAGGTGCACCAACCGGCCGACGTTTCGGACGAAAAATATTGAAGCCGAATTTTGGGGTGGCTTCTTGAATTTCCTCTTCCAGCGGGGCTGCAGTTTGAGCAGTAACGGGTGCGAAAGCTGGTTCTTCACGCGGAGTCAGAGCTTCGGCAAAAGCTGGCGCGCTGGGGGCAATCGGTTCGATAATTGGCTCGGAAAATGCAGGGTCAGCCGCAATGGGTTCCGGTGCCAGAATTGGCTCTTCGGCGATTGGGGCTTGCTGGATTGGTTCCTGCGTCTGGATCGGGGCAAATGCTGCATCGGCAATCGGTTGGCGCGCTACTTGTCCATCACTGATCCCGGTCGCAACGACTGACACCCGCAAGGTACCGTTTAAGTTTGGATCAAAGGTCGAGCCGATAATGATATTGGCTTCTTCATCCACTTCGGAACGGATCAGGCTGGCTGCTTCATCTACTTCGTGCAGGGTAAGGTCATCGCCGCCGGTGATATTGATCAGCACGGCGCGGGCCCCGGAAATGGCAATGTCTTCGAGCAATGGATTGGCAATCGCAGCTTTAGCCGCATCAATGGCCCGTTGCTCGCCGCTGGCCTCACCGGTACCCATCAAGGCTTTGCCCATTTCGCCCATCACGGTACGCACATCGGCAAAGTCAAGATTGATCAGGCCGGGATTGACCATCAGGCTGGTGATACCATGCACACCGGAATGTAGCACTTCATCGGCCATGGCAAACGCGTCCGACATAGTGGTTTTGTCATTGGTGATCCGAAACAGGTTCTGGTTGGGAATAACGATCAAGGTATCGACCATGTCTTCGAGCACTTTGACCCCTTCTTCGGCGATCCGCATCCGACGCGAACCTTCAAAATCAAATGGCTTAGTGACCACACCGACCGTCAGAATACCTGCATCGCGCGCTGCTTGGGCAATGACCGGCGCGGCACCTGTGCCGGTACCGCCGCCCATGCCTGCGGTGATGAACACCATATGGGCCCCATCCAATTGTTGCAGAATTTCCTGCATCGAATCTTCGGCAGACTCGCGTCCGACTTCTGGTCTGGCCCCTGCGCCCAATCCTTGGGTGATGGCCGCGCCCATCTGAATGGTTCGTTCGGCCTTGGACCGATGCAGCGCTTGCGCGTCCGTATTGGCAACCACAAACTCGACGCCTTGCAATTCAGACTCGATCATATTGTTGACGGCATTACCGCCAGCGCCACCGACGCCAAACACAACAATGCGTGGTTTTAGTTCATGAGAGGGAGGGGCAGAAAGTGAAATAGCCATTTTTAAGGCTCCGATGTTCCAGATAGGACCGATATTCGCCTATGGTTTCGAAGTTCGCTTAACGTTGGGTTAAGCATGACCCAAGATTTTTAGCTAAAAGCAGGGTTTTGTTAAAGATTATCCTTCAACCAGTGCCAAATTCGGTGCACCGAGTTGTGTGTTGGCTGATCGGCACGATTATTTCGCTGGCCCATCAGCTCCGGCGCGCCGCGAATGGTCTCCGGTTGGGCGCTCAATGTATGGCGCAAGGTACCGGCGGGCGCGGCAAATCCAGCGCCGCCAACCGCTTCGGCCAAACCGGACATACCCATGGGTCGGCCAATTCGGACCGTTTCGCCAAACACCCGGCTGGCCAGTTCACTCATCCCGTCCAACTGACTAGCCCCGCCAACCAGAACAATGCGCCGCCCCCACGGATTGCTCGGTTGCGCTTCGTCCAGTTGATCCCGGACCATTTCCAAAATTTCCTCGACCCGTGGCCGGATGATTCCGGTCAACAAAGCGCGCGGTGCCTGATCCGGTTGCAAACGCGGATCATCACACATGCCGGGACAATCAATCATGTCCCGATCATCATCGGGGCCATCTAACACCGACCCATACATGGTTTTGATCCGCTCGGCCGACGCGCTGGGCGTGGTCAGCCCCCGGGCAATATCATTGGTCACATGCGTACCGCCAAATGGCACCACACCCAAATGTTCCAGCACACCCTCGTTGAAGGTGGCAAAGGAAGTGGAGCCAGCCCCCATGTCGATAATGGTTGCGCCCAAGTTTCGCTCGTCCTCGACCAAAGCCGACATGCCCGCCGCATACGGCGTAGCCACCACAGCGTTTAATTCCAACCGACAGCGATCAACCGCCAAGGCGATATTGCGAATAGGTCCCAATGGGCAGCAAACCACACATAACTCGACCGCCAATTCGTGGGCAAACATACCGCGTGGGTCGCGCACATCGGCATTTTCATCGACCCGATAGCGTTGCGGAAATGCGTGGATCACAGCCTGTTCCGGCTCGTTAAAGCCGCCCAACGCAATTTTCAGGCAGCGTTTAACATCACGATCCGTGACCTCGCGCCCCCCCATATTGATAATGCCCTGCACCTTTTTAGCGCGCATCCCGGCAGCGGATATATTGACGGTAACCCCGTGAATGGATGACCCAGCCATGCGTTCGGCCTGATCAATGGTCAGCCGAATGGCGGTTTCCACCGCTTCCAGATCAACAATGCCGCCACTGGTCATGCCGCGCGACAATTGGTGGCCCACCCCGATCACCCGAATGTGGTCACGACTGGCTTCGTCGGTTTTGGCAATGAAACAGGTAATTTTGGAAGCACCTACATCGAGCACCCCAACCACACGCTGCCGTCCAGCCGCATTGGCTCCCGGCGCATATCCGCCTTTGCGCCCGCGATTTTGCCGAGCGGTCATCGACTATCCTACCATTTTTGGTTTGGCCAAAGAATGTGCAGGCAAGGGCCGCACCGCAATTTCTCCGACAATGCGCGCATCAACCAAAACGGCTGGCAATTCCAGAATTGCCACCAGATCAGCGTCAGCCAACACGGCATCCAGAGTCTTTTGCCAATTTGCGGCTGGTAAATACAACTCGCTTCCCGACCGGAACCGGACATTCCAGCGGCGCTGTGAAACACGGATCACCGAATGAACTTTACCGGATAAACCTCGTTTGGTTCCAAATTTTGAGAGCAATTTGGCCGCTTCACGCTCCGCGCCTTTGCCAACAATCAACGGCAATCCGGCATAAGAAACGGCATCGGCTTGTTCAATGCGGGCCCCTGCGGCATTGACGATGCTAAAACTTTGATTGCTTTGCCACACCGCATAGGGGGTGCGCTCGGTAATCACCACAGATATCCGATTGGGCAAAAGACGGGTAACCGATGCTTGGCGAACCCAGCCCAGTGATTCCACTCTGGCTCTGGCCGCATCCAGATCAACAGCAAACACCAGCTCGCCTTTTTCGACACCTAATACTTTACGTACTTCTGCCTCTGAGGTGCGTCTGGCCCCGGCAATGTTGATGTGATCGACGCCAAATCCGACAGCCAGCAAACGGTTTTCGCCAAAACGGATACCGGCGCTATAGGCATCGCCCAGATAGCCCGATAACCAAAGGCCCAATAAAATGGTTGAAAGCAAGCCGCTGAAAATCCCCAGCGCAACGGTGCGCGGCTGATGACCATGGCGTACAGAACGGGCGCGGGCATGAATCCAGTTTGTGGCTTTTGACGAACCCACTTTCTTGGAAGGCTTGGCGACGCGACGCGCCGCCATGATCTTAGACGGGCGTCCTGCCGGTTTGCGGGCCTGTTTTTTGGCCATGGGTCGGGACATTCGCATGTAAGGCTATCCATTCTACAAGATCATCGAACCCGATGTTCAGAGCTGCCGCCTGTTCCGGGACAAGCGAAGTGGCAGTCATGCCCGGTTGGGTGTTAATTTCGAGTAACCTTAATAGGTGGTTTTTTTCGTCCCACCTGAAATCTGAGCGGGTAATTCCAGTGCAATCCAGCACTTGATGCGCGATAAGCGCTTGTTGCATAACTTCTTTTGCAAAATCTGGGTCCAACTTGGCCGGGCAAATGTGGGCAGAACCTCCATCGAGATATTTTGCCTCATAATTATAAAAATCCCGGTTGGCGACAATTTCGGTCACACAAAGCGCCCGGTCCCCCATCACAGCCACAGTTAGCTCGCGACCGGGGATATATTCCTCGATCAATATCTCATCACAATAGGGCCAGTCAGCCGAGGCCAGCTCGGCCGGGGGCCGATTGGCACCCTCGGGCACAATCAGCACCCCAACACTGGAGCCTTGCGCGTTGGGCTTGGCCACATAAGGCGGTTTGATTAGATGTTTTTTGGCGGCCTCAAATCGGTTGGCCAGAATGCCAGATGGACAAACAATCCCGTGCCCGGCCAAGACCGCTTTGGTTTTTTGCTTGTCCATGGCTAACGCTGACGGCAAGACCCGTGAATGGGTATAGGCCAGCCCGAGCACTTCGAGCAGGCCTTGCACCCGTCCGTCTTCGCCCCACTCGCCATGCAGGGCATTGAACACCACATCCGGTTCAATCTCGATCAATTTTTGGGCCAGATCTGGCCCCGGATCAATTTCACTGACTTGCCAACCCTTGCGGCGCAACGCATCGGCACAGGCCTTACCTGAGTTCAAGGACACTTCACGCTCGGAACCGGGCCCACCCAGCAGGACAACAATTTTATTCGTCATGCGATCCAACCCTTTTAATTTCCCACTCCAGCTCTACGCCAGAATTTTCCAACACGGATTGTTGGATACTGGTCCCTAGTTCTTCCAGATCAGCCGCCTTGGCCCCACCGGTATTGATCATGAAATTACAATGTTGTTCTGACATTTGCGCGCCGCCAACTCGTCGGCCACGCCCTCCGGCTGCATCAATCAATTGCCAGCTCTTTTCCCCATCGGGGTTTTTGAAGGTCGAGCCACCGGTTTTTTCCCGAATGGGCTGACTTTGTTCGCGCCGCCGGGCGATCTCGTTCATTTTTTCGGTGATCTCGACCGGGTCGCCTTGCTTTCCGGCATAGAGCGCCTCGACAAAAATCCAACCGTTTGGGGCCGCACAATGCCGATAGGCATAGCCCAGTTCGGCTGCGGATACGATCCGTCGTCGCCCCAAGCCATCAATCACCACAGCCTCGATCAAGACATCAGCCGTTTCGGTTTCATAACAACCGGCATTCATCCGTAATGCGCCACCAATGGTCCCAGGAATACCGGCATAGAATGACAGGCCATCAATACCTTCTTTGGCGGCAAATTTAGCCAAAACCCGGTCTGGTACGGCGGCGCCGACCCGGATGCGGTTTTGCGCTTCGACCTGCATTTGGCCAAAGCCAGCACCTAGCCGAATAACCACGCCCGGCAACCCGCCATCGCGGATCAACAAATTAGATCCGGCCCCCAGTACAAATACTGGGGTTTCGGCTGGTTTTTGGGCCATAAACATAGCCAGATCAGCTTCGTCTTTAGGCAGGAATAGCAGCTCGGCTGGGCCACCCACGCGTAACCAAGTAAAGGGTGCCAGCTCTTTGTGGGCGATCAAATTGCCGCGTATTTCGGGAAAATCTTCGAGGTGGATTTGGCCGCTCACGAAAGCGCCTCCAATTCACCCGGTAAATCATTGGCCCAATAGGTAATGTCCCCGGCCCCCAAAAACAGTACCAGATCGCCGGGTTTGGCTTGGCTCGCAACCATTTTTGCCACATCGCCTCGCTCAATTTTATGCACATCACGGTGCCCATTGGCCTTTAGACCAGCAACCAATCCGCTTTGGTCGGCCCCGGCAATCGGTTGTTCGCCCGCCTCAAAAACCGGGGTTACATAGACCGCATCCGCATTGTTAAAACAGGTACAAAACCCTTCAAACAGATCATGCAATCTTGAATAACGGTGCGGTTGCACAATGGCGATTACCCGCCCGGCAACCGAACTGCGCGCAGCTTGCAATACGGCCGCAATCTCCACCGGGTGGTGGCCGTAATCATCAACAATCCGCACACCATTCCACTGGGAAATTTCCGTAAAGCGTCGTTTGACCCCGCCAAAGCCAGCCAATGCGGTGCGGACTTGTTGCTCACTGGCCCCCAGCTCGCGAGCCACGACAATCGCCGCAGCGGCATTGGACACATTATGATCCCCGGCCATCGGCAAAAATAACTTGTTCCAGATCTGTGCTTCTTCACCATCCACCGCCGCAAAGGTCAGATCAAATTCGGAACCGCCGTCTTTGGAGGTTACCCGTTCAATGCGCGCATCGGCTTGCGGGGAAAAGCCGTAAGATAATACTCGCCGATCCTGTACTCGGGCCGACAGGCTTTGCACATCAGGGTCATCCAGACACAACACGATAAAACCGTAAAACGGGATGGCCTCGACGAACTGGTAAAACGCTTCATGCAGGTTTTCCACCGTGCCGTAATGTTCCATATGTTCCGGGTCGATATTGGTGACAATCGCTACCGCGCCGCGCAGTTTCAAGAATGACCCATCGCTCTCGTCAGCCTCGACCACCATCCAGTCGCCAGCCCCCAGTTTGGCATTGGAATCATAGGCCGAAATGACCCCGCCATTGATCACGGTGGGGTCCAGTTCCGCCCCGTCCAGCAGCGCCGCAACCAATGAGGTTGTGGTGGTTTTGCCGTGGGTACCGGCCACTGCGATCGACCATTTCAGGCGCATCAATTCTGCCAGCATTTCGGCGCGGCGTACCACGGGAATACCCGCTTCACGGGCCGCCATCACTTCCGGGTTATCCGGCTTGATGGCGGTTGAAATTATGATTACGCCAGCTCCCGCTACGTTTTGCGATCGTTGACCAATCATCACATTGGCCCCCAGTTTTTGCAGACGTTTGACATTGGCGTTTTGCGACAGATCAGAGCCTTGCACCGTATAGCCAAGGTTGATCATCACCTCGGCAATGCCGCTCATCCCGATGCCGCCTATGCCGACAAAATGCAAAATTCCAAACTCAAAAGGGGTCGTACCACGCAACTTTAGTTTCCTTCTTCCAAAACAAGATCAGCCAGTTTTTGGGCCGCATCAGCCCGGGCCACAGTGTTGGCCAGTTTTGCCCTTTTGGCCAGATCATTCATGTCGGACAATCGGGCCTGTACCAAAGCTGCCAGTTTTTCCGGGGTCAGTTCTTCTTCGCTGATCAGATCAGCCGCGCCCACTTGTTTCAAAATCTGGGCATTGATGGTTTGATGGTCATCCATGGCAATGGCCAGCGGGATCAGGATAGATGGCTTTCCCATTGCTGCCAGCTCGGCAATGGTCGTCGCTCCGGCGCGGGCCACCACCAGATGCGCCGAAGCTAAATGTGTCGCCACATCCTCGAAAAACGGCGCAATTTCGGCCTGAATACCGGAGCGGGAAAAACTGGCTTCGGCTACATCCGCCCGGTCTTTGGTAATCTGTGCGGTGACTTTCATTCGCCCGCGCAACGCCTCTGGCAAGAGCGCAAAGGCGGCTGGCACCGTATCACTTAAAATCCTAGCACCCAACGAGCCGCCCAACACCAAAACTTGCAAGGGTCTGTCAGCTTTGGGAAATGCTGCGTTCATTTGCCGTAGTATCGCCGGGCGCAACGGATTACCTACCACCACATGGCGCGCTCTGGCAGCAACCGGCAAGCGATCCAGCCGCTCAAAACCGCTGGCGATCCATTTGGCTTTAACGGCAAACATTCGATTGCTGCGGCCCAACACGGCGTTTTGCTCATGCAAGACAATTGGCAACCCCAGAAATCTTGCCGCCCACAACGTCGGCACTGATGGATAGCCGCCAAAACCAACCACCATGCTGGCTTTAGCTTTCCGTAAAAACCCGATTGTGGCCAAGCTAGCCCGAACCAAACCCCAAAGCACTTTCAGCAATTGTACCGGATTGCGCCCGCTGGGGCTGGCCGCTGTAATGACCAGTTTGTGCTCACATGGAAAATCCGTAGTCAGTGGTTCGCCGCGCTGGTCGGTCACCAGATGAACCGTCACACCGCGCGCCATCAGTTCGCTTGCCAAAGCTTGCGCCGGGAACACATGGCCACCCGTGCCACCCGCCGCCAGCACAATCACCGGATTTTGTTTGACTGGATCACTCATTCCATCACTCCGGGACGACTACGGGTGAAGCTGAGTAACAGACCCACTGTCAGGCCCGTGGCCAACAGCGACGAGCCGCCATAGGAAATAAATGGCAAGGTCATGCCCTTGGGCGGCAGGATCTGTACGTTAACCGCGATATTGATAAAGGCCTGCAAACCAAACAACACAGCAAGACCCGCCGCCGCCAGTTGAGCCGTCGGATCGCTCAGGCGCATGGCCCGCGACATGGATCGAAAAACGATGGTCACAATCAGCCCGATAATACCTACGCACAGCACCATTCCAAATTCTTCGGCAGCTACTGAAAATACAAAATCAGTGTGGGCATCGGGGATCAGGTTTTTGAACCGACCCTCGCCCGGCCCCCGGCCAAGAAACCCACCGCGCTGGATGGCTTCCATGGCCATATCGACCTGATAGGTATCGCCGCTATCCGGGTCCAAAAACCGATCAATCCGGCTGGCCACATGGGGCATGAACGAATAGGCCGCAAACATCCCGGCCAGCGAGGAAGCTCCGATGGAAACAATCCACAACCAAGACATGCCCGACATGAAAAACACCGCGACAAAGCAAATGGTTACCAAAAAGGTCTGGCCGAAATCCGGCTGGGCCAGCAGCAAAACAGCGGTGATGCCATAGACCCCGAGCGCGATCAGCGAGCCGGGGATATTGGCCTGTCTGCTTTTGGCAAAGAGCCAAGCAAACGTTACGACCAGCCCCGGCTTGGCAAATTCGGAAGGTTGCAGCGTAAACGACGCGATACGGATCCAGCGCTGCGCCCCACCTGCCGAATGACCAAAGGCCAGAATATAGACCATGGCCAATAGCGAACAGAGCAAGGCCAGCATAGCCAGCCGCCGGGCATTTTGGGGCGAGGCCAACGAGATCACAAACAGTGAAATCGCCGCCATTACGGCAAAAACAATATGCCGGTACAAATAGTAAAACGGTTCAGCCAGATCACGACGATCCGCCGCGCCGGGACTGGTCGCCATCGACAGCAATATCCCGATCAAGATCAGCAAACCTGCCGCAATGACCGATACCCGATCCACACTCCAGAACCAATCCCGAATGATCGAGCGCTGGCGATATGCGGTGGCAACGCTCATCAGGAACTCATCCCGGGGGCCGGTTTGACAAAGGCGCTCAATGCGGCCTCGACCAAGATGGCAAACGCCTCACCTCTGGCTTCAAAACTATCAAACTGATCAAACGAGGCACAAGCCGGTGAAAGCAAAATCACCGCTTCTGGGTCGCCGCCCACCGCCGCCGCCTTTAGCGCCGCAACAAAAGCCCGCTCTAGAGTTTTACATTGTTGTGTCGGGCAATGCCCCTTCAAAGCCGTGCCAAAATCCGGTGCGGCTTTTCCAATTAAAAAGGCTTTGCGGATATTACCAGCATGAGGCAATATCGCGTCCAGCCCGTCTTCCTTGGCCAGACCGCCGCCAATCCAGTAGACGTTCGAATAGGACGAAACGGCCCGCGCCGCCGCCGCCCCATTGGTCGCTTTGGAATCGTTGACAAACAAGATGTTGCCCATCTGTCCCAATAATTCCATGCGGTGGGCCAGACCTTTGAAGGAATACAGCCCCTCGGCAATGCGCTCCGGCGATACAGCCAAATGGCGGGCAATGGCATAGGCGGCCGCCGCGTTTTGCCAATTGTGTTGGCCGCGCAGTCCCGGCGCTTGCGACAGATCAGCAATTTCAACCGGCGCATCTCCGCTGGCATCGACCAGCTTGCCGCCCAGCACGTAAATTCCATGGCTCAAGGCGCGGCTGGCTGATACTGCACAGAGCGATTGCGGGCCTTCTTCCAGATCAGCCAAAATGGCATCTCCTTCGGTATCATCGACCCCGACAATGGCCATATCTCCCTGCTGTTGGTTTTTAAATATCCTGACCTTGGCTTGCTGGTATCCGGCCATGTCCCCATGGCGATCCAGATGATCGGGACTCAAATTGAGCAAAAGAGCTACATCACACCGCAAATGATCGGCAATTTCCAATTGGTAAGACGACAATTCCAACACAATCACCTGTCCCCGGGACAAGGCCGGTAGATCAAGACAGGCCCGGCCAATATTGCCACCGCAAATCGCATTCAAATGCGCTGATTGCAGGATATGTGTGACCAAAGCGGTGGTGGTCGATTTACCATTGGTTCCGGTGATCCCGACCAGTTTCGGACGATCTTCGGCCGGCAGTGCATTCATCGCCCGGCCAAACAATTCCACATCATTGATGATCGGCACATCGCAGGCGCGAGCCAAGGTCACCGCATGATGCGGTTCGGGCAAATCAAATGGTGGAATACCGGGCGACAACACCAGAGCAGCCAGATCAGATAGATCGCGGCGGCACAAATCAACGATGGATATTCCGGCGGCCTCTGCTTCGGCGCGTTGCGCTTCGCCATCATCCCAAGCCAGCACCCCGGCCCCACCGGCGATCAGCGATTTGGCCGCAGCCAGACCGGTACGACCCAATCCGAGGATCGCAATGTTTCTGCCGGAAAATTCGTCAATCTGGATCAAATCAACCCTATCGCAATTTCAGGGTCGACAAGCCGATTATCGCCAGCACCAAAGCAATAATCCAAAACCGGATGACAATCGTCGGCTCGGCCCAACCTTTTTGTTCGAAATGGTGGTGTATCGGGGCCATTCGGAACACCCTTTTGCCGGTGAGCTTGAAAGAAGCCACTTGCACGATGACCGATACCGCCTCCAACACAAACAAACCACCAATGATGGCCAGTACAATCTCGTGTTTCACCGCAACCGCAATCGCGCCCAAAGCCGCGCCCAGTGACAAGGAACCCGTATCGCCCATAAAGATCATGGCTGGTGGCGCATTCCACCACAAAAAGCCCAATCCGGCTCCCAAAATGGCCCCGACAAAAATGGCAAGTTCACCAGTCCCCGGTGCATAGGGCAATTGCAGATATTCGGTAAAATCAACCCGGCCAACCAGATAGGCAATCAGACCAAAGCTGGCCATGGCGATCATCACCGGGACAATGGCCAAGCCATCCAGACCATCGGTTAAATTCACTGCATTGGAGGTTCCGACAATTACCAGAACCCCAAACACCAAATACATCGGGCCCAGATCAATCAGCAAATCCTTGAAAAACGGCAAGGCAACTGAACTGGCCAAAGCTGGGTCGCCGCCACCGCTTTGGGTAACAATTCGGCTGATCCCCCAGACCGCAATGCCAGCAATCAACGCTTCCAGCACCAACCGAACCTTACCGGATACCCCGTCATGGCTACGCCGGGTGACCTTCATGTAATCGTCCCAAAAACCAATGAGTCCAAATCCAGTCAGCACACCCAGCACCACCCAGACGTAAGGATTGCCCAGATCAGCCCACAAAAGTGTGCCCGACAAACCAGAAAACAGGATAAGCACACCGCCCATGGTCGGGGTGCCGGCTTTTTCAATAATATGGCGTTGCGGACCGTCTTCGCGGATCGGTTGCCCGGTTTTTTGTTTTCTTTTCAAAAGGTTGATAATGGGCTTGCCAAAGGCGAACGCCAGGATCAATGAGGTAAACATGGCCGCACCAAATCGAAACGAGATATAACGCAGCACATTGAACACTGCGAAATCGTCGGCCAACGGATATAATAAATGATACAACATATTTAGCTCTTTTCTTTCGCGGCAATCTTGCGGAGCGTTTGTGCAACGCGCGTGACCCCCGAACCATTCGATCCTTTGATTAACAATACATCACCGGAACGCAGTTTCGCATAAATGTTCTCGGCCAATCCATCAATAGCGCCGGGCAGCTCATAAGAGAAATTCGGCGGTAATTTTTTACACAAATTTTCCATCAACGCGCCGGCGCACCACAAATGCGCCAAGCCAATATTCTCGACAGTCCCGGCTAGATCAGCGTGCAATTGCTCTGCATTGTCACCCAGCTCCAGCATTTCGCCCAACAGGGCAAGTTTTCGGGTGGCGTCAAAACGCTCCAACGTATCCAGCGCAGCGCGCATGCTGTCCGGGTTGGCGTTATAACTGTCATCAATCAGCGTCGCATGGCCCTGTTCCAGCGGAAGTTCGATCAAACCACCGCGCCCCGAAGGTACTTCCAATTGGCGCAGTTGATCGGCAATCAGTTGCGGGTTCAACTCGCAAGCCAATCCGGCAGCCATGGTCGCAGCTAAAACTTCGGCCCAGTGCATGCCCATCACCGGCGCTTCGATCTGGATCAACTTTCCGGCTACTTCAAAGCGGCCAATGGACCCTTCCGGTCCGGTGTTCCAGCTTTCAATCCGCACATCGCAATCCGCCGCAGAGCCAAACAAGATAGTTCGCTTGGCACCATAGGCTTGCAACGCGGTTTTTAACTCCATCGAATATGGCCCAGAGCCGGGCAAAATTGCTGTGCCGCCGCCGTGCAACCCAACCCAAAGAGAAGCCTTTTCACGGACAATGGCTTCCATCGAGCCAAACCCGGCCAGATGGGCCGAAGCAATGCGGGTGATCAACGCAATGTCCGGACGAACCAATTGGGAAAGTGGCTCGATTTCACCCGGATGGTTGGTTCCGATCTCCAAGATGGCCCAACGGCTATCTTTGGGCATGCGCGCCATCGATAGGGGCACACCCCATTGATTATTATATGATTTTACCGACTTGTGGGTTTGCTCGACCCGGCG
This sequence comes from Robiginitomaculum sp., assembly GCA_002733805.1. Taxonomy (GTDB): domain Bacteria; phylum Pseudomonadota; class Alphaproteobacteria; order Caulobacterales; family Maricaulaceae; genus Robiginitomaculum_B. The sequence goes on along the minus strand of NVXG01000029.1, from coordinate 46,417 downwards.
CAAAACTTGCGCCAAGGCTTCCTTTACGCTGGTTTTACCGACTGATCCGGTGATGGCAATTCGCGTGGCGCGGGATCGAATGCGCGCCGCCATGGCCAATTGTTCCAGTGCCTTCTGGGTATTGGCCACCAAGACGTGCGGACCGGGCATATCTGGTTTGGACACCAGTGATCCGGCCGCCCCGCCCCGCAAGGCAGCGTCCACAAAATCATGGCCGTCACGTTCGACTTGCAGCGCAACAAACAAATCATTTTTTTGCAAAGACCGAGAGTCGATTTCCACGCCGCCGACTTGCCAGTCTGCACCATTTATGCACCGGCCATTTGTGGCCTTGGCAATTTCTGCCGCTGTCCACAAACAGGGCGACATCAACTGGCCTCGACCAAATCGCGAGCGGTTTGGGCATCATCAAACGGCAATACTTTGTCGCCGATAATTTGCCCCTGCTCATGGCCTTTGCCTGCAATCAATATGGCATCGCCGTTTTGGGCCATAGCAATGGCTTGTTCGATCGCGGTGCGCCGGTCGGCTTGCTCGATCGCGCCCGGTAATTCTTTTAACACGCTGGCCCGGATGGTCGCGGGGTCTTCCGAACGCGGATTGTCGTCGGTTACGATCACCTTATCAGCATGGGTTGCGGCGATTTGCGCCATCAATGGGCGCTTTGATGGATCGCGATCCCCACCGCAGCCAAACACCAAAATCATATCGCGTCTGGTGTGGGGGCGCACCGAACGAAGCAGCTTTTCCAGCCCGTCCGGGGTGTGGGCAAAATCCACAAACACCGGAACTTGTTTTTTAGTCGTTGCCGCCAATTCCAACCGCCCGCGCACCCCGGCCAATTGCTCCAGTGCCTTAATGCCGGTATTTAAGGTCATTCCGGTTTGCATGACCAACCCCAAAGCCAACAAAGCGTTGGCTGCTTGAAACTCGCCAACCAGTGGCAAATTGATGGTGCGCTCCAGACCATTGATCCGCACTTGAAATCGTTGCCCGTGCACCATGGGTTGAACTTCGATTACTTTCATTTCGCGGCCAGCCCAGCCGATGCGCCAAACATCAAGGCTAGCGGCTTCGCATTCATCAGCCAGCCGGGTTCCATAACTATCATCGACATTGATCACCACCGGCGCACCCTTGGGCAGCATTTTCAGAAACAAACGCTGTTTGGCCTGATAATAGTCATCAAAACTATTGTGATAATCAAAATGATCCTGAGTCAGATTGGTAAAGCCCGCCGCCGTAAACTGCGCCCCGTCCAAGCGCCGTTGCACCAAACCATGCGAAGAAGCCTCCAAGGCACAATCGGTTATGCCGTCTTTGTGCAATCCAGCCAAAGCCTGATGCAAACGAACACAATCCGGCGTGGTATAGCCCAAGGCCTGTTGATCGGTTTTGGTGGTAATGCCCAACGTACCAATCGAGGCAGCTTTTGTGCCTTGCATTTCCCAGATTTGCCGCAGGAACTCAACCACCGAGCTTTTGCCATTGGTCCCGGTAACAGCCACCAGATTTTTTGGCTGTCCGGGATAAAAAACCGCCGCCATTTTAGCCAAAGCCAGATGCGGATCCGCCGTTATCAATTGCGGAATATCCAGCGTCGGATCTAGTTCATCACTCAAAATTGCCACGGCACCATTGGCCAAAGCGGATTGGCTAAATGAACGACCGTGTACTTTTTCTCCGGGTAAAGCAGCGAACAAAAATCCAGCTTTTACGGCACGGCTGTCCAAGGTCAGACCGGTAATCTGCATGTCTGGTTTTGGGCCATCAGGTAGAGCATCTTGCAATCCGGCCCGGCGCGCCAACTGGTTCAACTTCACTGTGCTGTCTCCACCTGTGCCACATGGGCCGGTTTTGGGGCCAAAGCCTCAAAGTCAAACGGCGCGTCCAGCAATGGACCGATCCGCTCGATAATCGCCCGCACGGCTGGCGCCGCATTCCAACCCGCCGTTTCCCAACCAAAGGTGGACCGTCCACCCTGCGGTTCATCCAGCAGGACAAATACCAGATATTGCGGCGCTTCCCATGGAAAAACCGCTACAAAAGAAGAAACATTGCGATCCCGGGAATATTGGGAGGTTTTTGGGTCCCACTTTTCAGCCGATCCGGTTTTGCCCGCCACGTGATACCCCGGCACATCGGCCCGACGGCCAGAGCCATCGGTGACCACTTTTCGCATAGCTTTTCGCACATGTGCGGAGGTCTGACTGGAAACCACTTGGCTTGGCTCCGCCGCAGCAAGGTTTGGCAAAAGCAAGGTCAACGGGACTTTGTATCCGTCATTAACCACCCCGCCCAACGCAGCAACAAACGAGGCAGAGGTCACGGATAACCCATGGCCAAAGCCGATGGTGGCCGTCTTAATTTTGGACCATTCAGGCGAGGCCATATAGGGCGCGGCGCTTTCACGTAACTCAATGGGGGCTGGGTCGAGCAAGCCAAACTGGTCCAGAAACTCACGTTGCCTTGTGCCGCCCACTTCCAACGCCAAACGTGCTGCGCCCTTGTTCGAAGAATGAACCAGAATGTCGGTGCCGTTCATCGGGCTGGGACCGGGATGAAAATCATGGATTTCCCGACCGGCAATCACCAGTTTTTGTTTTACGTCCACTTCAATACGATCCATCTGCATCCCGGATTTCAAAGCCATCGCCAATGTTAGCGGCTTGAATACTGAACCCAGTTCGTAAGGATCGGTCACGGCACGATTGCGGCGATGATCGGGCGTTGTTGTGTTAAAGTGGTTGAGATCAAAGTTTGGCCAAGACGCCATGGCCAGCACTTCGCCAGTATCAATGCGGGTTATGATCCCAGTTGCGGCCAAAGGTTTATGCAAGACGACGGCTTTTTGCAACTCATCCTCAAGGGTGAATTGCACCCGCACATCCAAGGCCAATTGCAGGGGCTGCGGGCTTTCGCGCAATCGCGCATCAAAAACCTTCTCAGCTCCCTCGGCTCCGAAACCATCCGCATCCACCCAGCCCAACAAGTGAGCAGCCAAACTTGAGTTGGGATAATACCGGCTGAGCTTTCGCTCGAACTCGACACCCGGCTCAGCCAGATTAAAAATGGCTTGTCGTTGCTTCGGCGTGACTTGTCGGGCAATCCGCGCCCGCCCGCGCGTTCCAGCCAGCCGATGAGCCAAAACTGCCGCACCGGGCACACCATCCAATACCGATAAACGTTTGGCCAGACGGTCCACATCGTCGATGTCGACCCGGCGCACATAGACATCCCAGGTCTCGATATTTCCAGCGAGCAATACGCCATTTCGATCAACTATCCGCGCCCTGGGTTGCTCAATGACTGCGGCTTGCTGCCGGATGGCACCGGATTGATCGCTAGAGAAAATAGCCAGATCAGCCGCCCGCGCTGCCAACACAAATGCCGCCGCGCCCAGTGCCATGGACAATGCGGCAATGCGAGGCCTAGTATTGCGGACCGCTGCGGCACCGTCACCCTTTGGGGTGAACAGACGCGACAACTCGATCCCCTCCATATCCGCCAATGGCGTAAGCCGGTCGGTGTTTTTGCCGATCACTGGCCAGCTTCCGGCAGGGAAGCAAAAGCAGCGCCGCCAGGTGGCGTGTGCCGCTCGGAACGCAATTGCGCCAAGACTTCCTGTACACTGGAGCGCGCTGTGGCGGTCATCGGGGCCACACTCAAATGAGTTTCGGCTAAATTAGCCAACCGTCCCGGCGCTTCTAAAAATGCTTCTTCGTTTTCAAGCAGTTGCACGGCCTCACGGGCTTCGGAAATTTGTGTTTGTAAATTAACCAGCCGGGCTTGCGTGTGTTTGACATCGTTTTTAGCGACGTACAGCGCACCGGCCAGCACAAAGGCAATCATCAAGGCCATTAGATTGAGCGCCCGGATCATGCGCTGGCCTCCAGCGCATTCAAATCGGGCATTTGCAACAGTTCAGGCCGCAAATCAAAGGCCGGAGCTTCGGAGCGAATTGCCCACCGCAAGCGGGCCGATCTGGACCGAACATTGGTTTTAACCTCGGCGGTATCCGGCACAATCACGCCGCGCTTGACCAGCTGAAAACTAGGATGAAATTCCGGGCGATCCATCACCGGCGCATGGCGCGAGCCGACGGAAGGCGCTTCGGAACGTTGGCGAAGAAATGTTTTGACCAAACGATCTTCTAGTGAGTGAAACGCCACCACCACCAGCCGCCCGGTCGGTTTCAACATGCGCTCGGCAACCAGCAAAAGCACCGCCAACTCACCCAGTTCGTCATTTACAAAAATTCGCAATGCCTGAAAGACTTTGGTAGCCGGATGGATCCGCCCCTTTTTACCGCCCATGGCAGTTTCGATCAGGTCGGCCAATTGACCGGTGGTTTCAATTGCTGATTGCTCCCGACGTTCTACAATCGCTTGGGCAGCACGACGCGCCCGCTTTTCCTCACCATAGACCCGAAAAATTCGGATCAACCCGGCCTCATCCAATTGATTGACCACATCGGCGGCACTGATTCCGCTTTGCGACATCCGCATGTCGAGCGGCCCGTCGCGCATAAACGAAAATCCGCGCTCGCTTTGGTCGATCTGCATGGAGGAAACCCCGATATCCAACACGATACCGTCCACCTGATCCCAGCCATTGGCTTGCAATGCCGCTTCCAATCCGGAAAACGGTGACAACTGGAACGAAAACCGCCCGCCGGAACTTTTGACTAAGGAAGCTGCGTCTTTTTGCACGCCCGGGTCACGATCCAGCGCCAAAACCTGACAATCAGCCGCATCCAGCATGGCTTTTGAATATCCGCCCGCCCCAAAGGTACAATCGACATAGCGCCCACCGGCTTGTAGATTCAAAGCGTCCAGCGCTTGCGTCAACATGACCGGTAAATGGCTCATGTGTCGCCTCGCTTCAGCAAATCAGACAAGGCTGGTGAATTACCAACCAACGTAGCCAGATCCTGCCCGCCGCCCAATCGAGCCACCTGCTCGGGGTCCTGCATCATTTTAGCTGCGGCTTGGCGCATTTCTACTTCGCGCGCCGCCTGACCCTCGGCATTCCATATCTCAAAACGTGAACCACAACCAACAAACGCCGCTTTGCCGGAAATCCCCGCATGTTCAATCAAGGCTTTGGGCAGCGTGACCCGGCCGGTACTGTCAAAATCCAACCGGCGGGCCGCGCCCAAAACCGCAACTTCCATAATCTGACCCAGCGGGTCATAGCGTCCCAACCGGGCAATATCGGCCCGATATTGCTGGATGAACAATTCGCCGCCGCCTTCGAGATAGGCACCGGAAAAATGCGGGAACAGATATATCGCATCATGAGGGTCATTTCGCAGCACCGCACGATAGTTGGCCGGAACCGAAACGCGGTTCTTGGCATCAACACCATGTTCGGAAGTTGAAATGAACATGCCCGAATGGCCCCCTGACCTGTGAACCCGCCAAAGACTGGCTCATCACTTGCCCTATGGGATACCATGGGATTTTATGGGAAACAATGGAAAACCAACATATACCCGCCAGTTTTCCCAAAAACCGGCGTTTTCCCACGTTATCCACATATAATACACGAACGTAACCAGAACTAATGTGGATAAGTCTTCGGAACGACCATGACGCTTAGGTGCAAACAGGCCGTTAATGCCCCAAAACACTGATAGGCAGCTTGTTACCAAGTGCCATAAATTGTCATCTGAATTGACTTGTATGGTCGATCCCAGCCCTTGCAATATCTGCTTTAGCGCCTAGATTGCGCTCTCATGCTTGTGAAGGCGGATCGAACAGAAAGAAGTAACAATACAAACTCCACGAATTGATGTTTTACCTTGGGTAAAACGAGATTTGCCGGAGAGTTACTTCGAACTGGCGGGCCTATAGACGGACTCTAGTCCTTCCTCCTTTTGCAAATTGATGTCCGGGTTGTCCGGAAAAAAGGAGGGATCAGCGTACCGCAGAGAAATCTGAATGCATTGAATTGCAAAATAGCAGACCAAATATCTTGGCATTTTGCACCAAAACATACCATTCAGAAGTTAGGTTCTTACATTTTGAACGTTCACCCATTGGCCCGTGTCGGGCTTTTTTTTCCGGTGTATGTCCGCTCGCGGAGTTCAAAATTAAAAAACCAATGAATGGCGATACAAGATCAACTCTTTGAAACGAAAGAATTATCTATGGCTTTGCCGAAGGTAAAATTTGTTGCTCTGCTGCCTGTCCTTTTGGTGACAGCGACAGCTTGCGCCTATAATCAAGGCGCGACAACAACGACACCTGCAGCAAAACCCAGCGCGCCCCAAGCAACCCACCAGCCCGCGCTGGTTGAACCATCAACCCATTCTGCGCCTGAAGCTGAACCTGCGCCGAAACCAATGCCAACTGTGATTTCATCCGACACTCCCGCAATGGTCCCAAGCCGTGAAACCAGTTCGGTTGCGCCGCCCAAAGCGGCACCAACCGTGCCGATCACCACCGTTTCCATTGCAAAAGAGACCATAACCGAACCGGTTGTTGAAGCGGTTGAGATTACCCCACCCGCCCCGATCATGATTGATATCAGCGACCAGTACACGGCAATGGACGGGCCGGTGCCGGTGATTGAAAATGCAGCGATATGTAATTCGGCCAATCCGGAATTACGTATCGTGGTAGAACGGGTGCCCGAAACCAAGGGGATGATCGTTGCAGATTTGCACGACGATATTCGCGAGAACTTCCTGAAAGGGAACAAAGTGATCTTGCGGGTTCGCACCAACGCTCAGCAAGGTGAAACTTCGTTCTGCATCCCTTTGCGCACGCCGGGTGATTATGCCGTGGCGTTTTATCACGATAAAAACAACAACAAGAAATTCGACAAAAACTTTCTGGGCATCCCAAAAGAGCGTTTTGGCATGTCCAATAACCCCCGATTTGGGGCGAGAGCCCCCAAATATGAACAAGCCGTTTTTACGGTGCCAGCAACCGGTGCAGACCTGCGGATTAAACTCCGCAAGGCCAGCGACATCCTTGGCAGGCAAAACTAATGACACCCGATCCCTGATCAATCTTTCAACCAACAAGGCAGCGCAACGGTTTAGAAGCCCGGCGCGGTGCCAACCCAAACTTTACAAGTGGAGACTTTAAGCAAATGGCTACCAACGGAAGCAAAAACATCAATGTCGCAATTGTGGGCATGGGCAATTGCGCCAGCTCACTCATTCAAGGCATCTACTATTACGGGCAAAAAAACTCCGACGATGCCGCCGGATTGATGCACGAAAACCTGGATGGCTATCATCCCCGTGACATGCGCGTGACTTGCGCGTTTGACATTGATAAGCGCAAAGTTGGCAAGGACGTTTCCGAAGCCATTTTTGCCAAACCCAATTGCACCAAAACCTTTCACGAAGACGTTCCGCATATGGGCGTAAAAGTGCAGATGGGCCGGATCAATGACGGCTATTCCGAGCATATGAAGAACTATCCGGATGAGCGCACCTTCCTGCCATCAAATGAAACCGAGCCCGATAAAGCTGCCGTGGTTCGCGCGTTAAAAGAAGCCAAAGTTGATGTGTTGACCAGCTATTTGCCGGTTGGCAGTCAAAAAGCTACCGAATTTTATGTGGAATGTGCGCTGGAAGCCGGCGTTGCTTTCGTCAATAATATCCCGGTGTTTATTGCCAGCGATCCGGTTTGGGCGCAGAAATTTGTCGATGCCGGTGTGCCGATCATTGGCGATGATATCAAATCACAACTGGGCGCTACCATTGTGCACCGAGTATTGACTGATTTGTTTGCCAAACGCGGTGTACCTCTGGATAACACCTACCAGTTGAACACTGGCGGCAATACTGACTTTCTGAACATGAAAAACCAATTGCGGTTGAAGTCGAAGAAAGAATCCAAAACCGAAGCCGTACAGGCTGTGGCCGCCGAGCGCATGGAAGACGAGCATATTCACGTTGGCCCATCCGATTATGTGGCATGGCAGAATGACAATAAAGTTGCTTTCATCCGCATGGAAGGCCGCCTGTTTGGTGATGTGCCTATGCATATCGAGCTGCGACTGTCCGTGGAAGACAGCCCGAACTCGGCTGGTGTGGCCATTGACATGATCCGTTGTGCAAAAGTGGCAATGGACCGTGGCATTTCCGGAGCTTTGGAAGCACCTTCTTCGTTCTTCTGCAAACACCCACCGGTGCAATTCACCGATGAAGTGGCCTACCAGAAAACCGAAGAATTCATCGCCAATAAATAGTGTAAAATACCCGTAAGTTCATAACCTTGATCAAAATCGGGCGCAAAATAATATGACCCAAAGCACTTCGGACCCCGGCCGCGATGCCAAAGCCGGGTCGTACGGACGGCCACAATCGATCGAGGATTTATCCAATCGGTTTGTGGTGCATCCGTTATCGGCTCTGGTGGTGAAGATCGCGCTGCCCTTGAAGATCAGCGCCAATTTTGTATCGGTGCTGGGGCTGGGCTTTGGCTTACTTGCGGGCTGGTTCTATTTCGGACAGGCCAATCCAAACTTCATTGTGCTGGCTTTTGCCAGCATGTTTGTCTGGCATGTGCTGGACGGGGCCGATGGCCGGATTGCCCGCGCCACCAATACAACCAGCGCGCTGGGCCGGATCATTGATGGCGTGTGCGATCATCTGGTGTTTGCCAGTGTGTATTTCGGGTTTACCTTTTATTTGCTGGCAAATGGCGCCAGCGGCTGGGTCTGGGTGTTGGTTGCTGCCGCTGTAATCAGCCACGCGGTGCAAGCAGCGGCGTATGAAGAGCGCCGACAAAATTACCACCGACGGGCCAATGGTATTGTCCGGCAGCACATTGCCGAAGGCTTGTCCGAAGTGGGTGGCAAAAGATCGCTGTTGGCCTGGGGCTATGATTTCCTGCAACGAATTTCGGCGGTCAAAGTATCGCCGCTCGATGACCGGATCAGCGAATTGCAAGCGGCTGGAAACCACCAACAAATATCAAAAGCGGTGGCAAGGACCGTTCCGCTGGTGCGAGCTTGGGCGCTGCTCAATGCCAATAACCGGACCATTATGCTGGCAGTTTTCGCGTGGTTTGGTCGGCCAGATCTGTATCTCTGGTATGAAGCAATTGTTCTCACTCTGGTCTTTGCCGGACTGCTGGTGGTGGAGCGCCTGATGGAACGCTCTATTTTGCAAGAAATTGACGGGTCGACAAGCTAATGGCCGGAATCGCAGACGTTCGGGATATTGTACGCGGCGCGCAGGCGCTGCTGTTTGGCTTTGGGGGTCGCTCAGTAGCGCGAGCCATTTTGATCATGATCGCCGGGCACTTGTTCGGTGCTGCCGAGCTGGGCATTTTGGGTCAAACCGCAGCCTATGCTGAAATCGTTGCCGCCATTGGCGTGTTGGGCTTGAAAAGAAGCCTGCTCGATATGTTGAGCCATCGTGCCGAACACGGCCAATCCATTGAGCAACGGGTGGTTGAAGCGCTGATTGTCGCCATGGTGGTCAGCGTCGGATTGTCCGCCGGGTTACTCCTGCTCTGGCCATTGGTGTTACCTGCCAATGCCAACCTGTTGCCTTTGTTATTTTTTGCCGTCCCGGCGATTGCCTTTACTGAAGTGGCACTGACCGCCATCAAATACAAAAGGGTCATCAAATGGGATGTCTGGTCACGCGGCTTCACCGAACCTTGGGGCTTTTTGGGCTTGGCTTTGCTGGTCTATAGCCTTGGAATTATCGAAGATGGTCTGGTTATGGCCTATGTGGGTTCAGTCTATATTTCGGCCGTCACCGTGGGCTACGGCCTGATCCATACCTATGGCGCAAAAAACCTGTTTGGGTCCGCACCGAAATTACAGAACTGCCTGCAAATCCCGCGCAAAAGCGTACCGGTCGGCATAACCGATCTGGGCGTGATGATGCTACGGCGCATTGATATTTTGATCCTTGGGGTTTTTGTATCCGACACCGGGGTCGGCCTCTATTACATGGTGCAGCAATTGGCCACCGTACCACAAAAGGTCAACGCTTTGTTCGAGCCGATGATTTCACCGGTCATTGCCCGTCTGCATAACCGGTTGGATGGCAACCGTATCCGCGCCACTTTAGTCGGCATTTGCCGTTGGATATTTATCATTCAATTGGCGATCTCCATCCCCATGGTGGTATATGGTGATCGGTTTCTGGCACTGTTTGGCGCGGAATTTGCGGCGGGCTGGCTCGTGCTGGTCATTATCCTGCTGGCCGAACTGATCGATGGCGTATTCATCACCACGGAAACGCCACTGGTTTTTGCCAACCCACGGATACCGCCCAGCCTAATCATCATCACCCTGACTATCGAGATTGCATTGATCGCGCTCTTCTCAAACGTCTGGGGCGTGGAAGGTGCCGCCCTTGGCTTCCTCATCGCCCTGTCAGCGCTGGGTCTTGGCCGGCTGTTGATGCTGGGCAAGCATTTACATATTCAGGTAATCAATCGCGAATACCTGGTGCCGCTGAGTGTCGGTGGTTTGCTGGCAATTACCCTATGCACAGCAAGAATTTTGATCCCACCTGAGCAAACTTTAATCACCTTACCAATTGTCGTGTTCAGCCTCATTTGCTATGCTCTGTTGATCAGAAAATTCGCCTTAACCAAATCAGATCGGGTTCTATTGCGCGCTTTGGGTCAAAAGAAACGACGCAATGGCAAATCCGGAAAACCCCGCTCATGAAAACTGCCTCCATATTTCCCGATAGATCAGCATGCTGAATAATTTGGCCAAATCTTGGGCTTCCCTTGTCTGTCGCCATGCAATTCTAATTCTGATTGCGGCTGTTGCTGTGACCGTATTTGCGTTTGAGCATGCCCGGCACATTGAAGTTTCTACCCGGTTAGAAGCCTTAATGCCACAAGGCGCGGATAGCGTAAAAACCCTGAATGAGGCTTTACGTAAAACCGGCAGTTTTGCCTCGATCCAGATTGTCGCCCATTCAGACAGCCCCGAAACCACTTTGCAGTTTGTCAAAACCGCAAAAACACAGATCGACACCTATGACTGGGTCGATTCAAGTCAGTATTTTGAAGATATTGATGTGTTGGAATCCCATAAATTACTGCTGCTCGGTCTGGATGAGTTACTCAAACTCGAAAAAGATGTGGATGAGGCTTACCCCAATCTGATCGCCCAGAAAATTTCCGAAGAAGTGGGTGCCAATGTCACCCTAACCTTGCGTGATGAACATCTGGAAGGCGATTCAAGGATCAAGGTCAAATCAGAATTGCTCGATAAATTCTCTGGTCAAGTGAGCGGTACACCGCAAGTACAACGGATGTTTGTCTCCGAAGACGAACTGACCGCCATTTTGGTGGTTTGGCCCAAATCCGGGTTGGAATCTCTGTCCGACGCCAAGCGCATGGTGGATGATACCAATCTGGTTGTCGCACAAATGCTGGAAACTAGCTGGGCCGATAACTTGGAAGTCGGCGTTGCCGGACGGATCGCCAACAAAGTCGCCCAGTTTGATGCCATCGTGGGTGATGTAAAATTTGGACTGTTGGGGTCCATTTCGCTAATCACTCTTTTGATTATCTTTTCATTCCGGTCCTTAGTTGCCATCCCGTCGATCTTGATCCCGTTGATCATCGGCATTGTCTGGACCATGGGTATTACCGCCGCCACCATTGGCGGGTTGAACCTGATCACCATCTTTTTGGCGTTGATCCTGTTTGGGCTGGGCATTGATTTTGGTATTCACAATTTCAGCCGCTATCGCGAAGAGCGCCGCTCCGGCAAATCGGTCGAACAGGCCATCGAGATCGTAATTGTCAGCACCGGCAGCGCATCATTGATCGCGGCAGCCACCACGGCTTTGGGCTTTTTCTCATTGATGTTGACCGATTTTCGGGCCTTTACCGAATTTGGGTTCATTGCCGGCACCGGGATCGTGACCATCTACATTTCGATGTACAGCATCTTCCCGGCACTGGTTGTGGTGATGGAAAAAATGGGAATGTGGGACACCACTCTTTCCGGGCGACATCTTTTAAGCAAGCAAACCAATTTGGGCATTGCCGACAAGAATTTGCAAAAAACTGTATTGCGTGGTGCGCTGTTTCTGTTGGTATTTTCATTGATTTTTGCGCCGCAAATATCGTTTGAGCGCAATTTCAAAAACCTCGAAGCCAAACAACCCCTGTCCCTGCAACTGGCCAATGCCCAAGTTCGAACCGTATTCCCCGATGGGCATGACCGAGCCATTATCGTGGTTGAAACCTATGATGAGCTGGAAGCCTTAGATGCATATTTCAAAAACCTGATCGCCACCGACACCGAAACTCCGACCATCAAGAAGATTTCCAGCTTGCTTGATTTTATCCCCAATCAGGACGACCAGAAAAAACGCCTTGAAGTAATCAAACGGTTGGACAAGCGCGCTGCTGCCTTAAAAGGATTTGGCCCGGAAGAGTTTTCATCGGTCGGTCGGTATTTATCGATTGAAGATCTGAATGTTTCTGATCTGCCCGGCGTGATCAAGCGCACCTATATCGGGGTCGATGATCAACCGGGATATCTGATGTATATCTACAATTCCGTATCGATGGATGACAGCGCCGTGGCTCGGCTATTCTACAATGACGCGGCACTAGTTACCGTAAACGGGAAGCAATATGCCAGCGCCTCGGAAAGCTTTATTTTTGTCGAAATGCTGGCCCTGATGAAGGCCGATGCTCTTAAAGCCATTTTACTGGTGATTGCCGCGACCACCATTTTGGTTTTTGTGTTTATCCGCAGTTTCTGGGGCTCGATGGTGGTGCTGATCCCGCCGCTGCTAGGAGTGTTGGTTACCTTGGGAATTATGGGGGCGTTTGGCCCCAGGCTTTCCATTATGAACATGGTGATCCTGCCCTCGCTGATTGGGATATCAGTCGATAACAGTATTCATATTTTCCATCGCTTTATCAAAGCCGGCAAAAAGGCCGATATCGCCTTTATCATGAACAGTACCGGACGGGCCGCATTGATCACCACGTTGACCACCTTGTTCGGGTTTGGCGGGATGGTCACCGCCTCGATGGGCGGGCTGCGCTCCATGGGCATATTGGCCATTATCGGCTTTATTGCCTGTCTGGTCATGACTTGGACCTTGCTACCCGTATTGCTTGAAATCTATCAGAAATGGGCAAGTAAACCGACCAAAAGGAAATCCGCGTGAGCCAGATACAAGATTGCCTGATTGTTGCCGCCGGCAAAGGCACACGGCTAAAGGGTTTGGGTGATTCCAAACCATTGGTCGAATTGGCCGGCACCCCGTTGATCGAACACGCCATGCTAGCGGCCAGTGCGGCAGGTGTGCAAAACTTTGTGATTGTCACCGGCTATCAGGCCGAGCGCTTAACCGCTGCGTTGGGCCAAATGGCCGACAAACATGGCTGGAATATCAAAACCGTGTTCAATCCAGATTTCCACTTGTCCAATGGTCTGTCTGTTTTGTGCGGCATGGAACATCTGTCTGGCGAGTTTTACTTGGCCATGTGCGATCATTTTGTCGAGCCGGAGCTATATCGCGCCTTGGCAGCGGCTGAATTGCCGACTGGTGCGGTCGGACTTGGCATTGATTTTCGCCTTGATAACCCAATGGTTGATCTGGACGACGTGACCAAGGTGGAACTGCAACAGGGCCATATCAAAAATATCAGCAAGAGCCTGGCCCACTATAATGGATTTGATACCGGAATTTTTCGGGCCAATCCCAACCTGTTCAAGGCGATTGAAACCGCACAAGCCAAGTCCGGCGATTGCAGTATTTCCGGCGGAATGGAAATTCTGGCCGCACAAGGATTAGCCATAGGTATCGATGTTGGCACGGCCAACTGGATTGACGTAGACTCAGAAGACATGCATGTGCTGGCCGAACGCTGGTTGGCCGAAACCTCGGTTTCAAATTCCGGCTAGAATCTAAACTTTTTCCAAACCAATTTTTTGACACGTCTGCCGCCAAAAAGGCGCGGCCGTGCCTCCCTCGAATTATGAAAAATACAAAATGCCCGATCAAGCCATGTTGCGCCTCGTCAATCGCTTTCACCTGACCCACAATCCAAAAGCCGATATCCTGTCTGGTCTGACCGTGGCCTTTGCGCTGGTGCCAGAGGCCATCGCCTTTGCATTTGTTGCCAAGCTTGATCCGTTGGCCGGATTGTACGCCGCCTTTATGGTCGGAATCATCACCGCAACCATGGGTGGGCGCTCCGGCATGATCTCGGGGGCAACTGGCGCTATGGCCGTGGCCATGGTGGGGATTGTGACCTTTTATGGGGCCGAATACCTGTTTGCTGCCATCGTGTTGACCGGATTGATCCAGATCACCGCTGGAATATTCCATCTGGGCAAATTTATCCGGCTAGTGCCCTATCCGGTAATGTTGGGATTTGCCAACGGCTTGGCGATCGTTATTTTCTTGGCACAATTGGGCCAGTTCAAAAATATCCAATCAACCGACAGCATCCACGCGGACGAAACCTCGCATGGCGCGATTGACGTGCTTTTTAATGGTGGATGGATGCAAGGCACAGAAATGCAACTCATGCTCGGCCTCACCGTACTGACCATGGGCATTATGTGGGTATTTCCCAAAATTCCCAAAATTGGGAAAATGGTGCCGTCTCCCTTGGTTGCGATCCTGTTGGTTTCGGGGTTGGTCATTTTCTTTAATCTGGATACCCAAACCGTGGGCGATCTGGCCAGCATTTCAGGTGGATTGCCCGATTTTCATATCCCAACCGTGCCCTTTACCTTCGAAACCCTAGCCATCATCTTTCCGGTGGCCGTAACTTTGGCAGCCATCGGGTTGATCGAGAGTTTGCTGACTCTGACCTTGATTGATGAAATTACCGAAACCCGGGGCCGTACCTCGCAAGAATGTATCGGACAAGGTCTGGCCAATACAACTTGCGGGTTTTTCAGCGCCATGGGTGGTTGCGCCATGATCGGCCAGTCGATGATTAATATGAAATCTGGCGGACGTGGCCGGTTGTCGGGGATCACGGCAGCCTTGGTTTTACTCGGCTTTATTTTGTTTGCCTCGAGCTGGGTCGAGCTGATCCCGCTGGCGGCACTGACCGGCCTGATGATGATGGTGGTGCTGTCGACTTTTGCCTGGGCCTCAATCCGCATTATGAAAAAAATCCCGCGCGGCGATGCCTTTGTCATTGTGCTGGTTACCGCAATTACCGTGGCCCACGATCTGGCCTTGGCGGTCATTGTAGGCGTGATTGTTTCGGCACTGGTTTACGCATGGAAGTCGGCCCACCACATCTGGATATCCGAGCCAGACACAAAGGCCAAAAACACCAAAGTCTACAAATTGCATGGCCCATTATTTTTTGGGTCCATCGCCGGATTTCGAGATTTGTTCGATCCTAAAAAGGATACTGAAAAACACATTGTCATTGATTTTGGAAATGCCCGCGTCTGGGACCACTCAGCCCTAAAAGCCATTGATTCACTGGCCGTAAAATACAAGGAAGCCGGAAAAAAACTGAGTCTGGTCCACCTCAGCCCAGATTGTATTTTACTGCTGAACAAAGCCAAAAACGCGGTTGAAATCAACACGACGGAAGATCCGCATTATGGCGTGTTGGTCGATTACGCCGACACCGTGTCTGAAAAATAACGGGCTATTACTTGAACTGCCCATAATCAATCGGCTGATGCCGATCTAAGCTACGGGCGATTGGCGGCATGGGGTATTTCAATCCCGTAGCGCAATTGAACAGGATCACCCGTTCGTCTTTGCGAACCTGCCCAGAAGCCAAGGCGCTTTGCCATGCGGCAAACGTAGCCGCCCCTTCTGGACACAACAGAAAGCCGTCTTTGTGGGCGACTTCATCGCGCGCTTGCATGATATGCTCATCGGTCACGGCAATGGCAAAGCCATTACTTTGCCGCACGGCGCGCAAAATCAGGAAATCCCCGACTGCGGCGGGTACGCGAATACCCGATGCTGCGGTAAAGGCATTTTCCCAGAGCGGCGCGTGTTCCACACCGTCTTCCCAGGCTTTGACAATCGGCGCGCAACCGGTGGATTGCACCGCGACCATGCGCGGGCGTTTCGATCCGATCCAGCCAATGGCTTCTAGTTCGGCAAAGGCTTTCCACATCCCGATCAGGCCGGTGCCGCCGCCAGTCGGATAGAAGATAACATCGGGCACTTGCCAGCCAAATTGCTCGGCCAACTCCAATCCCATGGTTTTTTTACCTTCGATCCGGTATGGCTCTTTTAGGGTTGAAATGTCGCTCCAACCGACCGCGTCCTTGCCATCCAAAACAATCTTGCCGCAATCATTGATTAGACCATTTACAGTGAAAACTTCAGCGCCCTGCAACTCAATTTCGCGGATATTGACCTCGGGCGTATCATCCGGGCAAAACACCGTGGTTTTCAGTCCGGCATAGCTGGCATAGGCCGCCAAAGCGGCCCCAGCATTACCATTGGTTGGCATGGCCAAATGGCTTTGTCCCAGCTCTTTGGCCATGGCTACGGCCAAAGCCAGCCCACGAGCCTTGAACGAACCAGTCGGCAAGCGACCCTCGTCTTTAACAATCACTTCTGTGCCGGCCGGTACTGAATTTCGCAACGGCACCAAAGGGGTCATCACCTCGCCTAAGGATACTACATTTGCGGCGCTTCCCACGGGAAGAAACTCGCGGTATTTCCAAAATCCGCCCGCTCGCGCTTCGATCTGCTCGCGCGTTACACTGGCAGCAATCTTGTCCAAATTGTAACGCACCAATAAGGGTTTGCCCGCCTCTGAAAGCCCGTGCAACTGGCCTGCCTCATAATGCTGGCCGGTCATGGAACACTCCAAATGGGTCACTGCTGATCCAGATTTGTCATACAGCGCTGCCGTTTGTTCTGGCTCTAATGCGACAGATTTTGTTCGGGAAGTCATTGGGTTACCTCAATCCGTTGCGGGTGCAAGTTTGTCCATGGTTTGGGTGTCAAAATCACCGGCATCATGGCGCTCTAAAAGCTGCTCTTCTAGCTCACCCCAGGCACGATTAACGATGCGACCCCGGCGCACGGCCGGACGCTTGGCAATCTCATCGGTCCAGCGCATCACATGGGTATAGTCTTTGGTTTGTAAAAACTCAGCAGCATCATAAACTAACCCTTTAACCACCGCGCCATACCACGGCCAGATGGCCATATCGGCGATGGTGTATTGATCACCACACATATAGGTCTTGTCGGCCAGATGCCGATCCAGAACGTCAAGCTGGCGTTTGACCTCCATGGCGAACCGATCAATGCAATATTCGATTTTTTCCGGCGCATACGCATAAAAATGACCAAAGCCACCACCCAGATACGGCGCGCTACCCATTTGCCAAAACAGCCAAGACAGACACTCAGTCCGCTTGGCGTGATCGGTTGGCAGAAACGCACCAAACTTTTCGGCGAGATAGAGCAACATGGCCCCGGATTCAAAAATACGGGTTGGCGGGTTGGTGCTGTGATCCATCAGGGCTGGGATCTTGGAGTTTGGGTTCACATCAACAAAGCCACTGCCGAATTGATCGCCTTCCATGATATTGATGATCCAGGCATCGTACTCTGCACCCTTGTGTCCTGCCGCCAGTAATTCTTCGAGCATCACCGTCACCTTTACGCCGTTTGGCGTGGCCAACGAGTACAGCTGAAACGGGTGTTTTCCGACCTGCAATTCTTTGTCTTGGGTTGGCCCGGCAATCGGGCGATTGATGGCCGAAAAACGGTTCTCGGCATCGGTATTCCATTTCCAGATTTTGGGTGGTGTATAGGCGGATGATGTGCTCATGAATTCGACTCCAGTCAGACAGTTTCAATCACTTTATATCAGAATGGCAAATCCACCATAACTATTCAAGATAGCCCACGGCTACCCCACGAGATTGTTATCTTTGCTATATTTCCGCTTCCCTTTTTCGATCAATAATTGATATATCAATTGTGGGACGTTCTCATCAGAATCAAAGAAGTACCCGCGACCAACTCGTTGGTGCTGGATTGTTATAAATTCGTGAGTTTGGTATGAGAAGCAAGGTCGCGGCGGCGCTGGCGTTTTTTGGTTTAATGGTTTCAAACCCCGCCTTGCTACGAGCCGATGACATCATTGTCACCGCCACCCGCCAAGCACTGCCGAGCCGGGAATATGCCGGAAGTGTTACGGTGCTCACCCTGGAACAATTGCAATCTACCGCAGCAGTGCATCCGGCCGAATTACTTAATGAAGTGGCTGGCGTCAATATTCATCGGGGCAGCGGTCAGGAACATTTAACGGCCATCCGCTCTCCAGTGCTGACCGGCGGGGCTGGAGCCGGTTCATTTTTGGTTTTGGAAGATGGCGTGCCATTGCGCGCCGCCGGGTTTTCCAACGTCAATGGATTGTTTGAAAGCGCCTTGGAGCTGGCGGGTGGTGTCGAGATTACCAAGGGACCGGGCAGCGTGCTGTACGGCTCCAATGCGGTGCATGGCCTCATCAACATCCTGTCGCAAGAGCCAGCAAGCACCAGCCAGCCAGAGCTGGATATATTGGGCAATGAGATCGGATTTGGACGACTGAAAGCCTCATTCGGTGGCGAGGCTTTTGCTGGCCAGTTTCGGGTCTCGGCCAGCTTCGCCCACGATCCGGGGTTTCGCGTAAATTCCGGGTTTGATCAACAGAAAATCCAGATCCGCCATGACGCGGAATTTGGAGGCTGGGCGGCAAAAACCCTATTCACCTTCCAAAATCTCAATCAGGAAACTGCTGGTTTCATCCAAGGCGTAGATGCATACAAAGACCTGACCTTGGTCCACAGCAATCCCAACCCGGAAGCCTTCCGTGACGGCAAGTCAGCCCGCCTTGCGGTACACGTAAGCAAAGCCATTGGTGCCAATGCCAAGCTATCGCTGATCCCCTATGCCCGGTGGGTTGATTTGTCGTTTCGTCGGCATTTTGTTCCGGGCAAAGCACTGGAAGACAGCGGCCATCAAAGCATTGGCCTGCTGGCATCTTATCAGGGCAGTACCGAAAATTTCGGATACACCATTGGGCTGGATAGCGAATACACCTCAGGTTTTTTACATGAATTTCAGCCCGGACCCGGTGTATTTTCGTTCATTCAAGGCGAGCATTTTAACTATGAGGTCAAAGCGATTGTGCTGGCCCCTTACGCGCAGGTCCGACTTGCACTTGGCCCCCAAACCCAATTGAAGTTCGGGGCGCGGGCCGAATATACCCGGTATGACTATCACAACAAACTGAACACCGGTCAGTTTGGCCGCTTTATCCGTATTGCCGACCGTAAGGATGACTTTTTTACCCTGTCGCCCAAGATCGGGCTGACCCACGCACTGACCCGGAATTTGAGCCTGTATGGACGATTGGCCCGTGGTGCTCGTGCCCCGCAAGTCACCGATGCCTACAGTTTGCAAAGCAATCAGGTGCCGGGCGACATCAAAACGGAAACCCTGGATTCTGCGGAAATCGGACTCAAGGGAAAACTGGGCGAAATACAGTTGGAACTGGCCCTGTTTGCCATGCACAAAAACAATTTCTTTTTCCGCAACGCCAATGGTTTTAACGTCATAAATGGCAAAACCAATCATCAGGGGTTGGAGGCCAGCTTTTCACTCCCCCTTGCCGAGCATCTGGAATTATCCGGCGGTTTCACATGGGCCAATCACACCTATGCCTTTACCGAGCTTGTCGGGTCAGCCTCCAGTTCGATCCGAGATGGGGATCAAGTCGACAGCGCACCGCGAACGTTGGGCTTTGCCCAATTGAACTTGGCACCAAATGCCCGCAGTCAGCTCTCGCTGAAATGGCAGCATGTGGGCCATTATTTTACCGATCCCGGCAATACGGCCATCTATCCCGGTCATGATGTATTCACCTTACGCGCCAATTATCAGCTAACTCCCCGGATCAACTTGTATGGACGGTTTGATAATCTGTTCGATAGCCGATTTGCCGATCGCGCCGATTTCGCTTTTGGCAATCACCGGTTCTTCCCCGGTCGCCCACGGACCCTCTTTTTCGGGATACGGTTCAGGGGATAGATGCGCCTGCGGCGAAGTTACTGAAGCGAAAGACGAAGGAGGCCTAACACCCATTCTACCCCTTCACACCGCCAATCAATAAAGCTGCAATCACCAATGGCAAAGGCCAACGAACCAGGAAGCTCCAAGTTCTAAATGCCAATCCTTCGGCGTCCAAAGAGAGCTCCTCGGCAATGCTCTTTCTTGACATCACCCAACCTGCAAACAAGGCGACGAATAACCCACCTAATGGCAAGCCTACGGTTGCGGTCAGCCTCTCAATTGCACCAAACATAGTCGCAGTTTCATACCCAGGGATGTATGACATTGGATGAAATCCTGAGGCGATGTTCAGCGAAAATACGGTCAATAAGCCAATAACAAAACAAAGGCTTGCCGTAATTATTATAGTTGGATGTCGAGACCACCCCTTTTCTTCCCCCCACGAACCCACTACTTCAAAAAGTGCGATGGATGATGTGAGCGCAGCGACCGCCAACAGAATAAAAAATGCTGTTATGGCAATTCCGCCGCCACTTAAATTGGCCAAGGCGGCAGGTAGGGTGACAAAGACCAAACCCGGGCCCTCTGACGGTGATAATCCCAATGCAAAAACAAACGGAAATATGGCCATTCCAGCGATTAACGCAACGCCAGTATCCGCAAATGCGATGATTGATGCGGTTTGAGGGATGTTTATTTTTTTCGGTAAATAGGCACCATACGTCATCATAGCGGCCATCCCAACACCAACAGAGAAAAACGCTTGGCCCATCGCATCCAGAAAAGTTTTGCCAGTTACTTGGCTAAAATCTGGTCGAAACAAAAAGGATAGGCCCTGTACTGCATCACCTGCAATCAGGCCATAAATTGCCAGCGCAATGAGTAAAACAAACAAGGTTGGCATCAAAATTTTGACGGCACGTTCAATGCCTCCCTTTAACCCCTGGTAGGCAATTGCAACATTGAGCGCTAGAAAAATAAATTGCCAGAAAGCCAATTTCCAAGGATTGGATAATAGCGCTTTATATATAGCCCCGGAAGTTTCTGCATCAATGTTGTTGAGTGCACCCGTACTACCCAGAGCAATGTAATGTAACGTCCAACCGCCAATTACGCAGTAATAGGTTACAATCAAAAACCCAGTGAGCATGGCCAGTCCACCGGCCCACGCCCAAAGCGGTGATTTGTTTTGACGTGCAGCGATCAATCCCATGGTTGCAGCCGGCGTTTTACCACCCCGTCGCCCGATAGCCAGCTCCGCCATCACAATGGGAATGCCGATCAACAGAACGCAACCAATGTAAATGATGACAAATGCCCCGCCCCCATTTTGACCCGCGAGGTACGGAAAACGCCAAATATTCCCAAGCCCGACTGAAAACCCGACGGTTGCCAGAATAAAGGTCATTTTAGATGACCACTTTTCGTGCGCACCTGATGTCGTGCCAGTCATATGATTACTCCCCATTTTCCAAATTATATTACAGCTTCACCAGCGTCATACAACAACCGCCAAACATAGCTGGCGTCTGGTTGCTCGATGATGACTCTAAACTCTGGCTGATCGTTCACTTGTTGAATAAATACGCCAACATCTCCCAGTAAGGAGCGCGCACACATCTCAGTCGAAAAAACTGTTGGATGCAAATCAAGCGGGCAAACTGCTGACAGAACTTGGCGCGCACCCTTACCCGAAATGACAAATGACGATCGTGCATAGGTCAGTGGCAATAAGAGAGCCGTGAAGCTTTCAATAATCAGCGATAGATCGGCTTCAAAGTTCTCGACGGATTTTTTGGCTCCGATAATCAGCCACTCTCCCGGCGCAACGCAGGCAATATCCACAGCGCCCGCGTGCGCCACTACATTTGTTTTGTGCGGAAGAGTTATGTTTGCTTTTCTTGCAAACGCATCAATACTTTTTGGCGCAATGCATCGGGTTACAAGCTTTGCAACGCCTAACGACGTCTCTTCACGAATTGATATTTCTTCGTGCGAAACCTGTTGTGGGGAATTGTTGTTGGCTAAAGGAGACTGGCCTCCCAATTCAAACATGCAAACGCCTCCCTTCTGGATCAAACACGCCGGGTCGAACAATTTTTGCCCGACGCGATTCCCCGAGATCCCAAATTTGAACCTCCTCACCGTATCTTTCTGTTCCCCGCTCTACCAATGCGAGGGCGATGGGTTTTCCTGTATTTGGAGAATACACACTGGAAGTGACCCAGCCTTGCGTGTGTGCGGGCGGGGCAACCTTTCCCGGTGGCAGTATGTGCGCGCCAACCCGAAATGGCGACTCGTCTGAAATATTTTCAAGCCCGATAAATTGACGCCGGTTTTTGCGAACTGCATCGGGTCGCATAATGGAGCGCCGTCCAACAAAATCACTTTTTTTCTTTGCGAGTATCCGTCCAAAACCAATGTCTTGCGGCACGGTCATTCCATCAGTGTCGGATCCAACATGAAGATAGCCCTTTTCAATCCGCAGGATCATCAAGGCTTCGATGCCAAATGGGCAGACGCCAAACGCCGCGCCTTCACTGATTAATGCCTGCCAAAATGAAGCGCCATAGGCCCAAGGAATGGCTACTTCATACGACAATTCTCCTGAAAAACTAACGCGTTGAATACGGCACGATACACCGGCCAACCTGCCTTCGCGCATTTGCATATGTTTGAAAACATCTGGCGACAGGTCAACTGTGCAGTCAAATTTTTGCAAAAGGTCTCGTGCATTGGGTCCGTTTACATTGATGATGGACCAAGCACTTGTGACGTTGTCGGTGACAACATCCAAATCGGTCCATTCACATTGCAACCATTCTTCGAATTGCTCCGCGATTGCTGCCGCCTTGCCGCTGGTTGTGCCAACCAGAAAATGATTTTCTTTCAAACAACCAAGTACGCCATCGTCGAATACAACGCCGTTCTCATCCAGCATAATGCCATATCGGCACTGGCCAGCTTTGAGTGTACTCATAATATTGACATACATTCGGTTTAAGAATTTGGCGGCGTCTGGACCAAAGACTTCGATTTTCCCCAACGGAGAGGCTTCAAATATCCCTACACCATGCCGTATAGCTTTTGCCTCACGCTGCACTGCTTCTGCTTCGGTTTCAGCGCCTTGCAAATAGCAAACGGGGCGCTTCCAGCCCCCGTAATCATCAAATTTTGCGCCAGCCTCTTTATGTCCCTGTTCGGCGGCCAAGGCTCGTAGGGGCGCGAAGTTTTCGCCGACCCGGCGTCCAGCAAAGGCACCAATGGTAGTTGGATCATACGGCGGGCGAAATTTAGTGGTTCCAACCTGCGCCATTGGCTTTTTCAATACCGATTCCATCACGCCAATCCCATTGACATTAGAGGTTTTACCCTGATCAGAAGCCATACCAAGGGTGGTGTATCGTTTTACATGCTCTACCGATTGGAAATTCTCGCGAATAGCCAACTTCACGTCACTTGCCGTGACATCATTTTGAAAGTCTACCCAAGCTTTTTGCTCGGAGCCTCCGATCGCAGAGACATCAACTTGCCACATGGCGCGAACCGTGGACGCCTCACTTCCCTCAACGCTGGGGACAGCCATTGACCCGCACTTAAATCCTGATTTGGATGCGGCATTTGACCCGGCCTTGGCCGCATCAATTAAGTTTTTGGCCAATGAATACTCACCAGTTGCAGCGCCCACGCACACAATGTTTTGCTCACAGCTAGTTGGAATAAACGCTTGGGCTTTGGCATCAAAAACCAACTTACCACCAGCTTGAGAAAATAAGTGCACCACGGGAGACCATCCACCAGACATCAGGATGGTATCGCAATCAATGTTATGGCTTCGACCCGATATAGCTTTTCCACTATCGTCAATTGCGTGCAATTGGGCCGAACGTACCCGGTGTCGCCCGGAAGTATCTGTAACGGTCATGCCGAAGAATACTGGATAATTGTTCAGATCAATTTGGCCGGGCAATAAAGTGTTTTTTTGCAGTCGCGCATCGGCAATGGCAACAATTTCAACACCCATTTTTTGTAGGGATTGCGCGCAATAATGGCCATAATCGTTGTTGGTCACAACGACCACTCTTTTGCCTGGAGCGGCGGCATAGCGCCTTGCATAGGTTTCGCCAGCGCTGGCCAACATAATTCCGGGGCGATCATTGTTTGGAAAAACAAATGGGCGCTCCATCGCACCACTGGCAATAATGGTGTGGGCGGCGCGAACTTTCCAAATTCGCTGCCGAACGCCAGACCGACTACTGACCGGTAAATGGTCCGTTACCCTCTCAACAAGGCCAATCAGCCCATGATCGTATACGCCAAAGGCCATGGTTCGGTTTAGGACTGTTGTCTGGGGCGCTTCTTGCAGCTCATCCACGATTTTTTGAATCCACGTATCGCTAGTTGTACCATCCATTTCCTTGGGATCGTTAAGTAGCGACCCGCCCCACTCAGGATCATATTCGACAATGATGACCCGTGCGCCCGAACGCGATGCCGCTTGCGCCGCCAACAACCCGGCAGGGCCGCCGCCAATGACCAGCACATCACAATGGACGAACCGTTTCTCATACCGATCAGGATCAGGAAAATTTGGGCTGACCCCCAATCCGGCCGCTTTTCGGATCGTTGGTTCAAACACATGCCAATGGGGCCACATAAAGGTTTTATAGTAAAATGCTGCTGGAATAAATCTTGAAAGCAATGAGTTTATAGACAAGGCATCAAACGCTAAACTGGGCCAAGCATTAACCGGGTTAGCCTGTAAGCCGTCATATAATTCAATACCCGTCGCTTTGAGATTGGGGATCGTATGGGGACCCGACTCAATTTGCATAATGGCATTTGGCTCATCAAGACCTGCGCCAAGTATGCCCCGAGGACGATGGTACTTAAAACTTCGACCGATGACCGAAACGCCATTGGCAATCAAAGCAGAAGCCAACGTATCTCCGTCAAAACCAGAATATTGTTTCCCTTCAAAAGAAAAAGTCAGCGGGGTATTGCGGTCGATATATCCGCCCTTGTCTAGCCGATATCCACTCATTTTGTTTTCTCAATGATTGTTGGCGCAGGCATATCGATTGCATATTCATGCAATACTTCATGAGAAACAGTATCGCGGGCGATATTAAACCAACGGCCACAACCAAAACGATGCAGCCAGCGTTCAAAGTGAATGCCCTTTGGGTTTTTTCTAAAAAAGAGATACTCGGACCATTCAGCATCACTGACATCTTCGGGCGGGCCAGGTCGTTTAATGTGGCTTTCTCCACCACATCTAAACTCGACTTCTGAGCGCGGTCCGCAATACGGGCAATTTATTTGTAACATGGAGCAATCTTTCTAATGAGCGATGCCTGCACCGGTTGCTTCATCTATGAGGGCACCCGTTTCAAATCTTTTCAGGTTAAATGGAGTCACTAGATGATGGGGTTCATCTTGGGCAATGGTATGGGCGAAACAAAATCCGCCGGCTGGAATTGCCTTGAACCCGCCGGTCCCCCAACCACAATTCAAATACATTCCGTCAATTGGCGACTTTCCGACCACGGGTGTTGAATCATACATAACATCCACGATCCCGGCCCATTGCCTCAAAAAGCGCATTCTGGAGAACTGTGGAAACATATCGACAATCCCGGCGGCAGTATGCTCCATCACCGGCAAATTCCCGCGCTGCGCATAAGAAGGATAGTGATCAATCCCACCCCCAAAAACCAATTCTCCCTTATCAGACTGGCTAATATAAACCCCGGTTCCCATCGCCATCACTACGGTATCCAAAACAGGTTTGACCGGTTCTGAAACACAGGCCTGCAAGGCGTAAGAAATAATCGGCAGCCTGAAGCCCGCCAGTTCTGCGAGTACGGACGTATGGCCCGCCACCGCTAATGCCACTTTCTTTGCTTTGATATTTCCTTTTGATGTTTTGACCCCCTGAATTTGACCGTTTTTGATGTCAAACCCGGTGACTTCACAGTTCTGAATAATATCAATCCCGCGAGCATCTGCGCCTCGCGCATAGCCCCAAGCGACCGCATCGTGTCGTGCAGTGCCGCCGCGTGATTGTAATAGACCAGCTAAAATTGGAAAACGCGGCGCGTCGTTAAGCAAAGGTATTCGCCGCCTGACTTCGGTTTCAGTATGAAACTCTGCGGGTACACCATTTAGACCCATTGCGTTGGCGGCGCGGCGTAACATTTCCAAACCATGTCGATCTTGGGCGATATTCCACATGCCGCGCTGCGAGAACATGATGTTGTAATTGAGCTCTTTTGAGAGCCCTTCGTAAAGCTTCACTGAGAAATCGTAGAATTCAGCCGATTCTCGAAAGAAATAGTTTGAGCGAATTACCGTTGTGTTGCGCCCAGTGTTTCCACCTCCGATCCACGCCTTTTCAAGCACAGCGACATTGGTAATCCCGTGCTCTTTAGCCAAATAATACGCAGTTGCTAAGCCGTGGCCGCCGCCGCCAATGATTATGACCTCATACTCAGATTTTGGCTCAGGGTTACGCCACGCGGCTTGCCATCCTTTTTGGTCATTGAGACCTTCGCGAAAAAGCGACAATGCGGAATAACGTTTCACCTAGTTGTATCCTTCTCGAGTAGCTTTTCAACATACTACAGCATTTGGCATTGTCAGAGTAAAATTGTCGCGATCTAAAAACGCACCACCACCAAATCTTCGCCGTGAGTGTCCACCATTCGGTCATGCTTTGATGTCGGTAAAGGCATTGTAGTTTACTGAGCTGAGGAATTTTTAGATTTCAGTTGTTTTACTTCAACAATGCCCCCATGGAGTACAAATGACAAATTTTCCAAATGTGTGCGCGGCGTTAACTGCTGCCCTGACAACTCGCGGCTATACGGCCCTTACGCCTGTTCAAGAGGCCGTGCTCGCCCCAGGTTTAGACGTTGTTGATCTGTTGGTTTCGGCGCAAACCGGTTCGGGCAAGACCGTTGCCTTTGGGTTAGCCCTTGCCCCGACCTTGCTTGGCGAGGACAATAGCTTTCCACCAACAAAGGCTCCTTTAGCCATCGTGATCGCGCCGACTCGAGAGCTAGCTCTGCAAGTAAAGCGGGAGCTTGAATGGCTATATAAGGAAACCGGTGCCCGGCTCGCAACGTGTGTCGGCGGGATGGATATGCGCGATGAGCGCAAAGCGCTTGGTCGCGGTGTGCATATCGTGGTCGGGACACCCGGACGCCTATGCGATCATATCAAACGTGGATCCCTTGAAATGAGCCTGATTAAGGCCGTTGTCTTGGACGAAGCCGATGAAATGTTGAAGATGGGGTTTCGCGAAGAGCTAGAGTTAATACTCAGCGCCGCGCCCCACGAGCGCCGAACATTAATGTTTTCAGCAACCGTGCCAAAAACCATTATTGGCATGACCAAAAAATATCAGAAAAATGCTGTGCGCGTGAATCCAGCGGCTGAAGCCAAACAACATCTGGACATCGAATACCGCGCCTTGAACGTGGCGAAGGCCGACCAAGAAAATGCGATCATCAATGTATTGCGCTATTATGATGCCAAAAACGCCATTGTCTTTTGCGATACCCGTATCGCGGTCAATCGCATGACCAGCAGGTTCAATAATCGCGGGTTTTCAGTCGTCTCCCTGTCGGGAGAATTAAGCCAAAATGAACGCAGTCACGCCTTGCAATCTCTTCGCGATGGGCGCGCAAAAGTCTGTATCGCCACCGACGTTGCTTCAAGAGGTCTTGATTTACCAGACCTTGAATTGGTCATTCATGCCACCCTTCCCAAAAATGCCGAAGGACTCTTGCATCGAAGCGGACGTACAGGTCGTGCTGGGCGCAAAGGGGTTAGCGTTCTCATTGTCCCTCAAGCCGGACGCAGACGTGCCGAACGGCTGTTCAGTGCCGCCAAACTCAAGGCAGAATGGGCTGCACCCCCGTCCGCCGACGACGTGTTGGGTCGCGACAATGAGCGTTTATTGGCCGAACTCACGGTAAGCGCACCAGCTGCCAAGAACGAGCTTGAAATCGTCGCGAAACTGTTAGAAGCCCATACGCCTGAACAGATTGCCACGGCATTTGTCCGCCAATACCGCGCCGCATATACGGCACCCGAAGAATTGATGAAGGCCGGTAGTTATGAACCAAGAGATAATACCCGTGCCGATAGAGATTCAGGTTCCGGACCGCGTAAACCTCGGGGCCGCGCTGATTTTGAAAACGGCGTCTGGTTCTCGCTTAATCTGGGGCGCAAACAAAAAGCAGAGCCACGGTGGATTCTACCGATGCTGTGTAAATCAGGCGGATTAAATAGAAGGGACATCGGGGCAATTAAAATTAGCGAA
Organism: Robiginitomaculum sp.; assembly: GCA_002733805.1. Lineage (GTDB taxonomy): Bacteria > Pseudomonadota > Alphaproteobacteria > Caulobacterales > Maricaulaceae > Robiginitomaculum_B. The sequence goes on along the minus strand of NVXG01000029.1, from coordinate 18,089 downwards.
ACCAAAACTTTTGTTGAAATTTCTCAAGCTGGCGTCGAAGATTTTGTCCAAGCAATTGGCCCAGAAGGGAAAATTGAAAAGGCGATCACCGCCCATCGCCTAGATGCTCAGCCAGATTTTAGCGCACCTGATTCAAAGCCTCAGTATAAGCCTCGGGATAAATCTACCTATAAAAAGAAATCCGCGAAACGCTCAGATGACTTTGAGGCGCAGATGAACCAAGATAGCGCCCCTGAATTTAATCCCGCCGCAACAAAGCCGAAGGAGAAAAAATCACATAAAAAGAAACTCACGCGAACGGCCACCCGAATGCAAAATGCAAAAACTAAAGCTAAGCATAAATCGAAGCATAAACCCGGACTCACGTCTAACAGTAGGCAAGCAGCAGATGGTGGCGCAAAGCTGGTCCGAAAAAAGCGCAAAAAATAGCACTGGTCGTCAAATTAAGGACATCAGAGGGTGCATAATAATCGTGCCAATGGCAATCGTGGCTTCACAAGTTCCTCCCAACCCATTCTTCCGTCCATAGTTATTTCAACCACCAACAGCATCTCGAAAGCTTCAGATGAATTTGTCATCCTCAAGCCGAAGGAAATGCAGTTTTGTGCTCAAAGGCATTTTAATCTGACAGTGCCGTTCCGAAAGTGCGCCGCACTTCCATTGCTGTAGTTGCCAACCGTTTCTTCATTGTCCTCTCCAGCGCATCAACTGAACCGAAACCAGCACTTTTTGCGACTTTGTCGATGGACCAATCGGTTGTCTCAAGCAAGTTGCGAGCTGCCTCCAAACGAACTGCGCGTACATAAGCGGCTGGGGTATTGCCAATGGCCTTGGAAAATTTCCGAGCAAAGGAACGCTCTGACATACCAAATTTAATTGCAAGTTGCGGTAGTGAGAGGTCTGACTTCAAATTATCCTGAATCCAAGTCACAATTTCTTCGAAAACAGGACATTCGTTCGTCTGTGCTAACAATGCGCGACTATACTGCGATTGGCCTCCAGGCCGACGCAGAAAGAGCACCATTGACCTAGCAATTTCTGCCGCAATCAAATGACCAAAATCCTGTTCCACCAGAGCCAACGACAAGTCTAGGCTGGCTGAAACGCCCGCTGATGTGAAAAGTCCATCTTCCAGAATATACAATGCGTCAGACTGAACATCGACATCAGGAAAGGCGGCGGCGAGTTGATCGCATGAAGCCCAGTGCGTGACAGCGCGCCGTCCAGTTAGAAGCCCAGCTGCTGCCAGAAGAAAAGCACCGGTGCAAACACTCCCTATACGCCTTGTTTTTGGCTTCATCTCCTTTAGCCATTTTAGAAGTTCATCATCGTCAATCAGCGAGCGAAGCGCCTGTTCAGTTCCACCGGGAACTATTATTGTGTCGACTGAACCGTGCAGAGAATCGAGCGCCGTAAGATCTGCCAGAACAATCCCGCTGTTTGACTGAATTTTACCCCCGTGAAGGCTCGCATGAACCACTGCATAGCTGCCAGCCAACAATTCATTTGCACGAGCAAAAACACTCGATGCCGCAATGATATCAAACGGTTGAACCCCATCATACGCCACAAGAATAACCTTCTTCGGAGTTTTACATCCAAGGTATTTGGCAAAAATTGCGGGTGAACTGTCATTTACGTCACTCATGCACCCTCATACGATGCTCAGCATCATATGAATAGGGTAAGCTCATGAACCGGCGCAATTTTTTACTTTTGGGAACGACAACGATCGCGGTAACAAGCGGTTATGTGCTCACGCGATCTGGGAGCACCAATTTAGCTCCGCCAATCATTCCTTCGGAAGAACGTGCTTCAACGAGCTTCCATATGAGGCCTCCCAAGCGGGAACGACCCGTTATTGCAGTCCTTGCCGACAATCTTGGCAGTGAAACAACTGACTTGATCATTCCATGGAGTGTTTTAACTCGCTCTGGTATCGCAGATGTTTATGTGGTTGCGACCAATCTTGCCCCAATACAACTCATGCCCGCTATGAAAATTCAGCCTCAACTCAGCATTGAGCAGTTTTCCAAAAGGTTTCCGGAGGGTGCGGACTACGTCATTGTTCCAGCTTTTCATGATCCAAATTCGCAAGCCGCTATTCGGTGGATACAGGAACAACATCGAACCGGCGCTACCGCAGTCGGCATATGCGCTGGAGCACTACCACTAGCGCATGCTGGACTGCTGGAAGGCAAACGCGCAACAACGCATTGGCATAGCCAAAAAGACCTAAAACGTGTTAGCCCGACACTCATCAGTGCGCCAGATCGCCGCTACGTTGCAGATGATCGCCTAATTACCACGACAGGGGTTTCGGCCTCTCTTCCTTTAGCCCTGAGTTTGGTTGAAGCCATTGCTGGAAAAGAAACATCAGACGCTCTGGCTGCTACTTTGGGCGCTGGCGCATATGATCAAAACCATGCAAGCGGAAATTTCAAAATGTCAGGGGGCAGTGTGGCACGCGGCAGTATAAATGCTGTTGCATTTCTCGGCCATGAGAAACTAGGCCTGAAGATCAAAGAAGGGGTTGATGAACTTGCACTTGCTTTTACAGCTGATGCTTGGTCACGCACATACAAATCTCGTTGTTATACAGTGAGTAATTCGCAAAAAATAATTTCGTTGAATGGCCTTGAAATCATTCCAGACAAGACGGAAGCAGAAGCATCTAAACTGAAAATTCTACCGGAATTAAACTCGATGCCCGGTCAAACTCTGGACATAGTATTACGTCAAATAGCGCAGCGATATGGACGTTCAACCGCGTCCCTAGTTGCGCTTCAATTGGAGTACCCTTGGACCAGTTAGCGTAATATTGAAGATTTATTGCACGAACGTGGGTTCGATATCACCCATGAAACCGTTCGGTATTGGTGGAACAGATTTAGGCCGATGATTGCCAGAGGGCTCCAAAACAGAGTGAATTCAGCAAATTCTGGGAAGTGGGTCATCTTCCAATTCTTCCAGCAACCGTTCGCCGCCAATCATTGTTTGCACGATAACGCGGGATTTGCCTTTTTCTACCGAACCAATGATCTTCGCGTCTTCACCGCCGGGAATGCCTTTCCAGATGGCCAGCGCCTGTTCCGCTATATCTGCGCTGACAATAGCTACAACCCGGCCTTCACAGGCCAGATAATAAGGATCATAGCCCAACATTTCGCAGACCCCGCGCACGGGTTCTCGTACAGGAATTACGCTCTCGTTCAGTCGGATTTGCACCTTGGCGCCTTGGGCAATTTCATTGCATACCATGGCCAAGCCCCCACGCGTTGGGTCGCGCATAAAGCGCAGGTTCGGCAGTTTCAAAAGAGGTTCGGTTAAATTGGTCACACAAGCATTGTCGGAGCGCACATCGCCCTTCAGATCAAAATCTTCACGGGCCAGCAATACGGCAATGCCATGATCACCGATCGGACCGCTGACCAGAATGGCATCGCCCGGCTCAATTTGTTTCAGGCCAAGGTTCAGATCTGGTCTGCGCACACCAATGCCGGTGCTGGCCAGATATAACCCACCGCCATGGCCGCGCGGCACCACTTTGGTATCGCCAGCCACCACCCGCACGCCAGCCTCTTTTGCCGCCTTGCCCAAGCTTTGCACCAGCCGGTCCAAAACCCGCAGATCAAAGCCTTCTTCAATGAAAGCGTTCAAGGTTAGATAGAGCGGTTTTGCGCCTGAAACGGCAAGGTCATTGACCGTGCCGTGTACACAAAGCGATCCAATGTCTCCGCCCGGAAACTCCAAAGGTTGTACGATAAAGCCGTCCGTTGTGGTCATAACCACCATGCCTTCGTCCAGCGCAATGGCGGCGGCATCCGTGGTGACGTCCAACTCTGGATTAGACAGATGACGGGCAAATATTTCTACAATCAACTCGCGCATATAGCGCCCGCCATTGCCATGGGCCAAGGTTACAAAACGGTCTTCAAATATGCTCATCATTTCCTCCTAAACTTTCGACAATCTGCCCAAAAGCAAGGCCACCATCATTGACCGGTATTTTTTGTGGTAGATATGCCGGTATGTGTAGCGCGGACAGTTTCGCAAAAACACACTCAGCCAGCACCCGATTTTGAAACACGCCGCCAGTCAGGCCGACGGCTTTAAAATTATGGGTCTTGCCTACACACAAGACCTGATCCACCAGTGCCTGCGCGAGACTTTCATGTAACAAAGCAGCCCGGTTTTCTTGTGTCACTGAATTGTCCTGCATGATCGCGATTAATGGCTCCCAGTTACTCCGCATAATCCCGTCATCATTCAGGGTAAGTGGTAGCGATATTGCCTTGGCTGGTCCCTGGGCCAAAGCTTCTAGAAGCATCGGCCCCTGCCCTTCAAAACTTGCTTTTTCTAGGTCGGTTACCATACACGATGCAGCATCAAACAAGCGTCCCACGGCACTGGTAGTATGAACATTCAAGCCCTTGTCCCATGCCGCTTTGGCCAATTTTGTATCCATTGCCGTGCTCTGCCAACTGCGCTCGCTCTGCCAACAAAGTGCCGCCGCAGAACGCCACGGCTCACGCCCGGCACGGTCCGCGCCAATCAGTCGAAAGGTACGCCAACTGGCTGCTCGCTCCCAGCTTCCGGGCGCGCCTACAAAGCCTTCACCGCCCCAGAGCGTGCCATCATCACCTAGTCCAACGCCATCCCAAGCAAACACTAGCCAGCTTTTGATCTGTGGGTACTCTCCGGCCAGAGCCGAGGCATGGGCCCGGTGATGCTGTACCGGCAAAAGCGGTAAATTTTGCTGTTTGGCCCACAGGGTGCTGGCATAGCCGGAATGGGCATCATGGATAATTTTTCGAGCTTGCACACCGTACAGTATTTGCAGATCATCTGCCAGTTCGGCCAGAACATCTATGCTGCGTGGGCTGGAAAGATCAGCGATATGCGGTGACAGAACCGCACGATTGCCCCATCCCAGCGCAATGGCACCCTTCATGTGACCACCAACGGCCAGCACCGGTTCTGGCAAAGTGCCGGGCAGATCCATTTCAAGTGGTGCCGCACCGCGCCCCAAACGAATAGTGCGTGCTGCCCCGGCGATGACCCGCACCACACTGTCATCTGCCGGGCGAACAATCGGGCGATTGTGGTGCAAAAAAGCTTCTGCAACAGGGCGCAATTGTGTGGTCGCCATCTTATTTTCAATGATGACCGGCTCGCCGCTGATATTGCCTGATGTGGCCACCAAGGGACCGCCAAAATCCGCCAGAATAAGATGATGCAAGGGCGCATAGGGCAGAAACACACCCAGCTCGCCCAATCCGGGTGCCAGATCATCACATAGAGAATTGCGCGAACCTTTATCCACCAGCACGATGGGGCGCGCCGGATCAACAATGGCCGTTGCTTCCATATCAGACAAATCGCAATATTGGCGTACTGCACCCAGCCCGTCTTTGTCGGCCAGCGGGAACATCACAGCCAAAGGTTTGTCCGGGCGGTGCTTGCGTTCACGCAAAGCTTTAACGGCCGCAATGTTTTGTGCATCACACATCAAATGGTACCCGCCCACACCTTTGACGGCGAGAATTTTGCCGTCGCGCAAAACGGCAATACACGCGGCCAAGGCTGTCTCATTCTGGGCAATACGTTCCTTGCCCGCGACAAATTCCAAAGTCGGGCCGCATTGCTCGCAAGCCAAAGGTTGGGCATGAAAACGCCGGTCAAAAGGATCTTCATATTCGCACCTACAATCCTCACAAAGCGGAAAATCGCGCAAGGCCGTGTTGGGCCGATCATAAGGCATGGCCCGGATCAGTGTGTAACGCGGCCCGCACTGGGTGCAGTTGATAAACGGATAACGGGCGCGGCGTTCTTGCACATCGTTCATTTCTGCCAGACAATCATCACAGGTGAACATATCAGGCGGTATATGCACCTCTGCTGCGCCTCCCAAGGCACTGGTTTCAATACGGAAATCTTTTTGCCCGGCTATCTCCGTATCTTCATTGCATTCCAGTTTTGGGCGCGCCAAGGGCGGTGCTTCTGCAATCAATTGGTGGGCAAAATGATCCAGCTGAACGGCATCACCTTCAATATGGATAAAGACCCGACCCGCACCATTATGGACGTGACCATACAGGCCGAGTTTATGGGCCAAGCGATAGACAAAGGGACGATATCCGACCCCTTGCACTTGGCCACTGATAATGATGTTCCGCGCAATCATCAGGCGTTTTCAGAGATTTTCCGGTCCTGCCCACGAATACCGGAAGACCACCAGATACGGCATGCACCCTCGTCGGATACCATGCACGGGCCTATGGGTTTTCTCGGCGTGCAGGCTTTGCCATAGAGGATGCACTGGTTGGGATAAATCTTACCCAGCACCACGCGGGCGCAATCGCACCCCGGGGGCATTTCCCCGACGCGCTTGCGAGAATGATCGACCTCCAGCGCAAATCGTTTACGGGCGTCTGCATCTGCGTATGCGTCCGCAATGGCATATCCCGAGGCCGGGATGATACCGATGCCGCGCCAATTGGCATCCACCACATCAAGGGTTTCTGCCATGATTTTACGGGCCGTCGGATTGCCACCTTGGGGCACCACTCCGGCATAGCAATTTTCTAAGGCCGGACGGTTATGCTGAAACTGTTGCAAAACCGAATAGAGCGCAGCCAGCAGGCTTTCCGGGGTGAACCCAGCCACTGCCGCCGGAATGTTGTGCTTTTTCACAACAAATTCCCATTCTTCCGGACCCATAATGGCCGACACATGCCCCGGCGCAATCAGCGCATCAAAGCCCGCACTTTCACTCTCAAGCAACATGGCAACTGCAGGCCATGTAAGACGTCCGGATAACAGCACGCTCAGGTTTTCTGGCGTACCTTGCGCCAGCATAGCCGCCACCGGGGCGGTGGTAGTTTCAAACCCGGCTGCAAAAAACACCACGTCTTTTTGTGGGTTCTCACGAGCAATACTCAACACTTGCGCTGGTGAGGCGACCGGGCGCACATCAGCCCCTGCGGCCTTGGCCTGTTCCAAAGAACGCGGACTGGTCTTGGGCGCATTGCACGGCACCCGCAACATATCGCCAAAGGCCACCAGAATAATATTCGGGTTTTGTGCCAGTTCAATCGCCGTAAAAATATCCTCTTCCGGGCACACACAAACCGGACAGCCGGGACCGGGAATGATCTCAATGTTTTTGGGTAACGCCCCGCGCAAACCGGCATGGGTAATGGTGCGTTCATGCCCCCCGCACACATTCATCACGCGAACCGGGGCGGAAAAGCGCATGGCGCGAATGCGCTCCAGCCAATATGCGGCGTTGCTCATGACGAACCCACCCGGTGCAGGGCAATGCCATCGGGCTGAATTGTTGGGGTCAGGTTTTGAGCGTTCTGACGAGCCTCAACCATCTCGCCCAACCAATTAAACCACGGCCCCAGAGTATCCTCGCGCCGCGCTGACAGGGTCAGTACCGGCGCAGAGTTGGCCAAATTACGCACATGGGTTTCTGCTTTTTGGGTGTCAAAATCATCAAGAAACTCGAGCAGGTCGGATTTTGTCAAAAGGACCAGATCGGAGCCACGAAACATCACTGGGTATTTGGCCGGTTTGTCGTCACCTTCGGTCACCGAAAGCAACGTAATATTAGCATGATGGCCCAGATCAAAACTGGCCGGGCAAACCAGATTGCCGACGTTTTCAATAAACACAATATCGAGGCTGTCCAGATCAAGTTCGTGCAAGGCATCATGCACCATATGGGCATCCAGATGACAGGCTTGGCCGGTGGTGATTTGCACTGCCGGTACGCCGTGGGCACGAATACGCATGGCATCGTTTTCAGTTTCCAGATCGCCCTCAATCACACCGATGCGATACCGGGATTTCAGCGCCTTGATCGTGCTCTCCAACAGCGCGGTTTTGCCTGAACCGGGTGAGGACATGAGATTAAGCGCCAACACATTATGGCGGTTAAAATGCTCGCGGTTGTGGGCCGCCATATGATTGTTTTCGTGCAAGAGCGAGGATAGCACCTCTATACTTTTTGTGCCGTCTTTGGTGTGGGACAGGCGGCCCTGATCCGCGACCAGATGGGCATTGCCGGGGGTTATTGTACATCCGCAGGTTTCACACATTTTTATCTCCTATCCCGCTCTGGTTAATGGGCCACTTAACGAGGCCGGTTGTTCGGTCAATATCAGGCTTTTCAAAATCATCTCGTCACCACTGATTAGGTCTACTTTCCAGCTTTGGCATGAGCCGCAAAGCAGTGCATTAACCCGGGCAGCACTGGTAGTGCCGCATTGTTGGCAACGCACCTGTATTGGGCTGGTTTCAATCTCCAGCTCGGCATTTGGAAACCCAGCGGCGGACCGGGCAATGGAAAATGCCTGTGCCAATAAAGGGGCTTCAACGCCGCTTAACGGGCCAATTTGTACAATGATACGCTCTATGCCGTTGGCGTCATGTGCATCAACGATCTGGCGTGCCTGATCGAGCAGGCTTTGGCATATGGCCAACTCATGCATGGCCGCTTGCCTTGGCTTCCAGTGCCAGCATTTCATCGTATATTTCCCAAGCGTCACGGGCTTGCTCTTCGCTCATTTTGGCGATGGCATTGCCCACATGCACCATGACCAGATCGCCGGTGGCCAATGTTTCATGTTGCAATAAAAATAAATTGACCTGGCGTTCTATGCCTTTGGCTTCGCAACGTGCTGCAAAGCCGTCGATCTTGATAATACGCATAGGTACGCCAAGGCACATGATCATTCTCCGCATTAAATCTGCTTGTGGTAAGCTTTTATGCGCCTGCTTTGGGCGGATGCAAGCCACAGAGCGGTTTGTGCGACGATTCGTCCCGGTCCATTGGCACAGATAAAGCGGTAGTAAATTCTTGCGTGATTGTGCGGAGGAGACGATGCCCACGACTAAAAAACTAAAAGCCAAAAGCCGGAAAGAACGGGTTCTCGTTCTGGGTGTCGGAAACACTTTGCTTTCTGATGATGGTGTTGGCGTACACGTTACTGAAATTCTGCGATCTCAAAATTCATTTGGCGAACACATCAGCATTCGCGATGGCGGCACAATTGGTTTGTCGCTTCTGCCGGAAATTGAACAGGCGGATCGCCTGATTGTTGTAGACGCGGCCCGTATTGAGGGCCCGCCCGGAACTGTGCAAACTTTTGAAAATGCAGAAATGGATGCGCACCTGTCCACCGCCAGAAGTACCGTGCATGAAGTGGCGCTGGCTGACCTTCTGGATGCGGCGGCGTTAAGTGGTGCGGCGCCTAAAATACGAACTCTGGTTGCCATACAGCCCGAATATACGCGCTGGGGGCTAGAGCCTACACCTTTGGTTAAAGCCGCCATACCGATAGCTTGCACGGCGGTGCGTGACATAATTGAAAGGTGGTCTGATGAACTTGATTGATAACACGCCCATCGCCCTTACCGGTATCAATGATAGCCTGCTGAGTGAGATCGCTGAGCGGTTGAGTGAGTTTGCACAAACCGGGCAAAGCGCGTCGATTGATCTGCGCTCGTTACCGATGAGCGATGCGGATCGCCAGGATTTGGAAACGCGCCTCGGCCACGGCGAGGTCGAAGTCAAACTGGATGTCGCAGGCTTAAGCGAAATTTGGGAGACCTCTTTTGCCGGGGTTTGGTGGGTCCGCCATTTTGGCGGGGACAACCATATAACCGCCGAAGAAATCAATATCATTTCTGTGCCTGACATCCTTCATGCGCATCAAAACGATGCCCGTGCGGCGGCATCTCGTTTGAGCAAGATCATCAAGGAGGAGCGCCATCATGGCTGAACCAAAAACCCTTGGGCAAATGCTGGAGGCGCGGGGCATTTCGCGCCGGGCTTTCCTGAAATATACTTCATATCTGGCGTCCTCCATGGCGCTAACCCCCTTGGCAGCCAAAGCCATGGCGGAGAATCTAGCCTCAGCCCGGCGCCAATCGGTGATCTGGTTATCGTTTCAGGAATGCACTGGCTGCACCGAAAGTTTCACCCGTTCATTCGCACCTACGCTGGAAGAGCTGATTTTTGATTTTATCTCGCTGGATTATCATCACACCCTGCAAGCCGCCTCGGGAGAGGCCGCCGAGGAAGCCCGTCACATTGCGATGCGTGAAAACAAGGGCAAATATGTGGTGGTGGTCGATGGCTCAATCCCGACCAAGCTGGACGGGGCATATTCGACCATTGCCGGTATCAGCAATCTTCAAATGCTGGAAGAAACCGTCAAAGACGCTGCTGCGGTAATTGCCGTTGGCACCTGTGCCGCTTTTGGCGGCATCCCTGCGGCGGCGCCCAACCCAACGGGCGCGGTGGGTGTAGACCAGTTGGTCACTGACAAGGCGATTATCAACATTCCCGGTTGCCCACCGATCCCTGAGGCCATGACCGGCACAATTTCCTATATCCTGTCGTTTGGTAAACTGCCGAAACTGGATCATTTGAAACGGCCCATCGCCTATTTTGGCAATAATATTCATGACCGGTGTTATCGTCGTCCGTTTTATGAGCGCGGCCTGTTTGCCAAAAGTTTTGACGATGAAGGGGCGCGCAAGGGCTGGTGTCTGTATGAAGTCGGCTGCAAAGGCCCAACCACCTATAATGCCTGCGCCACCTTGAAATGGAATGGCGGGGTCTCGTTTCCCATTCAATCCGGCCATGGCTGTCTTGGCTGTTCCGAACCGAACTTCTGGGACAAGGGCGGATTTTACAACCCCCTGCCAGCACCCATACGTGATGTTGGTAAAGTTGCCGCTGGTGCAGCGGCGGCAGGCGCTGCCGCCGGACTGATTAGTGCGGCCGCCGGGCACGCCCGAAAGAAAAATGCCATGAAGGAGGGTAAATCATGACCGATCTTCTCGATTTTGCTCGTGGGCCTGCTTTGCAGTTTTCGCTGGCCGTGTTTGTGTTTGGGGTGGTTTGGCGATTGGTTAGCCTGCTGTTCATGCCACGCTTAAAAGATAAATCGGCAATCCGTTCCGGGGCCAAACCAACCATGATAGCCGCTGTGGCCGAGTTCTTTCGGCGCATGCTGCCCAAGCCGGAATTTGCCAAACGTACCCGCTTTACCACCATTAATGGCTGGGTGTTTCATCTAGGGCTGGCGATCATTGTTCTGACCTTTGCGCCGCATGTTCTATTTATCAAAAGCCTGACGGGCCTGACTTGGCCAGCTTTGCCAAACATCGTCATCTTTGCGGTTGGCGGGGTAACCGTAGTCTCATTGATACTGGCCTTGGCCCACCGACTTTCCAGCCCGGTTCTCAAATTGATTTCTACCATGGATGATTATGTCACCTGGGTTGTCACCATTACGCCGGTGCTGACCGGGCTGGCAGCAGCCAGTCATGTAGGACTGCGATACGAGACCCTTTTGGCCATCCATATCCTCAGCATTTGCGTGTTCTTTGTCTGGTTTCCCTTTGGCAAGCTGATGCATGGTTTTCTGGTTTTCCTGACCCGAGGGGAAATGGGCGCTCAGCTGAACCGCCGGGGTATCAAGCTATGAAACCGTTCACTCTGACAGCGCATGGAGCGCATTATGAATAAACGAATTGTTGTCGATCCGATCACCCGCATTGAGGGGCATTTACGTATTGAAGTGGATACCAATGAGGCAGGCGGTATTGAAAGTGCTTATAGTTCCGGCACCATGGTGCGCGGCATTGAGTTGATCTTGCGTGACCGCGATCCACGTGATGCTTGGGCCTTTGCCCAACGTATTTGCGGGGTCTGTACACTGGTCCACGGCATTGCCTCGGTGCGGGCGGTTGAAAATGCCTTGAGCATTACCATTCCCAAAAATGCCCAGCTTATCCGCAATTTGATGATTGGCGCACAACATATCCATGACCATGTTATGCATTTTTACCATTTGCACGCGCTGGATTGGGTTGATGTGGTTTCGGCGTTGAATGCCGACCCCAAGGCGACCTCGGAACTGGCGCAGTCGATCTCGTCCTACGCCAAATCCAGTCCCGGCTATTTTGCCGATATGCAGAAAAAACTAAAAGGCTTTGTCGAGTCTGGTCAGTTGGGTATTTTTGCACAGGGCCCTTGGGGTCACCCTGAATATAAGCTGCCCGCCGAAGCCAATTTAATGGCGGTTTCGCATTATCTGGAAGCTCTGGCTTGGCAACGCGATGTGGTGAAGCTACATGCCATTTTTGGCGGCAAAAACCCGCACCCCAACTTTCTGGTTGGTGGCGCACCAACCTCGATCAGCACGAATGAGAGCGGTGCCACCTCCTTGAATATGGCAGGCCTGAATGAAGTGCGCCGCATTATTGGCCACATGCAGGAATTTGTGAACCAGGTTTATCTGCCCGATACGCTGGCCATTGCCTCTTTTTACAAGGACTGGTTTGCCCGTGGGGAAGGCCTGGGTAATTTCATGACTTTTGGGGATTTTCCAGCGGAGGGCCTTGATGATCCCTCTAGCTATATGGTGCCAGCCGGTGTGATCTTAAATCGGGATTTAAGCAAAATTCATCCAGTAGATTTGAACGACCCGGAACAAATTCAGGAATTTGTCGATCATTCTTGGTATGATTATGAAGGGGCAAAAGACGGCCTGCACCCGTATGACGGACAAACCAATCTCAATTACACCGGTCCAAAGGCTCCCTACAAAAATTTGCATATGGAGGAGAGCTATTCTTGGATCAAATCCCCACGCTGGCGCGGACATGCCATGGAGGTTGGCCCGCTGGCCCGTATTTTGGTGATGTATGCCAATGGTCACGAGCCAACCGTTGATTTGGCAAACTCTGCACTAAAACAGCTTGATTTGCCACTCACTGCCATGTTTTCGACCATGGGCCGTACAGCGGCACGAACATTGGAAAGTAAGATCGTTGCCGATCAGATGTCCACTTGGTTCAACAATCTGATGGCCAATATCAAGGCTGGTGATTTATCGGTACAAAATAAAGAAAAATGGGATCCGTCCACTTGGCCCAAAGAGGCCCGAGGCGTGGGCTTTATGGAAGCTCCACGCGGCTCATTGGCTCATTGGGTGGTGATTAAGGACAAAAAAATCAGCAATTATCAGGCGGTAGTCCCCAGCACCTGGAACGCCGGCCCGCGCGATGCTGGCGGCCAACCGGGCGCTTATGAAGCGGCTTTGATGGATCGCCATGTTTTGCATGACCCCAAACAACCGCTGGAAATTCAACGCACCATTCACAGCTTTGATCCCTGCTTGGCCTGCGCCGTTCACGTCGCCGATCCAGATGGCAAGGAACTCGTACAAATCAACATTCAATAGGAGCCTATGGCCATGAAATTTTTAACCCATACGACTACCATAGCATTGGTCTATTTTGTTCTGGCACCTGCGGCTTTTGCTCACTCAGGAGCGGGCGCAAGTCATAATTTTGATCTGCTCGGAGCAGTTTTGCATATTCTTTCCAGCCCAGATCATTGGGCTCCATTCGTATTAGCTGGGCTGGCCATCGGGTTTTTAGGCGTGCGAGCACTCAACGCCTACAAGCGCTATAACGGGAGCTGAGATCATGCTGACCACTGAACAGGTACAAATTGCCGCCGATAAGTTTACGGCCCTCACCGGCGGGAATATTGCGCCCTATCTCGAGGCTTGCGTGCATTGCGGACAGTGCGCCGAAGCCTGTCACTTTTACGAAGCCACGGGCGATGCGCGCTACACCCCGGCCTATAAGTTGGTTCCCATAACCCGGGCCTGGAAACGCAGCAAATCACCGCTTTCCTGGTTTGGACTTGGAAAAACGGTCAAGACCGAAGAGCTTGAGGAATGGCAGGATTTAATTTTTGATAGTTGCACCATGTGTGGTCGTTGTTCCGCCGTTTGCCCCATGGGTATTGATATTTCTGCCATTGTTGCGGCGACCCGCCAAGCCTTTGCCGCTGCCGGTATGGGACCGGAAGACTTCATGCAGGCCGCAGAAAACGTGCGGACAAAAGGCAGCCCGCTCGGTTTGACTTCCAATAAGCTGGTGGACCGGCTGGAATGGTTGGAAGATGAAAACGACATGGAGTTTCCGCTCGACAAAAAAGGAGCCGAAATTCTACTGACTGTTTCTTCTATCGAGATGATGAAATACCCGGACAGCATTGTTGCCATGGGTAAATTGCTCGACCACGCCGGGGTGAGCTGGACCTTCAGCACCAAGGGTTATGAAGCCACCAATTTCGGCTTTTTGTCGGGCAAAATGGATCTGGCCAAACTGGGTGTTACCCGCATAGTTGAAGCCGCAGAAGAGTTGGACGTGAAAACCGTTGTGATCCCTGAATGTGGCCATGCCTATGGCGTCATGCGCTGGTCCGGAGCCAATATTTTGGGCCGGAAATTACCATTCGAGGTCTTACACATCACTGAATTTTTGGCCGATTTGAAACGTGCCGGCAAACTCAAACTGAAACCGCTTAAAGGCTCGATCACCTATCACGACCCATGCCAGATTTCCCGGCGCGGCGGGGCGGCGGACGCGGCCCGGTATTTGCTGGATGATTTTGCCGAGGACTTCCGCGAAATGACGCCAACGGCCAATTTCAACTGGTGTTGCGGCGGCGGCGGCGGGGTGCAGGCGATGGCCAGCGCCACAGATCTGCGCCACAAAGTGTTCAAAATCAAAATGGATCAAGTTGAGGCCACCGGTGCCGATACCATGGTCTCGTCCTGTGCCAATTGCCGTCTGACCATGGATGAAAGTATTGCGCACTGGAAATGGGATCACGGTTTGAATTCACTGGTCGAAGTCATGGCCGAAAATCTGATTGAGTAATCTATTGGCGGCTTGTTATTGTGCGTTTTTCAACTGGATTGCATTCGGCCATGCATCCATTTCATGATAAATGGTGGAACCCAAGCAGTGCGACCAGAAATAACTGGCATCCGGTACGGGCAAGATGAACAAAATCTGTGCCCAAACCGACTTCAAACAAGCAGAATAATTCCGATTTCTGCCAGTAACCGTAAAGCTTCGACCGGCTCAACCCAACCCAGCAAGGATAGCCCCAATACGACACCGGCCAGTAATTCTCCCAATACCGCCGGGGTTTTTAAGCGCACGTGCAAAATACTAAAACCAGCAACAGGATCAAAAAGAAATCATGGACCTGCATGGTGTCGTATTCTTAGTAGCGCTTCCGGTGAAGGGTAACAGGCATTGTCATCCTCTGAGTATACAAAAAAATAGGTTTGGCGCTCAAGTTAGTTTTAATCTGACAATCCCCTAATCCATATCAATCGCACCGCTACGCCTCTTCTTAATCGCGCCGCGTTTGGTTTTGCTATCAAGGCGGCGTTTTTTTGAGTTGAAGGTTGGTTTGGTTGGGATACGCCTTTTCGGAACAAAGGCGGCTTTTCGGATAACATCGAACAAACGATCACGGGCGTCTTTGCGGTTCATCTCCTGTGTACGATGACGATCCGCAAAAATCACGAAGACGCCATCCTTTGTTAAACGGCTATCGCCCGAGTTCAAAATTTTCTCACGCACTCGTTCAGGTAAGCTAGAAGACCCACGGACATCGAAGCGAAGTTGCACAGCGGTTGCAACCTTATTCACATTTTGCCCGCCGGGACCGCTCGAACGCACGAAACGTTCCTGTAACTCGTCATCAAACAGCACAATAGAATCAGTAATTTTAATCAATGCCATGGGATGAGCCTTACAAAAATGCTGGCCCGAAGATAAGCACAGTATCCGTGTTCATATGAAGTGGGACAGATTCCTCTTTGAAGCAGAAGTGGGTTTTGCTCATTGTGTGTGTTGATATTAGGCGACGGCTTTGCGGTATTGCAAGCGCCGATGTTGGATCGTTTTCTGATCCGCCTCACTCTCCAGCTTTTCTGATGCTGGATATTTCATTCTGCGTCTCCCCACCCCCGATCATGCTTTTTAAGAAGCCGCAGTTCCAACGTCTGTTCGGCCACAACCTCTTTGAGATCACGAGCCTGTGCCTGCAAGACTTTGACCTCATCGGTATTGGTCTGGCAGGTGATATCATCCGCCAGATGTTTCTTGCCTGCGTCAAGGAAGTCCTTCGACCATTATAAGTACAGGCCCTGCGATATGCCTTCCTGACGGCACAGTTCGGCAATGCTATCCTCACCGCGCAGACCATCCAGCGTAATGCGTATTTTCTCCGCCGCACCATCCCAAAAATTAACAGGGAGATACAAGGAAATTTCACACGAGCATTGTCAGATTAGAACGTCCTTGAGCCGTGAACTTGTCTGTCGTACGGGTTGGAATGGCAAATCTATTCCTCTATTTCAAGACATCTCCAGAAGTTATCCGCCTTCAAACCATTTTCTTCTAATCGAATCCGAATAAGGAGCGGCAAACGGACATAGAACCGGCTTACGGCAACGGTGTTCTATGGCAGAAATCTGCTCGCAGTTCTGAACATCCACTTCACACCATTTGAAATGTCATGCGGCACCATATAGGCCGCTGGGACCACAAGCAGGGTTAGAATTGTCGAGGATGATAGTCCACCAATGATCAGGAAGCCCAGTGAGTTTCGCCATTCTGCACCATCGGATACCGACAATGCCACGGGGATCATACCAAAAATGGCGGCAAAGGCGGTCATCAAGACCGGACGAAGTCGTTGGGGACAGGCTTCTAATATGGCATCTTGCGGTTTAGCTCCAGCATCGCGAACCTGATTAACCCGATCAACTAGCAAAATACCATTTTTCATCACGATCCCCATCAACGCGATCAAGCCGATCTGGGTAAACAGCGCCATTTCCTGTCCCGTAAAGTACAACATGGCAAATGCTCCGGAAAACGAAAGCGGTGCGGTGATCATGATGATGACCGGTTGCACAAAGGAATTAAACTGACTGGCCAGCACAATATAAAGCGCAATCATGGCCAGCATAAAGGCGAAGCCAATGGCGGAAATGGCTTCCTTCATCCGGCGGGCTGAACCTTCAAAGCTGTAACTCAGGCCAGCGGGCAAAGGATAGGCCGCCAGAATTTGCTCCAACCTCTGGGTCCCGGTACCCAGAGCCACGCCAGTAATGGTATTCGCTTGTATGGATATTTTACGCGCCCGGTCCTGACGATCAATTTGAGCGGGGCCAGACGTGTATACAAGCGCAGCAATGCTGGTCAGATCAATGATCGTCCCGCTATTGGAACGGACCTGGATCAATGCCAATTGATCGCGGTTTTGCCGCTGCGCTTCATCCAGTCGCACCCGAACGTCATAGCGTTTTCCATCATCTTCAAAACTGCCCGCATCGACACCACCAACCATGATCTGAACGACATTCGCCAAGGATCGAGCCGAGACCCCCAAATCTCCGGCCCGCTCCCGGTTAAAGATCACCTGCAGTTCCGGGCGACCCTCTTCAAAACTGGTGCGAAGATCCGCATAAAGGCCAGTCTTATTCATCTGCTCGGCAATTGTTTGTACATAATCATTGATCTCGCCAATATTATCACCACGTATGGCCAGCTCGATATCAACCGAAGAAACACCGCCGCCAGATACCCATGGCACTTCGCCAATATTCACCTCTTTGGCCTCCGGCAGGGCCGCTTTGAGTGCATCCCGGGCCGCATCCATAACTAGAAATTGCGCCACGTCGCGCTCCTGCTTTGGGGTAATAGACGCATAAATATCAATAATGTTGGTTTTACCTTGGCTCCCCGCGCCAATCGTCAGGAACACGTCCTTCATGTGCTCGACTTCCATCAAGGCCGTATAGGTGCGAGCCGCCGCTCTTTTACTTTCGTCAATTCCGTATCCCAAAGGCAATTCAACCACGCCCAGAAACTCCGAGCGGTCGGCTTTTGAGGTAAAACCGCTAGGTACGTGCGAGGCGAACCAACCACCCACAAAAACCGAGGCGAGCGCGCCAGCCAAAACCAGATACCGCCACTTCACCACGCCGACCACCAGCCAGCTATACCCAGCGTCCAGTTTTTGGTGAAACGCTTCAATCGGGCGTAAAATCGCAGGATGTTCTTCTTTTCGTAGAAATTTTGACGACAGCATCGGGGTCGGAAGGCATGACGGATCAGAAAATTCGCGGCAACATGCAAGAGTCCGCCAATATTTTCCGCGTGTTGGTGAAAACGCT
>NVXG01000028.1 GCA_002733805.1 Robiginitomaculum sp. | reverse complement strand
CTGGGCATGCACACCATCCAAAAGCGCCCGATGGTGGTTGGTGATGAAATCGTGATACGCCCCATGATGTATATTGCTTTGTCCTATGACCACCGGGTGGTGGATGGCAAAGGTGCGGTTACCTTCTTGGTCCGGGTTAAAGAATGTCTTGAGGATCCGGATCGTCTGTTGTTTGATTTATGATGTGGCAATCAGCTCATCACGGCTGGTGATAAGCTATTGAAATGAACTGATTGCACGTACAACTCAGTCCAGTTGAATTATGTTCTTACCTGTCGTTTAGGTAAGTCCATATCTTTACTGCTATTACTTGATTCTGTTCATTGCATTTACCCGTGGAGGGAGTATTTTAGAGCCACTCCAAGTAAGCAAGCAGGTGTGAGATGGGCAAGAAGGGCGAATTGCTGGGTTTAACCACTCAGATTGTTGCGGCCTATGTGGGCAATAACAAATTGTCCACTGAGGATTTGCCTGACCTGGTTGGTAGTGTCTTTGCTTCACTTTCAAATGTGGAAGCCGGTTCCACTCTATTGAACGGGCGGGACAACAAACCAGCCGTGCCGATCGGTAAATCAGTTTTTGATGATCACATTATTTGTCTGGAAGACGGACAAAAATTCAAATCACTAAAAAGGCATTTGAAAGCCAAGTATAATTTGTCGCCGGATGATTATCGTCAAAAATGGAGTTTGCCCGCCACCTATCCAATGGTGGCTCCCGAATATGCCCGAACTCGTTCGGCATTGGCTCGCCAAATCGGCCTTGGCCGTGGCCAGCGCAAAAAGGTCTGAACCAGTCAGCATTCACTTTGTGCGATTTTCGAGTGGCTCAATACGGTATTCTGTGACTTTTTTGACTCACACTTTGGCAAAACCCGCTTTTTGATTCCATTTCAAAGTTTTTGAGTCTTGGGACTCTTGCGCTGATTCCACTGGTTAACAGATATTAACCAAACGAATCAGTTTGTTGAACAAACGAAACAAGGGGAAAGAGAGCACTATGGGAAGTCTGGAATCTATCTTTCGTAGCCAATTGGTTTTTGATGAGCAGCGTACACTGTTCGATTACTGGCAAAGCAAATGCAACGAAAACTGTTTGCCTAGCCGGTCTGATTTGCAACCTGTGGATTTTCCAAAGCTGCTGCCCCTGATTTCATTGATCGAGGTTTGTGGAGAGGACGTGCGCCACCAATACCGTGTCCGCTTGGCCGGGACCGGTTTGCGTACCTATCACAATCGTGAAACCACCGGAAAGATGCTTGCTGATTTGTATTCGACACAGACCTACGAGTACTGGCATCGCATTTTAGACGTGCTGGTGGCCCGCGAAAGACCGGCCTGTGGAGCAACCGGTCCGGGAGATGCGACCCACAGTCAGTACGCCCAATTCTGGATGCGCCTGCCGCTGGTTGATCCGACGGGGCGGGTAAACATGATCTTAGCCTATGATGTATTTACGCCGCTATCCGCGCTTTCGGCCAATAATCGGGCAATGATTGCCAACTGCTAACTGTTTGAAAAATAATTAAATAATTACCTTCATCAAGATTCCATATTGACCAAATAGGAAAATAATCCTCATAATAGGACGGTGGCTTATGCTGTCCTTCCCTTTATGATGAGGAATGTCTGATGAACAATGAATATATCTATCGGCGCAATACGGATGAAGCACGGGCCAGACTGACCAGAGCGCTGGTCTGCTTCACCTTTAATGTCAAAGAAAATGACCTAGCGGCGGCCACCCGTCGCAATGCAAAGGTCGCCTTTGCCCGGCAAATTGCCATGTATCTAGCCCACGTAGCATTTGAGCTATCGTTGAGCCGGGTTGCCTCGGCCTTTGGGCGGGATCGAACCACGGTTTCCCATGCGTGCCATTTGATCGAAGATCGTCGGGACGATCCGGGGTTTGACCTGCAGCTCGAAGGTCTGGAGCGTGTCCTGCGCGAACTGCCAGAACCGCAATGGCAGACGGTCGGATGAGGCCGGACGAGAAGCGACTGCACCGTCTGTTATTGAAGTTGGTCGACCACCCGCAGGTTTTGCTGCCTGATGGCCGTGATGGATATATCGGGCAGATCGATGGCCAACCGGCCATCCGTCTGCCGGCCAAATTAGCTGGGTTGGCTCTGACGCGCGGTTTATTGCTCTCAGATCAGAAAGGCAGTTTGGTGGCCAGCGATGCATTGCCGCATTGGTTGCGCCGAATGGATGGTGCGCGTGGTAGTGCCGTTGAAGCACAAACGCCATTTGCCGCACAGCATTGGGTGCTGGAAGAACGTGAAATATTTGATGTAGACGGTGACCTGATTGTTGTGCAGGCCAATGTCGCAGAGTCTCCGCTATTGTGGCTATACCGACAGCGCGATGCCGCAGGGGATCGGTTTTTGTCCGGCGCTGAATTTGCGGCTGGGGAAAAGTTCAGGCGAGATTATGCGGCGTCCGCCATGGGCCGTATGGCCGCGTCCAACTGGAGTGCAGTCCGACAGGGCGGCTCAGCTAGGCGCAGTGCATCAGCCGATGGTGGGATGTTGAGCGGTTCGCTGGATGCGCGACGCCGGGTGATGCAGGCATTGGCAGCATTGGGTCCGGTATTGGATCGAGTGGTGTTTAGCATGCTGGTTCGCGAGCAGGGGATCAGCGCGCTGGAGCGGGGCCATCATTGGCCTAAACGCTCTGGCAAGGTGGTGCTGAAAATCGCCCTGACCCACTTGGTCCACCATTACGGGCTGTAAGCTGATTAAAGTGCGGCTTGGGCCAGTTGGCGGATGCGGCCGATCATGGCTTGTAGGCCATTGGCTCTTTGGGCTGACAAATTGTCGGATAATCCGATATTGGCAAATAGTTCTGTGGCTTGTGTTGCGAGTATCTCCGAAGGCGTTTTGCCGTCGACCAGCCGCAATAACAAGGCAACTAGCCCGCGTACAATGTGGGCATCGCTATCACCTGAAAATGAAAACCGACCGGCCTCATCTTGTTGAAAAGTCAGCCAGACCTGAGAGACACAGCCATTGATCTTGTTGGCTTCGATTTTTTGGTGTTCGGCCAGCGTTGGCATGGCTTTGCCCAGCTCAATGACGTGCCGATAGCGCTCTTCCCAATCGCCAAGGAAGGCAAACTCATCTTCAATTTCCTGTGCAATGTCGTTCATGGTTTGGCGCTCCAGCTTGGCACATAGGCTTGCTGGCTCGGCAAAACAAGAGCTTATTGGTGATGGCGGGAATTCGGGTTGGGTTTTAAGGCTTTGCTGTTCAATTCATCAGCAGCAGTATTTAGATATGAAGTGGCCAGTTTGGAAGTTTCAGACGCTGCATTGCAAATTGAAGGTTGGTCTTTGCAAAATTGTGCTGCCTGTTCTGCTACATCTATCAACGATTGAGCAGAGACTTGCGCTGCATCACGTTGCGTCTGCAGGGCACCCGGATGTTTCGGTAAAAACAATAAAACAACGCCAAACCAAAATCCGGCTTTTAACAAGAAACCCACGTAACCTCTCCCCGTCTGGATGATTTTTCATCCCTCGCGTCTGCACTTTTGCGCGCAGCAAGCTGATTTGCAAGGCAAGGTTGGAGTTGTGTTTAAGCAATGGTTAGCAAACAAACACGGCTTTTATTGAATATTTGAGTGGGCAACCAGACTACCCACGCACTCTCCGGCATCGACAAGTTGGTGTTCAGCGATACAAAATGAACTTTCAAATGCAAAATGTCCTGCGGCAACGCATTGATTCAGGTGTAACCTTGACCAATCTACGCACTCTTTGAGGGTTTGATCTTTTGACCAGTTTCGAAAATCCTGATGGTCATCACTTTCACCCAACATCAAAATTGCCGCAAGGCTTAAGGTATGGACTAGGGTTTGGTCCCGGCCCGGTGCGACTTTGGGCGGGGTTGTCGGTTGGATCATAGCAATCGGTTCGGGTTGGGTGCCGAGGGACATTTCAAGTGGGTTGGGCGTTTGCACCAGATAAGTCTGGCGCGGCTGCATCTGAGCCAGAACTGGGGCGATCAAGGCGTCCAGTGCTGAAACTCGTAAAACTTTGGGTGAGTAGGGTGCGTTTTTGATGGCCAGCAAGCGCGAGGCTTTGCCCAATTGTTTGCGGTTGGCCCAGGATTGTTTTTGTAAGGAATAGGCTTGCGCCTTGAATTTCTTTCCAATTTGAGCAAGTCTTTTGGCATCCTGACTGGCTTTATCCAGCAAGGCTTGGCGCGCTTGCTCCGCGCCCGGAAATAACAACACATAAGCCGGGTTGCTGTGTAACTGCGCTAGCAAGGCCTTGCTACCATAGATTTTTTTCCAATTTTGCAAACCGGCGGCAAATTCTGGTACTTGCAGGGCAAACAAAGAATTTGCTGCCATCCAGCCGCTGGCCATCCTTGCGCCATCATAGCGGGCAAAATCGATCAGGGCGTATTCAAGTTCATCAGCGGATTGAAAATTGCGCCGACCCCAATTGGTTACATCTCGCTGGAAATTATCCCAATGCCCGGCCTGTTGAACCAGAAAATGCCGCGAGTTGATCTCTCGGTTTTGAATTGGCTGTGCAATCCTTGCCGGGGCTGACGCAAAAAAATCAGTGTTGCTGCGTAATCCGGTCGCGGGCAAAGCAAGAGAAGTGGCTTGCGCCGGTGCAGAGTCTTGCTTCGGTGTAGCAGGTGTTATGGTTGTCGAACTGGAAAGATCGGCAAACCCGGTGAATTCTTGACCGGTTACGATCAGATCATCCTCGACCAGAGTATCACCGGCGCTCGTGGTTGTTTGAGTTATGGCCTGACCTGCATAGAGCAATGCAAGCGGTATCATCAGCAAGTACTTTAGAAAGCGAACCATAGAGCATCCAGAATAAGGGTGAGCCAGTCTATCAGAGTTGCGAGGGTTAGCGAGGCCAACAACATAACCGAGCAAGGGTGGGCAGCAAGTAAAAATTCCCTACTGATTGTGATATTAATGAAATAAAAACAAAAAGTTAAATCGATTTTTGTTTGAATTTCAGATTGGTTTGATTCAGTAATTGTTAAGGATATAAGCAAAGAATTAGCCCATGAATTCATCAAATGATTCCAGATCTGCCTCTTGGCAGCTCAAAACGCGATCTTATGCCATGCCAATTGTCTGGCTGGCCGGGCTGTGGACCATGCTGATTTTGGTCTGGCAACAAGCTGCCACCGACATTATTCCGCTACTGATCAACATTGCGGTTGTCGCAACAATTCCCGGTATCGTGCATTTAGGCCTTGCCCGGTTTTTGAAAGAAGAATGGGCGCAAGCTCTGGTGTTGATTGGCTGGACCGCTTTTGCTGCAATTGCGATCGCGTCGACTGGAAATCTATTCACGCCTTTGATTGCGATGGCGGTATTGCCAATTGTTGCAGCCGTCTCGTTTGGCCGGATGAACCGGGTGCTTGAAGCCACCGCGTTAACCGCATTGGTCATCGGTGCCATCGCGATTGCCGGACCACAAGGGCTGTTACCGCGCAATGTCGGATGGCTGGCACAAATTCCAATTTTGGAGTTAGCGGGTTTGGTTTTAAGCCTGATTGTGATCGGTAGTGGCTTGTCTGCGATCCTGCCCTTGATGGATAGTCAGGCCCGATTGCGTGATGCGTTGTTTCGCAAATCGCCTCATATGGATTTCTGTGTGGATCAGCGAGGGCGGGTGGTCAGCGCCTCTGACCGAGCCAAGAACTGGTCCAAAGCCGGGTCCATTACGGGTCTGTTTGAAAACGGTCAGGCCCTGTCAAAAGTCCGACATGCCTTGCATATGGCCTTGACCAACAATCATCCCGCTTCCTTTGTTATTCCGGTGGGCGGGCAACAAGACCTGCACCAATTGCACATCGGGCGGCTGGATGAACATCGGGCTATTTTGAGTTTACGCAATGTTGCCGGGCAATTTGCCCGTGAGCGTGAGTTGCAAGCGGAGCGTGATACAGCGGTTACGGCTAGCCATGATAAGACTTTGTTTCTGGCGGGTATGAGTCATGAATTGCGGACGCCGCTAAATGCGATCATCGGATTTTCCGATATGATGAAAGCCCGGTTGTTTGGGCCGATCCCCGCTAAATATGCTGAATATGCCGACCTGATCCATGAGAGCGGGCGGCATTTGGTTGATCTGGTTGGTGATGTTTTGGATATGTCAAAAATTGAATCCGAGCATTATAAACTGAACAAAGAGCCGTTCGATATTTGCGAAGTGGTTCGTTCGTGCGTGAAACTGATGCAATTGGGTGCTGATGAGGCCGGGGTGCGTTTGTCAGTTGATTTACCGGACCATGCGGTCCCGGTTCTGGCCGATCGCAAAGCCATGCGGCAAATCCTGTTCAATCTGCTATCCAATGCCATAAAATTTACCCCCGGCGATGGACGTGTAACCACCGGTATCGAACTGGATGGTGATACGGTTATTCTGGAAGTTCGCGACAATGGTGTGGGCATGTCCGAAGAAGATGCCAGTCGGGTTGGACAACCATTCCAACAAGCTGAAAGTGCAAAGAACAGTGATGCCAGAGGTACTGGCCTCGGTCTGTCTCTGGTCAAAGCCTTAAGCGAGTTGCACGGTGGAACCTTTGCATTGCGTAGTGAGTTAGGCCAAGGCACGCGCATTATACTGGACCTGCCTATCGTAAATGAGGCTGAGTTGGGCAAGAAGCTGGTACAGGAACTGGATGTGCGAAACCACATTCGTCGGGCCTTGGCTGCGACCGAAGAAATTGCTGCGGTATCGGCTCGACTTTCCAGCTAGTCATAAGAAAAAGACAGATACCCCCCCGTCATCTCGGCCTTCTCCCAGTGGGGAGACGGGGCACAGCTGGTATAACCGGGCTTTAACTCCCTCTCCCTTGGGGGAAGAGGGTTGGGGTGCGTGAAGCGATGTTCTAAGCCCTCACCAGCTCTCGGGCGCGATCTGGGGATGATCTTCCAGCACTTGTAGAACTTCTTGGCTATTGCTCGAGCACTTTGTCCTTAGCTTCGGCAAAAATTCGTGCCGCCAGAAAATCCCCGACTTCTACGTAAAGCCGCTTGTGCCGGTCTGGTTTGCCCAGACCGGCTGACCAATACATATCGAGGATGACGGCCTCTCTGGGGTCGAGCTGTGAAAAGGCTTCCAGTGCGTCATTGGCAAATCCGAAACGGGTGCCGCGCACGCCGGTTTCAGCCGAAAGCAGGCTGGTCTCGGCCACGACCCGGTTTGCAGCGAAAAACGATTGGGTTGCCGTGGTTGGCGGGGCCAGCCCAGCTACGCCATCAATGGGTAGTTTGAGCAGTTTTCGTAAAAATGGACTGGGTGGATTTTCCAGTTGATCCGGGTCTCGCATGCGCAGCAATACCGAGCGTGGAGGGGATTGGTTTTCGATCAATAGGTCAAGCGATGGTCGGCCTTGCAAACTAGATGCGCCAAACCGGACCAAACTATTTTCCTTGGAATCTAGAACCTGCATGGCGCGCCATCGGCGTTTGAGCAAGTCCAGATTACGGCTGGTCGTCCAAGTGCGATGGGTCGCCGGATAGGCCAAACTGCTCAGGGTCAACCAGTTATCATGTGAGGCCTTAACCAGATCAATTTCGGCCAAGGCTTCGGCATTTCCACAATCGACCGCTGCCACACTGAGCTTGGCGATCCGTTCCATCTTTTGTAATTCGCCCGTTGAAAATCCAGCGCGCAACAGCGCTCCTTTGGCCTGCAATTTCCCAGCTCGGACCGCCAGTAATTGCGAGCTGCCAAGTAGTTCACAATTTTGAGCAAACTCCAAAACGGCCGAGCGTTTGGAAAAACCCGCCTGTGCATCAATCGCCAATGCTGCCTCACCATGAGCGAGGAACAATAAAGTACTGGCAAAAAGGGCGCGTCTGATCATGGAGGTTTCCGGTAAATTCCGGAGTAATCTGGCCGATTTATCTTAGGATTGAATGAATCAATTGGCTTGCTTTTGTTTCCACAACATAATGACAGACCATAATCCAGTTGGAATCAGGATGAGCAAGATCATCTTCCACAAGGCCATTGGGTCTTGTTGCCCCGGTAATAGCAATTGGGGTCGGGTGGCATTAATTTCCACTTTATTCTGACGCCAGCGCACTACGGTGCCACCAAATCGGTCAAAGGCCTGACCATCCACCAAATCAGCCAGCGCTGCGGCAAAAGCGGTGTCGCCATTGGCACTTAACCCAAGCCAGACCCGGCCATTGGGTAAATGTACTGAACCGGCAATTCCCACCGACGGCGCATTCGGCTCGGCGGCAAATGCGCTTTGCACCAACCGGGGCCGTGGATATTTCGGGTACGGATCGCCGGGCGCACGTCCTGCACCCTCAGAGAAGCTTTTTGGCAATTGCCGGGTCAGAGCCTTTGGCAGGTCTTGACGCTCGGTAAGTGCCAACAAATGCTGATCATCGCGCAGTTGGGTTGGGTTATAGGTGGCAGAAACCATGGCCGATCCGCTGATTTGCGCCAATTTACCCAAAAATCGCCAGCTTTCGGGTAAGGCGATTCCGGTATTTTTTGGAAGCAGGATTTGCGTATGCTGACCTTGGTCTTTGGTCAAAACCCCGCCATTCCACGCCAAATGATCCAGATCGGACAGATCAGATATTCCAGCCAGTTGCAGGCTAAGCTTATCCCGCCCGGCTTGATGCAAGCTCGTTACTGGTGGGCAATTTCCGGTTTTATGGTTGGGTTGCAAGGCCGGGACCAGAGCAATTTTACGAACATTGGATTGGCTGGCTGGCAATTGCACCGACAGGCTGTTGGCCCTGCGCCACAAAGAGGGAGATGCGATCTGTTGTCCATCGACAAAGATGTTTAATTTGGACCGACGGTCGGCTTGTCCGGGTCGGCGAACATCAATCAGTAAACGTGCTCGGGCTGCACGGGGCAAGCGCAGAGCCACCGGGCGGTTCTCTGGCGACCATGCCGGTTCGGAAATGTTTTGTAAAAGTTCCCATAATGGATTGATTTGGGGCAGAGCGCGGTGCGGCCAGTCGGCGATAGGTCCATGTACCATACTGGATGGCACCTGATTTTGTGCAAACCATCTGGCGGTTTCTAATACTTGGAAGGCGTGTTGTCCGGACAATGTAAGAAGTGGTTTTGTGCGAGCTGTTTCCAATGTAAACCCGGCATCACTATTGGGCGCAATTCGCCCAGTAATGATTAGGTCAGCCGTATCTTCTGCTGGAACGATTTGTGGAATAACCTGCATACGCAAAGCAAGTGCTTGCACGATCAGCGCTCCAAATTCCGCATACTCCCGGTCGGACAAATCGCCCTGACGAATGGTAACTTTGTGCGGTGCGCCGATATCAGCCGCGAGCCAAGTTTCGAATTCTGATAGTGCCGGTTTTGGACTGCCCAATGCAAGATCAATCCGGCTGTGGTCCAAATCCAGCAACCAGCCGCCATCCTGTTGGCTCAAGCAAGTTTGTGACGCACTTGGGACCAGTGACAATTGGATTGCATTACTACCGGGCCTCAACTGATCGGCCGGAATGTCAAACCGGGCGGAAAACCCCCGAACAATGGGTGAGAATGGCAAAGCAGGTTTATGATTGATCGAAAGCAGAAAATGCGTACCCGGACTGGGCGTTTCAACCATCGGGCTGGCCTTGATTACCAAAGAGGCTGGGCCGGGTGCTGCCGGTAGTTTGAAAGTGAAACCAAAGTCAGGATTGCGCCAATCCAATTCTACCGGCTGCGCGATACCCGTCAGCTCTTCAAACGAATTTTGAGCCAAAACCGCAGTGTTGCCGGCCACCGAGAGCGTAATTCCGATAAAAATAGCCCAAAGTTGGTTCATTTTGACACTTTCCTGTAGAGTTGAGACCCAATTCCAGCAAGAACACGGCCATGAACCTTCTCCGATCCTCTATTCTGGTGCAGGCGCTGATCCGGCGCGCTGAGAGCAATGGCGCATTTGCCATGGTGCGTCGGCACGGTGACGACGATGCGGGCAGCGTTTTAGTGCTGGTCAATACGCTGGATGGATATGCTTGTTTGTATGGCCCAAGCCGGGACGAAGATTTCAACCGGGTTTGGGAATGTTTGAGTGCGCCGCAAACAACAGAATCAGCGATTGAAGAAACCTTAAAAAAGCGACTGCGCGTTGATCCAGATTTGTGGGTCGTGGAAATCGAAGATAAAAAAGGCCGTCATTTTTTGACCGAAAAAGTAATTTGCCGACAATAATCAGCAACCCGATATACCCAAAATTTGAAGTGCATGAACGAGTTCAGCTATTGACCTGCCCAGGGTTCCTGACCCATTAGGGCGTATGATTTTTTTGTTGAATGATGTGCTTCTGGATATTAAGCAGCCGAACGAAATTATTCGATCGGATGGTTTTCCTATCTCCACTGCGGAATTTGCCAAAATGAGTTTGGCCGACATTACCGGCTTGGCCTTTGAGGAATTTTACAAGGATTTGAATCTGGCTCGAACTCAACCAGAAAAGGCCGGACATTTGGCCGTGCTGTTAGCAGCTAAAACGAGAGCCAATGCCGCATTGATCGGGCCACCAACCCAAGGTGCGCGCCAACCGTCAGAAATGGCGGTTCGCTTTGCCGATGTATCGCTCCTGACCTTGTCGCACTTGTATCAGTTACAATTGGGCGGGACCTTGCAAACCAGCCAAGTGCAAGAAGCTGTCTGGCAGGCTCTATCTGAATAAAGTTGTACATGTCTTTTGATTGCTTTGAGCCGCAGCTTGCGTTAATCGAACCCAACCAACATTCCAGAGTAATTTGATGACTGATTTTCCGTTTGAAGCTGAGGCAAAGCGCCGCCGGACCTTTGCTATTATTTCGCATCCGGATGCGGGTAAAACCACGTTGACCGAAAACCTGCTGTTTGCGGCTGGTGCCGTGCGTCTGGCTGGTCAAGTGCGAGCTAGAGGCGAGAATCGACGCACTTCGTCAGATTGGATGAAGATCGAGCGAGAGCGCGGGATTTCAGTGTCTTCCTCGGTGATGACGTTCGAGTACCGCAATTGCATGATCAACTTGCTGGACACACCAGGCCACGAAGATTTTTCCGAGGATACCTACCGCACCCTGACTGCCGCAGATTCCGCCGTCATGGTGCTGGATGCTGCTAAGGGGATCGAGCCGCAGACCTTAAAGCTGTTCGAAGTTTGTCGATTGCGCGATATCCCGATTTTGACCTTCATCAACAAGATGGATCGCGAAGCACAAGACCCGTTGGAAATTCTGGACGAAGTTGCCAACAAACTGGCGCTGGACGTAGTGCCGATGCAATGGCCGGCCGGGTCCGGGGCACGCTTTTCCGGCATACAAGATTTGAGCCGCAATATGTTCACGCCATTTTTCAAGGGTCAGGATGAACCGATTGCCCCGATGAAGCTGGATGATCCTGCGTTGGAGGCGTATCTGTCCGATGACGTGCGCCAAGAATTGGTGGAATCCATTGAACTGGCCGATGGTGGTTTCCCCGAGTTTGCCCTGCAAAGCTATCTGGAAGGCCACATGACTCCGGTTTATTTTGGTTCGGCCTTACGCAAATTTGGGGTGACTGAATTGCTTGATGCATTGGTTGATCTGGCCCCGGCTCCTTCAGAAGTAAGCGCGCATTTGGGGACAACTGAGGTGATGCAGCAACCGGGCGGCAAGGAAGTTTCCGGGTTTGTCTTTAAGGTACAGGCCAATATGGACCCCAACCACCGGGACCGGATTGCCTTTACCCGATTGTGCTCCGGACAATTTCGTCGGGGCATGAAATTACGCACCACGTCCGGTAAGGCCATGACCATATCCTCACCGCTGATGTTCTTTGCCCAAGATCGGGAAATTGCTGATACGGCCTATGCGGGAGATGTGATTGGCATTCCCAATCATGGCGTATTGCGGGTCGGTGATAGCTTGAGCGAAAGCGGCAAACTGCAATATCCTGGATTGCCGAATTTTGCGCCAGAATTGTTGCGCCGAGCTAGACCCAGAGACCCGATGAAGGCCAAGCATTTACGAAAAGCGCTGGAGAGTCTGGCCGAGGAAGGCGTCACCCAATTATTCAAGCCGATGATCGGGGCAGAGATGATTTTGGGTGCGGTGGGTGCTTTGCAGATCGAAGTAACTGCGGAGCGTATTGCCACCGAATACAAGCTCGATGTGATTTTCGAGCCGTGCCCCTATTCAGTGGCGCGCTGGATAACGGCCAAAGATGAACCGGCGCTGGAATCGTTCGCGGATAGGCACAAGATGCAGATGGCTGAAGACGTTGATGGTGCGCCGGTATTTTTGGCCAAAAGCAGTTGGGAAATCAATTATGCTCAAGAAAAATTCCCAGACATCTCGTTTACCGCAACCCGAGAACGCCGGTAAGCGGAGCCTAGAAGATCAGATCTGCGGCCAGATTGGCTGCGCTTTGAATTTCCGCTGGCTTGGCCCCGGAACGGGTAAGGGCGTTTAAGCCTAACACCTGACATAAGATATATGCGCTCAATGAATTTGCAGTCTCGTGCGCGCGCAATTGCTTCGCATCTCGGGTGTCATTGCAGGCTTGTTCGAGCGGGTCCCGTAAGGTGCGGGTCACACGGTCAAACAGTTCGGTCTTGGTTTCGTTTAAATGAGGTGGTTGGGCAATTGAGCTGAGCAAAAAACAGCCCATCCCAGTATGGGCTGATAAAAAACGCCCGGCAAACCGCAAAAATTCAGCTAATCCGGCTCGCGGTCCATCGGCGGATTGCAGTGCCTGCTCCGCCTGTTTTGCAAACTCATTGGCGTACAGGGTCAGTGCTTCTAGGTAGGCGCTTTCCTTGTCTTGAAATGCCGCATAGAAGCTGCCGCGTTGAATACCGGCGGCAGCTTGCAGATCGTCTATGCTGGTTCCGGCATATCCTTTTTGCCAGAACAGATCACGAAATCGGTCGACCGCAGTCGTTCTATCGAATGTCCGAGGTCGACCTGCCATCGTAAATCCTATTCAGCGGCCACAGATGCCGGTGGTGTCCAAGCCAGTTCAGTGAATGGTGCATCGACCGGCGTATCGGCAAAGTGATTGACGTAGTTTGATATGGTCTTTTGGGCCACGCCAAGAATAACCTCAAGAATGTGTCGCCTTGTAAATCCAGCGTCAAGAAATTCCTGTACTTGACTTGAGTCCAGTTGGCCGCGCTGGCGAACGATCTGCAATGTGAAGGTACGCAAGGCTTCAAGACGTGGATTGGTTAGGGCTGAATAGTCTCGCAATTGTTCGATTATATCATCCGCAACGCCTTGCATTTTAGCAATAGCCGAATGGGCTGGTACGCAATAATGGCACTGGTTCTCAACACTGATCGCCAACCAGATCACATTTCGCTCGTCTGCATCAAAAGAGGTGTTTTGGAACAAGGTATGCACATCTTGATAGGCTTGCAGCAATTCAGGCGCTTCGGCCATTACGCCATGTAAATTGGGGATCATGCCAAAAGCGGCCACTGATTTTTCCAGTAAAGGCAGAGCTTCTTGTGGGGCAGTATCAATGGTGTGCAGGGTGAATTCAGTCATTTTTATTCTCCGTTGAGGCACAGGTCATTCTGTGTTCCCGGTGTATATTTGTATTATGGACTGAATAGTCAAGAATAACAAACCCTGATCAAATTCACGTTTTCGTGATGGTCTGGCTATGCGGTCTCATCGACGGGTTTCAACTGATAACTCCGTAGCCCTTGCCAAACCGGGTACTTTCGACAAAAACCGGGTTTCCCTTGCATCACAGCTTTGAGTCTCATCATGATTTTATCCCAATCCAAAATGCCACAATCGGTAATTGACCTTTGGCAAATCGTCAGCGACGTGTGGGAAACTTCCCTGTTTGGTCTGGATGCTGGCAATGCTATTCTGGCCGTCTTGGTGATTACGTTTTCGCTATTGTTTCGCGGATTTATTGCCCACCGGATTATCGGGTTTCTGGCCCGCTTGGCCGGGCGGACCAAAACCAATATTGATGATGAGTTGTTACGCGCTCTGGAAGAACCGTTAAAACTGATCCCGGTGATCATCGGTATTTTCTTTGCCTTGCGACTGCTGGGACCAACTGACGACACCTTGCTGGTGTTCAATCGTGCGTTCGCGTCTTTGATTGCCTTTGCAATTTTTTGGTCTTTGGTGCGGGCCGTTGACCCGGTGGTGGCTGTGGCAAAGCCATTGCAAAGCGCATTGACGCCAGAAATCATGTCGTGGATACGCAAAGCGGCCAAGGGGCTTTTTATCTTTATTGGCGGCGCAGCTATATTGGAAACTTGGGGTATTCAGGTCGGGCCTTTTTTGGCTGGTCTTGGAATTTTCGGGGTTGCGGTTGCTTTGGGTGCCCAGGATTTGTTTAAAAACCTGATTGCCGGGTTTTTGGTACTGGCCGAAAAGCGGTTTCAGGTTGGGGACTGGATCAAGGTGGATGGGGTGGTCGAAGGCACTGTTGAGGGAATCAATTTTCGCTCCACCACGGTCCGGCGTTTTGATAAAGGTCCGGTTTACGTGCCCAATTCCAAACTGGCCGACAATGCGGTGACCAATTTCTCTCGAATGACCCACCGGCGGATTTATTGGAAAATAGGCTTGTTATACTCGTCCTCCACCGACCAACTGCGCGCCGTGCGTCAGGGTATCCATGATTACATTTTAGCCAATGATGACTTCCTGCACCCACCCGCAGGCACGTTGTTTGTACACATTAACAGCTTCAATGATAGCTCGATTGATCTGATGATTTATTGTTTTACCAAAACCTCCGATTGGGGAGAATGGCTGCAAATCAAAGAGGACTTCGCGTGTGCCATCAAGGAAATTGTCGCCGAAGCGAATACCGATTTTGCCTTTCCATCCCGCACCATTTATCTGGAGCAGGATGGCGCTGGGCCGGTGCCGGTTCAGTCCTGATTGCGCCTTTCGGAACGTTTGAATTTAGTCTCCCAGCGCCCCAGTTCTTTGCGTGCATCGGTAATGAACGGACTGATCCGGATGGCGCTAAGAAAGAAATTGGCCAACATCTGACCCGGCCAGCGCATAGGGCGCTTGACCTGCAACAATAGAACAACGCGTTCCTCATCAGTGTCGTTGTGCACCTCATGGGGATAGGTATCGTCAAACACAAAGCTCTTGCCGGGTTGCCATTGCAGGGTCTGGCCGTCGAGCCACATGGTACAGGCTGGCCGATCTGACGGAATTTTTAAACCGAGATGACAAACCACCAAGGCTTTGGTCACTCCAGTATGGCGCGGGATATTGGCCCCCGGAGCCAGTATTGAAAACAGTGCCGTTTTCAGCCCCGGTATTTGTTCGATAATTTCGGTCGTGCGCGGGCAGCGCTGGGTGTTTTCATCCGATTTGATGCCATAGGCCCATAAAAAGAACGATCGCCAGCGTCCATCTGCGGCAATTCGGCTGTGATCTGGCGAGATATCGCGTAAGGGAGGCACTGCATCGCGATGGCGCAATACGGCACGCATCTCCTGATCAATTTCGTGCCAATTTTCCTCAAGCAATTTGGTCCAAGCAAATTGATCATTGGCAAACAGGGCGGTGTCACCAACTTTTGAGTTGTGGGCCAAAAAGCGGTCAATATGGGGGCGGGATCGACTGCCAAATTTGACCAAGCCACGTAAAACATGCTTTCCTACTGTGTCAACTGCGTGCATTTTTGCCTCCAACAATTTTTTTGTTTTTTTGTTTTTGGATGCAGCATGATCCCGAAACGGGCGCATGTAGCGTCACAAGTAAAATAACATGTGTTGGATCAGGTGCGTTTCAACTTGCTTCACAAAATTGTAAACGGTCGTGAGGGAAAAGAGAGCAGAGGCTTAGCGACTCAGTTCTTTCATGGCATTGTCCAGGCCCTCTAGGGTCAGCGGGAACATGCGGTGCGGGCCGATGATGTCCTGGATCATGGAAACACTGGGGGTGTAACTCCAGTATTTTTCCGGGGTTGGGTTCAGCCAGATCACGTCGTCGTAAATCTCAACAAGCCGGTTGACCCAGACCGCTCCGGCTTCTTCGTTCCAGTGCTCGACCGAGCCGCCGGGGACGCTGATTTCGTAGGGGCTCATACTGGCATCGCCCACAAAGATAATTTTGGTGTCAGCCGGGTGTTTGTGCAGCAGATCCCATGTCGGGATCACTTCGGAGCGACGGCGTAAATTGTCCTGCCACACGGCCTCATACAGGCAGTTGTGGAAGTAAAAACTGTCCAGACGCTTAAACTCGGTTTTGGCGGCTGAAAACAATTCTTCACAGGTTTTAATGAACGGGTCCATCGAACCACCCACGTCCAGAAATAACGCCACCTTGATGGTGTTGCGTCGTTCGGGGCGCATCAGAATATCCAGCCAGCCTTGGCGCGCTGTGGCGCTGATCGTACCGGATAAATCAAGCTCGTCCGGGTGACCGTCGCGGGCTAGTTTGCGTAAGCGGCGCAAGGCCAGCTTGATATTACGTGTACCCAATTCGCGGTCACCGGCCAAATTGCGAAATTCGCGCTTGTCCCACACTTTGACGGCTCGGCCATGGCGACCTTTGTCTTGACCAATGCGAACCCCTTCGGGGTTATAGCCATGTGCCCCAAATGGTGAGGTGCCAGCCGTGCCAATCATTTTGTTGCCGCCTTGGTGGCGTTTTTCTTGTTCTTTTAAGCGTTTTTGCAGGGTTTCCATCAACTTGTCCCAACCGCCCAGCGCTTCGATCTCGCGCTTTTCTTCTTCGGTCAGGTATTTTTCAGTTAGTTTTCGTAACCAATCCTCGGGGATTTCCGCTTCTTCGATCAAATCGCTGACGCTCTCCAGACCTTTGAATACAGAGCCGAAAACCTGGTCAAATTTGTCCAGATTACGCTCATCCTTGACCAAGGCGGCGCGTGATAAATAATAAAAGTCCTCAACCTTGCGCTCAATCACATTGCGATCAAGTGCCTCGATCAGAGTGAGATACTCCCGCATGGATACCGGTACTTTGGCGGCGCGTAATTCGGTGAAGAAGTTCAAGAACATGCGGGCAGACTATCCTTTGTCGTATTGGTTCACCAGCGTAAATACTGGTTGGTTTATTCCTCGGTCGGTTGATCCTGCTCCAGGTCGGTACGCAACTCATCAATTAGTTGAAAGAACCGGCTGCGAACCTCTGATGAGTACGGATTTTCCTGTTCAATGGCCCGAAACAGTGCTTCGGAATCGCCTTGGACCAATTGCATGGATTGTACCAGTAAATCAAAACTGAGCGTGGTTTGGCGGTCGGGCAGGGGTTTCATCTGGTGCAGCACTTTGGCGACCAGATGGGTTAAGCCCTGTACCATTGCCATATCATGATCGTGGGTGTCGGGGTCGCTGGCATAGGCATCTAGTTTCAAATTCTCGCTGAGAAAGCGGATCAAATGCCGGATCCGAGTTGGCCCGACGCCGCGTATGGGGCAGATGGCGATCTTCAGTCCATCCATGCCGGTCTTGGCACTTTGTGGGCCAAACAGTGGGTGGGTGCCAATAATGCGAACATTGCCCGGTAATCCGTCCCGCATTTGCCGGGCCGGGCCAAGCTTGACCGAGGCCACGTCGAACACGGTGCTTCCGGCTTGCACAAACGGCGCAATGGCTTGCACGACCGTGCCGATCTGCAAGATGGGCACAGCCAGCACTAGGTATTTGCAGCGGGCGCATTGTTCCAATGTCACCAACGGTATGTTGTGCTCATTGGCAAAGGTAGCCGCTTCGGCAGAAGGGTCGGTGGCCTTGATTTCAAAGTAAGGGCGCAGTTGCTCAGCCAGCAATTGACCAAATGCCCCTAAACCAATGATTCCCAAACTTTGCACGATTGTTCTCCCACGCTTTGCAAATTGCCCTTTTACGGGTCAGTTTCCATACAAGGGAAGTACGCAACCGCCAAGCTATTCGGGCTTTGTCTTAAAAATCAGTGGAAAGTTCTTGGCGGCTGGCCGGGGAGAGAACCGCCATGTGGGCATAGTTGTTGTGATCTATCCCTAGCAAAATTTGGGCCTTCGGGTCACCAAATTGTTGCTGTTGATCGGGGTTCAGCCCAAACCGCACGAAATGCACTGACGAGGTTTTTCCGTCGGCCGAGGTGCGTTCTGCGTCTTCTTCAGCGATGGCGTATATTTTCTGATCGCTGATTTGCAAAAACAGGTGCTGTTCAAAATGGGTGAGGCCGAGCAGGGTTTTTAAGCGGCGCCGCTCATCGGCAATTTCGATCATCACGGTGGCGACAAGCTCGTTCCCCTTGGGGACCAGCGGGTCATAGGCTGCCAACTCATCGGCGATTTGTGCCGCCCCACCTTTTTCGATCAGCAGCATTTCCTGAATTTGCAGCACCATTGTGTCGTAACATTCGAAGTAAAAAGTCACATCGGGACCAATGGCAATCCGCCGCAATTGCTTGCGGGGGCGTAAATTATCCCGGTAGGTTTTGCGGTGCTGTGCAAATTCCTGATCTGAGATCAAATCAGTTTGGGTGATGTTTCGTTTTGCCATGGTCAAAATCCGTAAGCCTGGGCTAGTAATTGTACCGGATGCAAAGGTGGTGGGGCGGGATGATCTGGGGTTTCGCGTTCTTGGTTCAGGTGTTTGCAGGCCAACGGGCAATCGGAACACAAATGAGCATTGCCTTGCTTTTTCAAGTCCCGCAGCGGGTAGCGTGCGGTTTTTTTGGCAAAGCCACGGGTGGCCTTCATCACACCAAATGTCCCGCCATGCCCGGCGCAACGCTCGACCACATCTACCTTGGTATCCGGGATATTGCGGAGCAATTCGGCTGCTTTGGGGCCCATGTTTTGGGCGCGACTGTGACAGGCCATGTGTACGGAAATGCCGCCTTCAATGGGCGTAAGTCCCTTTGCTAGTCCCGGTCCATTGGCCAGTTCAACCAAATATTGATTGATGTCTTTGACGTGGGCCGACAAAAAGCTCACGTCTTTATTTTCGGGCAGGATCAGCGGCCACTCGAATTTCATCATCAGGCCACAACTGGCCGTGCTGGCGATCGGGGTATAGCCGTCTTCGATAACGACCCTAAATGCGGCGGCGATTTTGGTCGCTTGATCGGCCACTTTGGCGATATTGCCATGTTCCAGATAGGGCATGCCGCAACAGCCCGGATTGAACACTTTGGCTTCAATACCGTTATGGGCCAATACAGCTAAGGCAGCTTCGCCAATTTCCGGTAAATTATATTGGCCAATGCACGAGGCAAATAACGCGACCTTGCGGCCCGCTCCGGGGCCATTTGGATTAATTGCCAAGGGTTCTGTTGTGCGGTCGGTCAGGGTTTTGCTGCAATACTTGGGTAGCTCGACATCGCGGTCGATCCCGGTCGTTACTTCCAGCATTGCCCGGCCAATCTTGTCTTTGCGGCTGGCCAGAGCATTGGCCAACCCGGCCACTGGGCGGGCCAGTTTGCCGTTTCGATCGGTATTGGCCAATTGCCGGACGGTCAGCGGGGTCTGGCCGTCTTTATGGGCGGCGGCTCTGGCGCGCAACATTAAGTGTGGAAAATCTAGATCAAACTCATGGGGTGGCACATAAGGGCACTTGGTCATGAAACACATGTCGCACAGGGTGCAGGCATCCACGACCTTGGTATATTCGGATTTGGGAACGCTATCCAATTCGCCGGTCGGTGCATCGTCGATCATATCGAACAGGATCGGGAACGACTCGCACAGATTAAAACAGCGGCGACAACCATGACAAATGTCAAACACCCGCTCCAATTCAATATCTATGGCATCCTGATTGTAATATTCAGGATTTTGCCAGTCGATATTGTGGCGCTTCGGCGCGCCCAGTGACCCTTCCGCCATGCTCAGGTTTCCTGTTCTCTACTACTGGAAAGAATATCCCGGAGGCAGGTTCGCCAGCTCCGGGGAAATTCAAGACCCATCAGGTCAGTCTTCAAGGGCTTCCAGCGCCCGGGTGAAGCGCCCGGCATGGGATTTTTCAGCCTTGGCCAGTGTTTCAAACCAGTCAGCGATTTCGTCAAAACCTTCCTCGCGGGCCGTTTTGGTCATGCCAGGATACATGTCGGTGTATTCATGGGTCTCGCCGGCAATAGAGGCCTCCAAATTGGCCCTTGTGCCGCCGATTGGCAGGCCGGTGGCTGGATCGCCAACTTCTTCCATAAACTCAAGGTGACCATGGGCGTGGCCGGTTTCGCCTTCGGCTGTGGAGCGAAACACCGAAGCGGTATCGTTGTGCCCTTCAATGTCGGCTTTTTGTGCAAAATACAAATAGCGGCGATTGGCTTGGCTTTCGCCAGAAAAGGCATCTTGCAGGTTTTTCAGGGTTTTGCTGTCTTTGAGTTCCATGGGCTTTCCTTCGCATTGAATCAATTTGATGGTGCAAACCTAATTGGATGCCGCACCAACCGCAAATGCTTTTTAGAATCATTCTAATCATGCGATTGAGAATGATTTGCTTGGCATGAGAAATCAGATAAGCGTAAACACAATGACCCCGCAAAACAGAAAGCGGGTGAGGGAGTGCAGGACGTGCGACAGGTTGCAAGACTGGCAAATGGGGAAATCACCGCCAAAGGATCAAGGAATGCCTTGATCTTCGTCTTTATTACGGTGCTGATTGATATGGCGGGCTTTGCCATCATCATGCCGGTGCTGCCCAAATTGATTGTCGAGCTGACCGGTGAAAATCTGGCCAATGCGGCGTTGTGGGGCGGGGCGTTAATGACCTCGTTCGCGGTGATGCAGTTTTTGTTCGCACCACTGATTGGCAATTTAAGTGATCGGTTTGGCCGTCGTCCTATTCTGTTATTGTCACTGGCCGGATTCGGGATCAATTATGGCCTGATGGCCTTGGCTCCGACCCTCGGCTGGTTGTTCGCGGGCCGGTTGGTCGCTGGTGTTTTCGGCGCAACTTTTTCGACCGCCAATGCCTTGATTGCTGATATTTCACCACCTGAAAAACGCGCCGCCAATTTTGGCTTATTGGGCGCAGCCTTCGGGGTTGGTTTCATTGCTGGGCCGGTTTTGGGCGGATTGCTGGGTGAGTATGGTACCCGCGCCCCATTTGTGGCGGCCTCTGTGTTGGCCCTGCTCAACTTATGTTTTGGGTATTTCACCCTGCCGGAAACTCTGGCCATCAAAAAACGCCGTAAATTTGACTGGAAAAGGGCCAATCCAATGGGCGCTTTTCGCCATTTGGCCGAGCGTCCCGTGGTGCTGCGCCTCGCCGTAGTGATGTTTATTTTCGGGATCGCCCATCAGGTATATCCATCCGTGTGGGCGTTTTATACCATTGAGAAATTCGGCTGGTCAGCCTTTGACATTGGCCTGTCATTGGGCGCGGTCGGCGTGGTTTTCGGATTGAGCCAAGCGGTGGTGACCCGCTGGGCTATCCCGAGATTTGGCGAGATTAAATCGGCGGCAGTTGGGCTGGCAGCATTAAGTTTGGCCTATCTGGCCTATGGCCTGATCACGGCTGGCTGGCAGATGTATGTGGTCATTCTGGCCTCTTTTGTAACCGCCGTGGCCGGGCCAGCCATCAACGGCATCATGTCAAACCGGACCTCCGAAGACGAGCAAGGCGAATTACAAGGCGCGCTGGCCAGTGTGGCAGCGGTCGGGGCTATTGTGGGGCCAGCTTTGTTCACAGGTCTGTTCGGCGTATTTAGTAAAAAGGATGCTGCGATTTATTTCCCCGGCGCACCGTTTATCGGTGCAGCCATTGTCGTGGCGTTGGCCTTACTGGTGTTCCTGTCAGCGGCGAAAATGATCAAAGATGATCACAAAATTGCGGAATGATAAAATGCTGAAACTCTATATTGGCAACAAGAATTACTCGTCATGGTCGATGCGTCCTTGGCTGGTGCTCAAAAAAGCCGAATTGCCGTTCGAGGAAAAACTGATCCCGCTTTATGTGCCGGGGGTCAAAGAAAAATTATTAGAACTCTCCAGTGCCGGAACGGTGCCGGTGTTGCAAGTGCCTGAGGCCATGATCCCGGATAGTTTGGCCATTAGCGAATGGGCCGCCAAATGTGTGCCCAATTTGTGGCCCAAAGACCCGGTGGATCGCAAAGCGGCCCGCGCCTTTTGCCAACAAATGCAGGATGATTATGGCGAGTTTCGTAATGCTGCACCGATGAATTTACGCCGCCGAACGTCGAACCCCCTACCCAAAGCCGCGCTTCATGCTGCGCAGCGGATGCAAAACCGCTGGCAGGAATTTTTGGGCGGGCACGAAGACGCTTTCTTGTTCGGCGATTGGTCGATCGCCGATGCCTTCGCCACGCCCTACGCCACCCGGTTTATGTCCTATGGCATCCCCCGCGATCCACGGGCCGACACCTATATCAGCGAATTGATGGCCGATGAGCATTTCTTGGGGTGGGAAATCGCCGCATTGGCCGAGGAATGGGTGATCGAGCCGGTTGAAGCTGCGGGGCGGTAGGTATGGACCCTCCGGTCAAGCCGGAGGGAGGCAAAAAAAGAGATATATTGGACGACCTAGTGCCGCTTCCCTCCGGCTTGACCGGAGGGTCTACCTTTACGGATGATTGATCTCAAACCACAAATCATCCCAATCAGGATTTTCTTTCTCGATCACCGCAATTTTCCAAGCACGTAGCCAGTGTTTCAGGCGCTGTTCGCGGCGAAGGGCCTGTTCCGGGTCTTGGTATTGAGCGAACCAGACCAGTTGGTGAACACCATACTGTTTGGTAAAGCCGGGTTGCAGTTCCTCGCGGTGTTCCCAAATGCGGCGGATCAAATGGTTGGTCATGCCGACATACAATGTCCCGTTTCGTTTGGATGCGAGAATATAAGTGTAATAGGCCATGGCTGTTTGGAGCGCCCATGGACCCTCCGGTCAAGCCGGAGGGAGGCAGAAAAAGGGAGGGGGGCTAGGGCGTGTTCCGCCATGATGTGCTGATCCGGCAGTTTGGTCGGTAGGTGTGGACCCTCCGGCCCACCGATCAAGTCGGAGGGTGGCCGGAGGGAGACAGAAAGAGAGGCCGGAGGGAGGCGAGAATTTGAGAATGGGGAGACTAGAGGTTGCCCACACCCCATCTGCTTCCCTCCGGCTTGACCGGAGGGTCCAGTTTTATTGTCATTTTGTATTGTCACGCATTGCGCGGCCCGCACACATAAATCGCAATACAATTGCAAAGCCGGGACAGACATTCACAATAAACCCACAAACAAATCACACTTGTTGACACTGCTTGACGCTAGAGCTGCGGGGATTGGTTGCGCGCCTTCGTCCAGCAAAGCGGGATGGTATAATGGTCGTGGAGCACAATCATACCCCATGTGATCCGGCTGTTTGACATCGTAAATCTGCTTGAAAACCGTACAAAACAAGAGTTTTTGAAGGTCAGTCCATTGATTCAGCTTGGATAAAACCGCCAAGGCCGGATTAAGCTGAAGCCGCTCTATCCGGTGGAAATTTATAAAATTCCAGCCCTGTATTTCTTTTTTGACCTGTTTTTGTCCAATTCTATGGCCAGATGCTGTTTTACCGTTCCCGTTGGGCCATGAAGGCCAAGCGTTCGAACAATTGGACATCTTGCTCGTTTTTGAGTAGGGCACCGTGTAGAGGCGGGATCAGTTTGCGCGGATCGCGTTCGCGTAACGTCATCGCGTCAATGTCTTCGGCCATCAGTAATTTCAGCCAATCGAGCAGCTCGGACGTACTGGGTTTTTTCTTTAAGCCCGGTGCTTTTCGAATGTCGTAAAAGATTTTCAAAGCCTCGGCGACCAAGCGCTTTTTGATACCCGGGAAATGTACGTCGACAATGGCTTGCATGGTCTCATCTTCGGGAAAACGAATGAAGTGAAAGAAACAACGACGCAAAAACGCATCGGGCAATTCTTTCTCATTGTTCGAGGTGATGATGATAATCGGCCGTTGTTTGGCTTTGATCAGTTCACCGGTTTCATAGACATGAAATTCCATGCGATCCAGTTCTTGCAACAAATCGTTGGGGAACTCGATGTCGGCCTTGTCGATCTCGTCAATCAGCAGAACCGGGCGCTTTTTGGCTTCAAAAGCTTCCCACAATTTGCCCTTGCGGATGTAATTGCTGACGTCTTCGACCTTGGGATCGCCCAGTTGGCTATCGCGCAATCTGGCCACTGCGTCATACTCATAGAGGCCTTGGGCTGCCTTGGTGGTCGATTTGATATGCCATTCGATCAGCTCCAGCCCCATAGCCTTGGCCACTTCGATGGCCAGCATGGTTTTACCGGTTCCCGGCTCGCCTTTAATCAGCAGCGGGCGTTCCAAGGTGACCGCAGCATTGACTGCAACCGATAAATCGTCTGTGGAAATGTAGTTCTCAGTACCGTCAAAACGCATCAATCTACTCACTTTAGAGTTCAAGTTGGCCGGTTGTACCGACGAAATGCAGATCAATGCAAGCCGTAGGCGGACTTTTAGTGCTCGTTAACCATCCCGGTTTAGATTATTTTTAGCATTATCAAACATAATCCGACTTCTCTTCTGTCGGGTGACGAATGGAGATCAAGGCGATGCCTTTGAAACTGTCTTTAAAACCCGGCGAAAAATTTGTTCTAAATGGCGCAGTTATTCAGAACGGGGAGCGGCGGTCCAACCTGGTGTTACAAAATCAGGCGTCGGTCTTGCGGGAAAAGGACATCATGCAGGAGGCTGAAGCGAACACGCCAGCCCGACGCGTCTATTTTCCAGTCATGATGATGTATCTGACCCCGGATGATGGCGAAGATATGTATAACGAATTTGTGCTCAAAATGACGGAGTTCATGAGTGCAATTAAAAGCCCGGAAATGCTCAGCCAATGTGTTGCGGTTAGCCGGGAAGTGATGGCAGGGAACTATTACCGGGCACTGATTACGTGTCGCAGGCTAATGGAATATGA
Source organism: Robiginitomaculum sp. (assembly GCA_002733805.1). Taxonomy (GTDB): domain Bacteria; phylum Pseudomonadota; class Alphaproteobacteria; order Caulobacterales; family Maricaulaceae; genus Robiginitomaculum_B. Next base: position 142,031 of record NVXG01000028.1, on the reverse strand, counting down.
AAAGGGAAGTTTGGAGTATGTCACTAATAGCATACCAGCAGGCGTCAAAACGGGCTGAAACTCCGTCGAGCACCGAATACCGGCTCTTTGCCCAAGTCACCCGTGCGTTGATGGACGCACAGGCCGGGTCATCTGACTCATTTTCTGAGATTGCCGAGGCTGTCGATTGGAATCGTCGCGTCTGGGGCGCAATGGCCGTAGATTGTGCGCAAGCGGAAAATGGCTTGCCGGAATCGCTTCGTGCCGGGATCATTTCTCTGTCTATGTTTATCAGTCGCCATTCAACCATTGTGGTTCGGGATATCGAGGAAATGGACATTTTGATCGACTTGAACAAAACCATCATGCAAGGCTTGGCCGACCAACAACGAATGTTGGCAAGTCGCACAGTGGCTGAGGCCAAATCCGCCTGATCTGACGGGCGCTCACTCCTAAGAACATTTTGCCTGACCTGCATTTTTTGCAGGTCACAATTGTGTGTGTGTTTATGTCAAATTCAGTCACACATGAAAAATACAAAAAAATCAAATAGTTAAGTGATGCCTTTTTGGGGTGAACTGGCTCGTCTGTTGCAAGATCGAGCCTGGACAAGAATGTTCAACGGTCAAAAAGACCGGATTCCCTACCAGAAAGGAAGGACCCCAAAATGACTATTTCAGTCAATACAAACACAGGTGCATTGATTGCACTACAAAACTTGAACGTAACCAATCGGGAGTTAGAGGGCGTGCAAACTCGCATTAGTACCGGCTACAAAGTCGCTAACGCAAAGGACAATGGCGGCGCATTTGCCATTGCTCAGAAATTGCGTGGTGATGTCGGTGCCTATAATGCGGTTGGCGACTCACTATCCCGGGTTCAGTCAATTGTCGATGTGGCTTCGGCTGCGGGTACAGCAATTTCGGATTTGTTGGTTGAGTTGAAAGAAAAAGCCCTTGCGGCTTCTGATACTTCACTCGATTCAACATCCCGAACAGCTTTGAATGAAGACTTTAAAGCACTTCGTGATCAAATCGCTTCGATTGTCACGAATGCAACATTCAACGGTGTGAACCTGATCAACAATTCAACCGCCAGTTTGCGGGCTTTGGCCAGCGCTGACGGAACACAAGTGTTGACGATTCTCGATGAAAACCTGTCACTGGGTGGTACTGTTGTGACGATTGCTGCTACTGAAGCGATCAATACAGTAACTAAAGCCGCCGCTGCATTGACTAAAATCAATGCTTCGATCACCAATCTGGGTTCATCTCTGGCGCGGTTGGGCACCAAGTCCAAAGCGTTGGATATTCACGCTACATTTGTGAGCAAGTTACAGGATGCTACGATTGCCGGAATCGGTAATTTAGTAGATGCAGATCTCGCCAAGGAGAGTGCGCGTTTACAAGCCTTGCAGGTCAAGCAACAGCTGGGTGTGCAGGCATTGTCGATTGCCAATCAGGCACCAAGTATCGTTCTCTCGTTCTTCCAGTAGGGACGTTAAGCGGGGCTACGAATATCAACGTAGCCCCGTCCTTTTTTATACTTTTTTAACCATGATGCTCGGCACTTTTGAGCAAACCCGGAAAATCTTGCCGGGGCGAGTGAATTGCCTAGGGAAAAATTTACCGGGCGATTTTTTCCAGAATTATTTTCAAAAAAAATATCTCGTTGTTTTTGCTGTATAAAATATAGTTTCTGAAAAAGAAAAAACAAAGCTGGCCCAAGGGTTGCAGTGGATTTGGCAGGGTCAAAACGACCTTGTGCGCAAAACGCGCATCTATAATCCAGAAGGAAAGGGCCAAGAAATGGCTTCTGTAAATACAAATGTTGGTGCGCTGGTCGCACTGCAAAACCTGAACACCACAAATCGCCAATTGGAAATCACTCAGAACCGGATCAATACCGGACTGAAAGTGTCCAGTGCGCGTGACAATGGCGGTGCATTCGCTATTGCACAACAATTGCGTGGTGAAGTTGGTGCCTATAACGCTGTTAAAGACAGCCTTTCACGGGTTCAGTCTGCGGTTGATGTAGCTTCTGCTGCCGGTACTGCAATTTCTGATCTGCTGATTGAATTGAAAGAAAAAGCTTTGGCTGCTTCTGACAGCTCACTTGATGCCACATCACGTACTGCATTGAACGAAGATTTTGCAGCTCTGCGCGATCAAATCGCCACGGTTGTATCCAATGCTACGTTTAATGGTGTGAATTTGATCAACAATTCAACCGCAACCATCAAGGCTTTGGCCAATACAACAGGTTCCAGCACCATCGACGTGCAGGACGAAAATCTGTCTTTGGCTGGTACCATTGTTACGATTGCCGCTACTGAGGCGATCAACACAGTTACCAAAGCTGCGGCTGCCTTGACCAAAATCACTGCTTCGATCACCAATGTTGGTGCTTCGCTGGCTCGTCTGGGTTCCAAGTCTAAAGCTCTGGAAATTCAGTCTACCTTTGTCGTCAAATTGCAAGATGCCACGACTGCGGGTATCGGCAATCTGGTTGATGCTGATCTGGCCAAAGAAAGTGCCAACTTGCAGGCCTTGCAGGTCAAGCAACAGTTGGGTGTTCAAGCGCTCTCGATTGCCAACTCGGCACCGAGCATCGTTCTTGGATTCTTCCGCTAATCGGGGATAGGGGGTTGATCTTTGCGAAGCATCGGGGGGTCCTTCGTTTCGCTAACAGGTCAACCCCCACCTCTATCTGGTCCACCAAGTTCGCGGGTTAGAAGACGGACGGATCAGACCTAATCGGGGAGGCGCCACGAAAGCGGCGTTGAGTAAATGAAAACCCAGTTCGGACCAAACCCGAATCCCACGCCTGGCGGTTTTGCCGTCGGTAAACCTGTGGAAACTTCGGGATTGACAGAGGGAGCCGTTAAGCCGGTTGAGTCCCCTGCCGCAACGGGGGAGGAATCCCGGCCACCAGAGCCAGAAGTAAAGCGGCAAAAACCGCAACACCCGGCTTTGGTAGAGAACTCTCGACTGACGATCGAAAAAGATCAGGAATCGGGCAAATATGTCTATAAGACGATCAACCGGGATACCGGCGAAGTGATCAAACAATGGCCGCGCGAGAAAATGCTCAAAGCAATTTCCGAACGGCAAGATCCTTCAGGATTACTTATCGACAAAAAAGTCTGAATACCAATTTGATTTGGAAAAATGCCGGGTAAATAGCCCGGCATTTTTTTGTCTACTTTCCAGTCCAACTGGGCAATTGTGTCCGCACTTCGGGTATTTTGCCGGACCACTCTTTCCTGTACCCAATTTATTCAGAAGCCAGAACATACCCTAAATCATTATATTTATGAATGTTTTTTGCATTAACCATGAATGGCACAGGGCTTGCGTCAGGATGAGATGAATAGCGGTATGAATTGCCGCTCGCACTTAATAATTGGACGAACCGGAGCAAGAACTGATGGCCTTAAGCGTGCACACAAACAAATCGGCCTTGGCCGCTCTGCAACAGTTAAACGTGACAAATCGTCAACTGGATGTCAGCCAAACTCGGATCAATACCGGGCTGAAAGTAGCTGGTGCCAAAGACAATGCCGCCGTTTATGCGGTGGCCCAGGGGCTACGCTCTGATATCGGCGCTTATAGTGCGGTCGGCACATCGTTGGATCGGGCAGCCAGTATTGGTAATGTCGCGTTGGCGGCAGGCGAATCCATTTCTGATCTTTTGATCCAAATGCGCGAGAAAGCGACCGCCGCAACGGATGCCTCGATCGATACCTTTACCAGAAAAGCCTATGATGCCGACTTCAAGGCGCTGATCTCCCAGATTGGCGTAATTGTTGCTAATGCGGAATTTGACGGTGCCAATATCCTGAACAGCTCCAATTCGCCTGGTATCGGATTTTTGGCCGATGCGGATGGTACACGAACTCTGACCTTGAAATCCCAAAACCTTTCGTTTGGCGGCGCTATCCTGACCTTGGCAGCTACTGCCAGCCTCGGGACCAGAACCTTGGCCAGCGCCGTGGTCGCCACACTTAAAATCAGTCTGGATAACGTCAATCAGGCTTTGGCTAATCTGGGTTCTGATATCAAAAAAATCGAAGCCCATAACATATTCGTATCCAAATTGACCGATTCGCTGACCGCCGGTGTCGGTAATCTGGTCGATGCTGATCTAGCCAAGGAAAGTGCCCGCTTGCAGGCCTTGCAGGTCAAACAACAATTAGGGGTGCAGGCGTTATCGATCGCCAACTCCCGTCCGCAAATCATCCTGTCCCTGTTCCAGAACTAGTATAAGTTTCAAAGGGACAACCGCCCGAAACGGCGTTGGGTTCGGCGCACTGAGCAAATTTGTTCAGTGCGCCGTTTTTTTTTGACTCACTTTGGCGTATCCCGAATCCAGTCATCGACTTGGATTTCCAAGAGGCTCAACGGCAAGTCGCCATTGCGTAAAATCACGTCATGGAACTCGCGAATATCAAACTGGTCACCCAGTTTCTTTTTCGCTTTACGTCGTAATTTCAAGATATGGTCCATGCCGGTTTTGTATGCGGTGGCTTGCGCCGGCATCACAATGTAACGTTCGATTTCAACCACTACATCTGAAATGGCCATTCCTGTATTTTCCTGCATATATTCAATAGCTTCTTCGCGGGTCCAGCGTTTTCGGTGGATGCCGGTATCGACCACCAGACGTACAGCACGGAATAGTTCGGCTTGAAGGCGACCGACATTATCCAGCGGATTTTCCTCTAAGCCCATCTCATAGGCTAGACGTTCTGCATAGAGCGCCCACCCTTCGGCATAGGCGGTAAATCCGAGTATTTTTCGAAATGTCGGCAAATCGGTCAGTTCCGACTGAATTGCTTTTTGCAAATGGTGTCCGGGAACGCCTTCATGATAGGCCAAAGTACGCATGCCCCATTTGGGGCTGGCCTTGATGTCATAGAGATTGGCGAAAAACATACCGGGGCGCGATCCATCCAATGAGGGTTGCTGGTAATAGGCACCGGGTGCGGTTTTTTCACGAAATGCTGCGATTCGCCGAACTTCTAGGGCGCTTTTGTGGCGCAAGGTAAACCAGGGCTCTAATTGCTGGTCAATTTCTTCGAGGATTACCCGGTATTCAGCCAGAATTTCTTCACGGCCTTGATCCGTATCGGCGAAGTATTGATCCGGGTCGTCAGACAGCAATTTCATTGCATGGGCAAAGCCTTGATCAATGTCATATCCCTGACCTTCCAAAATCATCAGAATACCAGCTTGAATGCGGGCCACTTCTGCCAAGCCACGTTCATGGATTTCATCGGCAGTTAAATCTGTGGTGGTCGCCTCTTTTAATTTGAGGTTGTAATACCGCTCGCCGTCTGGAAATTTCCAAACACCATGATCGCTGGTGGTTTTGGGTTTTAGTTCCTCAAAATAGGTGATGAGTTTGCCGTATGCCTCATACACGTTGGTTTCAATCGCTTGTTCGGCCTTGGTCAGCCATTTGTCTTTATCTATACCCAGTTCCGGCTCAACTGCATCGAGCTTTTCGGCAAATGATGTGTACAGAATGTTTTCTTTGGCCGGTGTATTAACAAAGCCGCGCATTTCCACCAATACCCGGTCCACCACAAAGGTTGGAGGGAGAATGCCCTTGGTCTCGCGAATGCGTAAACCTTCCAGCACCTGATCAAACTGCACGCCTACTTTCTTCAATCGGGAAATATAGGCCGCAGCGTCTTTTTTGTCTTCGACCCAGTGTTGAACCGCCATGAATGCTGGATAGCCGTTTTGCACGCCAAACAACTGGTTGACCGGATAGTTGTGGTATTGAAATTCGCCGTTTAGAGCAATCTGCATTTCCATGAAGTTTTCCAAAACCTGTTTGGATAGCCGTTGGCTCTTGGTCAGATATTTGTCGGAATAGGATTGCAGTCGCTCGTGATCCCGTTGCAAGCGGGCGATCAGTTTATCAGCATGTTTCTGGGACAGGTCATTCAGGTCATTGTGATAAAATCGTAGAGGCGTTCCTTTTAAGATCCGGATCTGGGTCAGGGTTTCCGGGCTATCAAATGCAAATTCGATAAAAACCTTCTCAAAGAAATGATTGATAAACAATGGCTTGAACCAAAGAAGATTGATTGCAAAGGCCAACGCAATGACCAAAATTACGGTCAGTGGCCATAATATGAGCTTTTTGAACATGATGTTCTCCCCGGCATGAAATCCCTCAGGAGTAAGTTAGCCACAGTTTTTCAGGTTTGACGAGGGAGGTGCCGGCGCATTTTGCCGGTCGATTGGCCTAAAAACACTCCGCTTCGATAATATCTGCGACTCGCAATGCGTTGGCAATGGCGGTCAGCGCCGGGTTCACCGCTGCACTGGAAACAAAAACACTGGTGTCGGTCACATACAGGTTTTTGACCTCATGGGCTTGGCAATTGGCATTGACGACCGAGCTGGCTGGGTCGTGGCCCATGCGTAAGGTGCCGCATTGGTGGGCGGTGCCATAAAGCGGCAATATGCCATCGATTTGTGCCCGGTGTCCTTCCAGACAATGACACATGCGCCCGGCTTTGTGCATGACTTTATGAAAGCGCTGCAACAATCGTTTGTGGGCAACCAGATTGTTGGGCCAGTATTCCAGATGGATCGAACCATCTTCGCCCAAGCGGACCCGGTTGCGCGCTTCGGGCAAATCTTCGGTCATGACCAAAAACGGGATCAGGCGATCCCCAATGGCATCAGCAAAAAATTTGGGGATCAACCAATATGGAATTATCCCGCCCAATTGGCCGCGAAGTACATCACCATCCAGATATTCCAACAATTGAATATGCCCCATGGGATAGTCAAAATTGCCGTCCGGGTCGCCCCAATAATAATCGTTGATCGCCATGGTTTTTGGGAAATTGGTATTAATTTTAGGCAAGGCAAAAGACAAAGAAGCCGAGGCCGTATGATACATATAATTGCGCCCGACCTGATCCGAACCATTGGCCAGACCATCAGGGTGATCGTCATTGGATGATGCCAAAAGCAAGGCAGCGGAGTTAATTGCACCAGCGGCCAGCACAACAGTATCACCACGAACCCGGTGCTCCTCATCCCCGCTCTGGTAAACCACATGGCTGATTTCCTTGCCACTGGCTTTGGTTTCCAGCCGGGTCACTTTGGCACCGGTAATCAACTCCACATTGGGATGGGCCAAGGCAAGGTCGACCATTTTGCGGCCGTCTGATTTTGCTTCGCGCTTGCAAGCGAACCCGCCGCAGGTCCGGCAACGAATACAATTACTGCTCTCAGGGTTATCTTCATCACGTTCAACCGCGACCGGCATTTCAAATGGGTGCAGGCCCTGCGCGCTCAAACTTCCCTTGATCCGGGCAATTTCCGGGTCGTGTTTGAGTGGCGGATAAGAGTAAGGTGGAGCATGGGCATCATCGGTCGGGTCAGCCCCGCGCAAGCCATGCACCTGCCATAGACGCTCGGCTTCGGTGTAATAAGGCGCTAAATCCGAATAGGAAATGGGCCATTCTGGCGAAATCATTCCACCATGATGCCGGGTTTCTTCAAAATCGCGCCGCCGGAACCGATAGAGGGCCGCGCCATAAAAAATGGTGTTTCCGCCGACCCAATAATAGATATTCGGTTGAAATTTCTTTCCCTTGCGGTCCGTCCATTTCTCTTTTGCCTTATAGCGATTTTTGATGAAAATCTCTTTGGCATCCCAGTTTTCGGCTTCGACCGGTAAATGTTGGCCACGCTCCAAAATCAAAATTGATTTACCGGTTTTTGCCAGTTTTTGAGCCAGACTGGCCCCACCTGCGCCAGAGCCAATGACCACTAGGTCATACCTTTTATCGCTTCGCGATGGGGATGGTGTTTCAGTCGCCGACATAGGCATCCTCCGCCATTTTCCGGGTGATGGCCCGCATCCATGTTTCTGGTAAAATCTGCATGGCCGCAGCCATGGTTTTGGCCACCATGCCGGTGGCAATGATCTCGGTGCCATTTTCATTACGGCGCCAAGCCTCTGTTACGACTTGCTCTGGCCGTTGGACCATCCAATGGGGCAGGCCGTTCATTTCATCTTCCATTCCGTTGGTTTGTTGAAATTCGGTGGCTACGAAGCCGGGTAAAATGGCGCTGACATGGACACCGCGATGGGCGACTTCGGCATGTAGGCTTTGCGAGAATTTCAACAAGAAAGACTTGCCGGCCGGGTATAGGGTGTGGCCTTTGCCGCCCGAAGAAAGCGCGGTGATTGAGCTGATATTCAATATCCGACCCCAGTTTCGCTCCAACATGCCAGGCAGCAAGGCATGGGTTAGCGCAACTGGCGTGTTGATGGTCAGCTCAAGGAATTCTCTCTGTGCCGAATACGTTGAGGCGGCAAAGCTGCTGGCAATGGAAAAGCCAGCATTGTTGATCAGCACATCAACCTTGCGACCTTTGGCCAGTACGGATGATGCTAATGCCAGTCCTGAATCTGGTTCGCATAAATCGCTTACAAAAATATCTGTGGAGACATTGTAGTTGTCGGAGAGTTCATTTGCCAGTTGTTGCAGGCGATCCTCACGGCGCGCGCTCAAACCTACGGCATGTCCCATTTGGGCGGCGTGGCGCGCAAACGCCATGCCGATCCCGGAGGACGCACCGGTTATCAACACATATTTTTGAGTGTCGCTCATATCACTTTTACCAAACTTATTTTCGAGAAGTTCGGTAGCACATTCCGCGCACAAGTCCCTATCACCTTGTAGTGAGGGGGGAGAACTACGGCTTGAAAGTTGAGCCCAATAAAGCCTGTAATCCGCGAGCATCCAAGATTTCGGGGTTGCTGTCAGACGTGTAGGAGAAGTCTTCGGCGACGGGCGTAGCCCCACTACTCAAAAAAGCCTCACGGCGCCAAGTATCCCGACTGGGCAATATTACATAGCGGTCTGACAGCTCTAATGTAGAGTGTGCATCATCCATCGGCACCATGGTTTCGTGCAATTTTTCGCCGGGTCGGATGCCAATTATATTGTGTGGTAAATTCGGTGCAATGGTGCGGGCAAGTTCGACTGTGCTCATCGCCGGAATTTTAGGGACAAAGATTTCACCGCCTTTTGAAAGGGCCATTGAGGACAGCACAAAATTTGCCGCTTGGGTTAAGGTAATCCAGAAACGGGTCATTCGTGGGTCGGTAATCGGTAATTGATCCGCGCCTTCATCCACTAATTTTTGAAAAAATGGAGCAACTGAGCCGCGAGAGCCAACTACATTACCATATCGCACAACGGAAAATACCGGCCCGTGCCGCCCAGCCATAGATTGGGCTGCTGAAAAAATCTTGTCAGCTGCCAGCTTGGAGGCCCCATACAGATTAATGGGATTGGCAGCTTTGTCGGTTGATAGTGCGCAGACGTGTTTGACCCCGGCATTGATCGCCGCGCGCACAACATTTTCTGCACCCATGACATTCGTTTTGATGCACTCAAACGGGTTGTATTCGGCAATAGATACGTGCTTTAGAGCCGCAGCATGAATGACAATATCAACATCACGCATAGACTGATACAGTCGGTTTTCATCCCGGACATCCCCTATAAAATATCGGATATAGGGCAGGTCTGTATGAGAAAAAACCTGTTCCATCTCGTATTGCTTTAACTCGTCTCGAGAAAAAACAATCAGCTTCGCAGGTTTGAATTCTTCTGAAATCATTTGGACCAATTGGCGGCCCAAACTGCCTGTTCCACCGGTGATCAAGATGGTTTTGCCATTCAGATCCATGCGTGGTGATCGAAAGTCCCGGATCGGGCAAGCCGGCTTGGCCGGGAGCTCTGATGGGTGGGCAATGGTCGCGATAGCTGGAGTGGAACTGGACATAATCAATCCGTGCAAATAATTGAAGAATTATGGCCAGAATCTGCCTCTATGGTTAACCAGACGTTAGCAGGAGGGCAGTATTGGTTAATTCATGACAGTTGCAGCAATTATTCAGGCTAGATTTAATTCCTCCCGACTTCCAGGAAAAGTGCTGGAAACCATTGGCGATAAGCCAGCATTGTTATGGTGCCTCGACCGATGTCGTGACATTCCGGGTGTGGATTCGGTTGTGTGCGCCGTGCCAGAGGGCCGGGCAGATGATTGTGTGGCGGATCTTGCTGCCGAGGCTGGGTATTTTGTAACCCGTGGTTCCGAAGAGGATGTGTTGGCTCGGTATGCCAAGGCTGCTCGTGAAATTGAAGCCAAAACCGTGTTGCGGATTACTTCGGATTGTCAATTGCCCGACCCGCAAATCGCCGGGCAGGTGCTGGCATTGCTAGATAGTTCAGATGTGGATTATGCGGCGAATAATATGCCTCCAATGTTTCCACATGGCCTTGATTGCGAGGCATTTTCAGCAGAACTATTATATGCAGCCGACGATCAAGCCTATTTGTCCTATGATCGGGAGCATGTAACGCCATTTTTACGCAATCACCCGGGATTGAGTCGCGCTAATTTACGAGGGCCGGGCGGTGGTTTGGAAAAAATGCGCTGGACACTGGATCACCCGGAGGATTTAGCCTTTTTCAGGGCGCTTTATGATGGATTTGGTTCGAAAATGGCAACAGCGAATGCTGCTGAATTGGTGGCGTTTTGTTTACGCAGGCCCGATCTAGCTCAGATCAATCAATGCCATATTGATCAAAACCGATTATCAACCGGAGGGGGCGCATCTTTGCAAACCGCGCCGGTTCGATTGTCCAGTGCAGCATAGGGTTGGTAATGGAATTACTGGTTCTTGGTGGTACTGGCTTGTTGGGCATTGCACTTTGTCGTGAGGCAAGGTCCCGCAAAATTGATGTGGGTAACGCCGCCCGTAAATCTGCTGATATTGATCTTGATTTGAATGATCCGGATAGCTTGGAAAGCCTATTAGACAAACATAATCCCGAAATGGTGATCAATGCTGCGGCATTGGTTGATTTATCAGCTTGTGAAAACGATCCAGCGCTGGCCATGCAAATCAATGCCCAGCCAGCTCGGGTTTTAGCCAAATGGAGTAAGGTCACCGGGCGACCGTTCGTACATATATCAACCGATCATTTTTTTGATGGTGATGATCGCATGCAGCATGATGAAAATGCCCAGACGACAATCTGTAATGTATATGCAAAGAGCAAGTTGGCAGCTGAAAGTTACGCTTTGAAGGCGGAAAAAGCATTGGTATTACGCACCAGTCTGGTTGGTATTCATCCAGATGAACGGGGTTTTGTCGGTTGGGTATTTGATGCGCTGACCCACCATAAACCTTTGACATTGTTTGATGATTTCTTTTCTTCCTCGATTGATACCCATACATTTGCAACGGCAACTTTCGATTTGATGGCGCGTAAAGAATACGGTTTGTTGAACTTGGCCAGCGCCCAAGTTTCTTCCAAAAAAGAATTCATTCATGCATTGGCTGCTGCAATTGATATCGATCTGAATTGGGCCGAAACTGCCTCTGTTGCGGCGATTACACCCAGACGCGCCCGCTCATTAGGGTTGGATGTACGCAAAGTAGAAGCCGTATTGGGCCGCGCAATGCCACAGTTGCAAGGGGTCGTTACACAAATTACCGCCCAGTGGAAAGCGGCCAATGAGTGGAAAATGGCTTCATGAAATGGGCTTCCCACTTTCAAGTTGGGGAGCATTGGATTGGTCTGGATTACCCCTCTTATTTTATTGCAGATATCGCTTCCTCCCATGATGGAGAGCTGTCGCGGGCGGTTGAACTGATCCACTTGGCGGCAGAAGCCGGTGCGGATTGCGCCAAATTCCAACATTTTCTAGCCAAAGACATTGTCTCTGATGCCGGGTTTGCGGCTCTGGGAGGCGCCAACTCCCACCAAGCAGCATGGAAGCAAAGCGTCTATGAGGTGTTTGAAAGGTATGAAACTCCGCGCGACTGGACAGACGTGCTGGTTGCGGAGTGCAAAAAAGCTGGTGTGCATTATATGACCACGCCATATGACCTGGCTGCATTGGATTTGATGGATCCTTTTTTAGAGGCTTACAAAATTGGATCCGGTGATATTGGTTGGATTTCGTTCCTAGATGCGGTTGCGGCGCAAGGGAAACCTGTATTTTTGGCCACTGGTGCAGCAACTATTACAGATGTGAATCGGGCTGTGGGTATAATTACCGAACATACACCGGATATTTGTTTGATGCAGTGTAATACAAATTACACAGGTGAAATAAATAATCTGAATTACGTCAATTTGAATGTGTTGAAAACCTATGCCGAGCTATTTCCCTCGATGGTTTTGGGTCTATCAGACCATACACCGGGGCATGCTAGCGTATTAGGCGCGATTGCACTGGGGGCGCGGGTTGTGGAAAAGCATTTTACTGACGATAATGACCGCGATGGGCCAGATCACGGGTTTTCGATGAATCCGCGCAACTGGAGAGAGATGATTGACCGGTCTCGCGAACTGGAGCGCGCTTTGGGCGATGGGATCAAGCGGGTTGAGGGCAATGAACACGAAGCCGCAATTGTGCAACGCCGTTGTTTGCGCTTGAAAACCGATTTACCAACGGGGCATGTTCTGACCCGTAATGATTTGGAGGCACTTCGGCCCAAACCGGTTGATTCTATTGAACCATGGCAGATGGATCAGGTAATTGGTCAAAAATTGCCCAATGCGGGCCGCAAAGGCGATGCGCTGATGCAAGAAGATTTCGAATGACCCATCTGGGCATTACTTTGCGTGGTGAGCATGTGATTTTGCGTGACATCAATCCGGATGACCTTGAGAGTTTACGCAAGTGGCGCAATCGCTCGGACTACCGGCAGTATTTTCGAGAATTTCGGGACATCAGCCCGGCCATGCAGCGCGATTGGTATGGGCAGATCGTTTGTAACGACCCAAGGGTCAGAATGTTCGCCATTACGGACAAAACTAGCGGGCGTCTGCTGGGCGCTTGTGGATTATGCTATATTGATCTGCAAAACCACTCGGCGGACTTTTCGATCTATATCGGTGCCGACGATCTATATATTGACCAGAAATTGGCTCCAGATGCGGGAAAATTACTATTGGCCTATGGGTTCGAGACGCTAGGTTTGCACCGGATTTGGGCTGAAATATACGCGATTGATCAGGCCAAACAGGTATTGTTGCCTGGCTTGGGGTTCGTGTTGGATGGTCGGCACCGCGAAGCGCACCAATTGGAAGATCGTAATTGGACAGATTGCCTGTTCTATGGAATTTTGCGTCATGAGTTTGCGGGCCAATCTGGCATGGCAAAAACAACATAAGAACAAAATGATCAATACTTTCTGGAACACATTGTTATGTACTTGGGCGCTGTTTGGCTTGGCAGCTTGCCAAGATGCAATTGCCGCGAAGGAGCAGGATACAGATCAATCGCCGCATATTGTGATCCTGATTGCCGATGATCTGGGGCTGGCGCGCGCCCCTTGTTTTGCAGCCGACAGTCCGATGGAATTCCTAACTGTACAATGTGACAAGGCCGTGGTGTTCGAGCGGGCCTATACCCATCCCTATTGCACGGCGAGCCGAGCGGCGATGATGACTGCTCGGCATACCTTTCGCCACGGGGCGGGGGATGTGCGCTCTTTTGCTCGAAAATTGCCGCTTTCAGAAGTGACGATCCCGGAATACTTGAAGGCCAATGGTGCCAGCCAGTATCGGTTTAGCGCCATTGGAAAATGGCACTTGGCCGATGATGAAAACGGCTCAGATCAAAATCCAAACTTGCAAGGGTTTGACCATTTTGCCGGGACACCGCGCCAGCACCATACCTATAAATATTATGATTATGACTGGGTTGAAGATGGTAAATTGATGGGTCGCGAGACCACCTACAAAACCACCAAAATTGCCAACTCGATCATATCAGATTTTGAACAATTTGGAGACAAAGGGCCGCAGTTTTATTGGGTTGGATTTGTGAACCCACACATGCCGTTTCATACGCCGCCAGCTGCTTTGCACTCCAATCGGGATTTGCCGGTAGATTTTATGGCGAAAATGGTTCGTCACAATGACACGCAAGGTAATGAGTTTAAGATCAACCGTAGAGATCCAAAACTGGACCCGTATTTTGTGGCGATGCTCGAAGCGCTGGATACCGAGATCGCCCGCATCGTCACCACACTTTCTGCACAGTCGGACCGCCCGATTGTGTTTATGTTTTTGGGGGATAATGGCACCTCGGCCGAAGTTTATCCGGGGGATCGCTCGATCGGATATCGGGCTAAGGCTTTTTTGTATGATGGGGGTACCCGGATTCCGCTGATGGTCTGGTCAACAGGCAAGACGAACCGCTCTGCCCTGATACAGCCGGGACGAGTGAATGATCTGGTGCATTTGGTTGATTTGCTGCCAACTTTGGCTGATCTGGTCGGAGCCAAACCGGTGGAAGCGGCCTCTGGCGCCGCGCGGCAAATTGATGGTCAGAGCTTTATATCCAAATTATCCGGCACACCGGATGTTGGGTCACAAGCCCGCGAATTCCTGTATGTGGAGCGCGGCAATGCTGCAAAAATCCCGTTTGCCTATGGGGCGGTTAATCAAAATGGCCTGAAGCTGATATTGCGAGATAAGCAACGCTATGTGCATTGGCCATGGAACGCGCTGATTGAAGTTTATGACACCAAGAATGACCCGCAAGAGGCTCATAATTTGTTCAAGCAACCTTGTTCATTAGACACCGATGACGTGCGGGCGCTTTATGACTTCATCCGGGCAAAACTGGCCAGCGAGCCGGATAATCACACCAGTTTTACCGAAGATGATTATGGTGCGGAATTCGCTGATTTTTATCGGACCTGCGAACATTAGTCTGCCACGGCACCGGCAAATCATGTCGCCCGAATAACCTATCCGGATATCGGGACATTCTTCATCATTGTCTTAAGGCAATTGCAGGGAGTTTGTGGGAGGATTAGGCGTTATTCACCGGGAAACCGCATTATGGCCGATTTTGGCTTTCCACCAATCGTGGGCATTGGCTCCAACTTATTGCTAGGTAGCTTCCAGGCATCCAGTGCCCAGCGGCAGGCGCAGCAATTGTCGTTGGGTAATGCCAGTAATCTGGCGCTGAGCAATGCGGCAAAACCGGATACGTCGGTTCCACCCCCATGGGAAGCAGCTGCCAAGCCGTTGGGTCAGCAGGCAATTTTGACCAAAGCCTTGGCCAGCGGTCAGTTTTTCTTTGAAGACCTGGAAGGGTTTTCCGACAGCAAAGCCCCGGATGACCAGAAGAAATTATTTGCGCTCTATCAAGGCTTGCGCCGGTTAACGGCCTTGGGCATTGATGCCGCTGACAAGACGAAGACCGACAGCGCACGAAGGCTGTTGAACCGTCGACTTGGTGAGGGAATTGTCCAGCTTGAAAGTTTCTTAGCCAAAACCGATTTTGAAGAATTATCATTTCTGAAGGGCGCAAAAAAAACTGAAGCCAAGAGTACATTGGCTATTGAGCGCAATCGGGCCGATTATGTAACCGGAGTTATTCACGATGGCGCATTTGATGATGTAATTCCGGGCTTTGCCGGAGATGTGCAATTTACCATTACCGCGAAACGGGTGACCGGCGATGTTGTGGTCAATATTGATCTGGCTGGGATGGGGGCGACATCCCGAACGCTGGATAATGTGGCCGACTATATCAACACACAATTATCAGCGGCTGGCCTGTTTTCGACATTTTCGCGGGTGAAACTTGGCGAACCGGACGAGGACGGCGTGGTGCAGGGCAACCGCTATGGCTTCAAGATCGCCGGAAGTGATGTTGAACCATTAGAGTTTGTTGCCGCCAGTTCGACCCCGGCTATCTATGCAGTTGGTACCACCGGCAGCGGTGATGGAGAGGTGGCGAGGTTGGTCAAATATGATGGTGAAGCTGGCGCTTCGCCGGTGCAGGAGTTCTCAACTCGACTCGAGCCAGCCGACGATGCCAATACCACATTTTTGGCCACCAAGACTGGCGCGAATGGCGAAATATACGCGATTGTCCGCTCGGATGGGGCGATTGCTGGGTTAACGCCGCGCGGTGAAGAAGACATATATCTGGTGCGTTATGATAGCGCTGGAAAAACCGTATTCACTCGTGGGTTGGGCGCAGCCGGTGACGTGGATATCAAGGATTTGGCCATTGGGGCGGATGGTTCGGTTGTGTTGGCTGGCAAGATCAGCGGCGCATTGGGCGACACCACCCAATTAGGCGGTAGTGACAGCTTTATCATCAAGTTTGATGGCAATGGCAAAGAACAGTTTATCAAGCGGTTCGGCTCCACCCTTGATGATCAGGCCAATAGCTTGACCATTGCGGTCGATGGCAAAATATTTATCGCCGGATCGACCAAAGGCGCAGTTACCGGCACCCATAATGGCGGTCAGGACGCTTACATCCGGGCGCTGGATGCCAACGGGAATACCCTGTTCAGCCGACAAATCGGCACGGTAAATGACGAATTTGCCAAGGCCATCGCTTTGGATAGCAATGGCGATATTTTGCTGGCCACCGAAGAAAATGGCATTGGCAAGCTCACCCGATTCACTTCAGCCAATGGTGTAGATGCAGCTTTATGGCAGCATGATCTGGGTGCGCTGGATAACGGTAAAATAACCTCATTGAGCGTTGACGGCTCGGCGATACTGGTTGGCGGTTCAGCCGGGGCTGGCAATGGATTAGGCGCAGGTGTGTTGAGCCATTCTGGCCAGCGGGACGGGTTTCTGGTCCGGGTTGATGAAGATGGTGGCGGGAGCCCGCTTCGCACTTGGACAACCTTTTTAGGCACTTCAGAAACTGATCTGATCAACGGAATAGAATCCAGCAATGGCAAGTTATACGCGGTGGGTTCCACCGCCGGATCATTGCCCGGTGGTGGCACGCTAGACGGCACCCAAAATGCCTTTGTCAGTCGGTTTGATCTGACCACAGGTGCACTGGAAGGCACGACCCAAATTACCGGTAATGGTGGTAATTCGACGGCCAATGCCATTGCGATTGATCCTTCGGGTACTTCGATTTTGGACAAGTTTGGGTTGCCGCATGGTTTGGCGGTAACCTCTGACAGCCGCGTTATTACCGAGCGATCGGTGGCCCGGGACGGGGACCGGTTTCAGATATCACTGGATGGTGGTCCCAAACGAACCATACGGATTGATTCTGACGATACCTACCGTGCACTGACTTTCAAAATCAACGCAGTTCTGGTGCTGAATGGCAAAGCCGAAGTAGTGCGCGGTGCCAAGACTGATACCTTGCGGATCAAAGCGGCTGAGGGCCATACTGTCGAGTTGTTCGCCGGACCAGAGGGCCGCGATCTGCTCTCGGCGCTGGGAATACCCGAAGGTGTAGTACGTCTGAAACCTGTGGCAGAAGGTAGCGAAACGGCTTCCGCTGCACCGCCGGTTTATGGATTGGGCCTGACTTCGGGTTTGGATTTGTCCACTTTGGCCGGTGCCATCTCGGCCAATGAAATCCTTGAGGCAACGCTAACCAAAGTGCGCGATGCGTACCGGCAATTGACTCTGGACCCAGCTTTAAAGGCATTGTTGAGTGGCAAAACTAAATCAGCTAGCGGTCCGGTGCCAGCGTATTTAACTGCACAGATTGCCAATTATTCTGCTGGTTTGGCTCGGCTAACCGGCGGGTTTTAACCCCAAATACTTCTTTGAGTTCAGCTTTCAGATTGTCCTGTTTCGACTTGGCTACGCGAATCTATCGGTGCGCGCTTGGCAACCCGGTTGCGATACTGTTGCAGATAGGACCGCATGGTATCGGTTCCGCCAATGGTCCGAGCCAAGTCTTTGACTTCCACGCCGGACAGCGAAGTTCTGCTGGAGATCATGGTAAATGCTTCGGCTGAACTGGTCTCGGACATGGGTTTTTCCCATTTCTCGACTAATGCCCGAAAGGCCGGTTGTTCATCGGCCAAGGCCACAGCTAGGGCGGTGCGTAACACTAAAGCCGCGTCTTCATCGGTCAATTCAGAGGTGACGCGCACGTACTGGGAGATGGTTTTGGTTAGTTGCTGGGCGATTTGTGGCCATTGCTTGCCAGCCCAGACAATATCGGCCCGCAGGAAATCGGCTTCCTTGGTCCGGTCCATTTCGATCAGATCCAGCGCATGTTCTTCGCGCCCCATTTCGACCAAGGCGCGGGCTTCGAGCAAGCGGCGCTCTTTGTTCAAGGCTTTGGGCAAGCGGGCCTGGCGCGAGGAACGAATGGCGCGCAATGACTTTTCCGGCTGGTGATCCATCAGGTAAACTAGTGCCAAATCGGTTGCGACCTGGGCTTTGCCAATGCCGAATAGTTTTTGATCAATTTGATATTGCAACAATTCAGCAGCCTGGGGCAGCAAATCAAAAGCAATGAGCCGGTCGGCCATGCGCCGGGACATGCGATCGCCATCGGTTCCCAGCGGCGCATATTCCTGAAACTCGTAAAACAGTGCAACAGCTTGTACTGGGTCCATGCTGTCAGCCCCGCCGTTCAGGAACAGATCGATAAATGTATCGCGCAAGTCGGTTTGCAGCCGTCGCGCCACCGGACTATTTGGAAAACGCCGAACGGCCAAACTCATGGCTTCCATCGCCCGGCGGTAATCACCAGCTTCGGAATAGAAGGATCCAAGGGTACGAACCGCTTCCAGCTCGACTTCATCGCCGCGCCATCTGAACCGCAGGTTTTCTAAAATTTCCGAGGCTTCCAGAGGTGATATTTTTCCAGCCGCTTGCTGGATTCTGACTTTTTCAAAAATAGCGCGGACAGTCAAAGGCTCAAAATTGGTGGCGATTACATTATCTAGGACGGCCAAAGCTTGATCGGGTTCCCCGCTGCGGTTCATGAATTCCGCCCGGGCCATACTGGCTTCCAATTGAGTTGGCAAAGACAGACCATTGCCGAATATCTCCTGTAACTGCTCCTTGGCCGTGCCCAGATCGTTCAAATTCATTGCAGCCAGCGCAAAGCTCGTATGAAATTTGGCCTGCCATTCAGGCGTAAACAGATAAAACGCTTCTCTTCCCTTTTCGAAATTTTGCCGGGCTTCGGTCCAATTTTCAGCCTTTACGCCCAAATATCCGCGCCATAGGGCGGCCGATGGGTCGCGGTTCAACGTCTGGGCCGAGAAATCAGCTTTGGCGATTTTGATCCGGTTCATCTGTAAATTGGCTACACCACGCAAGGCCCGAAACCGCGCATCTTGGACCAACATGGGGTCCAGTGCTTGCGCCAAGGCCAATGCGCCCAAGGCTTCTGCGCCCAATTCATGTGAGATCAAAAACCGGGCCAAGTTCATGCGGGCTTCCGGATTGGTGTCCTCAATCGCCACTTGGCGTAACAATGCTGAATAGGTCGGGTGGAACAGACCTTCGCCACCCAATTTCTGCCAAGCCTCGAAATCCATAAACCCGGGTGAGGCGGTAATCGCCGGGGCAGCGCCCAGTCTGGCCGCTTCACCGGAATTGGTGGCCAAGTGTAGCGGTGTGGCTGATGGGGTTAGGTTTAGTCCAAGCTGCGAATTGATAGTCAGAAGATCGTCAACAAGCGCAATATCAAGTGCATCAGCACGGACTTCAAAAGCCAAGCCCTGTGCCGACGGCAAGGCGTTTACCTCGACAAATTTGTGCAAGTTTGCGATGCCGCGGGCTGGACCGACACCCGTGACGACCAGCAGCGTGTCCCCAACCTCATCGTCTTGCACCCGCAACATGGAAACTGCATTTTTTAGCTTGGCAGCCAACCGTCCGGGGCCAGAACCATCGGCTTCGCGCCGCAACACGATTTCTTTGGTCGGGAATTGTAGTTTGTCGTCCAACACGATTATCCAGCTCGATCCATCGCCATTGGGCCGGGCCTCGACCTGGGTCGATGCTGGCGTGGTGATTTGGATGCCTGAATAATCACGCCCATACAGAGTTTTGCGAGCGATGGCGTGGCGGCTGACCCCGTTGGTTAGTTCAGCCAAACCAATTTCCGCTTTGGCATCAAACAATATCCAGATTGCATCGCCTCGCCGAAACACTGCGGCGCCGACCGGCGCGGCCCAATCAAATTTAACCTGCAAGGAGGAGCCATTGGCTGCTACTTTGACCGGTACAATGCCTGAAGTCGGAACAGGATCGGGACGTTGAGATCGGCTTAGGGCTGGCTCCAAAGCGGCAGGTTCAGGTTCCATATCGACTTGTGCAAGGGTGACTGGCGCTTCCTTGCCCGGCCGATACAGATCAAGCACCACATAGGTTCCATCCCGCGATGTCCGATGTAAAAAACTAGGTGTCACATCAATTCCGATAATGGTCTTGTCCCGGCGGATGATCGATTTGGCAGACTTAAAACCGGCTGGTTGTGCGGCATTTAATTCAGCCAATGCTGGCGATGCCGGGCGATCAAAAATCAAATCCAACCCGCCTTTTCGTTGCAAAACGCGAAATTCGATCTCTTCGGTCCAGTCAAAGGTAATTCGAGTATTGTCGGCTGATTGGGCGTAACGAACCTGCAAAGGCAGGGCCGGGGCAGGGCGGGCGGCACGTTTGGCTTTTTCCATTTCTGCTGCCGCATGTTGTTTGGCTTCTTGTCGTTGTTTGGCCAAGCGCCTTGAAGTCGCAGATTGCACCTTGGGCGGATTGATGGCGGAATTCGGCTCCAAAAGATCAATGGCGAACACATTGTAGGATTTGGAGGTGCGTACTTCGGCTGCCTTACGCAAGGCGATGCGTAAAGTTTGGCCGTCTGTATCCATTCGGGCCAGAGCTACATAAGCGCCTAACCCTTCCAGAATAGGTTTGGGATCGGCGGTCAGGGTTTGGCTGAAATGGATGACCAATACGCCATTGGTAATTTTGGCATCTACCGAGAGGTTTTGACTATTTTCTGCTTCGGGCCAAGAAGCCAGGATACGCCCGTATCCGTTGCCTGTTTCCGTGGCAAATTTGACAGGTTGCTGGGCGAAGGCAGCGCTAATGCCGATAATCAACGCAAAAGCCACGCCGAGCACCGACATTTGAAAGCCGTTTTTCACAAGCAAATTCATCCAATTTGGCCCAAAATTCCGTTGTTCTGCCCATTCGACACAACATTACGGCCCAATTTACCTAAACAGGGTTAAGCGGGTGTTAGAGAATTGGGCTTTTGGATCGGAATTAACCGTCGAAATTTACGGGTTATCCTTCAGGATTATCTGTTTCACCAGTCAACAGGGCCTCGGCGCTGTTGGGCCGGGCAAATTGCTCGGTCATTTGAACCGTCAAGCTAGAGGCGCGGGCCGTATTCATTGCGGCCAGAACTTTGGCCATGGACTGTGGTTTCATCCGGGTGGCAACTTGTAACAAGACGCGGTCATTCAGTGTATTGAAAATAGTTGCTGCTGATTTGGGTTTCATCGATTCATAGGTTTTGACCACAAGCGCCATTCGCGCTTCTTCCTGTTCATCCAATTTGCCAATTCTCTGGTCATATTTGGCAATGGCCCCTTCAATGCGAGTCAGTCGATCATCTAGCTGCTTTTCTGACAGGGTAACAACGCCTTCGCGGGTTTTTAGATCCCGTTCGCGGATTTCCAGCTCTTCGCGGCGTTCGCTAAGGCGCATGACCACCCGTAACTCCTGCTCGCTCAACCCGGCTTGCTCGGCAAAACTCAAGGCTACACAGGTTTTTGCTGCGGGTTCCGGTTCTGGATCGGCTATAAAATCAGGGGGAGGCGGTGTCGCATGCGGTTCTGCTTTTTTGGTTTTTTTTGGCTTGCTTGATGCGGCCCAAGCCGGTTGCGCCGGGTCCAGTAAGGTCAAAACCTCATCGGTGATCGACAGAACTTTAATCGCAACCAAGCCGCTGCCTAAAATGGCTAAAATAATAAATAGGCGAACTGGCATGGCTTATCCTGTCTTTTTTAGCCGGTCCATCAAACCGGAACCGTTGAGGTTCGGGATTGACGCGGATGGTATTTTGCCCAGTGGCCGGGCAGATGCTCGGCGCGGTGCCGGTTCCGTTCTAGCCGTAATTTTTTGACCCAGCGCTTTGGCCTCCAGAATATGTGCTTCCAGTTCTTGGCTAACGGTCGTGCCGGTTTCTTTTAACAACCGGATACTGTGTTCGGCTTGCCCGGTGGCGCTGATCAACTCAACAATGGATTGGCGAACCCCGTCCTGACCCGATCGCAGGGCTTTCAATCGTTGGTCCAGCACAAAACAGTATCCGATGGTGATCACCAGCAGCAGGCTAACCAAAATTTCGAAGGCGATGGAAAGGGTCATTGAGCTTGCTCCTCTAACTTTTTAGCTGTTTTTGAATTGGTCAGTGTTTGGGACACGCGAACCGCAATATGATGGCCCTTACGACCGATTTTGGCTTTGGCCACCGGAATGCCACCACAGCGCATCAAAATCTCACTATCCGGATTGGTGTTGAGCATGATGGTGTCGCCGACTTTTAAGTCCATGACGGTGGACAACGGGGCCTGGTATTCATCCAACACCGCCTGCACATCAATGCCGGTCGACCATAATTGCGAAGCCAGATGGCTCTCCCAAATATTGTCCCGACCGAATTTTTCACCCATGAATTGCTGCAATAGCATTTTGCGGATCGGCTCCAGCGTTGAATAGGGCAACATCAATTCGATGCGTCCCCCACGGTCTTCCATATCAATGCGCAGACGCACCAAAATGGCTGCATTGGCCGGGCGGGCAATGGCGGCAAACCGTGGGTTGGTTTCGATCCGATCCAGTGTGAAATCGACTTGGGTTAATGGTGCAAAAGCCCGTTGGGCATCGTTCAACACCACCTTGATCATTTTTTGGACCAGTCGCCGCTCAATCGTGGTGTACGGGCGACCCTCGACCCGCATGGCAGCTGTGCCCCGGTGTCCACCTAACAGTACATCCACAATCGAATAAATCAGGTTGGAATCAACGGTCATTAAGCCATAATTATCAAGCTGTTCGGCTCGAAAAACCGCCAGAATTGCGGGCAGGGGAATCGAGTTCAGATAGTCGCCAAACCGGATGGATGAGATGTTGTCGAGGCTAACTTCAACATTGTCCGATGTGAAATTACGCAACGATGTGGTCATCATCCGGACCAACCGATCAAAGACGATTTCCAACATGGGCAGGCGTTCATAACTGACTAGTCCTGAGTCAATGATTGCCCGAATACCGGAGTCGGAATCACCCTCTTCTTCGGAGCCGTCAAAGCCCAGCAAATTATCAATTTCATCCTGGTTAAGAATGCGTTCGGAACCCGGTGCTTCGCCGGCCGAGGCAACGGTTGCGCCAGCATCCTCATCCCCGACCATGGCCTCCCATTCGGCGGCAAATGCGTCGTCATCGCCAGTGGCGCCGCCGCCTCCAGCCGCATCTGCCTCGTCGACTCCCGCCGCTTCGGCCTCCCACTCGGCCATCATTGCTTCTTGATCTGCATCCTCAGCCATCTGGTTAGTTCACCAACAGTTTTTCAATGAGCACATCGTTGACGTGGGCCGGTTGCACAGCCAGATTCACTCGGCGCAGTAATTCAAGCCGCAGTCGGTAATTGCCAGCCGAACCCTTGATATCTTCAACCCGCAATTCCCGTAAAAAGGCCTGATAATGGTCAACCACCCGAGGCAACAGGGCATCCAGTTTGTGAATAGTCTCTTCGTCGGGCACTTCCAGTTGCATTTTGATCTGCAAGACCAGTTGTTCACCCTCTTCTTCGCCAGAGATATTTACCAGAATATCGGGCATTTGATAAAATAATGGGTCATGGGCATCGGCGTGTTTGGTTTCTGTTCCGTGGCCTTCGGCAAGAATAGGTTGTCCGTGTTCATCCAGAACGACCTCTTCTTCCTTGTCCCCACCCATAAACATCAAGCCACCAGCCACCGCCGCCAGCAGTACAATCACCGCTGGTAAAACGATAAACAGCAACATTTTTTTCTTGGATTTCTTGGGTGCACCTTCGCCTTCAGCGTCTTCTTCGCCTTCGGTTTCTTCGGCTTCGGTCTCTTCGGCCATTTGCGCCACTCCATATGAGATTTGTCTTCGCGGACAAGTATGGTGATTGATGGTTAAGGAGGCGTTGCCTTCCTCTGTTTCAGCACAGAAATCAATATGTCCGTTTTGTGAGGCATTTCCTGCCGGGCACCGGGTCTGGATTGCCGGGTTTTTTGGCGGGTTCGTATTGGATACTTCGGTAAGTCATTGAAAAATAAAGAATCTAACATTGGCATGCTGGCTGCAAGGGGATGTTCACTATGGGTACGAAATGTGCCTGAACACCAGCAAAAGGCTAGTGACATGGAAAATGCTTTGATGGTCGCACTGACGCGGCAAATGACTTTGCGCCGCGAATTATCAATAACTGCGAATAATCTGGCCAATATGAATACCGCCGGATTCAAAGTTGAAAAATTATTGCTTGCTTCCAAATCGGGTGCCACCTCTTCCCACGCTGACGGCCCGAACAAAATCAATTTTGTACAAGACTGGGGCGTAGCCCGGGATTTTTCGGATGGCCGAATTGAAATCACCGGACGACCGCTTGATGTGGCGTTGATTGGTAAGGGCTTCTTCGCCGTGGAAACCCCTGATGGAGAGCGCTACACCAGAGACGGTCGATTTAAAGTTGATCAAACCGGAACGTTAAGCACGTCCGATGGAATGATGGTTCTGGATGATACCGGGGCTCCGATTTTGATGGATGCGTTTGGCGGTGCGCCAAGCATTGACCAAAAAGGGATAATCTCGATTGATGGCGCCGAAATTGGTCGCTTGAAAGTGGTTGGGTTTGCCGCATTGGGTGGTCTGGCCAAGGATGGCAGCGGCAGATACCGGGCACCCGAAGGCGCGATTCCCGAAACCATCGAAACCCCAAAAATAATGCAAGCATATCTGGAACGATCCAACGTAGTTCCAATCCTGGAGATTAACCGGATGGTCGAGGTTACTCGATCCTATCAGTCGGTCTCCAATATGCTGAAATCAGAAGAAGATACTTCCCGCCAAGCGATCCAACGCTTGGGCCGGGTTGCTTGAATGAAATGATGGAGACAAAACCATGCGTGCACTAAATACAGCAGCAACGGGCATGTTGGCCCAACAACTAAACGTGGAGGTGATCTCCAATAATATCGCCAACATGAACACCACTGGATATAAACGCCAGCGGGCCGAGTTTCAGGATTTGCTCTACCAAAGCGTCGAGCGCCAAGGGGCCAGTTCATCCGATGCCGGAACTATAGTGCCAACCGGGGTGCAGATCGGCTTGGGTGTAAAAGCGGGTTCGGTATACCGGGTGACCGAGCAAGGCAATCTGACTCAGACTGGCAATCCATATGACTTGGCCATTGCCGGACAGGGGTATTTCACCGTGCAATTGCCTTCGGGTGAAGACGGTTATACGCGCGCTGGAAATTTCGCAGTTGGACCGGAGGGCCAATTATTGACCGAAGACGGCTATGTCGTATCGCCGGGCATCACCATGCCATTGGATGCGATCGACATCACCATTTCCCAACAGGGACAGGTTCAAGCGTCGATCCCGGGGCAAACTGCGCCACAAACAGTTGGGCAGTTGGAATTGGCCACATTTTTCAATGAGGCCGGGCTCGACCCGCAAGGCAATAACCTCTTTCTCGAATCCGCTGCATCTGGTCCGGCCAATACCGGCACACCGGGTTCGGCTGGATTTGGTCGGATATCGCAAGGGTTTATCGAAGCTTCAAACGTCAATGCCGTGCAGGAAATCACCGCACTGATTCAGGCACAAAGAGCGTACGAGATGAACTCAAAGGTAATCTCCGCCGCCGATGAAATGCTTTCAACCAGCGCCAACTTACGTCGATAGGGACAAGTCATGCATAATTATTTTGCTTCACTGGATTTTCGGCGTCGTTTCGGGATTTTTGCCTTGGCGATCTTGCTGCTGGTGGTTTCGGCCTCGTTGGTCTTGGCGCAAAGTGCAACAGGCACTGTGGAGGAAAACCTGCAATTGCGTTCAGTTATTGTGGTGAAATCCGAAAATGTCACTTTTGCCGACCTGTTCATCAATGCAGGTGATCTGGGCGATGTGGTGGTGACCGCTGCGCCTTTGCCGGGCCGATCGAAGGCTTTGCACCCGATTGCATTGTCGCGACAAGCCAAGGCGCGCGGTGCAACTTGGAATAATGTAGCGGGCTTGCGGCGTATTGTGATCAAACGGGCCGGGCGACGATTGGGTCGCCATGAATTAATTGAAATTTTGCGCGAAGAAATGGACCGTAGTGGAAATGGACAGCGCTTTGAGCTGGCTTTGACCGCTGGTTCAACCGGTATTTTTGTGCCGGATATGGCGGAAAATTTGCCGTTTATTGAGCATTTTGAGATGAACATTGCACGCAGATCATTTGTCGCCAGTCTGGTGCCCTATGGAGGCGCGCAAGCGGTCCCCTTACGTGGTAGAGCTTGGCAAATGAGCGAAATACCGACTTTGAACCGGGCGTTTGTGTCCGGGGAAATTATCGAGCGTGATGATATTCGTTGGCAGTTTGTCCGCACAGATCGGTTGGGCAATAATCCGGTTTTGCTGGAAGACGATCTGATCGGCAAAGAAGTGCGGCGCTCGTTGATCCCGGCCAAAGCCTTACGTCAACATGATCTGAAAACACCGGATGTAGTCAAAAAGGGCGAGTTGATCTCAATCGCTTATGAACTGCCTGGTCTGAGATTAACGGCGCGCGGCAAGGTTCTGTCCAACGCCGCACTGGGTGACACGGTGCGGGCAGTCAACCTTCAATCAAGCCGAACCATTGAAATTCTGATCACTGGCCCCGGAAAAGCGGTGGCAGTACCAACACAAATGCTGGGTGGATAACTATGAAAAAATTGATTTTGTTGGCCGTTTTGAGCCTGCCATTGGCCAGTTGCGGCACGTTTGACCGTATCAAAAACATTGGCAAAGCGCCAGAGCTGACCCCAATGGAAAACCCGGCAAATGTTTATGGTCAGCGTCCGGTCGTAATGCCGATGCCGATCCCGATCGTCCAAGACCGTCAGGCCAATTCATTGTGGCGCACCAATGCCCGGACCTTCTTCAACGATCAGCGAGCCAATAATGTAGGGGATATTTTGACCGTGTCGATCAATATATCGGATTCGGCCAATGTAAGAAATACCACCGAGCGCTCCAGGACCAGTGCCGAAGATTCTGACCTGAGCAATTTCTTTGGGCTTGAAAAACATTTGGGGGGTATCACCCCCGGTTCCCTGACCTCATTGGGTTCAACCAGCAGCAATAAAGGCGCCGGTTCTGTGGCTAGATCGGAAACCATCAATTTGACCGTGGCCGCTGTGGTGACCCAAGTTATGCCCAACGGCAATATGGTCATTGCCGGTCGCCAAGAAGTACGGATCAATCATGAAGTGCGAGATTTGTTGATCTCGGGTATTGTTCGCCCGCAGGATATTTCATCCAGTAATATCATCGCGCACACCCAAATTGCCGAAGCTCGGATTTCCTATGGGGGTCGTGGCATTATTTCAGATGCCCAGAACCCGCGTTATGGTCAACAATTGTACGACATTATCTTTCCATTTTAAGCAGCGCGCCGGGCAAAGCGGGGTTTGCTCCATTTGGCCAAACGCCAACCCAGCAAAATGACCAAAATACCCAAATGGACCCATGGTTCCGGTTGATTGCCTTTGACCATGAAAAAATGGTGCAGAACGCCAAGCGCTGCAATGAGATAGATTAGCTTATGAAGTTGGTTCCAGCGCTTGGGGCCAAGGCGGCGGATCATGCCATTGGTTGAGGTCAGCGCTAGCGGGATCAGCAAAACAAAAGCGGTCATGCCCAAGGTAATATAAGTGCGCTTGGTAATGTCTTTCAGCAGGGCTTTGACCGAGAACAACAAATCCATACCAAAATATGAGGTCAGGTGCAGGCTGACATAAAAGAACGCAAACAGGCCAATCATCCGTCGCAAGCGGGTCAGTTTGATCCAGCCCGTCAGGTCACGAAGCGGTGTTACCGCCAACGTAATCAGCAACACCCGCAATGCGGTATCGCCCAAAAACCGATTGGTGGCTTCAATCGGATTGGCTCCCAATGAGCCGGGTTGCCCGGTGAATAGCAAACCCCATTGCCACAATAAATAGACAAAGGGGATCGAAAACCCGGCGAAGAAGGCGGGCTTTATCCAGCGATCAGAACTCATCAATAATTACGCTTCAAATCCATGTCGGTATAAAGGGAGGCGACTTCGGTGCCATAGCCATTGAAGTCCTCGGTTTCACGTCGCGAAAACAGCGAAGAAAACCCACCGCCGCCAATTACCCGTTCCGATGATTGGCTCCAACGTGGATGATCGACGTTTGGATTGACGTTGGAATAAAAGCCATATTCGCGCGGCGCTGATTTTTTCCATGATGTTTTGGGTTGTTTTTCTACAAAGCGGATTTTGACAATCGATTTGATCGACTTGAATCCATATTTCCACGGAACAATCAAACGTAACGGAGCGCCGTTTTGATTGGGCAATTCGTGGCCATACAGACCGGTAGCCATCAGCGATAAATCGTTCATCGCTTCATCCATGCGTAACCCCTCGACATAGGGCCAATCCAGTACGGGCCAGCGCGTGCCGCGCATCTGGCTGCGCTCAAATTTGGTCACAAATTGCACGTATTTGGCTTTGGAGGTCGGTTCAAATCGGGCCAGGATTTTGCGTAAAGGCACACCAACCCAAGGGATCACCATCGACCAAGCCTCGACGCAGCGTAAGCGGTAAATCCGCTCTTCTTGCTCATTGGGTCGGATGATGTCTTCCAGCGCAAATGTACCGGTTTTATTGGCATGACCCTCAACGGTTACAGTCCAGGGATCAGTGATCAAAGCGTGTGCATGTTTGGCTGGATCGCTTTTATCGGTGCCAAATTCATAAAAGTTATTATAGCTGGTCACCATGGGATATGGCGTTTGCGGCGCATCCACTTGGTATTTTGAACTGGAATATTCCAGCTTGCGACCGGCGATAGCCAATTCGGACTTGGCCATTGCCCCGCTGGCAATGCTGCCCGATGCCAACCCAAGTCCGGCAACCAATTGCCGCCGGTTCAAATAGAGGCCGTGGGGCGTGGTTTGGTTCTCTTTTAATTCCCAAGATTTGGGGCGGCGGATCAGCATGAGGCAATTCCATTGATTAGATCGGTTCTAAACTATGGCGGGTTTTTGTTGCTCAATCTAGTGAAAGCTTGGCAAGCTCACGTAAGTTTGAGGGAACAGGTAAGTCCTCTTCACGAAAAGTTTGGGTGCGAAATGAACCAAATGACCATTTGCAGCGACCTTATCCATGAACACCCTCTTGTGGAGTATGTAATTTGATGACCCGCACGCCGGAAAGAATTGCCACAGAACTGTTGGTGCTCAAGGCACAAAGTGGCGATCGGGCGGCGTTTGACGGGTTGGTCCGTATCTGGGGCCCCATATTGTTGCGGCGGTGCCTGCGCCAATTGGATCAACCAGCTGACGCGCAAGATGCTGCACAGCGGGTCTGGGTCAAGGCAATGCGTGGGATTGGCCGCTTAAAAGACCCGGCTTGTTTTGCCGCATGGTTGCTTCGGATCGGGCATCTGACCTGCATCGACTTTATCCGCCGCCGGCGTAGAACCCATGTGCTGCATGATGAGTTGCACCAAGCCACTCAAGATGATGATGATCAAACCGCCAACCAGATTTCACCGGCTGCAATGGATTTGCGCGCGGCGATCAAATCGCTGTCCGCATCCCAACAAGAAGTGCTGGAGCTGCACTATACGGGCGGATTTTCCATGGGCGAGGTCGCCCACATTTTAGGGCTGGCCGAAGGCACGGTAAAATCGCGCCTGCACACCGCCCGCCAAATTTTACGAACCAAACTAGAAACAGGAGAAAACAATGACACAACTTGATGACGCAATTCGCGAGGCACTGTCTTCGGATGAGGCTAACCAATTAGATGCTCTCGTCGCGCCGCAAGGCATATGGGGTTTGCTGGGCAATGTATTGCAAGGCCGTATGGCTGGATGGATGTGGTTGAGTGCCATTATGCAATTTATCATGTTTGGCGCGGCGCTGTGGGCCGGTTGGCATTTCTTTCACGCAGAAACAGGACGAAATATGGCGCTTTGGGGCTTTGGCACAGGTTTCTTTAGCTTTGCCATGGCCATGCTAAAAATGTGGTTCCTGCAACAAATAGATAAACAAGAAATCCTGCGCGAGATCAAACGCCTAGAGTTACAGCTCGCATTGGTTGCCCAAAAAATAACCTAGAATACCAGCTTATTCGATGGTTCGCTTTTCGAGCAATACCGGCTGGCCATACCCAAGATCTTTCATCCGGCCCAATTGCGTTTCAGCATCGCCCGCAATCACATAATACATCGCATCTGGCGTTAAGTATTTGGCGGCCAAGGTGCGAATGTCTTCAAGGGTCATGGCGTTGATCTCGGCAGCGTTTTTGACCCGATAATCATCGGCAAAACCAAAGGCACTAATCTCACCCAACATACGTAGCTTTGCATTTAAGGTTTCGGACTTTAAGGCCTGCCCCTTGATGATGGCACTTTTCATGGTTTGCAGGTCCTCATCGGAAAAATCAGGTCCAAACTGGCTAAGAATTTCCCGGATTACTTCAGCAGATTCCAAAGTCACATTCGAGCGAACACTGGTTCGGACGCTAAACGTGCCACGATCCTGTTCGGCTGTGAAACTGGACCGAATGCCATAGGTGTATCCCTTTTCAACCCGCAAGGTTGAATTGAGTTTTGACGTGTAGATATTTCCCAACAAATAGTTCATCGCATTGGTTTTGACATAATCAGGATCGGTAATGGCTAGAGCCGGGTAGCCAAAGCGAAAGCTGGATTGCTTGGCACCGGGGATGTCATAAAAATAGACTTTTGAGGCTTGTGGAACATTAGCGGAGGCAATGTCGATGGTCGGGTTTTCGTCACCAGACCATTTATCAGCCAAGCCGTGCAATGCCGATTTTACTTGGGCCTCGGATACGTCACCTACAATGCGAAATTTGGCATTGGCGGGTGTATAGGCAGCGGCATAAAACGCTTTTAGGTCATCCAGAATGATGGTTTGTAATCTGCCTTTGTCGCCGTAGCCAGACACGCTGTAAACATTGTCGGCTGGATACAAAATAGCTTGATATTCACGAAGGACAATGGCGTTTGGATTGGCCGCCGCCTGATCAATATCATTGCCTGCTTCCAGCATCAGCGTGTCAAATTCCTCAGTATCCCAGCGCGGCTCCAGCAGCATTTCTTCGGCCAGTGCCATGGTCGCATCAAAATTGCGAGCCAGCGTGCTGCCGGTGATAAAAGTGCCATCGCGACCACTGGAGATTTCAATTTCAGAGCCGATTGACTTGATCGCATCTTCCAGCTCTGCCGTGGTTTTGCTCCGGGTACCCTTGTTCATCAGGGCAGCGGTCAAAGTCGGGATGGCCGGTTTTTCGATGGAGGCGCGTTGGTCACCTGCATCAATTTTGAGGCTGAAATAAATCAGCGGCGTTTCGTCGTTTTGCATGCCAAACAGCGCAATACCGTTTTGGGTTTCGCTGCGCCAAATGGCGGGTACTGGTGTATTCAGAGTTCCACTAAACGCTGGCTCAATGGTACGATCAAAGGCTGAGGCAGTCGGGGTAAATGTGCGAATTTTCGGGTCAAAATCAGTTTCAGCTTCCGCGCCCTGAACGATTTTTTCTTCTTCAAATTCGACGAGCTTGGCGCCGTTCAAAGCCAACCCGTCCGTACCCTTGGGGGTAAAGCTGGTGGCAACATAATTCTGGTCTTTGAGATAGGTCTGATAGACCCGCATTACGTCATCCGTGGTTACGGCCTGAATATTGCGGATGTCCTGATGGATAAAACCGGGATCATTGGTATAGGCGTTGTACTCGCCCAACTGGATCGCCTTGCCCAGAACACTTTGGATATTACCATAAAACTCAACTTCCAGTCCGGCCTTGATCTTGTTCAGATCATCTTCGGAAATCCCTTCTTGTTCAAACCGGTCCAGACCCTGATCAATCGCCGTTTTGACGGCGGTCAAATCCTGACCGGCATTGGCCCGCACCAGAATATAAAACTCTCCGGCCAGCTCGGCCGTATTGTTAAAGACCGCAACAGTCGTGGTTAGTTTTTCCTCGTCGATCAATACTTCGTTCAATGGGGCACGTTTGCCATCGCTTAAATAGGTGGCCAGAATGTCCAATGCATAGGCATCATCATTAAATTGCTCAACCGCTGGCCAAGCCAAAGTCAGTTGCGGGACCGTTGCGAAATTATCCACCACTTTGAAATTGATAATCTGATCAAGTTTGCCGGGGCGGGCGACCAATGGTGCAACCGGCTCGCCTTGCGGGATTTCCGCAAAGTATTTGGCAATCCAAGTTTTGGCCTGCTCGACCTCAAAATCACCGGTCACGGTAACGGTTACATTGTTGGGGACATACCAACGGCGATAGAAGTTTTGGACATCGGTCAGTTCCGCCGCATCCAGATCAGCCAGTGAGCCAATCACCTGCCAATTATAGGGATGTTCAGGCGGATAGATGGTTTTGCCGATCAATCCCCAGTTTTGCCCATAGGGTTGATTGTCGACCCGTTGTCTCTTTTCATTTTTGACCACTTGTTTTTCATTGTCGAGAACTGGCGTGGTGACCGTGTTGATGAACCAGCCTAATTTGTCGGCTTCGGCCCAGATAATCTTTTCCAGCGAGTCGCTTGGGACCGCCTGAAAATACTTGGTGACATCGTTGGTAGTGTAGCCGTTAGTGCCTTCGCCGCCGATCCTTGTGTTCATTTCGTCTAGGCCGCCATAGCCGAGATTCTCAGAATCAAGAAACAACAAATGTTCGAATAAATGGGCAAACCCGGTATGGCCCTTTATTTCACGAGCTGAACCCACATGCGCGGTCAGATCAATTGCCACGATCGGGTCGGATCGATCCACATGCAAAATGACATCTAGGCCATTTTCCAGCTCGTATTTGATAAACTCTATCTGCTTGATGTCGTTTTTTGCTTCCGTCTCATTTGATGATGGGGCGGGTGCGGAACAACCCGCGATACCGATCATGGCAGCAAGGGCAAACGTCACAGGTTTCATCATCATCGGGCAGAGCCTTTTCATTTTACAAGTTTCAAACCGTACTGATTTGAAAATGTGAAGCGCGCAGCCTAAGGCGCTTCCCGAATTGTGGGAACCGGTTTTTTCATTACAAATTACGGTAGGTAAAATAAGGGGCAGAGGTCAGGGAAGGGAGAGCTAGCGTCCAACCCGTTCATTGCGCTCATGGCGTTCCTGAGCATCCAGAGACAAGGTGGCAATCGGTCGGGCTTGTAGCCGCTCCAGGCTGATCGGCTCTCCGGTCTCTTCACAATAGCCAAACGCGCCTTTTTCGATTCGGCGTAAGGCGGCATCAATTTTGGAGACCAGTTTGCGTTGCCGGTCACTGGCCCGTAATTCGAGCGCCCGGTCCGCTTCTGAACTGGCGCGGTCCGCAACATCGGCGTGGGATAGATTATCGGTTTGCATGACGGTTCGGGTTTGCTTGGACACATCCAATAAATCGTCTTTCCAGTCGATCAGCAATCGGCGGAAGAATTCAGTTTGCTTTACGCCCATGAATTTTTCGGACGAGGAAGGTTTGTATCCAGTCGGCAATTTGGTTGTTTTGGGTGAAGCCGCAGCCATAACCTTGTTCCCTGATTTCGCAAATTAACTCGATAATTTCAAATGCGCCGGGAGTATACGCATGCAACAGGTCGCGTCAATTCAACATTGCACACAATTAAATGTTATAAAAACAATAAGTTAATGGGATAACTGAAATTATTTGTTGGCCAGTTCCAGTTTAGCCAATTCTACTTGCGCCCGAATTTCCACTTGCTCTAGAATCGCCTCAAGGTGCGGATCGCCCGTTTCTTCTCGCTGTTCACCCAGCGCATGCAGCAATCGTTTTAGAGATGGTTCGGGAACGCCGCCTTCGAGCAGGCCAATCCGAATGGTGTCCAAAATGCCCAAAAGAGAATTGGCGCGCCCTGTGGCTCGCTCTACTACGCTTTGTACTTCCGGCTCACTTTGTAGCGCAATCAACGCATCGACCGAAGAGATTTGCGTGGTGCCGATCAGGGTTTGTGCCGATTGAACATCTGGCTGGCTGGTTGGGGAAAAGGATGTGCCACGAACTGCTTTTTTACCCTTGGCCCGACCAATGGCTCCGGCTGCTCTGGTGGAATTGATCTTCATGGGCAAACTCAAATGAATGGCGAACACGCTCACTCTATAAAGACGGGTTTTCGTTAACACCGGATTAACCATGAGTTCAGTCGGGACATTTCTGCCGGGTGGCCTTTGCCGGGCTTGGGTCAGCGAAAAAGGATTGGGTTTAATCTATTGAAACATAACGATAAAAATAGCCATTTTTTTGTGTTTTCTGGCACGAATTTCGCATGAGGTTTGGCTTGAGTTTGTGGGAGTGGTTTTTCATGTTATTTCGGGTGGTTGTTTTTACCCTGTTTTTTGCGTGCTTTGGGGCTTCTGGCGTTTCGGCCAACTCCCGGATCAAGGACATTGCAGATTTTGAAGGCGTGCGGGAAAACCCGCTGATCGGCTATGGCCTGGTGGTCGGGCTGGATGGCACGGGCGACAGTCTACGCAATGTCGCCAATACCAAACAGAGCCTAGAAAATATGCTGGAGCGTTTGGGGGTCAATACGCGTGGTGCCAATTTGAAGGCTAAAAATGTGGCAGCGGTCATCGTGACAGCCAGTTTGCCAGCCTTTGCCATGCACGGCTCGCGGATTGATATAACCGTTTCAGCCATGGGCGATGCTGATAGCCTGATGGGCGGACAATTGCTGATCACCCCGTTAATGGGTGCCAATGGCGAAGTTTATGCAGTTGCCCAAGGCGCCGTGTCGATTGGTGGATTTTCAGCCGGTGGGGATGCAGCATCGGTGACCCAAGGCGTTCCGACTGCCGGGCGTATTTCATCAGGTGGCATCGTTGAAAAAGAAATCCCGTTTTCTCTGGCCAATCAAAATCAATTGCGAATTGCTTTGCGTAATCCAGATCTGACCACGGCCTCCAGAATGGCCGGTGCGATCAATTCATTTTTGGGTTTGCCGGTGGCCCACGCCATGAACCCGACAGTGATACAAGTAACTCGGCCACCCAACTGGCGGGGTGATATGGTATCCCTGCTGACCGAAATTGAACAATTGCGGGTCGAGCCGGACTTGCCCGCCAAAGTAGTGATCGATGAGGTTTCTGGAATTATTGTGATGGGTGAAAATGTGCGGGTCTCCACCGTGGCCATTGCACAGGGTAATTTGACCATCACCGTCGAAGAAACCCCGCAGGTTTCGCAACCCGGTGCCTTTGCCGAAGGCGGCGAAACGGTCGTGGTGCCGCGAACCAATGTTACTGTCTCTGAGGACAAGGGAACTGGTCTGGTGATGGTGCGCCAAGGGGTTGCCTTAAGCGATCTGGTGGCAGGCTTAAACGCGCTGGGGGTTACGCCGCGCGATATGATCTCGATCTTGCAGTCGATCAAGGCCGCCGGAGCCTTACAAGCCGAAATCGAGGTGATGTAATTCTGATGGCTGATCCATTACTCTCTTCTGCATTTCTTACCCAGCAATTGGCCAGCGCCGAGTCGGGGCCAAATGTAAAATCTGTGCGTACCGAGGCCGAGGCCGAACGGGTGGCGGAAGAATTTGAGAGTTTTTTCTTGTCGCAAATGGTTGCTTCGATGTTTTCTGGATTGCAAGGTGCCGATGGTCAGTTTGGCGGTGGAGCTGGTGAAAAAGCATTTTCCGGCTTGCTGCATGAAGAATATGCCAAGGTTTTTGCAGCCCAAGGCGGCATTGGTTTGGCGGATAACTTAAAAGCCGAGATTTTGCGGATGCAAGGCATTGAGCTATCCAAGGAGCAATTCTGATGGCGCTCGCTGCACAAGATGCGAATGACCGGGCGCAGCAGATGATTTCGCTGTCCAATCGCCTGACTGGATTATTGCTCAAAGAAACTAAATTATTTTTGGCGCGCACCCCGCAAGAGGCCGCCAGCTTTGCCGAAGAAAAGAGCCAATTGGCTCGGATTTACCGGACCGAAACTTCACGAATTTCCCGCGACCCAGCCTTGTTGGCTTCGGCCACTGCGGCCCTGAAGTCTGACTTGCGTGCGACAACCATCAAATTCAATGCGGCCTTGGAATCAAATCACCGGGCGACTAATGCCATCCGGACCATCACCCAAGGCATGGTGCGTTCCGTGGCCACAGAAGTTGCTAAGGCCCGTGCCGCCAAAACCGGCTATGGGGCCAATGGCACCAATAACAATACCAATCGTGCCATGTCAGCGATTACCCTCGACCAAAAAGTATAAACTATCTACCTGTCCCCGGACTTGCGGCGAACCGTAGGAACCTTATTGACAATATAAGCCCGAGCATACGAGCTGCGCCCCTTCTCCCATGGGGAGAAGGTCGGGATGAGGGGATCGCAATGGCAAAAGAACCAAGCCATTTTTTCCAACCCCAACAAAACTTTTCCAATCCAAACAAAACCGGAAATTGACTAGCGCAAAATCCGTTTGTCAAATTCACAAATGCCACGACAAAGTCAGATTGCCGTCCTATAACACGGATGCTGTGGGGCTAATTGCATTCAAAAAGGGACAGGTATGCCTATTTTTCAATCTTCTTTTATCAAGAGTACTCAATGGTTTGGACCGGTATTGCTGGCTATTTTAGGGCTGGTTGTTCTGGGGCCTCGTGCCGAGGCGCAAATGCGGCCTTTGCCGGTTGAGGATGTAGCCCGGTTGTCAGCAATCAGTGGCGCATCATTATCATTGGATGGTTCCATGTTGGTTGGGTTGATTGCCCCAAAGCCCGATTCGGAAAAACCGGCGATTGCGGTCTGGAATTTGGATGATCCGTCTGCGCCACCCAGAATTAGCATTTCGACCAAGGGGGTTCGGTTTTTGGCCGTGTTTCCCTTGAAAGCCGGAAAAATTCTGGTGGTGGCTCGAAAAATCTGGACCGGGCAACTCAATGGCTGTGGCGAAGGCAAAACGGTTGGCAATACCAAAACCTTCGTCACCAAGATTTTTGTCACCGATGCTACGTTCAAGAAATTTGAAGACCCGTTTGATGACAATCGTTGGGCTAAGGGGATGAGTGAACAAACCAAAAGGTGCATGGCGCTGGCAGGTGGGGGCGGTATTCAACAAGGCTTGCCGCTGGATGAAACCGATATCATTATTTCGAGGCGCAATAGTATTACGCTGCGTACGGACTATTTGCGCTATAATCTGAAAACTGGAAAAAAAGACCTCATCCACCGGGACCTGGGCAGTGAGAGCGCGCAATTGTTTGACGCACGTACTGGTGAGCTTTTGACCAAATCCCTACAGGATGACGGGGACGGTGAGTACCGGTTTGAAATCAAGATTCTTAATCGCGCAACTGGTGCTTTTGAGGTGCATGACGAATTGACTTGGACTGCCAAGGACCGCCACAAAGTTGGTATTATTGGCCGGGATGAAAAAACCGGAAAGTACTATGTGGCAACTGATCAATTTTCGGACCAAGTGGCACTTTATCTCTATGATCCGGTGGCCAAGAAATATGACGCGGAGCCAGTATTTACTCATACAGAATTTTCGGTATCCGGGGTTCAGTTGGGCTCACGCGAAGATAATTTTGGTGAGCTACTGGCCATCAATTATAATGGTGCACGCAGCCAAACTTATTGGCTTGATCCTGAAATGCGAAGCATTGCGGCGGCTCTGGAAAAAAATTATCCGGGATTGGAAGTTAACTTGGTAAATGCCAGCAAAGACCTGTCCCGGGTGTTGTTTACGACCGACTCATCGGCTTCCCCGCCAGTTTATTATTTATTTGAGAACAAACGAACAATTCGCAAAATCGGAGCCTCCCGACCATGGATGGATACGGCGGGCCTGCAAGAGACCCAACTAATCCATTATACGGCGCGTGATGGGTTGAGCATTCCGGGCCTGATGACTTTGCCGCGTGATTGGAAGGCTGGCGATCCACCACCTCCAGCGATCATTCTGCCACATGGTGGACCTTGGGCCAGGGATTTTGCCAGCTGGGATATCAGCGGTTGGGTGCCATTTTTGACCTCGCGTGGCTATACGGTGTTGCAACCTCAATATCGCGGTAGCGATGGTTGGGGGCGTGAGCTTTGGTTGGCTGGTGACGGCGAATGGGGCAAAGCCATGCAGGATGACAAGGACGATGGTGCCCAATGGATGGTCGATAATGGCTATGCCGATCAAAACCGCATGGCGATCTTTGGTTATTCCTATGGCGGGTTTGCCGCGTTTGCTGCGGTGGTTCGCGAAAACTCTCCGTACCGCTGCTCGATTGCCGGAGCCGGGGTTTCTAATCTGGGCCGGATTGGTCGAAACTGGAGTGAAAATCCGGTGCAACGGGCCGTTCAGGGCCGCACGGTTAAAGGCATGGACCCAATGAAAAATACGGCTAAGGCCAATATCCCAATGCTGATCATCCACGGAGATCGTGATGTCCGCGTTCCGATTTTCCACTCGAAAACGTTCCACAAGGACATCAGAAAGAAAGTCAGTTCCAAACTGGTGATCATCAAGGACATGCCGCATTCCTTCCCATGGACTCCGGATCAACAACGCCAAATCTTAAGCGAGATTGATACGTTCTTGGCTGGTCGAGATTGCGGTCTGGTGGCGTCTCGCTGAGTCGGGAATTATTCCACCAGTTCAATCTGGTAGGTGTTGTGACAGGCGACGCATAAGTTCATGGCGTCGGCCAGTTTGGCGGTGATTTGTTCTTTGCTGGCACCTGTGCTGGCCAGCTCGGCCATCTGACCAAACTCCACGTGGATGGCTTTGCCCATCGGGCGAAAGCCGTCGGGCAGAACATCGCGCATTTGCATGTCTATGGTGGTTTTGGCCTTGGGACCGGATAGCTTGGCAGCCACCGCGATGGCCGTCATGTCATCGTCGGCAATCCCGGCAATCATCCCTTGGGTCGAAGCCAACATTTGTCGCATTTCGATCAATACATGGTGGCGCTGTTCTTCGGTCAGATGCAGCTTTTCCCGCTGATCCAGAGCGTGTGCGTCATGATCCGTCGCGCTGCTGGCAGGCGGCGTTGCTTCTTGCGAGCAGCCAGTCAGTGCAACAGCCAATAATGCACTAAAAAGATAGGTAGTGGAGCGGGACATACTATTTCCTTGATTTGCTATTCGGCAAGTTCAACGCCATATACGGCAGCAACAAGGCGGTTACGGACATTGGCCAGATCGGCACTGATCACCTGAATTTGCATCAAGACAGTCAGATCATTTTGCGGATCAACCCAGAAGAACGTTCCGGCCATGCCGCCCCATGAATGGGAGCCAACCGGCACCGGCGGACCAGCCGAATGACCATTTCCAATTTGCACGGCAAAATCCAGCCCAAAGCCCACATCCTTGCCCAGCCAGCTATGGTCAGCATCGCCCAATTGGTCTTGGGTCATTTGGGCCAAAGTCTCGGTTTTCAGAATGCGAGTTTCGCCCAAGGCACCACCAGCCGCCACCATTTTGGCAAAGGCCGCATAATCATCAATGGTCGAGACCAGACCGCCGCCACCGCTTTCGAACGAGATGTCATTCAGAAAAGGAAAATCAGTCGGCAACGGAGACAGGCCATTGCTGTCGCTTACCCGGTGCAAGCGTTTCTTTTCGGTCATCCGATAGGCCGGGCCAAACAATTCGCGGTCCTCTTGGCGCACCTGAAATCCGGTATGGACCATGCCCAAAGGCTCAAAAATGGTCTGGGACAAGTATTCGCCCAAGCTCATGCCGGACAGCACTTCGATCAGCCGTCCCTGCACATCGGCCGATACCGAATAAATCCACTTGGACCCCGGCTGCGCCAATAAGGGTAGCTTGCCCAATTTGGCCGTAAATTCGGCATTGCTGTCCTCATAGGATAGGATTTTGGCGGCCCGGTACATCTGATCAACCGGCGTGTTGGAAAACACGCCATAGGTCATGCCGGAGGTGTGGCGCATCAAATCGCGGATGGTGACAGCGCGAACGGTTGCAACCAGTTCGGCCCCGTCGCCAGCGGCATTGGGTTGCATCACTTGTAAATCGCTAAATTCAGGCATGTATTTGGCGATCGGATCGTCCAACTCGAACTTGCCAGCCTCATACAATGTCATCAATGCCACGCCGACAATTGGCTTGGTCATTGAGTAATATCGACCCACTGACTGACGGGTCATGGCAATCTCATTTTCCCGATCCCATAAGCCGCGCAAACCAAAATAGCGTTCCTGACCGCCTTTGATCACCAGCACTGAAATGCCCGGCACGGCTTTTTCTTCGATCAATTGATCCATCAAGGCATTGAGCCTAGCATCGCGTTCTTGCTCCGCTGCGCTTAGCGGAGCCGGTGCCACAACTGGTGCAATGGGAGTTGGCGTTTCTGTCGGTGTCCAGACGCAAGAGCTAAGCAACAGGGTGGCGCTGGCGGCTAACCCACGAAATGTCAGGTTTGAAAATGTCATAGGTCTGTCCTTAACGGTTGGAGATTTGCAAAAGGTATAGGGGGTCTTGCCAAACTTTCAAAGATGGTTGCGGGATAGAAAAACCCCGGTCGCCATAAAGGCAAGCCCGACGCTGCGTTTCAGATCAATCGGGGCAATCGGCGCACCGAATAATCCAAAATGATCAATGGTCGCGGCGGCGATCAGTTGGCCAAACAGCACAAAAAACACCGCATTGCCCACCCCAAATTGCGGGGCAATCCAAGTGATCGAGATCGCGTAAAATGCCATCAATAATCCAGCGAAATAATAGACCGGCGGGGCCATCGAGAAGATTTGTTTGGGCATGGCTCCGCTGGCCAACAACAAAAACACACTAACCGCCCCGCCGACCATAAACAAAACAACCGTTGCGGCGACCGGGCTACCCATTCGGGTGCCCAGATGAGCATTCATCGCCGCCATGGTCGGGATGCCAATCCCGGCCAGCAAGGTAATCCCGGCAAAAAGCATGGTTTGCGAATTGGCCATTATCCGCCGGTGCGTTCCATGGCGCGCACAAAAGCCGGGCGGGCTGTGTTGCGGGCCAGATAAGCATTTAAGGTTGGATAATTTTCCAACTCTCCAATGCGTTGGGCCAGCGCCAAAATATAGGTCATACCAATGTCCGGGGCTTGAAATGTGTCGCCCATGATAAATGGCTTGTCGCCCAGAAAGTCCTGAATATAACCCAATTGTAAGGCGATTTCACCTGTCGCATATCCGGTAAGGACAGGCGGGTGGGGCTTTTCTTCAACCATCAATAACAGCTTAATCAGCAAGGGCGCAAAGGCCGAAGCCTCGGAATAATGTAGCCATTGGGTCCACAAGGCGCGGGCCGCGATATCGTCGGGCAGCGGAGTGTTCAGATTATTATCGGTGTCATAGTGATCCAGCAAATATACCGCGATGGCCCCAGATTCGGCCAAGGTCAGATCACCGTCTTCGATCACCGGCGATTTGCCCAGCGGATGAATTTTACGCAATTCTGGCGGCGCGCGGCGCATTTCATCGCGAATATATATCTTCAACTCATAGTCCAGCCCCAATTCTTCGAGCAGCCAAACAGTAAAAACGGAGCGCCCAACGCGCAAATGGTGAACTAGGATCATTTGTGTCTCTTTCATTGCTCCGCCCGCTTGGCGGGAGCGATCATTGTCATGGCACGATTTATTCGGGCAATCCAGCAAGGGTCCAATTTCCGATGCTTCGAGGCTCCCTCTGGTCGCACCTCAGCATGAGGTGTCGTTTTAATTGCGCGGTTCGTTTATATACCACCTCATCCTGAGGTGCCGCAAAGCGGCCTCGAAGGATCGGCCAGCGGTACATCGCGAGAGCCGGTGCCCGATGCTGGCCAGTCATTACCCCTCACCCCAGCCCTCTCCCATAAGGAGAGGGAGTTTAATTCGTGATCTGGCAGGAATAGATCAAACCTATTCGCTCAATCCCCCCGCACCGGCAAACGAATAAAGCTGCCTGCATCGGCACCAACATGAATGGAATTGTTGGCAATTTCGCTTTGGGTGCTTTGGTAGGGATCAAGCCCGGTATTCAAATTGCGGGCATAGCTCGGAAAATTACTGGAGGACACTTCGACCCGGAGTTGGTGCCCGGCTTCAATGCGCCGGGAGAGCAGGATCGGCGGCAGCGTGATCTTGTACACATCGCCCGAAACCATCAGTGCCGGGTTGTCCAATCCATCGCGGTAGCGCATTCGCAAAATGCTATCGCCGATATTAAAGGCGCGGCCATCGGGAAATACGTCGACCAGTTTTACGGTGAAATCCGTGTCGGGGCGATCCGACGATACGGCCAACCCGATTTGGGCATGTCCGAATAAATCCATCGGCGCGTCCAGCACATCGGAGGTAAACACGATCACATCGGCCCGTTGTTCCAACTCGCTTTGATCAAACGCTCCATCATGATGGTCGTCGCCAGTGCCGCCAATCGCGCCGCCCAACGAGGGCACCGGGTCGGCTGGATCGTAAATATAGGTGATGGTCTTGGCCCGACCGGCATTTTCGCGGACCATTGTCCCAAGTGCGCCCAATTCCCACGTCTGAGATTGTTCGGCTTGCAGGCTGTCCGTGGCCAGCCAATTGCCATCGCCCATATAGGCTTGAAAAGTTGGCGGCATGGGCGCTGGATCTGCCGCAGGTCTCAACCAACGATCAAACCAGGCCAGCACACTGCCCACATGGGCAAAGCGCGCATCGCCTAAATCCAGATCACCGATCATGGTGTTTTCGGTTTCTCGGCCAAAACTGCAATGTCCGCTCTGGGTAACCCGCATCACTTGGTTGGGTTGTCCGGCTGCTTCGTTGGCTCGCCGGTTCCAATCGAAATAGGCCAAGCTGGAGCGCGATGAAATGTCATAAATTGCCTCCGACCAATATCCCGGAACCTTGATTATCTCACCTTGGCTGACCCGATCCTTGCGCCAGCTTGGCCCGGTTGGCCCTGCCGCCAGATAGGCGTTCAGCTCGTTTCGTGGAGCGTCCATTTGCGCCATGATCTGGTTCATCGGCAAGTGCATGCGCGATCGGTTATAAGCGGCCAGATCGACCTCCCAACGCTGGTTATTGAGATCAAAAGAGTTGATTAGGCGTTGGCGTTCCGCATCCGAGAAATCCGTCGAAAATTGCGGCCAGTCCTGCACCATCGAGCTGTAAAAATAATCGAACCAACCTTGTTGCCAAACGCCGCCCAGCCAGAAATTTCCCTGTTCGCGAAACGGTCCGGCTTCGGCGATGCCAACACCGGCTGACATGGCGACCATCACCTTGTGCGCTGGATGACCGGCTGCAGCTAGTTTTAGCTGGTTTTCAGCCGAGGAAGAACAGCCAAACGTGCCGATACTGCCATTTGACCAAGGCTGGTTGGTGATCCAGTCC
This sequence comes from Robiginitomaculum sp., assembly GCA_002733805.1. Taxonomy (GTDB): domain Bacteria; phylum Pseudomonadota; class Alphaproteobacteria; order Caulobacterales; family Maricaulaceae; genus Robiginitomaculum_B. The sequence goes on along the minus strand of NVXG01000028.1, from coordinate 98,589 downwards.
ATGGTGTCCCAACCGTCTTGGGCGGCATTGGCCAACATGGTAAACTCGCCTTCGGAGAAAAACCGGCCACGCTCATGTTGGTGAACCACGGCATATCCAGCCTCTAACAACCCGGTCAGAATGTCCGATCTCCTGCTTAATTCGTCATGATACGGGGTGCGAATCAATATGGTGGCCATCGGGGTTTGGCCGCCATTGGGCAGCAAGACATCGGTGGTCAGACGAATGCCGTCGCGCATGGCGACCTGGACGTTTTGCACGAACTCGACATTTTCCGGTGGGACAAACTCTTGGCTGGTTTCAGCAGGTTCCGGCTCGACCACTTCATTCATAGCCGGTTGGCAACTGGCCAAGGCCAAGCACCCAATGATACCCATGGATTTACTGATTTTCATGATGTTTCCCAATCGAGCTAAAGTCATCCTTGTCATTGCATGGTTTATTCGGGCAATCCAGTAATGCCCCAGTTTTCGATCCTTGCGCGGCTCCCGCTGATCGCACCTCAGCATGAGGTGAGTGGTGTGGCCAAATTAGGTTGTTGCAAGCACAGCATCCTCATCCTGAGGTGCCGCAAAGCGGCCTCGAAGGATCGGCAAGCGGTACACTGGTGCTTCAGGGCATCGATGTTCTATCCTAATCCCGACGCAATAATCCGGTCAGGGTAACCACGGCAATGGCTGAAAGAATGGCCCCGATCAGCGCATAGAACAGATGCAGCCAGCGCCACAAAGGAGCCAATGGACCCATCGGGTCAAATGCACAGGCCCGGCGTTGGCCAAACTCGATTACGGGCAGGATCACATCAATGGCATAGAGCGGCGCGACCAATCCGGGGCAGCCGCGAGAGACGGTTTGGTGCCAACCGGTATTCAAGTCCTGTCCGGGTCTGGGCTTAGGCGGGAAGGGCAACATGGTGATATGGGTGTTCATTCCGGCATCATGGCGGCCCATCATGACCGCTTCTGCCGGGGAAAAACTCCCGGAAAAAGCATGGGCCCCAAACATCATGGTGCCGAGCAATATCCACAGGCTGAGTACCGAAATGGCTCGTCCGCCCGAAAATCCGAACCGACAGGTCCAGTTCAGGAAAGTCTGGACTTTACGAATATACCACGGATCAATTTTGGAAGAGAGGCGTAAAGTTCGCATCTCAATAGAAACCCGATCGGCATCTTCATTCATGCCTTGTTGGCGCATGATCTGGGCCAGTTGATGAAACGGTTGCGGGTCAAATTCCTGAGCGGTTGGTTGCTCCGGGTTTTTATATTGCAATTTGAGCCAGTTCAGGCGTTTGCCCGCTAGGTCGCCGCTGCGGTGTTCGTCACCTATCCGCAACCAAGTGTAGGAAAGGCCGGACAGGCTGACCTGTCCAGCTTGTTCGGGCCAGCCACTTACTGGGTTGTCGGCCAATACGCCAACATGGCCATTGGAAAAATCGAGTCGGCCGCTCATCTGTACCTCGGTGGCCATATAGCCACCGGCGATTCGCAACCCGATCATCAGAATATCACCATCAGCCCGGAATTTCAGATCGCCGCGCCACATAAAATAAAGACCGCCAGTGATGTTGGCGGTGAACAAGTCGAGCGCTATGCCATCCTCGCTTTGCAAGTGCGCGCCAACCGCGCTGAAATCACCTTCAAACACCGCGCTTTGGGCGCGTATTTGGGCTAGTGCGTGAAACCGGGTTTTGCCATTGGGCCGCAAAAACAGTCCGTTGGAAAACAAGGCGCGATCCAACAACATGGCAAAGAAGCCAGCGCCATCCTTGTGCTCGGCTCCGGCAAGGCGCGATCCGTTGAGGCGCACCGGATCATCGAAGCGGGTGTAGAGCGCAAACAAAGCGGGCAATTGGCATTCGACCAATTCCAGTCCCTGAATATGACAGCCATCCAGATAAATCGGATCACTGAACGTACAATGGGAGAACTGGATGCTGGGGATAATCTGTGCCGGATCATCGGCCCGGGCCGACCATTCAGACAAATCAAGACAGCCGGTTATGTTGGCCCCGACAATCCTAAGCCCGCGTGCCGTTACCGGGGCCACTTTTGCCGTACCGGCTTGCGGCAGGCCAACCAACAGATTGAACAACACTTCGGATCGAATTTCTGGCGGTTGTTTTTGGGCGCTAAAATCAACCAATACGCCGGTCCGGGCCGCTTTGATTACGGCGCGCTCGGCGGCATGTAATGAATTTGCAGATTTTTTGGAGGAGCCAGCCATTTGTTCAGCCTATCAGTAATGCAATGCTTGTCACGTTTTTGTGTAGAAGACCTGCCCCAAAACCCGCTAGCTTATGGCTTGATTGCTGAATGGGAGATTCTGATGCGCGCTTTTTTTCTGACTGTTTTGATGACCGGGTTTGTTTCGGCAGCAACTGCTGCGGATGATCCGACTCCTAAAACCAAAATCGAAGCTACTGATCTGGGTAGCGGGATTTATATGCTGACGGGCCGTGGCGGCAATATGGGATTGAGCACCGGAGCCGATGGTGCCTTTTTAATCGACGATCAATACGCGCCCCTGTCGAGCCAGATCAAAGCGGCAATTGCGAACTTAAGCGATACGCCGGTGCGGTTTTTAATCAATACCCACTGGCATGGTGATCATACCGGCGGCAATGAAAGTTTTGGCGATGATGCAGCCATTATCGTGGCCCATGAAAATGTGCGAAAACGATTGTCTACCGACCAAGTGTTGAAGCTGTGGAATTCGCAAGTCAAAGCCTCCCCGCAAATTGCTTGGCCGGTGATCACCTTTACCGAAGAGATCAGTTTTCACCAAAATGGACAACGCATTGATGTGCGCCACGTGGCCGACGCCCACACTGACGGCGATGCGTTTGTCTATTTTGTCGAGGCCAATGTGCTGCATATGGGCGATGTGTTCTTTAGTGGCCGTTATCCGTTTATTGACACCGGCAGCGGTGGCTCGATCGACGGGGTGATTGCGGCGCAAAAAGTTGCTTTGGCACTGGTGACAGATGATACCAAGATCATTCCCGGACATGGAGCTTTGGCCAACCAGGCTGATCTGGTCGCATCACTGGCCATGATCGAGACGGTGCGGGAACGGGTTGCCAAGGCAATTGCCGATGGCATGACTTTGGAGCAAGCGCAGGCCGCAGACCTGTTGGCTGATCTAAATGAGCAATGGGGCGGTGGTTTTATCAACGGCGAAACCATGGTGAAAATCGTTTATGGGGATCTGGCAGGAGAGTAACTAGGTGAAGCTCTGAACCAGTGAACCAACCACCATTCGCCACCCATCGACCAGCACAAAAAAGATCAATTTGAATGGCAGGGAAATCACCACTGGCGGCAACATCATCATGCCCATCGACATCAGGATGGAAGCCACCACCAGATCAATCACCAGAAATGGGATGAAAAACCAAAAGCCGATTTCAAACGCCACGCGTAGCTCCGAAATCATAAAGGCCGGCGCTACAATGTGCAGTGGGGTTTCTTCGGCACTGCCCGGAATTTCCTCATTGGACAGGTCCAGAAACAGGGCGAGATCCTCTTGGCGGGTATGGGCCAGCATGAAGGTTTTGATCGGCGCTGTGCTTTCGGTAAAAGCCTCGGTCAGCTCTATTTCTTCATTCATCAATGGCTCAATGCCGCGTTGCCAGCTCTGCTCAAAAACCGGAGCCATCACGGCAAACGTCAGGAACAACGATAGCGAAATCAACACCATGTTGGGGGGGCTTTGTTGCAGCCCTGTCGCGGTACGCAACAAGGACAACACCACCACAATGCGGACAAAGCTGGTGGTCATGATCAAAATTGACGGGGCCAACGACAACACGGTCAGCAGACCAATCAACTGGATGACCCGGCTGGTCAGTGCGCCTTCATCCCCGGCACTCAGCGTCACCGATTGGGCCAAGGCTGGCTCGGCGACCAGCATCAGGGCCGTTAAAATAATCCCGCCAAGGGCAAACCATAAACGTTTCATGAATTGACCTTCCGATTCAGTGGTTTTGCTGGGGCGCGCTTTTGACTCTTTTTGCGACTCTCGATCAGGGATTCGCCGCTGGTACCCAACAGGACAAGATGTTCGCGCTCCCCGTCCTCGATCAGAACCAGCTTGCGCCGGGCATCGAGATGCAAGCTCTCGATGATGTGTAATTGGCGCTCCGAGCTGGGTTTGGTGGTGATCATGCCGGGGGCAAAGCGGCGCACCGCCATCCATACCGCCAGCATCAAGCCGACGGTAAACAGCAAGCCGGCTGCGTATCGTCCGGTATCGATCAATTCCATGGCAGAAGACCCAATTCTATTTGAGGCTCCTTCTTGGCGCCGAAGGCGTTAACACCTGATTAACCATAATGCTTTGGTGCAGTTTTGTGGTCATAGCGTAAGTTGCCAATTTTCATCAGGTATTAACCATAAACGGGGCAAAACTGTCCGACCTGACATGGAAAATTTCACATGAGCCTCGACCAAATTCCAGTTTTTTCAATGCTGCGCGGCACGATGAGCATGTTGACCCAACGCCAAAAGCTGTTGGCCGAAAACATTGCCAATGCCGATACGCCCGGCTTTATCCCGCGCGATGTGGATGAAAAAAGCTTTCAACAGGCTTTGCAGAAAACCATGGCGGGTAGTCAGACAGGAGGCGCTGCCATGACCGCCACCGATCCGTTGCATTTTCAGGCGCCGGGGATCATGGCCGGTGGGGGCGGGCATGGCGTTGGCATTATCGACACGCCCAATTCCGAAACCACATTGAATGGCAATTCCGTGGTGCTAGAAGAACAGGTTAGTCAATTGGCCGATACGCGCATGCGCTATGACATGGCGATTGGTCTCTATCAAAAATCATTGGGTCTGCTCCGTCTGGCTATGAAATCGCCTGGCAGATGATAAACCAAACCAAAGATAAGGAACGTCAAATCTCATGACTCAAATATCATCTGCCTTAGCTATCGCCGCCGCTGGTATGCGGGCGCAAAGTTCACGCATGCGGATTATTTCCGAAAACGTGGCCAATGCTAGTTCAACGGCCCAACAAGCCGATGGCGATCCATACCGCCGCAAAATCCCAATATTCCAGTCGGAATTAGATAAGGCCACTGGCGCGCAATTGGTCCGCATGAACAAGGTGAGCGAATCACAAGCTGAATTTCGCACCGTTTACGATCCGGGCCACCCGGCGGCTAATGAACAGGGGTATGTCAAATATCCAAATGTGAACACCCTGATCGAGTTGATGGATATGCGCGAAGCCTCGCGGTCTTTTGAGGCCAATCTGTCAGTGATTGAAAATACCAGAGCCATGATGCAACGCACTGTAGAGCTGCTGAACCGCTAATCATAAGGCCGGGGGTAGAACGCTCTTCGGTCGACCCAGAGGATAGAAACCAAATATGTCATTTAGCGCCTTAACTGCAATCAATGCCTACGCCCAAGCCGCGCAAGCTGGCAAAACCAGCGATGCAACCGGTGCAGCAGCTCTTGAATTATTGGGCAAAGAGGCCGGCGGCACTGATTTTGGTGCTATGGTCAAAGAAGCGATCAGCAGTGCGGCCACCGCTACCGCTGGAGCCGAAAAAATGACCGTTGCGGCGGTCACTGGCCAAGCTGAACTGGTCGATGTGGTTACCTCCTTGGCTGAGGCGGAAATTCAACTAGAAACCGTGATCGCCATCCGCGACGAAATGATCAAGGCCTACCAGGACATCCTGCGGATGCCGATTTAGAGTCAAAAGGCTAGCGGGGTGTATCGTAATGGACCCTCCGGCAAGCCGGAGGGAAGCAGTTGGTCGTAGAAGTCAGCATTTCAATTTAGCCGCCCTCCGGCTTGACCGGAGGGTCCAGTTCTTCTTCGTTCTCGATTGCATCAAGTTGGTCTGGCCCCCGGATCAAGTCCGGGGACTGGCAGTTAAGTCAGAGCCGCATTTATGGCTTCCGTCGCTTGCCGATGCTTCGAGGCTCACTAGCGCTCGCATCTCAGCATGAGGAGTTTTTTGAAACGACCTAAACGCAACACTACCAACCTCATGCTGAGGTGCTGCGAAGCAGCCTCGAAGCATCGGCAAGCGGTCGGGTTTTGCCATATCCATTATTGTCATTTTTGATTGTCAGAAAACCAAGTGCCGCACAATCAAATCACAATAGCTTGGTGCATCGCGCACACTCATGCGCAATAAAATGACAAACAATCGACACTTGTTGACGCTGTTTGACAATCAGGTCCAATGGCTTGGGGGCGATGTTATCCCCGGATCGGGTTTGAAATGGAACAGTCGCATTGTGCACCGGATAAAAATGCTTCACCGGGCGAGCTATCCCCGCCCGGTGAAAGGTTTGAAAGGTTAGCCAGCTTGCTTGGCGCTAACCCACTCGCCAACCAGTTCTTCGAGTATGGCCAGTGGCACGGCACCATTGGCCAGCACCACATCGTGGAACTCGCGAATATCGAACTTGTCGCCCAATTGGTTTTCCGCATTGGTCCGCAATTCGAGGATTTTTAACATACCGATCTTGTAGGCCGTGGCTTGTCCCGGCATGACGATATAACGCTCGATTGCATTGGTGCAGTCGGCCAGTGAGTTGGGCGTATTGTTGGCCAGATAATCGATGGCCTGTTGCCGGGTCCAACGTTTATCGTGCAGACCCGTATCGACCACCAGACGAGCGGCGCGCCACAGTTCCATGGAGAGTCGGCCAAAGTCCGAATAGGGATCAGCATAAAACCCCATTTCTTTGGGAGTGTATTCTGAGTACAGGCCCCAACCTTCGGAATAGGCCGTATAGCCGCCAAATTTGCGGAACATGGGGAGGTCACCCAGTTCTTGGGCAATTGACCCCTGCATATGGTGGCCCGGAATGCCTTCATGATAGGCCAAGGCTTCCATTTGGTAGGTCGGCATGCTCTCCATTCGGTACAAGTTGGCGTAATAGGTACCGGGGCGTGAGCCATCTATGGCCGGGCGTTGGTAAAACGCCTTGCCGGCGGTGGCTTCGCGAAATGGCTCCACGGCTTTTACAATAATTTTTGCTTTGGGTTTGGTGATAAAGATATCATCCAATCGAGTTCGCATAACATCAATGATTTCAGTGGCTTTGGCCAGATAGGCGGCGCGGCCCTCATCGGTGTCTGGATAGTAAAATTGTGGATCGGTACGCATGAATTCCATGAATTCAGGCAAGGTGCCGTCAAAATCTACTTTTGCCATAATGGTCCGCATCTCGTCATGAATACGGGTCACTTCTAAGAGGCCCAAATCGTGAATTTCGGTTGGACTCATCATTGTGGTGGTCATGTCCTGTAGGCGGTTGGCGTAATAGGCCGCGCCATCGGGTAACTTCCACACCCCATCATCATCGCCAGCCGTTTCGCTTTGGGTTTGCATTTCTTCGATCAGGGCTGAATAGGCCGGGCCCACGGACGCAAGCAGCGCAGCTTCGGCTTCAGCGATCAGGGAGGTTTTTACCTCGTCATCTAGATCGAGTTTGCCGACTTTTTGCTTGAAGTCTTCCAATAATGGACTGTCATCAGTGCCGGAGAATGGAGCGCCACTGATCACATTTTTGGCGGCATCAATGACCCGAACATAGACAAAGGCTGGTGGGTAAATGCCGTTTTCATAGCGCCGACGGGCATTCTGCAAATTGCCACCTAAAAAACTATCCATCCCGGTCAGTCTGGCGATGTAATCGCGGGCGTCCTGTTCATTGGTAATGCGATGTTGATTGATCATGAAAGCCGGGATCTGGCTGTGGACCCCGTGCATCTGGTTGAAGATGTATCCGTAATCCATATAGGCCAAGCCGCGTTTGGCTTGTTCGGCATCATATTCAAACAAGCGCCATGACAATTGGGTGTTTTGATCCAGCTTGTCATAGTCATACTCAGCCAGCATCTGGTCATAAGCGGCGATTTGCAGGCGGTAATCCTCAAGAGAGTGTTCCATCGATGGATCGTCCCATTTGCCGTAATCCCCGTCTTTCATGCCAATATAGGCCTTGAACATCGGAGATCTCGACAAAGCTAACTCAAATTGCTCCTGAAAAAAGGCATTCAGGCGATCTGATTCGGTTTGTTCTGATTTCGTTGTTGATTCAACGGTTTGTGGTTCGGTTTTGGCTTGTTCTTGTGGTGTGCCGGCTGGCGAGCAGGCGGCCATCAGGCCAATGATTGCGGTGCTGAGCACCAGTTTTGCTTTGGACATATTCCCCTCCGTTACAAACAGGGTACAATAAGGCCGAATTAGCCATTGGTTTGCCCTGTTAGTCATGAATTGTTAACCATGAACCGAGCACTCTAGCCTATTCTTTTTTATCCGTCCCATTAGAAAATGGCCATGAATAGCTCAGAAGTGCTTGATTTTGCCCGTGAGGCCATCTGGTTGATTCTCCAGATGTCCGGCCCCATTATGGTGGTCGGGCTGGCGGTGGGCGTTGGTATTGCATTGTTGCAAGCCCTAACCCAGATTCAGGAAATGACCTTGGTCTTTGTACCAAAGATCGTAGCGATCTTTGTGTCATTATTGCTGTTCATGCCGTTGATGGGCGCCTTGCTTGGCGGCTTTATGACCCGGATCGCTGACCGGGTTGCGTCGATGTAAGTCATGGAAATCATGACACTTTCTTCCACTGCATTTGGGGCCGGGCTGGTGTTTGCCCGGATTGGCTCCATGTTGATGCTGTTCCCTGGCATTGGCGAAAGCTCGGTGCCGATCCGCATGCGCCTCGCGCTGGCCCTGATCTTGTCCGTGATGATTGCTTCCCTGCTCAGCGACCGATTGCCGCCGGTGCCGGAACAACCACTGGCATTGGCTGGCCTAATCGGCGGTGAAGTGCTGGTTGGTCTGATGTTCGGGGCTATTGCCCGGTTGATGATGAGCGCCTTGGCAGTCGCCGGGCAAATGTCAGGCATGCAGACCGGGTTGGCCTTTGCCCAGACCTTTGATCCATCGCAAGGGCGTCAAGGTGCTATTTTTGCTACCTTTTTGAACCTTACAGCGGTGGTTCTGATCTTCACTACGGGGCTGCACCATATGTTCATCAGCGGTCTGGTCGGATCGTACGAGCTGATCCCGATCGGGGTAATTCCATCGGCTGGCGACCCGGCCACCTTGGCCACCGACACGGTGGCGCGGTCCTTTCGACTGGGCATTCAAATGGCCGCGCCGTTGATTGCTTTTGGGTTGATCTTCTATCTGGCGCTCGGGGTGTTGTCGCGCTTGATGCCGCAAGTGCAAATCTTCTTTGTGGCCATGCCCGGTAATGTATTGGTTGGATTGATGATTTTCGCTATGAGCTTCAGTGCGATGCTCGGCGTTTGGTTGCGCTATATGGAAGAATATGGAGCGCTCTTGAACTAATGGCAGAGGATCAGGACAAGTCGCAAAAAACCGAAGCCGCCACCCCGCAGAAACTGCAGGATGCGCGCAAAAAAGGCGATATTGTCAAATCGCAGGAAATCCCCAGTTGGACCTTGCTCGCCACCTCTGTGTTGGTGGTCGGCGTGTTTTCCGGGCCACTGGTTCAAAATCTAACCACATGGCTGCAAACCTTCTTTGCTCGGGCCGGAACCATGCCACTGGATGGCCAGAACGTACAGGCGTTGGCCTCATCGATCGTCTGGCATATGTTCGGGAGTCTGGCCCTGATCATTGGTTTGTTGATGGTGGCCGGGCTTGCCGGGCATGTGTTGCAACAGGGTTTCTTGTGGGCACCTGACAAGATCAAGCCAAAATTCTCCAAAATATCGCCAGTGGAGGGGGCCAAGCGGTTGTTTGGCATGCAAAGTTTGGTCAATTTTGGCAAAGGCTTAGGCAAAATGTCTCTGGTCGGATTTGTTTCCTTTGCCGTGGTTTGGCCCCGGCGCGATGTGTTGGCAAATTTGCCCTATCTTGATCTTGCAGCCTTGTTGCCATTGGTCCGTGAAGTAAGCGTGGTTTTGCTGGTGGCTGCGGTTTCGGTATTCGCGCTGATCGCGGCAGCTGATTATTTTTACCAGCGACATAGCTTTTTGGAGCGGATGCGTATGTCTCGAAAAGACATAAAGGATGAGCTGAAAAACAGCGAAGGTGACCCGCACGTCAGGGCCAGATTGCGCCAAGTCCGCATGGATCGATCCCGCAAACGCATGATGCAGGCAGTGCCGGACGCCTCTGTGATTATTGTAAACCCGACCCACTATGCGGTGGCGCTGAAATACGATCAGGATGAAACGCCGGCTCCGGTTTGCGTGGCCAAGGGGGTTGATGATCTGGCGCTGCGGATCCGCCAAGTGGCCAAAGAGCATGATATTCCGGTGATTGAGAACCCGCCATTGGCTCGGGCGCTACATGCCAATACCGAAATTGATCAAGAAATTCCCGAGGAACATTTTCAAGCCGTTGCCAAGGTGCTGGGCTTTATTATGTCGAGAGGCAAGGTGGGGAATTAGCATTTGGGACTTGAGCAAATTGGCGAACAGTGATTCGCTGTACATTGTGGCCAGATTGGTCATGGCGAGATGAGAGGAACCGGTATGAGCCAGATACAAAACTCCGGAACGAAAAGCTTTCTCTCGGACGCTTGGAAGCGGGTCTTGCTGTATGGTTCAGCCGGTGCATCCATTTTTGCATTATGCGTTGCTTTGTTGATGCCCCAGTCCATCGGAGTTGAAGGGTTCATTCTGGCTTTTGGCATTGCGGCGGTGCTGGTTGTTCTGCTGTATGCCTTATGGGCTGGCGATGAAGTGGCCCGCAAAATGTCTCCTTCTGCCCTTAAAAAACTGGATTCTGATCCACCATTTGCATTGGCCGTGATGGATCGTGCCAGTGATCCCATGTTGATTTGTTCCACCAAGGGGGAGCAGGTTTATGCCAATACGGCCTATTGGGATCTGGTCAAGCGCGCCAAACTGCGAAGCCATACCGGTCGACCTCCGGCTTTTGAACAACTGATTGGCGGGCACCCCGGGCTGTCGGCCTTTGCCTTTCGCTTGGCCCGTGCCGTGCGGACCAAAGCAGAACTGACCGAGCGCTTGCCCGGCTTTGAGTTGGGCGGAGAAATGGCCCGGTTTAATGTCGAGGTCAGTTTTCTCCCAAGCGGCCAATCGCTTTTGCGTCTGGTTGATCGTGGAATAGTTGGTGAAAATCCTGAACTGCGCGATACGCCGGATGCGGGTACAATTTTTCTGGACGAGGCGCCAATTGGTTTTTTCTCAGCAAATCTGGAGGGCAAAACCCGCTACATGAACGATACCTTGCGAAATTGGTTGGGCGTGGCTCCGCAAGCGCCTAATCCAGACTTAACGGACTTCATTGATGAAGATGCGCGTATGGTTCTGGGGCGGCGGGGAACCACAGGCAAGACGGTTCGAACCGAAGTGCAATTGCGGGCCCGGGACGGAATTAAAACCTCAGCGGTTATTGTGACAAACTGGGCCGAAGACGAAGTACCACCCACCAGTCGTTCGGTGGTGTTTGGCAATGGCCGGGCTGCTTCACCCGCAGGAATTGCGCAAGCGCTTGAGCCAGCCAGTCGTGGTGGCGGGCAATCTCTGGATGAAATTTTTAATGCGGCTCCGTTTGGGGTGGCGCGTCTGGATGGGCAGGACCTGGAATTGGCAGTGATCGAGGATTGCAATCCGGCGCTGGTTCAAATGACCTCTGGCGCAGCCATACCAGGTACTGCATTTCTAAAATTATTTAGCTGTGAAGACGAAGTAGAGAAAAAATCAGTTCTGGAGGCTTCGCCAGATAGCGATCAGCCCAGCGAGGTGATGTTAGTCGGCAAAACACCGCGTCCGGCTCATTTATACCTTGCTACGGACCGTGCCGGGCGAACTTTGGTCTATCTGATGGATTTGGCTGGTTGGAAAGAGCTCGAATCTCAGTTGTTCCAAGCGCAAAAAATGAATGCGATTGGCAAGTTGGCTGGCGGGATTGCCCACGACTTCAACACATTATTGAATGTCATTCGCTTGAATTGCGATGAATTGCTGGGTCGCCATCCAATTGGCGATCCGTCCTATGGTGAATTGCAACAGATAAACCAGACCGTGAACCGGGCCAAATCACTGGTTAAACAATTGTTGGCCTTTTCGCATAAGCAGACCACACGGGCTGAAGTTCTCGATGTTGCTGGGTTTTTGTCCGAGGTAACGATTTTGCTAAAACAAGTGATGCAAGAATCCGTTGAGCTGGAATTGAAACATTCCCGGGACAAATTGACGGTACGGGCTGATCGCCGTCATCTGGAAACCGCGTTGATGAATTTAGCAACCAATGCGCGCGATGCGATGAAGGATCGCAAAGGAGCAAAGCTGACCATTCAGACATCGTTGCGCTCTTCCATTCCAGCCGAAGCTGCGGCCGAAAAAAATGCACCAGATGGCGAGTGGGTGCTGATCGAAGTAATCGATAACGGCACCGGTATGGAAGAAGAGGTAATGGCTAAAATATTTGAGCCATTTTACACCACAAAAGAGGTGGGAAAAGGTACCGGGTTGGGCCTGTCGACCGTATACGGGATTATCAAACAATCTGGTGGGTATCTATATCCGATTTCCAAATTGGGTGAGGGGACGACTTTCCAGATATGGCTCCCGGCCAGCAAAGCATTACCTGCTAAAAAACAAAGTAAAAATGGAGCCCCTAAAAAGGCAAACGCCCCAAAAAAACCAGCAGATTTGTCAGGTCGTGGTAAAATCCTGTTTGTAGAAGATGAAGCTGCGTTGCGCAGCATTGCCGCCAAAACCCTAGTCAAACGAGGCTATGAGGTGCTGGAGGCCGGTGACGGTGAAGAGGCGTTGGAGATGGCCAAAGAACATGCGGGAACCATTGATCTGATGATTTCGGATGTTGTGATGCCGGGAATGGACGGCCCGACCATGTTACAAGAAGCCAGAGAGTATTTGGGGGATGCGCGCATTGTCTTTATCTCCGGCTATGCCGAGGAAGAGTTTTCCGAAGTGCTGTCCCGCGAAACAGATGTTAGCTTTCTGCCAAAACCATTTTCCCTTTTGGAACTGGCAACAAAGGTAAAAGAACAACTTTCCTGAGCGTAAGAATGGGGTGAATTAGTCCCCGGGATAAAATAAATGTTCCTATTGTGTTCTCAGAACAAACATAGTACAAACTTCCATATTGATCTATTGCCCTAAGCGGCGAGCTGTGATGTAAAGGAAGCGAAAAATGGCAAAATCGGCACTGAAGTTGGTAAAAAACGAGGCTAACATGGATAAGAAGAAGGCGCTGGAGGCAGCTTTGAGCCAGATTGAACGAGCTTTTGGCAAGGGTGCGCTGATGAAATTGGGTCAACGCAAAAATATGGAAATTGAAACCATTTCCACCGGGTCTTTAGGCTTGGATATTGCTTTGGGGGTTGGCGGATTACCCCGAGGTCGGGTCGTGGAAATTTATGGCCCGGAAGCATCAGGCAAAACGACATTGACCCTGCACGTCATTGCCGAGTGTCAGAAAAATGGCGGTGTAGCTGCCTTTATCGATACCGAACATGCTTTGGATCCATCTTATGCTGCCAAGCTAGGCGTTGATGTCAACGAGTTGTTGGTCTCGCAACCGGATACCGGTGAGCAGGCATTGGAAATTGTCGATACCCTGATCCGCTCTGGTGCGGTTGATATTGTGGTGATCGATTCGGTGGCCGCCCTGACTCCACGGGCCGAATTAGAGGGTGATATGGGCGATAGCCTGCCCGGTTTGCAGGCTCGCCTGATGAGCCAGGCCATGCGCAAGTTAGCAGGTTCGATTTCCAAATCTGGAACCTTGGTAATATTTACCAACCAGATTCGGATGAAAATTGGTGTGATGTTTGGCAGCCCGGAGACCACGACTGGTGGGAATGCTTTGAAGTTTTATTCAACGGTGCGTCTGGATATTCGCCGGATCGGCGCGATCAAGCACCGTGATGAAGTGATCGGCAATCACACCCGGGTCAAGGTTGTCAAAAACAAAGTGGCACCACCGTTTCGCGAAGTGGAATTTGATATCCTTTACGGACATGGTATTTCCAAAATGGGTGAGGTTCTGGATCTTGGGGTCAAAGCCGGGGTAATTGAAAAATCCGGGTCTTGGTATTCCTGCGATTCCGAACGCATTGGACAGGGGCGAGAAAATGCCCGTAATTTTCTGATTGAACATCCCGACCTTGCTGAACGGGTTGAACAACAAGTCCGTCAAGAGGCCGGTCTGATTTCCGAAGACATGTTGATCGGTAATCTGGATGATAAGGACAACGAGGATGTTGCCGCAGGCTGATAGTTCCACTAGTTAACTAATAGACGATACGGGCGCTCGACCAAGTCGAGCGCCCTTGTTGTTTGTGCAGACACGGAATTTGGATCAGGGTTTTCTTTTATGCAAAGTATGAATGACATTCGGACGGCATTTTTGCAGTATTTTTCGAGCCGTGAGCATCAGGTTGTACCTTCCGCATCGGTGGTGCCTGAGAATGATCCAACTTTGCTGTTTACCAATGCGGGGATGGTCCAATTCAAAAATGTGTTCACCGGGTTGGAAACCAGAGATTATTCGCGAGCGGTCAGTTCCCAAAAATGTATCCGGGCCGGTGGCAAGCACAATGATCTAGACAATGTCGGTTTTACGGCGCGGCACCACACATTCTTTGAGATGTTAGGTAATTTCTCGTTTGGAGATTATTTTAAAGAAGAAGCTATCATTTTTGCTTGGGATTTTCTGACACGTGAGCTGGGCATCAATTCCTCCAAATTGCTGGCAACGGTATATGCCGAAGACGAAGTCGCATTTGACCTATGGAAGAAAATTACCGGCCTTCCGGATAGTAAAATTATCAAGATTGGTACTTCGGATAATTTCTGGTCAATGGGAAATACCGGACCTTGTGGCCCGTGTTCTGAGATATTCTATGACCATGGGGAGCAAATTTCCGGTGGCCCTCCGGGCAGCATTGATGAAGACGGGGATCGGTTCGTCGAAATCTGGAACTTGGTGTTTATGCAATTTGATCAACCCGTGGGCGGGGATCGTATTGAATTACCCCGCCCCAGTATCGATACGGGTATGGGGTTGGAGCGGGTAACTGCCGTCTTGCAAGGGGTTCATGATAACTATGACACGGATCTGTTTCGCGCGCTGATCGCTGCATCAGAAGCTGCAACCGGCACTTTGGCCCAAGGGAACGAACAAGCCAACCACCGGGTTATTGCCGATCATTTGCGCTCGTGCTCCTTTATGTTGGCGGATGGAGTTTCGCCCTCAAATGAGGGACGTGGGTATGTTTTGCGTCGCATCATGCGCCGGGCCATGCGACACCTGAACCTGTTAGGAGTTGGCGAGCCGCTTATGCACACGCTTGTGCCTGAACTAGTTACGCAAATGGGTGATGCTTACCCGGAGCTGATAAACGCGCAATCGATGATTGAAAACAGCTTTCACCAGGAAGAAGAACGGTTTTTACGGACGTTGGACCGGGGCATGGCATTGCTGGAAGCCGAAACTTCTGATCTGAAACCTGGCGCGATGTTGTCCGGAGATGTAGCGTTTCGATTGTATGACACATATGGGTTCCCGCTTGACCTGACCAAAGACGCATTGCGAACCCGCAATATTGAAGTGGATACGCAAGGGTTCAGCACTTGTATGCAGCGCCAAAAAGAAAAAGCCCGTGCTGCATGGAAAGGCTCTGGCGACACTGCAAATAATGCAGCATGGACCGGATTAAAAGCCTCTTTGGCGAAAACCAGATTCACCGGATATGACAACATCCAAGATACGGGCAAACTGATTGGTTTGGTGGTGGGCGGTAAAAGTGCCAAACGGGCGGAACCGGGAATGTCGGTCGAGATGGCATTTGACCAAACCCCGTTTTATGGCGAATCTGGCGGGCAGGCCGGAGATGCCGGGACCGTAGTTTTTGGCAATGATTCGGTGGTTGATGTGTATGAGACATCCAAACTGGATGGTATTCATATTTTGCGTGGCGAAGTTGTCTCGGGCAAATTTGCGGTCGGTGATCTGGCCGAGGGTCGGGTGGATGTGGCGTCCAGAGACCGCATACGGCAAAACCATTCCGGCACTCATCTGTTACATGCTGCGTTGCGTCGCCGCTTAGGCGAAGGCGTCTTGCAAAAAGGGTCCTATGTTGGACCAGATCGGTTGCGATTCGATTTTTCGCATGGAAGTCCGGTTTCGAAATCTGAGTTGGCCGCTATTGAATGCGAGGTCAACAGCGTCATCTGGGAGAATCTGACGGTATCTACGCAAATCATGACACCGGATGCGGCGCGCGAACGGGGCGCCATGGCGCTGTTTGGTGAAAAATATGGGGATGAAGTTCGCGTACTGGCCATGGGCAACACACCGGAAGATCCAGAGGCTATTTATTCAATTGAGCTTTGCGGCGGGACTCATGTCGCCCGAACCGGAGATATCGGATTATTGCGAATTGTCAGTGAAAGTGCTGTTGCCTCCGGTGTGCGGCGCATCGAGGCGCTGACCGGGGAGGCGGCCCGTCTTTCATTTTCCAATGATGTCGATCTCTTGCATGAGGCATCTGCCGCATTAAAGGTGTCACCGGTCCAATTGATACCCCGTTTGACCAATCTAATGGCTGAGCGGCGTAAACTTGAAACGGAATTATCTGACACAAAACGCAAACTTGCCTTGGGGCAATCTGGGTCAGGTTCAGCAACCGAGTTGGAGAATATCGGCGGGGTTTCTTTCCGCGGTCAGGTGGTTGAGGGCATTGGTGGCAAGGACCTGCGGGCCTTGGTTGACCAAGCAAAAGTCAAAATTAATTCAGCCGTTATCGTCTTTATCGGGGTGAATGATGACAAGGCATCCTTGTGTGTAGGCGTAACGGCAGACCTGACCGATCGCTTAAGCGCCGTGGAGCTTGTGCGCGTTGCTGCGGCAATGGTCGGTGGTAAAGGTGGCGGCGGCCGCCCGGATATGGCCCAAGCCGGCGGTCCGGACGGTGGGCAAGCCCAAGCTGCTCTACAAGCAGTTCGAGATCATTTACAAAATATGGGGTAACTCTTTGTCGCAATTATTATTTTCGATGACTTTCTTGTCGAAAGAAAGCCAGTATCAACCAGAACCAGCGTTGTTTAATTTGATCGTAATATGGCAAAAATACAATTTGAACATTCAATAAGTTGGCCTTTCGATCCACATTGCAATGGAGGTCAAACAGCTGTCCTCTAAAATTACGGAGCCACCGATACCATTGTTTACAGCATCTGCTGCATTACAGACGCAGACCAATCGGCTCAATCCAGAAGTGATCGAGTTTCTGGAGGTGGCGCGTAAGGTCGCCTGATCAAGCGGCAGCCATTTCCTTGTCCAAGTTATCTGCGACTTTTTCGAGGAACTGCATAGTGGTCAACCATCCTTGGTGATCGCCAACCAACAGCGCCAGATCTTTGGTCATTGATCCAGATTCAACAGTTTTAACCACCACTTGTTCCAGCTTCTCCGCGAATGCGGTAACTTCTGGTGTGCCGTCCAGATTGCCACGGTGGGCTAATGCACGGGTCCAAGCGAAAATGGAGGCAATGGAGTTGGTTGAGGTGGCTTCACCACGTTGGTGCGCCCGGTAGTGACGGGTTACGGTGCCGTGGGCGGCCTCGCTTTCCAAGGTGCGACCGTCCGGTGTCATCAAAACTGAAGTCATTAGGCCCAATGAGCCAAACCCTTGGGCAACAGTATCAGATTGTACATCCCCGTCATAGTTTTTGCAGGCCCAGACAAACCCACCGGCCCACTTCATGGCGCATGCAACCATGTCATCAATCAACCGGTGTTCGTACGTAATCTCTTCTTTTTTGAATTTTGCTTCAAATTCTTTTTCATAAATATCCATAAAGATATCTTTGAACCGGCCATCATAGGCTTTCAAGATCGTATTTTTGGTGGACAGATACAGGGGCCATTTGCGTTTCAGGGCAAAATTCATACTGGCCCGGGCGAAATCAGAGATCGATTTATCGATATTGTACATGCCCATGGCAACACCAGAACCTTCAAAGTCAAAAATTTCTTCTTCAATGGTTTGAGAACCGTCTTCGGCTTCCCATTTCATGCTGAGTTTGCCTTTGCCGGGCACCACAAAATTGGTGGCCTTGTATTGGTCGCCATAGGCATGGCGACCGATCACGATGGGACGGGTCCAGCCCGGTACCAACCGTGGAACATTGCTGCAAATAATCGGTTCCCGAAAAATCACGCCGCCCAGAATGTTGCGGATGGTGCCATTGGGGGATTTCCACATCTTTTTGAGGCCGAACTCTTCAACCCGATCTTCATCGGGCGTGATGGTGGCGCATTTTACACCGACCCCATATTTCTTGATGGCGTGCGCCGAATCAATTGTGATTTGATCGTCGGTTTCATCGCGATATTCAATGCTAAGATCATAGTATTTAAGATCAATATCCAAAAAGGGTAGAATGAGTCGTTCCTTGATCATGGCCCACATGATCCGAGTCATTTCATCGCCATCAAGTTCTACAATTGGGTTGGATACTTTGATTTTTGCCATTTTTTTTCGTCTTCCATCTGGTCCGGTGCGGATTTGTGTCGCCAAAAAGATAGCGGCGACCCGCCTTGTGCTTTATTGGATGTTCCGCATAGCATTGGTTGGCATTTGGGGGAAGGGACAACCGGGATTTGTCTGAATTGTTCATCCATTCTGATAGAGGTTGATATAAAAATCTAATGAGTACAGCCCAGAAAAAACATGATCCGGTCATTGTGTTGTCGCGCCCGCAAATGGGCGAGAATATTGGCGCAGCAGCGCGGGTCATGCGAAATTTTGGCTTGACTGAACTGCGATTGATCGAGCCCCGTGATGGTTGGCCAAATAACAAGTCAACCGCCATGGCTGCGGGGGCTTTTGCCGCTATGGAGCCGGTTCGGGTGTTCAAAGATGCCGCTACGGCTCTTGGTGACCTGCAATTAGTATTTGCGGTCACCGCCCGGCTCCGGGACATGGAAAAACCAGTCCTGAGTTTGGGGCAAGCCATACAACAATTGCATGTTGCTGGGGCTGAGAATTGTAAAATAGGATTGCTGTTCGGGGCAGAAGCCTCCGGTCTATCCAACGCGGAAATTGCGCGTTGCGATGGCATCATCACTTATCCGGTGGCAGCGGATTTTCGTTCATTGAATTTGGCGCAAGCGGTTGCGATTGCAGCGTATGCTTGGCGCGAGGGCGACGAAAAAGACGCACTGGAAGAGCGACTGCAAGCGGGGGAAGCTAGATCATTGGCCAGCGGTCAGGATATTGACGGTATGCTGGAGCATTTACGTGTGGAATTGGTTGATGCTGGGTTTTTTTACCCGCCTGAAAAACAGGCTGTGATGATGCAGAACCTGCAAAACATGTTTGTTCGGGCCAGATTAAGTACGCAGGAAGCCAGAACCTTTCGCGGTGTGATCAAATCTTTGTCCAAGGGCCGGGGCAAAATGTATCGTTAGATCGGAGCATCAAACCAACCGGGTAAATATTCGGGTTCAAGACATAAAAAAACCCCGGCAGAGACTGCCGGGGTTTTATTGTTTTATCTAGTTGTCTTAGTGGTGGGTGACACCCAGTGAACTCATGGTTTCCATGGTCAACTGTCCAACGATCAGGCCGTTGGCACGTTGGTAGGCTTCCATGGCCCGCAGGGTCGACATGCCAAACACACCGTCGGTGCGTCCTGGGTTGTGCCCGGCAGCAGCCAGTGCAGATTGCACCTGTGAGATCAACTCAGGTGTAGAGTTGGTGTCGCAAATCACTTCACGCCATTCCAGATTGCCACCTGATACGATCGAGATTTTTTCAATCGTTTTGTAGGTTGCCGGGATGGTGATGGTCTCTTCACGAGCTGGTGTCACTTCAACACGAACCTTGATTGTGCGGTATTCAGCCGGGATGATAACTTCTTCAACCCGTGGTGGCTGCGCAATAACCTGTTTGGTGATGGTGCTATATTCTGCTGGAATGATGGTGACATCAGTTCTTTCAGCTGAAACCAGACGTTTGCGAGTAACGGTTTTGTATTTAGGTGGAACTTCCACTTTACAAAGAATTTCGCCAGTTGGTTGAATCAGAGTGGTTAGAGCCTGTCCATCTGGGCCATAAATGCGACCATCAGGACCGGTCCGATACCCAGAACCGCCACCAATCAAGCCTGCACCTGGTTTCCAAGTTGTATAGGCCGGACGAATGAGAATTTCTTCTGAGTAATCTTCGTATACCGCAGCAATAACACGAACTTCGCGCAATTCAGGTTGAACCAGAACTTGCTCGGTAATCGTTTCGTAGGTTGCAGGAATAACCGTGTAACGAACGGTTTCTTCTTTAACCAAGATTTGCTCATCCACGAAATCATACGTTGCCTGAATGATCCGGATTTCAGTGCCACCCGGCTGATCAATCACTTCTTCCGCAGTGGTTTGAGTGATTTCAGGGATCAATACCCGTGAAAAACATTGACCGGCCCGTGCATTTGGCGGGTATCCGGCAGAAACGGCTACACTGTCATAAGAGCTGGAGTTACTTGATGTTTGCAGGGTTGTTACCTGTGTTGTCAAAGAACTATTTTGTGTACGAGCAGCGTAAAGCTGGCGTTCCAATTCCGCAATCCGTGCAGTTTCAGCAGAACTATCCACCGCTGCAACAGGTTGTGTTGTTTCGCATGCTGCGACCAAAAGGGCCATTGAGCCCGCCGCAGCCATTAATGCGCGCTTGTAATTCATTACTTTCTCCCCTTTACCCGCCCAACTGGAAGCCCAGAAATAAGCAGACAGCCCAAAAACGCGGGCCAAGCGACGTAAGTGTCGCGGTTAAACTGTGGGACCACCCCACTTTGAGCGAAGCCAGAGCATAGCATCTTTTTTTGCCTATGCTACTGGTTACCCCTGTTAGTTGCGTGCCCGATAATCATTGTTGATCTAGAAGCGATCCCTTCCGGTTACCTGTTTCTGTTTGGGACAGACCATAGTATACTCCCAAGACAGTTGTTAACCTTCTGCCCATAATTTCTGCACGATTCAAGAAAAATAGAAGATAAATTTCCAGAATATCGGGAGATTTTTGGTATTTTCACTGGATTATTTCGGAAAATGGCCAGAATTGGAAGAGGTCTCAAAACGTGCCACGCATAAAAAAATCTTTGTTTTCAATTCTTTTGGTTGTTGTAGCCGCTGCCTGTGGTGCACCGAAGCCAGCGGGTGTGTCTTCTGTGAAACAAAGTTCATTTAATCAGGATGTGTGGCTGTTTGCCGCACCTCCAATATCAGAAAAACTATCCAAAGCAGATATGCAATCGCAAACCGAGGGTGCATTTGCCGTTTTGAGGCAAATGGCAGTGAGCAACGGAATTTCGCTTGCTGATTGTATGGCAATCAAAGTATTTCAACGAATTGGTGAGTTTGGGGGCGTTGATCAGCGCGGATTTTCAACTGCATATTCCAAATTTTTTGGCACCAAATTGCTTCCGAATCAACCGTTCCTGGTGCAGATACATGTGGCCGGGTTCGAAAATCCGGATCAATTGATATTGATTGAGGCGCGTTGCGCGAAATCGGGGCCGTAAACTTGGCCCGGTAAAGGACAAATTCCATGATACCTAGGTATGCCCGCCCGCAAATGGTTGAAATTTGGGAGCCAGCCACCCGGTTTCGTATTTGGTTCGAGATCGAAGCTCATGCGTGCGATGCTTTGGCTGAGCTGGGGGTAATCCCAGACGAAGCGGCCAAAAATATCCGTGAACGGGGCAATGTGAAATTTGATGTAGAGCGCATTGATGAGATCGAGCGTGAGGTGAAGCATGACGTGATCGCGTTTCTGACCCATCTGGCCGAACATGTGGGTGATGATGCACGCTTTATTCATCAGGGCATGACCTCGTCGGACGTTCTGGACACCTGTCTGTCTGTACAAATGAGCCGGGCCTCTGATTTGTTGATCGTTGGCGTTGATCGGGTATTGGCCGCGTTGAAAACTCGGGCCTTTGAGCACAAGAAAACGGTTTGCATTGGCCGTAGTCACGGTATTCACGCCGAACCAACCACGTTTGGTTTGAAAATGGCCCAGGCGTTTGCCGAATTTGATCGGGCGCGGGCCCGGCTGTTAATTGCGAAGGATGAGATTGCTGTTTGTGCCATATCTGGCGCGGTTGGTACTTTTGCCAATATCCAGCCAGAGGTCGAGGTGCATGTGGCCAAGGCGTTGGGGTTGAAGGTCGAGCCGGTTTCGACCCAGATCATTCCCCGGGATCGTCATGCGGCCTTTTTTGCCTGTCTGGGTGTGTTGGCCAGCTCGATCGAACGGCTGGCAACTGAAATCCGCCATTTGCAACGCACTGAGGTTTTGGAAGTCGAAGAATATTTTGCCAAGGGGCAAAAAGGCTCTTCTGCCATGCCACACAAACGAAACCCGATTTTAACCGAAAATCTGACTGGCTTAGCCCGCTTGGTTCGGTCCAGCGTGGTTCCGGCGCTCGAAAACGTTGCTCTGTGGCACGAACGGGATATTTCGCATTCCAGCGTAGAGCGCGGCATTGGGCCTGATGCGACCATTCATCTGGATTTCGCGTTGCATCGCTTGGCCGGGGTCATTGAAAACCTGTTGGTGTACCCGGAAAATATGGTGCGAAATCTGGATCGCCTTGGTGGCCTACATAATTCGCAGCGGGTTTTGTTGGCGCTTACCCAAAAGGGCGTCAGTCGAGAACAGGCCTATGAGCTGGTGCAACGCAATGCCATGGCAACCTGGCGCGGGGAGGGTGATTTCCTGTCCAATTTGAGCGCCGATGATGAGGTGGCATCCGTATTGGGTGAGGCCGAGTTGGCCAAGATGTTCGATCTGGAATACCATTTGGCTCGAGTTGATCATATTTTCGACCGGGTGTTTGGTCCGTCCTGAGCCATCTATTCTGCATTATCGCGTCTTTGTGATTGGTAGTTTATCCCCGAACTTGATAGGAAAATCCTGTCATTTCCAAAAGGATAAATAAATTGCACATTCGCTCTGTTCTATTTGTTTTGATTGCTGCATTTACCGTGGTCAGTGCATCAGGTGCGACCGATGTTGTGGTTCGGACATCCTCTGGGCAACCCGAAGTGCGGGCCGTACTGTTTCGTGCCGATTGGTGCGCCAATTGCCGGGTATTGGAACCGGTTTTGGCCCAAGCTGTAGCCAAGGCAACTCACTTGCCGGTGCAACATATCAGTTTGGACTTTACCAACGCACAGACATGGGACCACGCCATCGAACTGGCATTGGACCATGATATTGTCACCACATATAATGCCTATGCTGGCACCACGGGTCTGGTTGTGCTGGTTGCGGCCGATACCGGCGAGCGGATTGATTGTATAAATCGCCTTTATACGGTCGATGCCATGGTGGCTGCCTTTGATAAAGCCGTGAAGCGCACCCGCACCAGCCCTCCCGGTTCGCGCGATGTTGGATCGGTGGTTTGCCCACCCAGCCGGATGGCGCCTTAGATGAAAAATGCTGAAATAAAAGGAATTTTGAATATGCGCTTATTTGTTGGACTTCTTGTGCTTGGAATTGCGGTCGCTGTAACGATGACCCAGGCTCCGGCATCGAAAGCAGCTACCGGAGTGGTGACAGAAACAGTTGCAACATCGCCGGTAGACGATGCCATTCCGGTGGTTGATCAACCGGTGACTGCCGTGATGTTTTATTCAAACTGGTGCGCTGCCTGTCAGATACTGGATCCAAAAATTGAAGCCGCAAAGCCACAGTTTGCAGAACGGCCGGTTGATTTTGTAAAGTTCAATTTTTCGTATGCGCTGGTGCAGGGTGCCAAACTACAAGCCTTGGCTGACGAAAAAAATCTGTCACACCTTTACGCGGCAAACAAAGGCAAAACCGGTTTCATGTTGCTGGTTGATCCGGCAACAGAGCAAATTATGGATATCATTACCCTGCGTGATGGTGTGGACGATATCGTGCAGAAGCTGGATGCAAGCCTACAGCGGGTTCATCCCGGCGCCAGTTGATTGCTTGTGATTCAGGCTTCGTTTCGAATTTGATCACGGGATAATTCCAGCAATTCGTCCATTTTACGACGTATTTGATGATCGGACTGCTCGACATCAGCTGCATCAAGGTCCGCCCGGATCTTCCGAAAGACATCGTCGTCTCCGGCTTCTTCAAAATCCGCTACAATTACGTCTTTGGCGTATTCTTGTGCCTCTTCCTCGGCCCTGCCCATCAATTCAGCGGCCCAAAGCCCCAAGAGCTTATTGCGGCGGGCTGAAGCCTTGAATTCCTGATTTTGATCCAGGGCAAACCGGGATTCAAAGCCTGTTTTGCGATCATCAAACGTATTCATATCTGAATTTCCTGTTTTGTGTCCGATTTATAACGGCATTGGTTAGCCCGAAGATCGATCTGAATCAATGCATATGATTGCATTGTGAACACCAAAAGGCTGCGGTACGTTGCTGCTTCATTTCAGGTGGTGATTCTGCATTGAATTGCAACTGAAACACTCAGGTTACCCGCTTCAGAACGAAAGAGGTTTCAACTTGTCACGTCGCAAAAAAATCTATGAAGGCAAAGCTAAGATTTTATATGAAGGACCGGAGCCGGGAACCTTGGTTGCTCATTTCAAGGACGATGCCACGGCTTTCAACAATAAGAAACAAGGCCAGATCGAAGGCAAAGGCGTCATCAATAACCGAATTAGCGAATATCTAATGACCCGGCTCGATGGAATTGGGGTGCCCAATCACTTCATTCGACGCTTGAACATGCGCGAGCAATTGGTTCGAAAAGTCGAAATTATTCCGCTGGAAATGGTTTGTCGCAATGTGGCGGCGGGCACGATCTGCAAGCGATTTGGTTTGCCAGAGGGCGAAAAATTACCCCGGCCGATTATTGAGTATTATCTCAAAGATGATGATTTGGGCGATCCATTGGTTTCTGATGATCATATTTCCGCATTTGGCTGGGCATCGCCACTGGAGATGGACGACATGATTGCCATGACCTTTCGGGTCAATGATTTTCTGTCTGGATTGTTTTGTGCCATCGGTATCCAATTGATCGATTTCAAACTGGAGTTTGGGCGTCAATTTGAGGGCGATTTGGTGCGGGTTATTCTGGCTGACGAGATCAGTCCGGACAGTTGTCGGTTGTGGGACATCAAAACCAAACGCAAATTGGACAAAGACCGGTTTCGCCAAGATTTGGGAGATGTGCCTGAGGCTTATGCCGAAGTAGCGCGCCGGTTGGGTGTGTTGAAGGAACCGCCCAATCTGACCGTTGTGAAAGCGAAGGATACCTGATGAAAGCGATTGTTCATATTGCGTTGAAGCCCGGTGTGCTGGACCCGCAAGGACAAGCCATTACCGGCGCGTTGCACTCGATGGGATTTGATGAGGTGACCGACGCGCAGCAAGGTAAGGTTATCGAGCTGGACTTGCAGGGCGTTGATCGGGTCGCCGCTCAGGAGCGGGTGGAGGCCATGTGCAGTAAATTACTGGCCAATACGGTCATTGAGCAGTTTTCAGTTGAAATTGTAGATTAGGCCCAAGGAACAGAGCAGCCCAAGGAATAAAGTAGGAGGTGCCCGGCGTGCGTACGGCGGTTATTGTTTTTCCCGGATCAAATTGCGACCGCGACGCGGCCCACGCTCTGACCATGGTGACCGGCAAGCAGCCCGCCATGATCTGGCACCGAGCCACAGAAATGTCCACGGTTGATCTGATCGTGTTGCCGGGTGGTTTTGCCTATGGCGATTATTTACGGCCTGGTGCGATGGCAGCGCGCTCTCCGATCTTGCGAGCGGTGCGCGATCATGCGGACAAAGGGGGACTGGTTGCCGGTATCTGTAATGGCTTTCAGGTTTTGACTGAAAGCAAAATGCTGCCCGGTGTATTGATGCGAAATGCCGGATTGAAATTTATCTGCAAATCGGTTGAGCTAAAAGTGGCCCGTGCCGACACGCCATTTTCCAACAAATATGACGAAGCGGCCAGTATCCAGATTCCAGTAGCACATCATGATGGAAATTATTTCGCGCAAGCTGATGAGCTGGAGCGGTTGGAAGGGCAGGGACAAGTGGTGTTTCGCTATTGTGATAACCCCAACGGTTCGCTGAATGACATTGCCGGAATACTTAATGAGGCGGGTAATGTTTTGGGCATGATGCCGCACCCTGAGCGGGCCATGGGGCAAAACGGAGATCAGGGAGACGGGCAATTGTTTTTCAAAAGCCTGTTGGATGCAGTCGGATGACCCAAGCACAGATCATTACCGATGAAATGGTGGCCGAACACGGTCTTAGCTCGGATGAATACCGCATATTGTGCGAACATTTGGGGCGCACCCCCAACTTGAACGAACTGGGGATTTGTTCGGTGATGTGGTCGGAGCATTGTTCCTACAAATCTTCGCGCATTCATTTATCCAAGTTTCCAACCAGCGGAGAGCGAGTTATTTGCGGTCCCGGTGAAAATGCCGGAGTGATTGATGTCGGCGATGGCGATGTCGTGATTTTCAAGATGGAGAGCCACAACCACCCATCCTTTATCGAACCCTATCAGGGTGCGGCGACCGGTGTTGGCGGGATTATGCGGGACGTCTTTACCATGGGCGCCCGGCCGATTGCATTGCTCAATGCTTTGCGATTTGGGGAGCCGGATCATCCAAAAACCCGTTCGCTGGTTACTGGCGTGGTGGCCGGAATCGGCGGTTATGGCAATTGTGTCGGTGTCCCGACCGTGGGTGGCGAAGTCAATTTCGATCCGGGTTATAATGGTAATATTTTGGTCAATGCTATGTGTGTCGGGCTAACCCGCACTGACCACATTTTTTATTCGGCGGCCAAAGGGGTCGGTAATTCGATCTTGTATGTGGGTGCGCGTACTGGGCGCGACGGCATTCATGGTGCGACCATGGCCTCGACCGAGTTTGACGATGATTCAGAAGCCAAACGGCCAACCGTACAGGTTGGTGACCCGTTCACTGAGAAACGTCTAATCGAAGCATGCTTGGAGCTGATGGCGACCGGCAATATTCTAGCTATTCAGGATATGGGTGCGGCAGGGCTTACCTCCTCGTCGATCGAGATGGCTGATAAAGGCGGGGTCGGGATCGAGATTGATCTAGACCGGGTTCCACAACGTGAAACCGACATGACGCCCTACGAGATGATGCTGTCGGAAAGTCAGGAACGTATGTTGATTGTGCTGAAACCCGGCACAGAAACCCAGTCCAGACAGATTTTTACCAAATGGGAACTGGATGTGGCACTGATCGGCAAGACCACCGACACCGGCCGTCTGGTTCTGTCCCACAAGGGTGAAACCGTGTGTGATCTGCCGATTGCGCCGCTTTGTGATCTGGCTCCAAAATATGACAGACCATGGATAGAAACGCCACCGGCACCGGTGCTGGAGTACGGTGACTTGCCGGACCGCGATGCCGTTTCGGTACTCAGTCAATTGATGAGCTGCCCGGATATGGCATCTAAAAGGTGGGTCTGGGAGCAATATGACCGACACGTCATGGGCGATACGCTTTTTGCATCGGCCAGTGGTTCTGATGCGGCCATTGTGCGACTGCATGACAGCGAAAAGGGGTTGGCCATGACCTCGGATTGCACACCGCGATATGTAAAAGCCGATCCATTTACTGGTGGCAAGCAGGTGGTGGCAGAAAGCTGGCGCAATCTGATTGCATCAGGGGCTGATCCGATTGCAATTACGGATTGTTTAAATTTTGGCAATCCCGAGAACCCACAAATTATGGGTCAATTTGTGCGAGCGGTAGAGGGCATGGCCGAGGCCTGTACGGCGCTCGAGTTTCCGGTCGTTTCGGGTAATGTCTCACTGTACAATGAAACCAATGGCGTGGCGATTCCACCAACACCAACCGTGGGCGGCGTTGGTTTGATCCCAGATCTGGCGCAACGCGCCGGGTATTTTGGGGCGTGCGAAGGGGATTCGCTGTATCTGCTCGGTCCGACAGCGGGCTGGCTGGGTTCCTCACTGTATGCCCGAGAAATTGAGGCAATGCGCGATCATGCTCCGCCACCGGTTGACCTAGAACTAGAGCGCAAAAACGGCCACTTTGTCACGGAGGCCATCCGTGCTGGATTGCTCCATGCTGTGCACGATTTATCTGATGGAGGATTGGCTTGCGCTGCCGCCGATTTGGCCATTGCCAGTCAGATTGGGATTTCACTGGAGACCCACGATAGTCTGCCTAATCACGGGTGGTTTTTCGGGGAAGACCAAGCCAGATATCTGGTATGCTTGCCCGCAAGCCGGCTGGAAAAACTACAAAAACTAGCTGATAAGGCTGATGTCCTTCTGACTTTTGTTGGTGAAGTAGGTGGCAAAGATATTACGTTGGGGTCAGCACGAATGAATGTCACCGAGTTGACCCGCAAGTGGGAGCAATGGCTTCTTGAATATATGGAGAGCAAACATGCCAATGGCAGCTAATGAAATTGAAGCGATGATTGTAAGCGCTATTCCTGATGCCAAGGTGGAAATTGTCGACCTAGCTGGTGATGGTGACCATTACAAGGCTCGCGTGGTATCGGCCAGTTTTACCGGCCTGTCCCGGGTGCGACAGCACCAGATGGTATATGGTGCCTTACAGGGCAAGATGGGTGGTGAGTTGCATGCGCTGGCGCTGGAAACGGCGGCGGAATAATTTTGAGTAAGGTTGATCCACCAAATTTGGGCCGTTTGGGGTTTGGCATTTCTGGGCCACATGGCAGCGCCATGGTATCGACCCGCAGTACCCGCAAATTGATCGAACAAGCCATTCTCGGCGGAATCCGAACCTTTGATACTGGCCCGTCTTATGGTCGGGGCGAGGCAGAACGGCGTCTGGGGCTGGTACTGCGGGAGGTAGACCGACAAAACCTGTTTATCACGACTAAGGCCGGACAGACAGAGTTTGGCACATCTGATTGGTCGCCCGCCGCGATCCGAGACAGCTTGGGCCGATCACTGGATCGTTTGCGAATACCTGCCGTTGACGGTTTTTTTTTACATGGTCCAGCCCCTGAAAATCTAAGTGATGAGATGTTTTCGGTGCTGGATGATTTGCGTGGGCAAGGGGTATTCAGCTATTTGGGCATTGCCGGTCGTGGCCCGGAGCTGGATGTAGCCATTGCCAGCGATCAATTTGATCTGATCATGATGCCGATGGGGCCGGGAGCCATGTCCACGAATGGGCCACGGGCTGATTTGGCTAGGCAAGTCGGCCTGAAGATAATCGGTATTGAAATGATTTCGCATAGCCGAAAACCGTGGCGGATATCCGCCCGACCAGCCGATTGGTGGCATATGGTCCGTCAGGTGATCCGACAGGATCATGTATCGTCAGGGCAGGATCCACTTACCGCACTGCGACAAGCGCTGCGAACTTCGCCAACCGATATGGTGTTAAGCTCGACAACCCGGCACAAACATGTGCAACAATGGTTGGATTGCCTTGACGAATTGGCTGACGCTACCTAGCTGTCTAGAGCAACACATCAATAAAGGATTTTGACCATGACTGATCAAGCAATTCTCGACCACATCAAGACCACGGTCGAGGCAGATGATATTGTCCTTTACATGAAGGGGACACCGGTGTTTCCGCAATGTGGTTTTTCGTCTTTGGCTACAAAAATTTTGGACGTAGTTGGAGCTGAATTTTCCACAGTCAACGTCCTTGAAGACATGGCGGTACGTGAAGGCATCAAAGAATATTCGCAATGGCCTACCGTGCCACAGCTTTATATCAAAGGCGAGTTTGTCGGTGGCAGCGACATCATGCGTGAAATGTATGAAAGCGGCGAATTAAAAACCCTGATGCAAGACAAAGGCATCCTGCCAGCATCTTGAAGGCCTACTTGTAAAACCAGCATAAACTGACCTATACCTGAAGTATCGGTACGGGGCCGTTTGGCCGCCGCTCAAGAGCAGTGCAGCCGGGGGTGCGTTATAAGGTAAAATGGGTCTAGAGAACCCGGACAAGCAACGCCGCTCTTTGCAACTCAGTCCAGTCCAGTGAACATGGCCCAATAAAAAAGGGCCGCCAGTGCAGCCCTTTTCCAGAATTGGGTTTTATCAAAAATTACGAGTAAAATTCGATAACCAAGTTTGGTTCCATTTGAACCGGATACGGCACATCGGCAAATGCTGGTGTCCGCAAATAAGTAGCGCTCATTGATTTCGCGTTGACTTCTACATAATCCGGCAAATCCCGTTCCGGGCTTTCCAGTGCTTCCAAGACCAACGCCATCGAGCGTGATTTTTCACGAATTTGGATAACATCACCCACCCGACAGCGATAGCTGGGAATGTTCACTTTGCGGCCATTTACCGTGACGTGACCGTGGTTGACAAATTGACGTGCAGCAAAAACGGTTGGTACGAATTTGGCGCGATACACCATGGTATCGAGACGTGATTCCAATATACCAATCATGTTTTCGGCGGTATTGCCCCGAACGCGTTGCGCGTCCGAATAAATCCGGCGGAACTGCTTCTCGGTGATATTGCCGTAATAGCCTTTGAGTTTTTGCTTGGCGCGTAATTGCAGACCAAAATCAGAGGTTTTACCTTTGCGGCGCTGGCCGTGTTCACCAGGACCATAAGAGCGTTTGTTGACCGGGCTTTTGGGACGACCCCAAATGTTTTCGCCCATGCGGCGATCAATTTTGTATTTCTGGGAATGACGTTTGGTCATATCTGTCGCTTCTTCTTTCGACACAAACCGGCCAACCCAATCATTCGGTCAGCAATTGCAACGGCGGTTTTGTGACAACCCGTGAATTTTTCTTCGCCAGAAAGCTCCAGCAAAGAGCGGCGCAACCTACCTACACAAGACAAGAAGTCAAGCCTTTTGCAGGCCCAATAAATGCTTGTTCTGGTTCGGCCAACGTTGGGTCAAAAAATGACAATCAATCTGTAGCCATCAATCACAGTTATCGCGCAATCGTTGACGAATAATCACCCTCAATCTACAGATAAATAACACTAGTTCACAGTTAACCCCTGAGGATAATCCGGATGAAACTCTCCGGACAAGCGGGGTTCGGTATCTTGGGTTAGGCTGCTTTTTGGTTCTCCATTTTTTGGCGCATTTGCCAAAAACGTAAGGTTCGTTGGGCCGCAGAAACGGGAATGGCGTTGTACATTTCGCGGATCGGTCCACTATCGCCCGTATTGGTATTGGGATCCGTACTGAGCAACAACGCGATCGTTACAAACAAGGACGGATCAAACCCGATTGCCCGGCAAATCAGTGCCAAGGCATCCATGTCTGAACGCTGCAAAATTCGATCGACAATTTGGTAGTTAATTTTGGCCAAGGCTGCCAAGCCGAGGGTAAATTTCAGGCGATCTTGATCGCGCTCAAATTTGAGTAAATGGGTGCCGTCCAAATTACCTTGGGCCAATTGCGAGCTGATTTGATGCTTGGCGGTGTGAAAGCCTTCAGGCATTGGATCAGATTTCCCACTGGCCTGTTTTCGCGCCTGAGTCAGGGCTTGTTGTAATACTTCCGGATCGATCTGTTCATTACGTTCCAAAATGCGCGCCCGCACTTTTTGTTCGGCAAACAGGTACATGTCATTCATCAAATCGGCCGGCATATCGTGCCGTTCAACCAATGGTGCCTGCAAATCTGTGGCGGTTTCAGAGCGGGTTACCATTGATTCCATGGATGTTCTATCAAACTGCGCCCCTGCATTGTGCGCCAGTTTCAGTAAGGTTTCATCGTCGCCTTTTTTTACCAAAGAACTGGTGACTTCGGTGCTCAAATCCTGCCGCCCTGAAATGGCCCGCATGTGTTCCTGCGATTTTGTATTAATCACATCAGTCAGGTGCTTGTCCTGCAATATTGGGGAATGGCGTAATACTGGCCCGGCAATATCAATTTCATCATTGGCCAATTGTTGCAAAAGTCGCAGCGGGGCTGCTTTTTGTTTGGAGAATCGTTCGGCCATTTCTTTTCGAATTTCTGCATCCATGTCAGTTGTTACCTGACTTAATATCTCCCCAAAATGTTCATTCTCTACTTCGGAACAGGTGTTTTGATTGTCGAAATACAAATCGGTGATGTCGCGCAGTAATTCCCTACGTCGTTCGGAAGACGTTTCTTTGGCCAAATCTGCCAGTTTCAGCAATCCAGATGATTGAGACATTCCAGTTTCCTTATTCGCCGAGCAACAGCAAGCTGTTCTTGATCTTGCTGTTTTGGGGTCGTGCCGGGGCTGGTAAGTTCGGTTTTACGGGTTGGATCGCGCGGGTCGGGTGAGGTTGATTAACCTGCAAGGGTGCCGCCGCAATTTGACGATTAACCGAATAAAATGGCACGCCATTGGTACGCCTTTGGGTTACTGGTTGTGCTGATATTTTACGGACATTCATTGGTGGGGCGCTCATCAAAGGTGCTGCCACAACCGGACGAGTCCTTGGTCGGACAATGGCGGTTCGCTGGATCGGTCGTGTCGGTCCCAAAGCAATGCTTTGCCTTGGGGAACGGGCCGGGCGGCCATCCAAACCCAGTTCGATCTGTTGTTCCAGCTTGGCAGAGAGGCCAGACACACAGCATGGGCTGAACTGTCCAGGTGTTACCGCGCTTTTCAAAGAACACATGGCCAATGGCCCGTTAATGCCGGGACGCTCCCAAGTCCAAGCCTTGCAGCGCCCATCTTTGGCGCACAAGGCCCAACAGGCTTGCGGTCCGTTGGCCGAGATCGTGCTGCGCGTAAATGTTGCGCCAGTTCGCTCCATGTTGGTTTCAAACATTTGTGCATTGGCGATGCTGGCCTGACCACAAAGAGCGAAACAAAGGCAAAATAATGAAAGATACCGGAACATGAAATTTCCCCATGAAAACAGGAGGTATTCTTGATGCAAAGCTCTTAAAATATGTTCAACAGGAACCAAGTATTTGTCTAGTTTTATTGCACCTCAATAAGGTGTTGAGTCGCTTTCCAGTGCACCAAAAACCGCGGCCAGCTCACCATAAAAAGCAGCAAGACCCTCATCTGACTCGGAGAGTAATTGTGGTTCAGGTGATTTGAGCGGTTCAACGGGCAGGTCCTTGTGGGCACTAACCATGAATTTTTGCCAGATTTGGGCAGGCAAACTACCTCCGGTGACTTTCGCCATCGGTGTATTGTCATCATTTCCCAGCCATATACCGGTGGTTAATTGTGCGCTGAAACCGACAAACCATGCATCGCGCCATTGTTGAGATGTGCCGGTTTTTCCGGCAACTTGCCGACCAGGTATTTTGGCTTTTCTGCCCGTTCCCGCGAGCACGACTTCTTGCATCATACCAGTCATTTGTTTGGCATATTCGTCGTCATATACCCGGCTCGGTCGAATGTCCGGTCTTTCAAATAAAGTTTTGCCTTGAGAGGAGGCAATGGATCTAATTAGAAAATTGCGTCGTAACTCTCCGCCATTACCGAACACGCCAAAGGCTTGGGTCAATTCCCACAAACTGACTTCCTGTGCGCCTAATGCAATTGACGGCAGTGGTTGCAGCGGTCCGGAAATGCCAAACCGGGTGGCCAAAGCTGCAACGCGCGCCGCGCCAATTTCATTGGTAATTTGTGCTGCGACCGTATTGATGGAGCGGCGAAAGGCTTCACGTACCGTGACCCGGCCGCGATACCCGCCGCCATAATTTCCGGGTGACCAACCGGCAATTTCTATCGGTTCATCGCGGCGAACACTGGCCGGGCGAATGCCGGCTTCAAAAGCTGCGGCATAGACAAATGCCTTGAAAGCTGACCCCGGTTGCCTTCTGGCCGCATAGGCCCGGTTAAATTTACTATCCCGATAGGACAGACCCCCAACTATAGCCCGGACCGCACCACTGCGATCAACGCTGATCAGTGCTCCTTGGCTGACTTTGCGGGGAAAGCCGTCTTTGGTGATTCCATCTCGCAATTTGGTCTCTGCCAGGTTTTGCAAGAAAGGATCAATCGTCGTGGCAATTACCAGATCGGGTACTCGGCCGCCGGTAATGGCCAAAGCGCGTTCAACTGCCAAGTCAAATATATAGCCGTGATCGGGGTGCGGGATTGTTGATCGGGGCTTGGCCGGGTGGCTCAACGCATCTTGCCGCGCCGCTTCGTCCAAAAACCCAGCCTCGACCATGGCTTGCAAGACGAGTGCCGAACGGGTTCGAGCTTCATCGGGGTGTAAATGGGGTGCAAACCGACTGGGGGCTTTAGGCAATGCGGCCAACATGGCGGCTTCGGATAGACTAAGATCGGTTACTGATTTTTGAAAATAACGATCCGCTGCCGCGTCAATTCCGTAGGCGCGATTGCCCAGATAAATCCGGTTTAGATATAAGGTCAGAATTTCATCTTTGCTCAACCGGGTTTCCAGCGCTTGGGCAAGGCGCATTTCCTGCACCTTTCGCTTTACGGTGCGATCCGGGGTGAGCAGGAGGAGTTTGACCAATTGCTGGGTTATGGTCGAGCCACCTTGCAAGGTTTTCCCGGCGCGCCAATTGACCCAGGCGGCGCGTAATATGCCTTTCTTGTCAACACCGTCATGATCGTAAAATCGTTGATCTTCCATGGCCAAAAATGCCTGAACGACATATTTGGGCATTTGCGTAACGGATATCACCTGACCATATCGTGGTCCTCGTCTGGCTAGCACCTCCCCGTTTTTGTCGAGCAGGACAAATGAAGGTTCTTTGCCGAGCGTCCACAAGGTTTCAAGATCGGCTGGTAATTCAGCCGAGTCATGGAAAAAATACCGTTGTGCTGCGGCAAACCCCAGAACCAAAACCAACGTCAAGGTCAGGATTACGCCAAACCAAATTTTCTTCGTGCGTTCAGCTCGAACTTCTTCATCTCGTAAAATATCAGCTCGAAACGGTTTCATGACTCCTCGTACCTTGAAAATTGTGCTTGGAAAAGACTGGTGGGTGCATTTGGTCAAGAGTGGAAGGTTTAACCATGGAAAAATTCTGGAAATCACGTTCAATGAACGACTGGAGTGAGGCTGAGTGGGAGTCGCTTTGTGATGGCTGCGGTAAATGCTGTATGATCCGGCTTGAAGATGAAGATACGGCAGAGGTACACACCACCAATGTGGCTTGTCGACTGTTTGACCGAACTGCTTGCACTTGCACCGATTACCCAAACCGCAGTGCCAAGGTGCCAGATTGTGTGACCCTCAGACCGGATAATGTGCGACAATTATACTGGATGCCTGATACTTGTGCCTATCGTTTGATTGCCGAGGGGCAAGACCTTCCCGATTGGCATCATCTGGTCAGCGGGGAAAAGGAATCCATTCACGATGAAGGGTTTTCAGTTCGGGATCGTTCGGTTTGTGAGACCGAAATTGGCAATGAAGAGCTGGAAAACTTTCTGGTCACATGGCCCGGTGAAAAAAGACGGGGATAGCGGGTGCTGTTTACCGCAGTTTTCAAACATAAATACCTATAAAAACAAATAGATAATTCAGATTATCCTAAACAAATTCGACCGAGACTCTGATCGGCTATAATGCTTGCACGATCCAGAAAAGGGGCCGGAAAAAACGCCAATCAACGGAACGCATATTGTAGCGGGCTTTGGCTCACATTGAAAATCTAAAACGGGCACAGGGCTGGTCCATTGGGAACATGCCCTTGGCACACACAGACCATGCGTACCACGCCCGCGATCTTGTTCAGCTCGACATGGAGCAAGTTCATTGGGCAATTTCACAAATGCCGAACGGGATGGCAGGAAAAATACTACGTGACTGGCCGTTCTGGGCCAGAGAAGATCAGTTGTCTCCACCAGAACCTTGGTCGAGCTGGATGTTGTTGGGTGGTCGCGGTTCGGGCAAAACCCGGGCCGGGGCTGAATGGGTACGAAGTCTGGTTGAGGCTGCGCCAAAATCTGGCAAAGCACGTCCCCTGCGTATCGCGTTAGTGGCACCTACCATCCATGATGCCAGAGAGGTGATGATCGAAGGAGATTCCGGATTACGCAATATCAGCCATCCGCGATCCCGGCCAAAATATTCGGCTTCACGGCGACAGCTAAAATGGAAAAACGGGTGCATTGCCCAAGTGTTTTCAGCAGAGGATGCAGATGGACTGCGTGGCCCGCAATTTGATGCGGCTTGGGCTGACGAGTTTTGTGCTTGGAAAAACCCGGGGCATTGTCTGGCCATGCTGCGAATGGGGTTGCGGCTTGGACCCAATCCAAAACTGGTATTGACCACTACGCCGAGGCCATCTTTGGCCCTAAAAAAGTTACTGACTGAGCCGGAATTGGTTCTGACCCGCGCAACGACGTGGGACAATCCGCATCTGTCGGCAGCCTTTATTGCCGGATTGAACAGATTGTACGGCAAGTCAGTTTTGGGTCGCCAAGAGCTAGGTGGGGAACTGATTGATGATCCGGTTGGCGGATTGTGGAGCCGCGCACAAATTGAACAATCCATTGGTGTTGCGCCCACTCAGTTTGACCGAATTGTGGTGGCTGTGGATCCACCGGCTGGTGCAGGACAGGGCGCAGCGGCCTGCGGCATTGTTGTTGCGGGCGTGCGTGATGTTGCAGAACAACGCCAAGCTTGGGTGTTGGCGGATCGAACCGTACAGGGATTGCAACCTGCAGGATGGGCCAAGGCAGTTTGTCGGGCCTGGCAGGATTTTGAAGCAGATAAAATTGTGGCCGAAGCCAATCAGGGCGGTGAGATGGTGCGAACCATTTTGCAAATGGCCGATCCAAATTTGCCGGTGGCGCTGGTACATGCCCGGCGTGGAAAACGCATTCGGGCCGAACCAATAGCGGCACTTTATGACCAGAACCGGGTTCGCCATGGTGGGCGATTCCCGGAACTGGAAGACCAGATGTGCCGGTTTGGAACGGAAGGAAATACCCGTTCACCAGATCGGATGGACGCTCTGGTCTGGGCGCTTTGGTCGCTGATGCTGGATGGAAACATAATGCCCCGGATGCGGGTGCTTTGAATGGTTGAATAGGAAAAATGAATGTTTGGTTTTAGACAGAAAAAGTCGTCCGAACGACTGGAACAAAAAGCTGATAGTGTGCGGCATCTGATCGCGGTTCAGACGAATTCTGGAGCGGTCTGGACTCCGCGCAATTATCAAAACCTAGTCCGCGAAGGCTATATGCGGAATGCCATTGTGTACCGTTGTGTTCGAATGATCTGTGAAGCGGCGGCCTCGGTTCCTCTACGCAGTCGCAACCCAATGCTGGCCAAACTTTTGGTGGAACCAACTGCCGATCAAAGCGGGCCTGATTTTTTTGAAAGCCTGTATGGGTATTTGCTGTTATCCGGCAATGGGTATCTGGAAATGGTATCCAGCAATTCCCTGTTGGAATTGCATGTCTTGCGCCCGGATCGCATGAAGGTGACCGTCGATAAGTCCGGGCGACCCTCTGGTTGGGAATATGCGATTGGCGGTTGGAAAGTTGGATTACCAAGAGATTTTGTCCAGAATCGAAACCCGATTTTGCATCTGAAACTATTTCACCCGGACAATGATCATTACGGGATGAGTCCGCTGGAAGCGGCGGCCTGTGCGGTCGACATTCATAATGCCGGTGCAGATTGGAATAAAGCCATGCTCGACAATGCGGCGCGCCCCTCTGGTGCGTTGGTGTTTCACAGCCAAGTGGGCGATGGGTTGAGCGATGAGCAATTTGACCGTTTGAAAGCCGAACTTGAGCAGTCTCATCAAGGTGCAAAAAATGCCGGCCGTCCCTTGTTATTGGAAGGCGGTCTTGACTGGAAGCCGATGGCGCTCAGTCCGACGGACATGGATTTTTTGAATTGCCAACATGCGGCAGCGCGGGAGATTGCCTTGGCGTTTGGCATACCCCCGATGTTGTTGGGTATTCCTGGTGACAACACCTATGCCAATTACCGCGAAGCGAACCGGGCATTTTGGCGACAAACCATTCTACCCTTGGTGCAGAAAACCGCACTCGGATTGGAAAACTGGATGCGAGCCTGGATTGAACCCTCGGTATCGATCGAGGTTGCGCGGCACTTGGTACCGGCTTTGCAGGAAGATCAAAATAGTTTGTGGAAGCGGGTGACTGAGGCAGATTTCCTGAACGCAAATGAAAAACGAACCCTGCTTGGACTTGATCCGGTATCGAGCCAGGGGGCAGATAAATGAGCAGCGCAAGTTCGCTCACAACAGGCTGGCAATTGAACCGGCAACTTGGATTGGCGGTGGTGATGACCATGGTCCTACAAGGAGCAACCGTTTTGCTGTGGGCAGGTCGGGCCGCTGAGCGTATTCGTCAACTTGAACACCGAGCCGAGAGCTTGAGCGATGTTTCGGAACGCCTCGCCCGGTTGGAAACGCATATGGTGCAAACCCGGCAATCGCTGGGTCGTATTGAAAACCAACTGGATCGACAAGAGTAAGTCTAGCCCTTCAAATTTTGGAAAATAATTATGAAAGAGACGAGAGAGTTCCTCGTGATCGAAGGATATGCGTCGCGTTTTTTTCAACGTGATCTTGCCGGGGATGTGGTGTTGCCAGGTGCGTTTTTTACGTCTTTGCAACGGCGCGGGACGCAAGAAATTCGCATGTTATTTCAACATGATGCCCAAGAGCCAATTGGCGTATGGGATCGGGTTGTTGAAGACAAGAATGGTTTGTTTGTACGCGGAAAATTGTTTGCAGACGGACCAAGGGGGCGAACCGCAATGGCGTTGGTGTCGCGTGGATCTGTTGATGGCCTCTCTATCGGGTTTCGCACCCGTCAGGCCGAACGATCTGGCACAAGCCGCCACTTGCAGGAAATCGATTTGTGGGAAGTGTCGATTGTCACTTTCCCAATGTTACCCCGGGCGCGGTTAAGCGTCATCGGGGCCATTATGCCAGCTGAGGCTGGACCCCAAAGCCTGAACCGGGCTGGATGAACCAGGAGAGACCAAGTGAAAAAAGAAACCAAAATGGCGCGTGCGCGATCGACGACCAATGCGGGCATGGAAGATTTTTTGTGCGCGTTTGATGCATTCAAACAGACCAATGATTTACGCCTTGCTGAGATCGAAAAAAAACAAACTGCCGATGTATTGACCGAAGAAAAACTTGCGCGAATTGATGATGCAATGACCGAGCAAAAGGGCGCGCTTGATCGCTTGCACCTGCGAGCCAACCGCCCCGGTCTGGATTTGAATACTGAACCGGGCCGATCTGAGGTCAACCCGGCCTGGGACCGGTATATTCGCCAAGGCGATGCATCACGATTACACGAGTTAAAATCACTGTCGTCTGGGTCGGACGTTGATGGTGGTTATGTTGCACCAGACGAAACGCAAACTGAAATTGATCGCCTGCTTAGCGAGGTTTCACCTATTCGGGGCATTGCTTCGGTGCACCAGACCTCCTCCGGCAATTTACGCAAACCAGTAAGCCAAGGTGGGGCTACATCTGGTTGGGTCAGCGAAACAGCGGCGCGCCCGGAAACCGGCGCACCAACACTGGATCTCATCGAGTTTCCAATGGCGGAAATTTACGCAATGCCTGCCACCACGCAGGCACTGCTCGACGATGCCGTGGTCAATGTGGATCAATGGCTGGCCGAAGAAGTGCGCGATGTGCTAGCAGCGCAGGAAACCACGGCCTTTGTCACCGGAGACGGTGTGTCGAAACCCAAAGGGTTCTTATCCTACACAAATGTTGCCCAAAGCGCGCATGCTTGGGGTCAAGTGGGTTATGTCGCGACGGGCACTGATGGTGGCTTTGACAGCAGCAATCCGATGGATGTCATTTTGGATCTGATCTATGCGCCAAAATCGGTTTACCGACCGAATGCTCGTTTTGTCATGAACCGGCGGACGGTATCTGCGGTGCGGAAGTTCAAAGATGCCGATGGAAATTATATCTGGCAGCCGGGCTCGGGTGCAGGTCAACCGTCTTCTTTGCTGGGATATTCGATCACCGAGGTTGAAGACATGCCGGATATTGCCAGTGCTTCCTTCTCGATGGCTTTCGGTGATTTTCGCCGAGGCTATCTGATTGTCGATCGGTCCGGTGTCAATGTGGTCCGCGATCCTTATTCAGCCAAGCCGTATGTCTTGTTTTACACCACCAAACGGGTTGGCGGTGGAATCCAGGATTTCCATGCCATCAAACTTCTGAAATTCGCCGTCAGCTAGCCCCCCTGAGCTGTTGGTGAAGAGGTGATCGGGCGTGTGAAAATTCATGCGCCCGATTGCTTTTTCAGTTTGAAAATACTGTGTGGAGTTCTAACCCATGACTTTGAAAATACTTGTGCCACCAGTGGTGGAACCCATTAGCCTGACCGAGGTAAAAGCTTGGTTGCGGCTCGACCATGCATTTGAAGATGCTCTGATTTTACAATTGATCGAAACAGCTCGGTTGCATGCAGAAAAACTAACTCGTCATGCATTTATAACGCAAACAATTGAGCAAATTGCATTGGCAAACGTCCGTACCGGGTTGATTGATCTGGGCGAGAAACCGCTGCAATCCATCCAAAGTGTTGCCAAATTAAACCAGGATGGAACTGAACAAACCCTCGACACGGGTGCTTATATTGTGGACCTGGATGGGGCCCGTATCCGCCCGATCAATGGTCATTTCTCCGGTTCCTATCGAATTGTCTATATTGCCGGGTACGGTGACCTTGCCACCGATATTTCCGCTCCTTT
This sequence comes from Robiginitomaculum sp., assembly GCA_002733805.1. Taxonomy (GTDB): domain Bacteria; phylum Pseudomonadota; class Alphaproteobacteria; order Caulobacterales; family Maricaulaceae; genus Robiginitomaculum_B. The sequence continues at coordinate 57,950 of NVXG01000028.1, read as the reverse complement.
GAAAACAGCTATATTGCTACTTGTTGCTTGGCTGTTTGAACATCGCGACGGTGATGCCGGTGCGCTCCCCAGAGAAGCTCAATCCTTGCTATCAAATTATGTGGCGGTGCGATTATGATCCGGCTGCGCGAAATGTCAGAGCGGATTGTGGTGCAAACCCCGATTACCACTGCTGATGCAGCTGGCGGGCAGGGAATAGTCTGGCAAAACTTGGCTAGCCTGTGGGCCGAAGTGCGGCCAGCCTCGGCCACTGAAGGCAACAGAATTGGTGGCACAACCACAAGGCGTTTTTTAAAAATATTCATCCGCGAACGCAGTGATATCGCTTTGCCTATTCAGGTGATTTGGGTCGGTAAAACATTGCGGGTTTTAGCCCTGCGTGCCAATGGGCCTGGACATACTGAATTGGAATGTGAGGAGATTTTGCAATGAGCAAAGGTCCTGAGCTTTCCTTGCAAGAGGCTGTTTTTAGCCATTTGCAGCAAGACACAAATGTACAAAACGCCTTGGGTTCTCCCGTTCGGCTATATGACGATCCACCATCTTCACCGATGTATCCATTCGTCAGTTTTGGCCGCCACCAGTTCCGCCCTTTGGATGGGGACCAAGCCGCCTTGATCGAGCAAGAATTAAGTTTGCATGTCTGGTCGAGGTATAGCGGCAAAACTGAGGGGCTTCAGGTATTGCAGGCGCTGCGTGAAGCGGTGCAATCGATACCGGCCAGCATGGATGATCATGTTTTAATCGATTTGCGTGTGGTGTTTGCCGATACCTTACGCGCCAAGGATGGGCGCGTATTTCAATCCATTTTGCGCCTGCGCGCCCTGACCCAACCCATATCCTAATTCAAACTGGAGCATAATATGACCGCGCAACACGGCAAGGATATCTTGTTGAAAATCGAGGAACCGTCAGGTTCTGCAACTTACGTCACCATGGCTGGCCTGCGGGCCAGATCCATTTCATTGAACGCACAAGCGGTTGATGTAACCCATACAGATAGTCCGAACGCTTGGCGTGAATTACTACCCGGTGCCGGTGTGAAAACCGCATCAGTTTCCGGTTCTGGTGTGTTCAAAGATGCAGCAGCGGATGAATTGGTCCGGGCCGCATTTTTTGCTCAGGACATTCGAAATTGGCAAATCATTATTCCAGATTTTGGCAGCTTAACCGGGCCGTTTCAAATCGCAGCTCTGGAGTATGCGGGCGATTTTGACCGCGAGGCCGTGTACAGCCTGACCCTGTCATCAGCAGGTGCAATTGTGTTTGCAGCAATTTGATGGAGCCGAACCCAATCCGGGGTGAACATGCCCTGCAAATTGATGGTGAAATGTATCTTGTTTGTCTGACTTTGGGCGCCTTGGCCCAAATTGAATCCAGTTTGGGGTTGGATGATTTGGCTGACCTGTCGGCGCGCATGGCCAAGCTTAGTGCAAATGATGTTTTGCATATTCTGGCGGCGCTGCTTTGTGGTGGTGGCAATGCGATCCCTTTGGAAAAACTGCGAACCTCAAAACTTGATCCAGCAGAGGTGGCTCGCGTGATTTCCAATGCTTTTACATTGGCCGGTGAGGCCTGATGGATCGGCAAGGTTGGGGGCAATTGCTGCAACAGGCCAGCCGGCTCTATTTGATCGCACCGCATGATTTTTGGAAGCTGTCCGTTTGGGAATGGCGGCAATTGGCCGGGGGAAATCTGCTCGCCCATGCCACCCAAAGTGACTTTGCCTTATTGGCTGCAAGATTTCCTGATCAACCTATAGAGGACGACACAAATGGACCGTAACGCACCGGGGACCGAGAACCCATTTACCGAAGCAGGGGAACAGCTTCGTGAATTTGCCCAAGGCCCGGCCAGTGAGGCCGCATCCCAATTGGAGAATATTTTTTCGCAAGCCGGGAACCGAATCGCGCAGGAAATGGAGCGCGCAGCGCAGACCGGGGCGCTATCATTTCAGAAAATGGCCGAGTCTATTCTTCGGGATCTAGCTCGAATTGCCATCAAGCAAGTGGTCGGTGGCGCGCTCTCGGGCGTGCTGGGCCAAACCATTGGCGGCGGGTTTTCCGGTGCCAGAGCTGATGGGGGTCCAGTACTTTCCGGTGGTGCGTACCTAGTCGGCGAACGCGGTCCCGAAATATTCCGGCCGTCCAGCACCGGCACAATTGATGGGCAATTTGGCAATAGCCCGATAACTGTGAATTTCAATCTGGGTCCGGGGGTGAATGTTGACGATTTTCGGCGGTCTCAAGGGCAAATCAGCGCCATGTTGAGCCGCGCAGTTGAAAAGGGAAGGCAACGATTATGAGCGCATTTCACGAGATACAATTCCCAATTTCCATCTCTTTTCGCTCGGTTGGTGGGCCGGAGCGTAGAACTGAAATTGTCACCCTTGAATCGGGTTACGAAGAAAGAAATACGCCGTGGAAACACGCACGTCGCCGCTATGATGCAGCAATTGGCATACGTTCCTTGGTTGATATTGAGAGCGTGGTTTCTTTTTTTGAGGCCCGGTCCGGCCGTTTGCATGGTTTTCGCTGGAAAGACCCAGTTGATCACCAATCCTCGGCCGTTGGAACACCGCCTTCTGCTACGGATCAATTGTTGGGTCTTGGCGATGGGGTTCAGACTGTTTTTCAGCTGTCGAAAATATATGAACCCGGTACGAATAAATATATTCGTATCATCACCAAACCGGTTACAGGCTCCTTGCAGATGGCAGTTGCCGGAAGCATAAAGGCAGAAGGCACAGACTTTTCCATCGACAATCAAACTGGCCAAATTACCTTTTTGGCCGGTTCCGAACCCGGTGCTGGTTTGGCTGTAACGGCCGGTTTCCAGTTCGATGTACCAGTTCGTTTTGACACGGATTATCTGGCGATTTCGGTTGAGGCATTTCAATCCGGCTCCATTGGGTCGATCCCAATCATGGAGATCCGCTGATATGCGTAGCCTCTCGCAAAGCATGGTTGCCAATTTACAATCTGGCGTCACTCATTTGTGCTGGTGTTGGAAACTGATACGAACCGATGGGATTGTATCGGGTTTTACCGATCATGATCAGGACTTGGCGTTTGATGGACTGGCCTGGCAGGTCGCGTCCGGTATCGCGCCGGGTGTGATCGAAACGGCGCTGGGTTTTGAAACGGATTCCGCCGGGACTGCGGGATCGATCTTGCATGAAACATTGACCGCAGAGGATTTGAAATCCGGTCTCTTTGACGGTGCTCAAGTCGAGATATGGCGGGTTGATTGGCAAAATACGGATGATCGTGTCGGGATATGGGCTGGAGAAATCGGTGAAATTCAGATCGAGAACAATGCATTTCGAGCTGAGTTGGTTTCCAATTCTCGAAAACTGGAGCGGAATATTGGTCGCAGCTTTTCCAAAAACTGTGATGCAGAGTTGGGCGATATCCGCTGTGGCAAGGATATTAGTGGCCCGCCATGGCGTACTATTGCGACGATTGGAACCGTAATAGGGCCAAGTTCGTTTACGGTTCAAGGATTGAACTTCTCACCAGCAGATTGGTTTGTCTTCGGTGCAGTTGAGTGGCTGGACCCGGCAAAAGTAACTAACCATGCGCGAATATTTAAACAGTATTCATCCGGGCAGGGTGAAGTTTTTGAATTACTTTTATCGCCACGGATCCCCTTGGAGCAAGGAGATCAAATTACCTTGATTGTCGGGTGCGATAAGACGCTGGCTCATTGTGTGGATCGCTTTGCAAACATCGAGAATTTTCGAGGATGCCCCTTCATGCCGGGCAATGACGCACTTCTGTCCATCCCGCTATTGGATACCTGATGCCAGCTACCGATCTTTCGAGCCAGATCGTTGAAGAAGTAAAATCCTGGGTGGGTACACCCTATCGCCATCAAGCCAGCGTCAAGGGCGCGGGGTGCGATTGTCTGGGTTTGGTCCGGGGGGTTTGGCGATCCTTGTATAAGAACGAACCCGCGCTATTGCCGGTGTACTCACCGGATTGGGCAGAACGCAGCCAATCTGAATTGTTAAAAAATGCAGCTGAACAATTTTTGTATCCTGTCAGCAAGCCGCAAATAGCATCAGTTTTGCTGTTTCGAATGGATGCGGCCAGCCCTGTGAAGCATTGCGGCATTCTGATCAATCAGCATGAATTCGTGCATGCGTATTGGAATCGTTCCGTTGCTTGTTCGGCCTATGGCCGGTGGTGGAAATCCCGATTGGCCGGCGCATATAATTTTCCAGAAATAGAGTGAGATAATATGGCACAATTGGCACTTGGTTTTGCACAGCGCGCAGTAACCGGCATTGCAAATGTTTTGGTGGGTGGGGCAATTACCTCGCTGTTCTCTGGTGAGCGCCTGGTTGGTGCCGAACTGGAGAAACTGCATATTTTGCAGTCGACCGAAGGTGCGGCCATGCCCATCATCTATGGTCGGGTCCGCACTGGTGGCCAAATTATCTGGGCTGATCGGCCGGTTGAAACCCGCACCCAGGTCCAAGGTGGTGGCAAAGGTGGTCCGCGCACTTCGGAACGAACCTACACGCTTAATTTCGCTGTTGGTTTAAGCGAAGGGGTGATTGATGGGATTGGCCGGGTGTGGGCTGACGGCAAATTATTAGATAGTAATTTGATCCAATTTCGCTTTCATACCGGCGAAGAAGACCAGTTGGCAGACAGTCTGATACAGGTGGTCGAGGGCGCTGACCGAACCCCGGCATTCAAGGGGTTGGCTTATGCGGTTTTCGAAGATTTTCCACTCTCGCAATTTGGCAATCGTATTCCACAATTATCGTTTGAAATCTTTCGTAGCCCGTTAGAAGATACAGCAAATACAAGCCTCAGAAAACGTCTGAGGGGTGTAACTTTGCTACCGAGTTCGGGCGAATTTGCCTACGCTACAAAGGCCGTATTGGCCGATATTGGTCCGGGAATTACCAAGCCCGAAAACATCAATAACAGTTTTGGCGGCACTGATATTCTTGCCGCATTGGATGATTTGCAACGGACGCTGCCTGCCTGTGATACCGTATCCTTGGTGGTGAGTTGGTTTGGCGATGATCTGCGCTGTGAGTTTTGCCAATTGCGCCCCGGTGTTGAGCTTCAAAACAAGGTCACCATTGGGCATGATTGGGTAGTGGGCGGCGTTTTCCGGGCCGATGCCCATTTGGTTTCGACCATTGATGAGCGACCGGCATTCGGGGGAACACCATCAGATACTTCAATTCTACAAGCGATTGCCGAACTAAAATCTCGTGGGTTTCGGGTGGTTTTTTATCCATTTTTCCTGATGGATATTCCGATTGGCAATACATTATCAGACCCTTATGGCGCGGCGCAGCAATCGGTTTACCCTTGGCGCGGGCGTATCACCTGTCATCCTGCTCCCGGTCAGTCGGGCAGTCCTGATAAGTCAGCAAGCATTCAAAGTCAGATCACACCCTTCTTTGGGACAGCCGCCGCCCAAGACTTTGAGGTCGGTGATGGGACAATTAATTTTCTGGGTGATGAAGAATGGTCATTGCGCCGGATGATCCTGCACTATGCACATCTGTGCAATTTGGCAGGCGGTGTCGATGCGTTTTTGATCAGTTCAGAATTAAAAGGGATGACCCAATTACGATCATCGCAGGACACCTACCCAGTGGTGTCAGAGCTGACCCGTTTGGCGCAAGATGTGTCCAGCATCTTGCCGCAAACCAAAGTCTCATACGCTGCGGACTGGTCTGAATATTTTGGGCATCACCCACAAGATGGCAGTGATGATGTTTATTTTCATCTGGACCCACTTTGGGCTGACCCGGTTATCGATTTTATCGGGATTGATTGGTATGTGCCCTTGTCTGACTGGCGTGAGGGCAATGGACATGCGGACGCAAATCAATATTCGGCAATTCATGATCTTGATTATTTGCGGGCCAATGTTGAAGCCGGAGAGGGCTATGACTGGTTTTATCAAAGCTCGGCAGATCGCACCGCGCAAATTCGCACATCAATCACTGATGGTGCCTATGGCAAGCCTTGGGTGTTTCGATACAAGGATATCAGCAATTGGTGGTCAAATAGCCATTTTGATCGTCCGGCTGGTGTTGAAACTGGCAGCGCAACATCGTGGGTTCCGCAATCCAAACCAATCTGGTTTACCGAAACCGGCTGTCCAGCGGTCGATAAAGGTGCAAATCAACCAAATGTTTTCTTCGATCCCAAAAGTTCGGAAAGCCGGTTGCCCTATTTTTCAAATGGCAATCGCGACGATCTGATTCAACGGCGGTATTGCGAGGCCATTCTGGATTATTGGCAGATCGGAATGCCAGCAAACCCCATTTCAAACCTTTATAGCGGCCCGATGATCGATCCAGCCAACATCCAGATATGGACCTGGGATGCGCGGCCCTTTCCTGATTTTCCAGCTCGTGATCTTGTCTGGTCTGATGGTGCAAACTGGCAATTGGGTCATTGGTTGAATGGACGGGTCGGGTTTTCTTCTTTGGCGGCGATCATTTCTGATCTGTGCAAAGCAGCACAGATTCTAGATTTTTCCACCACATCGGTAACCGGTATCGTTACAGGTTACACTGTACGTGGTGGAACCAATGTAAGAGAAGCGCTGTCTCCTTTGGCAGAGTGTTACGGGTTTGAAGTTGCGGAACGATTTGGCACCCTGCACTTTAGCAATGTGGAGCAGGGCCAGTCGGCGCTTGTTTTACCGGAGTCGGCTTTGGTCGAATCAAAAGACCAAACGGGGGTCCAAACTCGTGTCGAAGATGTGGAGAAATTGCCAACCGGCGTACGAATTCAATTTGCAGATGATGCAAAAGATTATCAGCCGGCAGAAACCAATGTTCGTGTTGAGAATTTTGGTCCGAACCGGCTGATCTCGTTTTCGGTACCTTTAGTTGCAGATCACATTGCAATGAAGAAAATCAGCAGTGGTGTTTTGGCTCGATCCAGACAAAAGGCCAACGAACTGCGGATCATTTTGCCACCTTCGCACTTGGCATTGGAAGTTGCCGATGTGGTTAGTTTTGATCCGGAATTTATTGCCGGACAATGGCAAGTCGCCCGTATCGAAGAGCGTGGCCGCCGCGAGGTTTGGCTGCAATCTGTTGAATTCGTAGCCAATCCATCTTTGGGTGGTGCGATTGCAAAAGTGGGTGCGGGGCAGAATGTTGGAATTCCATCCCGCCCGGTATTACAGGTTCTGGATGTCCCCTTATTGGTTGGTGAAAATGATCGGCTTGGGCCGAGAGTCGCGGCCTATGCCGACCCATGGATTGGTTCTGTTGAAATACGAGTAGGCTCTGATCCCCGGGTTCGGGCGTTGCTCAGTCGCCCGGCATTCATTGGCCAAGTATTGACCAGTATTCCGGTTGGTGGTGTGGGCAATCGATTTGATGAGAGCATTGTCGTTCATCTGAACCTGCCAGAAGGCAATTTGCTTTCCGTTACCGAACCTGAAGTATTAGACGGACAAAATTCACTGGCTATCCAGCATAGTGATGGTCGTTGGGAAGTGATGCAATTCCAATTTGCTAGTTTGCAAAGCGATGGGAGCTGGAAATTGTCACGTCTCTTACGCGGGCAATCTGGTACGGAATGTGTGATGGATTCCGATATACCTGTTAGTGCACCGGTGGTTTTACTCGATGGGTCCAGCCATGTGGCCAGCTTGAATACCCACGAATTCGGAGCTGTGCTGGACTGGAAAACCCGGTTTGAGGGGCGCATTGAAAATCCAGACGAAGAGGCAATTGTTAGCCAGACCTACATTGGCAGAAGTAGATTGCCACGAAAACCGGTTCATTTGCGTGCCAAAACAATGGGTAATGGTATTGATATTTCTTGGATCAGGCGGACTCGCATCGGCGGTGATAACTGGTACGACCCGGAAGTTCCCTTGGCTGAGACCCAAGAAATATACCAGTTTGACCTGTATGTCTCTGGTGTGGTGATTTTGTCTGAGCAATTGAATCTACCCATGCGGCACATTACGGATGTGGAGCTAATGCAGTTATTTCCTGCGGGTATTCCCTCGCAGTTAGACGTTGCGATTTCGCAAATTTCCCCTGAAGCTGGGCGTGGGGAAACAAATCGTCAGTTCCTGAACCTCTGACCTTTTTTTTGTGACCAAAAACGCATACATGATAGGTCAGGAGTGATCATCATGACCAATGACCCATATAAAGTTCTGGGCGTGCCTAGATCGGCTGATCAGGACACGATCCGCAAAGGGTACCGTAAACTGGCTAAACAATTGCATCCCGATGTGCGTCCGGATGATGCTGCTGCCGAAGAAAAATTCAAAGAGGCCAGCGCCGCCTTTGCGCTCTTGAGCAATAAGGAAGAAAAGGCGAAATTTGATCGTGGTGAAATAGACGCGCAAGGTAACTCGAAAGGCCCCTTTGCCGGTGCTGGTGCGCAAAGAGGTGGTTTCCCTGGCGGTTTTGCTCCCGGTGGATTTGATGATATTTCGGATGTTCTTTCGGAGTTGTTCGGCCGACAAGCCGGAATGCGGGCGCGGCAACAGTTTGCGACGCGTGGTGAAGACCAGCATTTTTCCATGAAAATCAGTTTGGAAGAATCCATTAAAGGTGGTTCAAGACAAGTGCGTTTGGCGGACGGCAAAGGTCTGAAAGTTGGAATACCAGCTGGCGTGCAGTCCGGTCGGTCACTGCGATTGAAGGGGCAAGGCTCGCCCGGTATGGGCGGCGGCCCACCCGGTGATGTCATCATGGAAATTCAAATTGCACCGCACCGACTTTTTACAGTGGATGGAAAAAATTTGAGGCTTGATTTACCGATTTCACTGAATGAGGCGGTATTAGGTGCCAAAGTCAAAGTCCCAACTCCTGAAGGAGCGGTTAGTTTGACGATCCCGGCAAATACATCTTCAGGGAAAACCTTTCGGATCAAAGGAAAAGGAGCTGCGGGTGCCAATCAAGCGCGCGGCGATTTATTGATCAAAATAATGATTATGCTGCCAGAATCGCCAGATTCTGGTCTGAAGAAGCATGTGAAGTCATCCCGGACATTGCAGGAAACCAATCCACGGGCTACATTTTTTTCCTGAGCGATTTATTCACCATTGGTTCAGACGGCTTCATGCAGATTGTCAATCATGAGAAATGACATTCACATATTAATTCCGATTCTTTTGGCCATTTTGGCTGGAACAACCAGTGCTGCTTCTGCCAAGGGACCGTTTGAAAATTCGTTTACTGCGGATGAAGCGCGTGATGCCCGCAAGCAAGGCCGGGTACTGGGTGCCAGTGAGGTTATGCGTATTGTGCAGCGCCGGTACCCTCATTTGCGTACCGCAGACACCCGCTTGGTATCCTCCGACCGAGGTGGAGCAAAATACTATGTTAAAATGTTAAGTGCCGATGGCCGAGTTGTTGAAGTGACAGTGGATGCACAATCTGGCCGCATTTTGTCAACCAGAGGAAACTGATCATGCGAATGCTTGTTGTTGAAGATGATCCTGATCTAAACCGTCAATTGGTATCTGCATTGGATGATGCAGGGTATGTAACCGACAAGGCTTTTGATGGTGAAGAAGGCTTATTTCTGGGCGAAACAGAGCCCTATGACGCAGTGGTACTTGATCTGGGCTTGCCTGAAATTGATGGTGTGACCGTATTGGAGCGCTGGCGCCGTGCCGGCAAGACATTTCCAGTGCTGATCCTCACCGCACGGGATCGGTGGAGTGAAAAAGTGGCCGGTTTTGATGCCGGTGCTGATGACTATCTGACCAAGCCATTTCATACCGAAGAATTGCTGGCGAGATTGCGGGCTTTGCTACGCAGAGCTGCCGGGCATGTTACATCGACCATAGAAATTGGTGATTTGTCGGTTGATACAAAAGGAGCTCGCGCTTTTATCGACGGGGCACCCATTAAATTGACATCACATGAATTTCGAATTTTGAGCTATTTATCTCACCATGCCGAACGGGTGATTTCCAGGTCAGAATTGACTGAGCATATTTATGATCAGGATTTTGATCGCGATTCCAATACGATTGAGGTATTTATCGGGCGTTTACGCAAGAAAATTGGTACAGACCGAATCGCCACTGTTCGCGGGCTTGGTTATCGGCTTTGTGATCCGGCAGCTTCGGATTCGTGAAAAGCGGCGCATCACTTGCCCAACGATTAACCCTCGGCGCAGGATTGTGGAGCGCTGCGCTCTTATTGGCTGGCGCTCTTGTTTTGACAACGCAATACAAAGAGGCGGTCCATCGGGTTGATGATGACCGCTTTGGTGCGATTGTTGATTCGCTGGCCGTGTATGCGGATACGGACGAGGATGGAAAGGTTTTCCTGTCGCGAACCCCGGGTGATCCCCGTTTTGAGCGAGCATTTTCAGGTCATTATTGGCAAATATCCCGGGTCACGCCATCCGGATCAGAAATTGTTCGCCGCTCCCAGTCCTTGTTTGATGCGGAGTTGGCCATTGACAGGTCAATTTTGGAACAGGCCAATTTGGATCGAGGCGAGGCATTCAAGCAATCCATTCTAGGGCCGTTGAATGAACCAATGCGCTCTTTGACCAAGGCCTTTCAGCTGCCAGACCAGGAAACCGTATTGATTGTAACCGCGGCAGCAGACCGCCGTCCTGGTGACCAGGAAATTTCCCGATTCCGACTGGCGGTGAGCGGTGTTTTGGGAATGTTCGGGGTTGGGCTTCTAGTCGGTATTTTCCTGCAAATCCGGTATGGCTTGGGGCCATTATACAAAATGGAGCAGGAAATTGCTGATGTGCGTGGCGGCGATAAAGAACAATTACAAGGCAGCTATCCAAAAGAACTGGTGCCTTTGGCCAACGAGCTAAATACATTATTGGGGCACAATAAGGAAATTGTAGCTCGGGCTAGAACGCACGTAGGTAATCTAGCGCACGCGTTAAAAACGCCAATATCAGTCCTGTTAAATGAAGCCAGCAACGATAAATCGGCATTGTCAGATTTGGTTCGGCGCCAAGCGTCGAGCATGGCTCAACAAGTGGACCATCATTTGCGGCGAGCCAGTGCAGCGACGCGGGCTCAGGTGCTGGGGGCCAGAACTCCTGTTTACAAAAGCGCCGAAGATTTATGCCGCACCATGGCTAGATTGTTCGCCAGTTCCAAAGTTTTAATTGAATGCAATGTGGATAAAGAACTGTTGTTTCGAGGGGAAAAACAGGACCTTGATGAACTCTTGGGCAATTTACTGGAAAACGCCTGCAAATGGGCGAGTGGTCGTGTTGATGTGTGTGCCCGCATTACCGATGGGCAGCGTTTGGAAATATTGGTTGATGACGATGGTCCCGGGTTGAGTGCTGCGGAACGGGCGACTGTGATTAAGCGAGGAGAAAGACTGGACGAAGCTACCCCGGGTTCGGGCTTGGGCCTATCTATTGTTGATGATTTGGCCAGAGCCTATGGTGGCACACTTGCATTGGAATCAAGCCCACTCGGCGGATTGCGGACCGTGCTAGATCTGCCAGCCGCGAAACGAAAAACAGCAGTATAAAGAACAAATTAAGCAATCAGGTTGGATAGTCGGCGTTTCGTAGGCCAACAATCCTGAAAACATGACTTTGTCACCTAACACGCAGCAAAAATTGCAAGTCATTTTCAATGCTCTGCCGCCGACCATTTCAAGTCGGCTCAAAATGGCATTTGAACATGGGCGGATGGGGCAGGATAAATCTTTGCCGTTCGAGTTGTTGTCCCAGATGTTGTCTCCTTCCATTTCGGAACAGGATCTGGATGATTGGTTTTTTCCAGTATCCGAATTGGCAGTAAAAACCGCATCTCGATCAGATCAAATACCGTACAAATTATTGCTAGATATCTGGACCATGATGGGTGATGAATTGGTTGTAGAAGGGGTAGGAGCAGGCTCTTCAAAAGGATCGTTTCCATCAGAAGGAAAAAAGAAAATTGCATTGAAGCTGCAAGAAATGTGGGAGGCAGAAGGGGGCCGGGCTCGATTAAACGCACGGTTTGGTGCAGACAGTGCCAGCAAAATCCCTTTAATTTTTAGAGTTCTTTCTTTTGCTTCTGAAATTGGGGAAATGATGGAGTCCTGGCCAGAAGAAATTAAGGACTTGGATGACCAACACCTGATTCCCGTGCGCGATTTAAATGAACTTCTGGCTGAGACTGATCCAGATATCACACCATATCTTTTGTTTTTGTTGAAAAGCAGGTTGCGCCATCCGCAGCAGATATTGAGGGCCATTGAGCGAATATCCCGCCAAAATTCAGATCAGATGATTGTCAATACGGACATGAATGATGTGGTTGAAACACTGTTGGATGAGGCTGAAAACTTACTGTCAGGATTAGATCAAGAAATTAGCTCTGTTTCAGAAATAACTGCAATTGATGCTTCGTTGTGTCGTCTCACCAATATTATTACCGGCTCAACCGATGAATTTGATATCAATCCCGATAGTAGTTGGGGAAAACGGCATTATTCGCTCATCAGCAAGTCTGTCCAGTTTTGGACCAACCGGTTGCAAGATGCTTGGGACGCTATTGATCTTGCCATGCCGCGAGCCAATACGAAAAAATTCTTGGGGGGCAGCCTTTCTGGTCCCGAACTATCCTCCCATATATCTGAATGCATTTTGGAAACTGCAGAAATTGATGCGGCATTGTTGAAGATGTCTTATACCTATTCTTCCAAAATTGGGTATTCGGCAATTCGAGATAAAATTGATGGTCTGATGGAAGAACGGCTGCGGGTAACTGAAAATTGTTTGATCGATTTATTGGCTGATCCGGGAGAGATGGATTCTGAGACCCTCCAAAATCATTTTTCTGCTTTGGTAAAAATAAAGAACCAATATCATGGTGATGAGGCCGCAAGTGTGCTCAACCGTCGCGGTATCGCGGCATGTGCCGCCTGAGGGCTTTATGCAGGAGAAATTAATGGGCCATAGTCAACGAAACATATCGGTTTCAGAAACTGGATTGGGAAAATACCAGAACGAAATTGTAATCGGGCAACACCGGCTCCTCGCCTCTGAACCAGAATCCTTGGGTGGAGATGATTCAGGGCCAACGCCGATTGAATTGTTGGAGGCAGCTTTGGGGGCTTGCACGACGATTACCTTACGGATGTATGCAGACCGAAAAAAATGGCCATTGGAACAGGTTTCGGTCGACGTGAAGTACAAGCGCGGCCAGCTTGAGGAATGTGGAAATGGTGAAACCGGTTCTTCAAACAAACCAATGGATATATTCACCAAGAAGATTCACCTCACTGGCCCGCTGGACGCGGAACAAAGGGAGCGCTTGCTCTATATCGCCGAAAAATGTCCGGTCCATAAAATACTGGGGAAAAAAGCTTGCTTGCGAAGTGAATTGGGTGAGTAGGGCGCCAATTTATTACTGAACTGTAATAAATTGGAAAGAATTGTGACATCTAGAAGGTAGGATGGTGTCCGTGCTGGAGCTGTCTACCTATAAAATTAAAAGACGTGGAGTTTTTAAACGTGACAATTGGCAAATCAACTAAAAACCGAGCAATCATTGCTCTGATCTCTTTGGCGCTTGTGGGTTCTTTTGCGCTGTTATCGGCGCAAGCAGAACAGGCCAAGCAACCCCTTTCCGGGATGCTACGCCCCGGAACACCAGTATCATTTGCAGATCTGATTGAGCAGGTAAGTCCGGCCGTTGTTTCGATCAATGTGATCACCCGCGAGGAACCAAGTGTGCCCGGCGTTGGAAACCTCGACAATATTCCAGAAGAATTTCGTGAATGGTTGCAACGGCAAATGCCTGGCCCAAACAAACGTTCTCAACCCGCACCTCGTGAAGGCCGATCATTGGGGTCTGGCTTTTTGATCTCTGGTGATGGGCATGTGGTGACGAACCATCATGTCATTGATAAGGCATCCAAAATTACGGTTAGTTTTGAAGACGGCAAAGAATTTGATGCTGTATTGATTGGTTCTGACGAACGTACCGACCTCGCGGTTTTAAAAATTGAGAGCGATTATGAATTTAACCATGTCAATTTTGCCAACGATGTAAAATTAAGGGTTGGCGACTGGATTGTGGCAGTAGGCAACCCTTTTGGGTTGGGCGGAACTGCGACAGCGGGAATTGTTTCTGCAACGGGCCGTGAAATTGGCCGCAGCGCGTATAATTTTCTGCAGGTTGATGCCTCAATCAACCGGGGGAATTCTGGCGGACCAACTTTTGATTTATATGGAAATGTGGTTGGCGTTAATTCGCAAATATTGTCCCCGACTGGTGGCAATATCGGTATTGGGTTTGCAATTCCGGCCAGATTGGCCTCCAAAATCACCCAGGAATTGATCGCTAAAGGATCGGTAACCAGAGGCTGGCTTGGCGTTCAAGTGCAAAGGGTAACGCAGGACATCGCCGATAGCGAAGGCTTGGAAGATTCCAAAGGAGCATTGGTTGCAGATGTTGTTGATGATAGCCCGGCCAAAAAGGCGGGGTTCAAAGACGGCGATATTATTCTCAAATTGGATGGCAGCATTATTGAAGATCAACGGGATTTAACCCGTCGCGTTGGTGAGTTGTTTGTTGGGCACACCGCCAAGTTTGCGATTTTTCGAAACGGGCGCGATAAGACTCTACGAGTTAAGATTGGCAAGCGTGAAGAAGGAGCAGCTGCAAATTCCGAGATTGAACAGGAACGAGACGAGGCAGATGAATTTGGTTTGCGCTTGGGCAGTCTTGGCGACGAGGGACGTGAGCGACTTGGTATCGAAGATGACCGCGGAATTCTGATTGTCAGTGTTGATCCGGGTAGTCAGGCTGCTCGAAAAGGATTTCGCAAAGGCGATGCAATCGTTGCTGCCGGGGATTTGGATTTATTTTCGCCGGATGACTTTGGACAAGCCATACAAAATGCCCGCAAGAAAAAACTAAAGGCAGTTCGGCTGTTGGTTCGCACCCAAGGTGGCCAGACGTATACGGCTTTACGTCTCGATAAATAGCCAATCGCTTCCCTGAGGAGGGTAAGATTATGCGAATACTGCTGATTGAAGATGATTTAGAAGCGGCAGGGTATATCCAAAAAGGATTGACCGAGGCCGGGCATCTGGTCGACCATGCCATGGATGGTGAACTTGGCTTGGAAATGGCTAAAACTGCCGAATATGACGTGTTGATTGTGGACCGGATGTTACCTCTGCGTGATGGCCTTTCGGTGATTTCCACTTTGCGAGAAGACAAAGTTACGACCCCGGTCTTGGTTCTTTCGGCGCTCGGTGATGTTGATCACCGGGTTGAGGGGCTGAAAGCTGGTGGTGACGATTATTTGAGCAAACCATACGCGTTTGCTGAATTGCAGGCCCGAGTTGAAGCCTTGGCGCGACGCCGTGATCCTGAGGCGGTTCCAATCCGTTTGCAGGTTGGTGAGTTGGAAATGGATCTTCTGGCGCGAACCGTCCACCGGGCCGGCACCAATATTTTACTGCAACCAAGAGAGTTCAGACTTTTGGAATTTTTGATGAAACATGCGGGACAGGTGGTTACCCGCACCATGCTGCTAGAAAAAGTATGGGATTACCATTTTGACCCACAGACCAACGTTATTGACGTCCACGTTTCGCGGTTACGGGCTAAAATTGACAAGGAATTTCCCACGCCGCTACTTCACACGGTGCGAGGGGCCGGGTATCGCTTGCAGGAATGAAACCACTACCGGCATTTGTTAGAACAACAACCTTTCGAATTACCTTGTTTGTTGCATTGCTGTTTGCGGTGTCGACACTGGCTATGTTGCTGTTTGTGTATCAATCAACAGCTGGTGCGTTGTCCCGTCAAACCGATAGCTTGCTGACTCAAGAGCTTAATTCGCTAAGTTCTCTCTATCGAACCAATGGCATTAACGGTGTAAATCGAGGTGTGGTTGAGCGAAGTGCCACCGATAGTCTGTATCTATATTTATTTACCCGCGCCACTGGCGAGCGGGTTTCGGGCAACCTGAATGGATTGCCGAACAATGCTGCAGATCAGTCTGGTTTTTTTAGGTTTACCTATCGGATTGATGCCGGTTCTGATGATGGAACTGCTGAGCATCGAGCCCGAGCCCGGATGATTCGACTTCCAAATAACTACCTTTTGTTGGTTGCGGTTGATATCGAAGACCAGGCGCGTATTGCCGGGCAAATTATTCAAGCCATGTGGATTGGTGCGGCGTTGGTGTTGGTGCTGGGTCTGTTATCCGGTGCACTGACCAGTCGGCGCTTTGCCAATCGAATCGAAGCCTTGAACGCTGTTGCGCGGGACGTGATGGCCGGAGACCTTAAACGCCGCGCACCACGCAACCACACCAATGATGAACTGGATGAGTTGTCGGGCAACCTCAATCAAATGCTGAACCGGATTGAGAGCTTGATGGCTACCAGCATGTATGCGGGAGATTCAATTGCCCATGACTTGCGCTCACCTCTTACCAGAATGCGAGCCAGGCTGGAGCAGGCCGTGCGGGAGAAAAAAGACCAATCACCGGGCGTGTTAGAGTCAACCTTGGATGATGCAGATGAGTTGCTTGGCATATTCAATTCGATCCAACGCATTTCGCGCCTTGAATCTGGGGAACAAAGAAATGTTTTTCAGTCCATTGACCCGGCTCCACTGGTTGAAGATATCGCGGAATTATATGGACCGGTCTGTGAAGATCAAAACAGGTCGTTTGGCTGTGAAATTCAATCAGATTTACGCATTCGGGCCGATCGCGGGTTGATCGCTCAAGGCATATCAAATCTCGTGGATAATTCGGTCAAGTATACTGAATCAGGCGATGCAATAATGCTACGCCTTCGAAAATGTAGAAGTGGTGAGGTTGAAATATCTGTAACAGATACGGGCATAGGTGTGCCGGTGGAAAAGCGAGAAGAGATACTGCGGCGCTTTGTCCGGTTGGAAGGAAGTCGGTCCAGACAAGGAAGCGGGTTGGGCTTGTCATTGGTTAAAGCAATTGCCGAAATTCATTCCGCGAAATTGGTTATTGATGATGGTCCCGGATCAGAAGATGGGGATCGTCCCGGATTGCGGGTTGCTCTTATTTTCCCACGTGTGCGTCGCACAAAAAAATAAACTCACAAAATCGCTTTGAAGAATATTGTAGTTGGTTCACCTTACCGATGTGACCAAAAGCAAATTCATACCCGATGCTGCGCGTTTGCCAGTTTCTGCCGTGTTGGAACCGGCAGACAAACAGCGAGTAACCAAATTAGCGGCTGGAGATGCGTTGATCGAAAAATTACTTGCTGGGGTGATTTCCAACTCCCCCTACCTTTCCGGGCTACTGCTGGCTTTTCCTGACCAAATAGACGTTTTGAAACGACACGGACCTGAGGGTGCTTTGGCGTTGGTTATGGAGAACCTTCCTGATGAACTTGGACAAAAACCGGGTGAATTTCGACAACAATTGCGCTTGGTAAAAAGACAATTCCATTTGTGTCTGGCTCTGATTGATCTGGCCGGTGTTTGGGGCACAGATAGGGTTGCTCAGGAATTTTCAAGCTTTGCAGACCGGATGATCGCCCGGTGTTTGGCATTCGCTTGGCAGCAATATGTTGCGATGCGCGCCGGAAAATCAAAACCTGTGCCCGAATCTTTGCCAGAGTATGGCGGGTTTTTCATCGTCGCATTTGGCAAATTGGGCGGGTGTGAGCTTAATTATTCCAGCGATGTTGATCTGGCTTTTTTCTTTGACCCTGAGCATGCAGAACATGATGAGAAAGCCCCGAGCGCACAGGACTATGTACGGCTTGGCAGAGATGTCGCCAGTCTGTTGTCTGATGTTAGCGAGCACGGATACGGGTTTAGAGTTGATCTGCGATTGCGCCCAGATCCCTCGTCAACACCGATTTCTCTTTCAACCCATGCTGCGCTGGGATACTATGAAAGCGTTGGACAAACGTGGGAGCGGGCCGCCTGGATCAAAGCCAGAATCATTGGCGGAAACCAAACCGCTGGCATGGAATTTTTGGAACAGATGCGCCCCTTTATCTGGCGACAAAATCTAGATTTTGCCGCGATTGAAGATATTCACCAAATTCGCAAGCAAATTTTGTTCGGGGCCAACCAACCGCGTTCTCCGGCACCCGGGTTTAACGTCAAACTGGGGGTGGGTGGAATTCGAGAGGTCGAGTTATTTGTGCAGACACTGCAATTAATTCATGGAGGCCGAAATTCGAAATTGCGGCTCCAACATACGTTAGACACATTATCGAAACTGGCCAGTGAAGGCTTAATCGCACCATCAACAGAGACAGCTTTATCCAATGACTATCTTTTTCTGCGACGCGTAGAGCACGCCTTGCAAATGGTTGATGATCGTCAAACCCACGAAATTCCGACAAGCCAATCCGGCCCAACTGAATATCTGGGATTGTTGGGTTACACAGATTTTGTTGCGTTTCAGTCTGATTTACAAATCTGCACCAGCGAAGTTTCCGAATTAACCCAGTCCTTGTTTCATGGAGTACCGGTACAGGAGATATCAGGAGAGTTGGACTTGTCTGGCATGGAGAACCATCCAGATACCGTTCGTAAATTGGAAGATATTGGTTTCAAAAATCCAGCCGAAGTGGTGGAAAGACTAAGAAACTGGATGGCTGGACGGGTGCGGGCAACCAGAACTGAACGGGCTCGCAGATTACTTGTTCAACTGGCTCCGGAATTGGTAGATGCTTTGGCAAAGAACGCTGATCCAGATATCGCTTTCGTTGGATTTACCAAGTTTTTTGAAGCATTACCCGCCGGTGTTCAGGTGCTTTCCCTTTTTGCCAATTGCCCCGGTCTGATGACCCGATTGTTGGATATTCTGGTATTGGCTCCTCGTATGGCTGAAATTCTTTCCTCGCGACCCCATGTACTCGAAATTTTGATCGTAAGCACTGACCGCTGGAGCTCAGACAAAATAACAGATCAAAGCGAGCTACGGAAAAAAATAAAACAAGCCTCGGATATGGAAGCCGCGATGGATGTGGCCCGGCGCGCCAGCCAGGAAGAGTTTTTTTTCATCGGCTCCAAGCTTTTGGGTGGGCAAGCCGATCCGGCATTGGTGGCCAGTGGCTATACCAGTTTGGCAGATGCAGCCATTGCAGGCTTATCGACAAAAGTGGCGCTCGAATTATCCGCTTCATCAGGCAGTGCCGATGCTCAATGGGCTGTTTTGGGTTTGGGTAAATTGGGCGCTCGCGAGATGATGCCCAACTCTGATCTTGATTTGATTCTAGTTTACACTGAGCCCCGCGACGGAGCTGACAGTACAGCGCAAAGCCGACCCGAAGTTTGGGCATCCCGGTTCACAAGGCGCTTGATTTCGGCATTATCAGCACCGACTTCCCAAGGGAGTTTGTATGAAGTGGATATGCAGTTGCGGCCATCAGGTCGAGCCGGGCCGATCGCGATCGAATTATCGGCCTTGAAATCATACTATCAACAAGATGCCCTGACCTGGGAGTTGCAAGCACTGACCCGGGCTCGAATTGTTTGTGCATCTAGCCAAACATTCGCCGATGACGCTTCCGCCAGTATGCAGTTTATCTTGAATCAACCAAGAGACCGAGCAAAAATTCAAGCGGATATTGCCGCGATGCGGTTACGACTGAATCAGGAAAAACCTGCTTTGGGAGAGTGGGATTTAAAAGCGGGGTCCGGTGGTTTGGTTGAGTTAGAATTTATCTTGCAAAGCATCCGATTGGTGGCTCCGGGGCTGACATTACCAAGCTCTTTTTTTGATCATGACCTAATGGGTTTTGATGAGCGTATTCACAGCTTGATATCGGAAAAGGAACAAGGAGAACTAAGCCAAACCCATAACTTTTTTCATCGGATATTGCAGATCACGGGCTTGGCAATTGGCCGTATCGGTTCGGCGCAACAAATACCAGCGCGGTTGCAGGATGTTCTACTGGATGGAACAAAAATGAATTGCATTGATGAGATGGAAGCCTTGATCGTTGCGCGACGCCAACACGTTTCGATGGTTCTGGATCAAATAGTTTTGATTCACGCCGACGGAAAGTAATTTTACCTGCGTTTAGTAGATGCATGGGTGGGGCGTAAGGAGAAATAACATGCGAAATTTTATCTTAGTCACCTTCGGTTTAGTCAGCGCAACGGCGAGCGTAGCTCTTGCTTCGCCAGCGATGAAACATCCGGGACCAGGGCCGGGACTGTCTCCGGCTCATTTGTTTGAACTGGCCGATATCAATAAAGACGGTCGAGTAAACAGCGATGAGGCCAAACAGGCCCGAGGTATCTTGTTTGATCGATTGGATCGGGACGGCAATGGGTTTCTGGATGATCCAGAACAACGCTTTGCCCGAAAGGAACATCGTGCTTCAAAGAAATTAGACCGTTTCGGCCGCAAAATGGATCACCAACTGGTGGCAGATAGCAATAATGATGGCAATATTTCCTGGGATGAGTTTTCATCTGCACCGTCACCTAAGTTTGAGCGTGTCGATACCAATGCGGATGGTGCCATCTCTAAAGAGGAACATATTGCGGCACAAAGAGAAAAATTTACGGGGCTGGATGTGAATCAAGACGGGTTTCTGAATGCAGAAGACCGCAACGTGCGAAAACAACAGCATCATTCCAAACACGAAGCGATGCAAACTCGATTGGACATCAACAAGGACGGACAAATTTCAAAACAGGAGTTTGTTTCTTCCAGTGGTCCGCTCATGCATCATTTTGATCTGGACAAAAATGGTGTGGTGACCCGCGAAGAAATAGAAGAGGCGCGACCTAGGCTAGGTCGCCCACCTTTCGGTCGTCATTGAGTGTTTCTGCAAATGCCGGAACCATGGAGCTTGACGAGATTTGACTGACGTACCAAACCGGATGTTGGGATTACAGGAACTGGGTTGAGTTGTTGGCATTTGGCAAGGCAAATTGGCAAAAAGAGGACCCAGATGGACAACTGGTTCGCCAGATTGCTGCGGGTGATTCCCATGCCGCCCAACAATTGGTTGATCGGCATTTGGGCGCTATGGTCGCGCTCGCCCGACATATGTTGAATGATCCGGTAGAAGCAGAAGATGTGGCACAGGAGGTTTTCCTGAAGGTTTGGATACATGCTGCAAAATGGAAGCCGGGCGCAGCCATGTTCAAGACGTGGATGCACCGTGTGGCGATTAATTTATGCTATGATCGATTGTGTAAAAAGCGGGAGGTCTACATGGACGTTCTTCCCGAGCTGGTAGATGAGGACGCGATAGGTGCAGAACAAACAATTGTTCAAAGACAAGTAGCCTTGCAGGTCGAAACTGCAATGGGCAAGCTGGCACCACGGCAACGAGCGGCGCTTACGCTTTGTCATTTGCAGGAAATGGGCAATATCGAGGCGGCCAGTATCATGGAAATCAGTGTTGAAGCTCTGGAATCATTATTGTCACGTGGGCGGCGCGCTTTGCGTTCAATTCTGGAAGATCAAAAGCAGGAATTATTATCGAAATGACCAAAGACGAGGGTAAGGCAATGAAATCAGGTATGACCATGGAACGGTTCAAGGAATTGGCGGCAGCCTATGGCGCGGACGTAGAGCAATGGCCCGTGCAATACCAAAATTCAGCAATTGCCTTGGCAGAAATATATCCTGATGAAACGATGGAGGTTCTAAAATCTGAAGTGAAGTTAGATAGTAATTTGGCAACTTTACCGCGCCAACAATCCGGTACGGAATTGCGTAAAAATATTTTGCGATCTTTTGTCTCCAAGGTGCCCACAGACACCTTCAGCTTTACAGGTTTGTTTGCCATGATCTTCGGGCAAGGCAAGCATGCGATGGGCTTTGCCTTTGCCAGCATCTTGCTGCTGGTCGCATCAGGTGTCGTCGGTGGGTATCTTGGTGGGGATATAATGATCAATACGCAAGATACCGCCTACTGGGATGTGCAGGTATTTTCTGATCGTTCATTTGTATTGGAACCAGGAGTGGGAACATGACCCAACATCGTGGCGTGTTCTGGATGCTATTATTTTCTTTGGCGCTCAATTTACTGATTGTCGGTGGATTTGCCGGTTTGGCCATTGCCAAAAAACAAATGCCACAGCCGTCTTCTGTTATGCAAAACAACTCCGGTCCGCCACTAAATGCAGGAATCCGGTCATTTGATGGAAGACGGTTTTTTCAGGCATTGCCAGCATCGGAAAAGCGCCGTGCGCGAAGGGTTATGTCATCGCACAAAAGAGAACATCGTCAACATGTAACCAGAGTGCGAAAGGCCAAACAACAAGTCTATCAATTGTTGAAAAGTGATCCAATGAATGTGGCGGCGGTGGAAACAGCGTTGCACGAGTTACGTCAAGCCGAGGTCGCAGAATCCGGCTTTGGGCAAATGATCATTTTAGGAATTTTAAAGGACATGGAACCACAAGCGCGAATTCGGGTGATCGAAAAAATGACCCGGCCCGTCGCAAAACGTCCACCACCAGTCCGGTGAATGGGGTTTGAGATAGTATGGGTAGATCAGGCTGCGTCGATTGAATTGATTTGCGACGCTTCTTCCTCTGTCTCAGGCGGTGATAGTGGCAAGTGAATAGTTACAACGGTGCCGGTGCCAACTTCACTTTCGATGATAAACTCACCGCCATGTAAGTTGACCAGTGACTTAGTCAGGGCCAAGCCCAGTCCCGAACCTTTATGACTTTTGCTGTGTTGGCTTTCAATTTGCGAGAACGGTGTGCACAGTTTCGGCAAATCCTGTTTTGAAATGCCAATGCCGCTGTCTGTAACCTTGAAAATGACCCCCCCGGTTGCAGGGTCTGTCAGGGTCTCGATATTCACGCTGCCACCATCTGGCGTGAACTTGATGGCATTGGAAAGGACGTTTAGCAGAACCTGTTTGAGGGCGCGTGGATCAGCCTCTATATCTGGAACATCTTCAATTTCAGAAGTCAGTTTCAAATTGGATTCAACCGCTTTTCCTCGAACCAAACGTAAACACTGCTCGACCATTTCATCACAATAAATGGTCTCGGTGCTCAAGGTCATTTTACCAGATTCAATTTTTGACATATCCAGAATATCATTGATCAAATTCAATAAATGCTGTCCGGAAGACAGGATGTCGCCCACATATTCGATATATCTGGCATCTCCAACCGGACCAAACATTTCTTTTTGAATGATTTCTGAAAACCCGTTAATTGCATTCAGCGGCGTCCGCAATTCATGAGACATATTGGCCAAGAATTCACTTTTCGCCCGATTTGCTTCTTCGGCGCGAATTTTTTCCTGTTGGTACTTACCAGCCAGTTCTGAAATGCGTTTTTGGCTGGTTTCCAGATCTGAAACCGAAGCGATCAATTCCGCTTCATTTTTGACCAACAGGGTTTCTTGTATTTTCATCGCCGTAATATCGGTGCCAATACCCACCAAGCCGCCCTCGGCAGTTTGCCGTTCAGATAAATGGACCCAACGGCCATCGGCCAATTCCATTTCGACCGTTCCGTCATCGCGGCCATCGTGTACGGCCTTGATCGAGCGAGCGGCCATCATTTCCAGTTCTTCGTAGGCGATCCCGGCTCGCAAGTATTTTTGTTCAATGCCAAAAAAGTCACTGAATTTCCGGTTGCACATGATGAGTCGGCGCCGGGCATCCCAAACCACAAAGGACTCTGACATGGACTCGAGCGCAGCTCGCAGTCGGGTCTCGGCCGCATTCAGGCGGGACTGTGCACCTTTTTGTTCAGTAATATCGATGGCAACGCCAACCACTCTCCCGCTATTTTCTTGTCCTTGTCCTTGCCATGGTCGCCCTCTGGCCTGAAACCACACCGGCAAATTTGCGGCGCGAAACTCGATATCAATCTCGCCACTACTTGGTGCGCCACGTAAGGCCGATTTCAGTTTTTCACGATCATCAACATGCACCATATTCAAAAATTCTGAGACCGGAATGGTGGCACCTTTTTGTTGCCCGAACATCCGGGCCAAAGAATCGGTGACCAATACTTGTTCTGAGTTCAAGTCCCAGTCAAAAACCCCGCTGCGGGCGCCTTCCATGGCCAACCTGAACCGGGCATCACTATCGGTTAGGGCTTGGCGCGTATTGCGAAGACCAGACATCTGGTTAAGCAAAATTACCACCAACACCGCAGCAACCAGAAGAGGGGCGATCGTCATCAGCACGAAAAATACTAGGGTTCGGGTCCAGGCGGCATTGTCGATCACCAACTCACCAATTTGATAGACAACGAGCTCGCCCGAAAACAGTGTGACCAGCCCGACCGCAAGTTTTTGACCATCCTCTCCTTTGGCTTCCATCCCACCGACCAGACCGGTACGAACAAAATAATCAATTTGACTGGCTTTCATTCCAAATTGATCGGCAATGGATTGCCCGACTTGACGATCTGGAATGCCGATGGGTGTGCCGTTATGATCTGCCAACAGATTGACCAGACCCGATCTGGGCGTGCCCAGCAACCATTCCGTGCTGACAAGCGCGACAAGGTAAAAGGGCTGGCTGCTACTGCCTGCTTTGGATGCCACGATGATCTGACTGATGCCGTTTTCTGCGGGCAGCACACCACTGAAGTCGGTCCGGGTTGCCAGTTCAGTTGTCACAGCTTGCAAAATTGCACCATCCATATGATGGATGCCACTCTGTTCGGTGCCGTCCGGTCGTAATAAGGTAATTGCATCGATAGAATCGGAGCGGACCAGCGACTCAAGTACGGTTTTGTTGGTGATATTGCTTTGGCGGTTGGTTGCGCTCAATGCATTGGTGGTCGATTCAAGTCTGGCTTCAACTTCGTGTATTTTTCCTTTGACCTGTTCCGCAAAATTGGTTGTGGCCAGAATTTGTGAGTAAATCACCTCGTCGCGAGCCGATCGATATTCCATGACCAGTTTCATGGCGATCACGATCAGGAACAGCAAGGTGAAAAATAATACAAATCCGACCGACCACCGGGCCTCCAGATTTCTGGCTAAACCGCGCCTATTTTTCTTTGTTGCTTTGGCTACTTTTTGTACACTGGTGGCTGAACGCATGGCAGTAGAGGATCCGCCCGATCCTGGTGCGGAAATTGTTGTCTCGCCAATGCCGGTCTTTGGCAACAATTTGATCCCCTGAATGGTATGATTCGTTTCTTGCTAAAGAAGATAATCCACCAGAGTCAATGCTGTCGATACTGAAATGTTATTTTCACCCAATATCCAATTGAAACTTGTTCAAGATTTTGCAGAAAAATCCATGACTTTGGGCATAGTATTTAGTTGGTTTTCATCGAATTCATTCAAGGATTCGCGATCTCCATCTTCTGCCCGGCGAAATGGACCCAGGTGCTTGCTGCTATCATGCCGTCGCCGGTCCGGGCCGAAATACGTTTTGGTACGAACGAAATCGCGCGGGTGATCTATCACTGAAATCAGTTTGCGGAACAATTCCTGTGCGTTTACCGGTTTGTTGCAAAACTCGGTTACGCCAGCGTCTCGCGCAGCGATCACCCGTTTTCGTTCCGAGTATGCAGTTAGCATAATGATCGGAATAAAGGGGGCTGGACTGTCGTCCGCTGTTCGGACCAACTTGATAAAATCCAAGCCGTCCAGCAAGTCCATTTGGTAGTCAACAATAATCAAATCTACGGATTCGCTTTTGACCAGCGAAAATGCCTCGGCAGCATCCTGCGCGTCATAGAAATGCTCCATACCAAACCCACGCAAGATGGTTTTTACAATATTGATCATGTGTGCGTTATCATCGACAATCAGGGTTCGCAAACGATCTAGTTTTACAGCATTGCTCATGACAAAATTTCTCGATCAGTAAAGAACCGATCGCCAGATAAAATTTGGATCAGTATTTTCACAAACAGCGTGAAACAATAATCACAGGATGCAAAAGCATACCTTGAAAAGATTATTGTATATTTAACCGGATCAGACCCGACAAATTCAGTCAGCTAGATGCCGGGATGCAATTTCAAAGGTATTCTTTGAAAGACCTGACGCTTCAAGCACACGCTCTATCTGTTCGCGGGCCAGCTGACGACGAACCGGCTCGACGTGGCGCCAAGCAGAGAATGCGCCCATCAATCGGGCGGCCAGAGCCGGGTTTTGCGGATCTATTTGCAAAATGCCATCGGCCAGCAGTTTGTATCCCGCACCATTTTCCAAATGAAACAAAGGTAGGTTTCCAACCGGGAAAACGCCATATACCGAGCGCGCTCGATTTGGATTATCAACATCAAAATCAGCGTGATCCAGTAATGTCTGCAAGGGTTCAATCTGATCTGCCGGTCCCGACATGGCTTGCAATGAGAACCATTTATCCATGACCAGAGGATTATGCTGCCATTTGGCGTAAAAATCGACCAAGGCTGCCCGGAACTGATCGGACTTGCCATGAGCTAAGGCAGCCAAGGCGGCCATTGTGTCGGTCATATTGTCGGCGGCTGTCCAAGCGCTCCACGCTAGGTCATCGCTTTGCATTGATCGCAGTTGTGTCAGTGTAAGAAGCGCTTGATTGGCCGCAGCGCGTAAACCAGCCGATTTTGCATCGGGTTGAAATTTTCCTTGGGGCCGGTTGTTTTGGTGCAGATCGAGCAGACGATCTTGGGCCAGCATGGCGATTTGACGGATCAGGGCTTGGCGCGCGGTTCGGATTGCTTCTGGTCTGGCATCAGGCATTAACAGGAATATTTCATCTTCCGATGGCGGTTGCATGACCAATGCGACAAATGCCGGTTCCAAAGCCTGATCCTCAATCACATTGGCCAGTGCCGAAAGGTAATGGGGTTCAGCGGTCGGTGATTTGCCGGTCAGCACGTGCTGGGTCATCGCCAATAATTGCTCACGGCCCAGACTTTGCGCTTCTTCCCAACGGGTGAACAGATCGGGGTCTGATGCGATCAGTCGGGCTTGCTCGGCAGAAGTCCGTTTGATGGTAAAATTCACTGGTGCAGAAAACCGCCGAAATGCTGAGATCAATGGTTGTTCTGATAGCCCTTCGAATGTCCAGCTTTGGCTAAATTTTTCCAACAACAAAACCGTCTCATTGGTCTTTTCACCATTTACAGGATCGGTAAATGACAAAGGACCGGCATCATCCAGCAAGCCAATACGCACCGGTATGGGAACCGCTTGTTTTTCGGGCTGGCCCGGTGTGGGATCAGTGCTCTGGCGCAGGTCAAGGGTCAATTTGCCGGTTTTCTGATCCCAGTTTTGGGTCAGATCAACCTTTGGGGTGCCAGCTTGCCCATACCAAATCAGAAAATTGGATAAATCTTGGCCGGAAACTGAAGCAAAGCAATCCAGAAACTGTTCCATGGTTGCAGCGGTGCCATCACAGGTCTCGAAATACCGGTCCATGCCTTTGGCAAAGTCTGCGTCCCCCAAAATGGTTTTTAAGGCTCGGATCAGTTCAGCGCCTTTTTCATAGACCGTGGCGGTGTAGAAATTGTCGATAGCCAGATAGGACGAGGGACGTACCGGGTGTGCCAGTGGGCCAGCGTCTTCGGGGAATTGTCGGGCGCGCAGGGCTTTGACATCTTTGATTCGGCAAATGGCGTGGCCGCGTTGATCGGCCGAAAATTCCTGATCTCGAAATACGGTCAAACCTTCTTTTAGGCACAATTGAAACCAGTCACGACAGGTAATCCGGTTGCCGGTCCAATTGTGAAAGTATTCATGCGCCACAACGCTTTCGATCACTTCGAAATTTGCATCAGTAGCCGTTTTCGCATCAGCTAGC
Source organism: Robiginitomaculum sp. (assembly GCA_002733805.1). Taxonomy (GTDB): domain Bacteria; phylum Pseudomonadota; class Alphaproteobacteria; order Caulobacterales; family Maricaulaceae; genus Robiginitomaculum_B. Next base: position 30,264 of record NVXG01000028.1, on the reverse strand, counting down.
AAAACGGACGAATTGAAAATATTCAAACCCTTGTTTTCCATGGCGCCGAAATTAAACGAACGAACAGCGACAATCATGAACAGGTCCAGATCGTATTCCCGCCCGAATACCTCTTCATCCCATTTCATGGCGCGTTTTAGCGAATCCATTGCATAATCAGCCAAGTGGGCATCACCGGGGTCCACATAAATGCGAAGCGGAACCACTTTGTCGCTCATCGTGGTAAACTGGTCTTCAATCAGATCAAACTGACCTGCAACCAGCGCAAACAGATAGGCCGGTTTTTTGAATGGATCTTCCCACAGCGCAAAATGCCGACCATTTGGCAGGGAACCACTATCCAGTAAATTGCCGTTGGAAAGCAGACTTGGGTAAGTCGTTTCGGCCTCAATGCGAACCGTGAACTTGCTCATCACGTCCGGGCGATCCGGGAAATAGGTGATATTGCGAAACCCTTGCGCTTCACATTGGGTGCAAAACCGACCACCCGACATATAAAGACCAGACAAGGCATGGTTGTCGGTTGGCGAAAACCGGGTTTCGATCTGCAAAATGCACTGATCCGGCAAATCAGCCAGAATCAACTGATGCTCATCTTTTTCGAAGGCGCTCGGCGCAATTTCGGTTCCATCCACCTGAATGGACAGCAATTCCATATTTTCGCCGTCCAGCACCAGCGGACCACTCATATTTTTGTTGCGGCAGATTTTAAGGTGGGAGCGGACCAAGGTTGCCGCTTCATCCAGCACAAAATCCAGTCGGGTTTCGGTGATTGTGAAGGGAAAGGGCTGGTAATCGCAAAGGCGGACCGCTGCGGGTTGATCGAACTTCATGTGGAAATTCCTGTTGGGATGGCGGGTTGGTATAGCCGGGCCAATAGGACCCGTCACCAGAATTTCGCATGTGTTGGCAGGTTATATGGATGCAGGGCGATCTTCGATGAAACGGATGACTTGCTGGGCCTCACGAGCCAGCTCAACCAAATTTGCCGGTGCATCGCCAGCACTATTGCTCACCTGTTCCTGCAATTTTTTTACAATATAGAGCAGGTGCAGGGCGCTGGACATGACTTTAGCTTGAAACTCAATCCGACCCGGGTCACGATCATATTCTGATCCCGGTGTGCGCCAGCCACCCCAATCTTGCGCGTCAGTCATTACCACAGGAAACGTTCCGGGAAACGGATGATGGGCGCATTCCTCAGGGGTTTGCCACTTATTTTTAGCCCGTAAAATACGCCAATTTTCCTTCAGGGCTGCGTCAGCCGAGCCATCGCGTGCCTCGCCGGTTAGCTCTTCTGCCTTGAAGTCCCGACCCAGTCCGACCTCGTAGGTAATGCGAAGTGGTTCGGGAACATCTTTGACCCAGTGCGGTTTTATCTGTTCAATGACCGCCCAGGTCCCGACCGGACCGACATAGACACGCTGATTTTTGTGGAATTCTGCTTTGGCCATGAGTTTACGCCCTTCCCGTCCGAAACAAGGCCATTCTGGCCGATGGGCACTTAGCATCGCGTTAATTTTGGCTGTGGCTTTGGTCGCGTGTCAGGATCAGATCAGCGCTCTGTCCAGTCGGCAAGGTTCAATTTTGCGAGAAGCGCAGGAAAATGGCTATTTGAACGTGGTGACGGTCAATGCGTCCGTCACCTATTATGAAGGTCGCGATGGTCTGGCTGGATTTGAATATGATCTGGTCCGGGCCTATGGCGAGCACTTGGGTGTCGAGGTGAAATTCCAAGTGGTTCCAACCATAGAAGCCGTTTTACAGGCCGCCAAAACTGGCCAAATTGGTTTGGCGGCTTCTGGGTTGTCGGTGACTGCAGGGCGTCGCGAGCATTTTGTATTTGGTCCCAAATACCGCACGGCCGTGCCGGTGCTGGTTTGTCGACGTGGGGTGCGGGTGATTTCAGAATTATCTGATCTGGCCGGTTTGCAGTTCCATTTGGCCGCAGGGACTTCGTTTGTTGATCTGTTGCAGGCGTTGCGTGCGACGAATGATGCAATTCCAGCACCCAAAATCGTCGCAAGTTCGGTTGAAGCTCTGTTGGCGGATGTGGCGGCAAAGAGGATTGATTGCACCATTGCTGATGATCATGTTTTTGCCTTGAACCGGCGATATTTACCAACCTTGGAAGCGCGCATGGAACTTGGCGAAGGCGTGCCGGTCGCCTGGATATTGGGCGGCGGCCATAGTTGGCGAAATGCCAGCCTGTCACGGGATCTGGAACACTGGATGGCCCAGCCGGAAACCACGGTCTTGCTGGCCCAGCTCGAGGCCCGGTATTTTGCGGTAGCAGATACAGAGTTTGACTATGTGGACCTGTCCCGATTGCGCCGGGCCATGCGACAGGTTCTGCCCAAGCTGCGCGATGATTTCGAAGCGGCCGCCAAGCGCTATGATCTACCGTGGAGCCTGTTGGCCGCCATTGCGTGGCGCGAGAGCCATTGGAAGGCCGATGCGGTCAGCCGCACTGGGGTGCGTGGCATGATGATGCTGACCCGGCTAACGGCGCGCGAGCAGGGCGTCACCAACCGTCTGGATGCGGCTCAGTCGATCCGTGGCGGGGCACGCTATTTTGCCAGCCTGATCCGCCGCTTGCCTGACACCATAGAGCCGGACCAACGCTATGCCTTCGCGCTGGCGGCCTACAATATGGGTTGGGGTCATATGATAGACGCGCGCCAGTTGGTGGCGGCGCGTGGTGGGGATCCCGACTTGTGGGCCAATATCGCTGCCATACTGCCCGAATTGCAGATCAAAGCGGTCTATAAGACACTGCCCCATGGCTATGCGCGTGGACGCGAGGGCGAGGCTTATGTACAGGCAGTTTTGAACTTTGCCGACATTATCGAGAAGGTCCATGCCCAGCCGATTCTGCCAGAACCTGATCTCGCCGCAGATGGGACGCTGGCCCGCTGAACATTGGCAAACCATTGTCGATGAGTATCAAACGATTGTCATTGCAGGGTCGGTTCATTGTCATTTTAGTGTCGAATGATTGTCAAATGACTGTCAGTCCATTGTCAGGCTGATTGTCATTTTTTGGATTTGAGTGTGGAGCGCCTGTCGGTCGAGCCGGGGACAAATCCAATCAATCCGACAGCGTTCACCAGCCCCTAGAATGAGTGCTTCTGAAGTTTCCTGGATTGGCCCGAATGACCTTTTATCTTTCCAAACGCTCTCGGGAGCGACTGGCGACGGTCCACCCGGACCTGCAATTGATTGTTGGATCAGCTATTCTGATCTCCATAATTGATTTTGCAGTTCTGGAAGGGTTGCGTTCCTTGTCGCGACAACGCGAACTGGTCAAATCCGGAGCCAGCTCGACGTTGAATTCACGCCATTTGACCGGACATGCGGTCGATCTGGGGGCGTGGGTATCGGGCGGTATCCGTTGGGACTGGCCGCTCTATCACCAGATCGCCAGCGCCATGCAGCAAGCTGCGGCCCAGCACGATCTAAAACTGGAATGGGGCGGAGACTGGGAAACATTTCCCGACGGCCCGCATTTTCAACTGCCATGGTCGGAGTACTCAGCATGAGTATTTTATCATCCCTGATTGCGCCAGTGACCCAGATCATTCGCGAAATTGTACCCGATGGTGACCAACGCTTTGCCTTGGAGCGCCAGATCGAAAAACTGCTGATCGAGCAGGAAATGGAATTTGTGCGGGCTGGGCGCGATGTGGTGGTGGCCGAAGCGCGCGGTGAGAGCTGGTTACAGCGAAATTGGCGGCCGGTTTCCATGCTGGTTTTTGTGGCGGTGATTGCCAACAATTATCTGATCGCGCCTTATGTGCAGGCGTTTGGTGGCGTGGCGGTGGTGTTGGAAATCCCGCCCGGCATGTGGGGGTTGCTGACCATGGGCTTGGGCGGATACGTGGTCGGGCGCTCGCTAGAGAAAACCGGCAGCCATATCCGCATTGGCGGCATTGCGCGTGACTCTCAGGCAAATGCCGACAGGGATTGAGCAAACCGGGGCAGGCCGCTAGGTTTGCCCCAAATGGGTTGGCGAATCCAAGGGGGTGCCATGTTTGATGTCGAGCTGGAAAAACAGGTGATCGAAGTTGTGGACCAGCAACATTCGGTGCTGGGTTCAGAATTGGCCGAGGCTTTTGATCAGCGTTATTTTGATTTGTGGCGAGTATGTGAGAACAGCCCGCGTATTTATGCGGCGCAATTTGCCCGCTGGTATTTGCGAGTTGATTCCGAAGTCGATGGCTATGCACGATTAAGCCCGTCCATTTTGCGAAATTTCCTGACCTATGTGCAATTTTCAAATGTGGATAATTTTGAAAAAGCGGTCGAAGACGGCAATCGTCAAAGAGAACTTCATTCAGAAGTTTCAAAAAAGAAACGAACCATTGCCAAGCAATTGATTGCCCAATCTCTGCCCGAGGCTTTGCTGGACCGGGTCGGGGTGCTGATCGCCGGCGACGTGTGCCGGGATATGGCCCATGAAGTGCCAAGGCCGGAACGCTCAACCGGGCAGATTGTCAAAGGCTCAGACATTGACTTGATTTTGGTGATGGGCGATGAGGACGCAACTCTGCGCGAGGAACTGGAAGGTCGTTTGCTGGAAGCCAAGAACCTCTATTTGCGCCACCCGGCTTTGCGTGAAGAATTGGATTTTGTGGTCAATTCCATTGCCCACTACGAAAAAGTCAGCGTGTTTGAAAACCCTAAGCAAATGATCTCTTGCAAGGCGGCCTTGGAGGGCCAGTTTCTGGCCGGGGATCGGGGGTGCATTGTCAAAGCACGAGACGTGTTGGTGCGAGCGGATATTCCCCGAAAAGTGTTAGATATGACCGAGCGCGCCTTTTCCCAACGGCTGCAAACCATTGAACGATTGCGTAAAAATCCAGAATGGATCAACAGCCCGCAAGAAAAACGCCAATTCTTTTTCTCCGATGAAATCTGGGAATTCATGTTGGATGAAAATGACTAAGGCAATCTTGGCTGACGTAAATCCGGGCCAGCGGCAATTGGACAGCATACGGGCCTTGCGCGGCATTGCCGTATTGCTGGTTTTGATGTCGCACATCATGTCGGTTGAAAATAAATATGCTGGCGACCGCCTGTTGCCGGATTGGCTGGAATTCGGGTTTTCCGGAGTTGATCTATTTTTCGGGATTAGCGGTTTCATCATGGTGTATGTCACCTGGAAACTGGCACCGGGCGCGCGTCAGGCTCTGTCATTTTTAAGTGCGCGGGTCGGGCGGATTTATCCACTATATTGGGTGGTCACATTTGCCCTGATGTTGGTGTGGTGGCAAAGCCCGCATCTGGTGTTTGCCAGCGAAAGCAAAATCCCCAATCTGTTACATTCCTATGCGTTGTGGCCTTCGGAACGCGATCCGCTTTTGCCTTTGGGTTGGACGCTTATTCACGAGATGTATTTCTATCTGGTGTTTGCTGTCCTGTTACTTTTGCCCAAAAACCGCCGATTGATCGGGCTTGCCGCTTGGCTGGGGCTGGTGGCGGTCGGGTTTTTCTATTGGCTTTCAACCGAATATCCGCCGCCCATTCCTCGGGTGATTTTCAGCTCACTTTCCTTAGAGTTTGTGGCTGGCGCATTGGGGGCCTACGGGCTTTTTGCGTGGAAAGGAAGAGGGTGGAAATGGAGCTTGATTGTCGGGGCTGGTTTGTTCGTGCTTGGCAATTTCTGGTTTGCTTTTGATCCGCCAGACAAGATGTGGGGGCATTGGAGCCGGGCGTTTTATTTTGCGCCAGGTTTGCTTTTATCGTTGTACGGCGTAGTCGGATGGGAACTCAGTGGTGCGCGGTTTTCAAAAATCCTGTGTCGGATTGGCGATCAATCTTATTCGCTCTATTTGACTCATTTGCTGACTTTGAGTGTGCTGGGCCGCTTGTGGATGATGTGGGCCGGGCCGGGAATGGCTGACAATTTGTTGATGCTACCCATTTTGTTATTGGGCAGTATTGGAATTGGCCAACTGACCTATCAGTTTTTGGAACGACCCTTATTGGGCCAAACCCGCAAATTGCGAACCCGATGGTTTGGCAAAACCGAGGCTTAAAGCTCGTCTTCGGGGATTTGGGTAACAAGTTCCTTGACCCGTTGGGCTTCAGATAAGGGCAGGACCAACACTGCATCCGGGCTGGCAATTACCGCCAATCCTTGCAGCCCCAGAGCTGCCACGCGAATACCGTCAGCCCGAAATAGGCAGTTTTCATTGTCGATACTGGTGACAGCACCATCTAACGCATTGCCGTGATCGTCTTGCGTCGACAGCTCATGGATTGCGGTCCACGATCCCACATCTGACCAGCCAGCATCGAGCGGAATAACTGCCGCAAAACTGGTGTTTTCCATCACCGCCGTATCAACAGATTCGGACGGACACCCGGCAAATGCACTGGCGTTCAGCAAGGTAAAATTACCGTCATGGTCGGCTTGTTGCCATGCGGCTTTTGCGGCTTTTGCAATGGCCGGGCGATGGGCCATGGTCTCATTAATCATGGGTTCAGCCCGAAATAGGAACATGCCAGCATTCCATAAATACCGCTCGTCCTGCACCCATTTTTTGGCAGTTTCTAGGTCCGGTTTTTCGACAAATTGGCCGACCTGAAAAATCCCATCTTCGATTTGTGGTCCGATCTGCAAATACCCGTATCCGGTTTCCGGGCGGGTTGGTTTGGGTCCGAACGTCAGGATTTTACCTGCCGAAGCGATGTTTGAACCTTGGCGAACTGCCGCCCGAAAAGCGATTGGATTGGTAAAATAATGATCGGCCGCCAGTAGCAAAATCAGCGCATCTGGGCCAAATTGTTGCTTCACCGCGTGGGCGGCAATGGCAGCGCAAGGCGCGGTGTTGCGGGCCATCGGTTCGCCAATGATCTGGGTCGGCTCCAAGCCAATTTCAGACAATTGTTCGGCGACGGCATCGCGGTGGGCGGCAGCGCAAACCACGATGGGTGGCGCAAAGCCCGCGTCAGTTGGTACCCGCAAGGCCGTTTCCTGCAACAGGGAGCGGGATCCAAAAATCGGATGCATTTGCTTCGGTTTTTCCCGGCGGGACAGTGGCCACAAGCGGGTTCCGGCTCCACCGGACATAATTACCGGCACAATCAACGGATTTGACATGATGTCTCCTGGTTCTCAACGGCGCTGGTCAGTCGTTCCAGTTCGGTCGCGGCGCTCATGAAATGATATAAAATGCTGGCCGGAACCCGTTTCGACAAGGGCTCGCCTTGGGCCGTAACCGCGTCATTCCACATGCCGGGCTGATCGCTGATCAGATATTGCTCAAAGATATGGTCGATCAGATTTTCGATCTTCGTGTCCGACTGGCCGGTGACCCACATGGCTTTCAGCCATTCAGTTTGCACCCAAACCCGCGAACTATCGCTAAGGATGTCGCCGCTTGGTGAACAGGTATCAATCAGTAAGCCGGTTTCCTGTTTGCCCAATTTTTCAGCTATGGACAAGAAACGATCAGCGCAAAATGGATGGCTCAAAGAGTGAGATATTCGGCTTCGTTGCTCCAACAGCCAGACCCATTCAACCATATGGCCCGGCTCGACCCGGTGCGGGGTTTGCGCCTGCCAATCCGGATCAAAAAATTCCAACAAACATCCACTGATCGGATCAATAAAGCGACTTTCCAGCAAGGCAAGAATGTCATCGGCCCGGTTCAGATATTTCGTGTCCTTGCTGGCCGCATAAAGCGCCAGCAAGGCCTCAAACATATGCATGTGCGGATTTTGCCGCCGGGGTAGAGAGCCTTCAATGGTTTCATTCCAACCGCTATGCTCTGAGGTGAGTGCTTCTTCGACATAGTCAAAAGTCTGCTTGGCCAAGGCCAGTATCTGGGCATCCTTTGTGGCCTGATAGGCTTGCGCCAGACCCAGAATATGAAAGGCGTGGTCATACAGATCGCGGCGCGTGTCAGCCGGACTGCCATCATCATGGGTCAGATGAATGAAGCCAGGATCACCATCGGCCCGCCAACCACGATCCATCAGCCAATCAACGCCATTTAGCACCAATTGTTTGTGATCGTCCCATCCGAGCAGGCTGGCTTGGGAAAAGGCGTAAATCTGTCGGGCTGCGACTCGTACTCGGCGTGGCCCTTGCCGGTCTAGTCTGCCATCCAGATGAAATTGCTCGATAAAGCCACCATGGTGCTGATCCACAGCAAATCGTGCCCAATTGGCCATCAATTCATGTTGGCACCAAGCGACAAATCTGTGGGTTGGGTGGTTGGGGGGCAAGGCTGATCTCAGTGATTGTGTTTAAGGATGGCTAGTGAAACCAGAAAAGGTTTAGATTTGATGGTTGAATAGGTAGTTTATTATCCTTTTTTGGTCTGAAAAACAGTTGTGAAATTGAACCCATGAACGGATCATCGGTTGTGGCGCAGCAAATTTTGCTGCATGAAACCGCCGGTGGCAAGTGGCCGCTTAGACGGAGAGCAAAATGCGCGTTGCAATGATCGGAACTGGTTATGTCGGATTGGTATCCGGTGCCTGTTTTGCTGATTTTGGACATGATGTGATTTGTGTCGACAAGGACAGCTCCAAAATTGACCAATTGCGCGCTGGCAAAATTCCGATCTTTGAACCGGGGTTAGCCAATCTAGTTGAAACCAATACCCGCGAAGGCAGATTGTCATTTACCACCGAACTTAAGGACGCAGTGGCAAGTGCCGATGCGGTTTTTATTGCGGTGGGTACACCTTCGCGGCGCGGTGATGGGTTTGCTGATCTGAGTTATGTGTATCAGGCCGCCGCAGAAATTGCCGAGAAAATTGATGACTTTACGGTGATTGTCAATAAATCAACCGTGCCGGTTGGCACCGGTGATGAAGTTGAAAAAATTGTTGGAAAAGCTAGGGCAATTAGTGATTTTTCCATTGTGTCCAATCCGGAATTTTTGCGTGAAGGCGCGGCCATTGACGACTTCAAACGTCCGGATCGGGTGATCATTGGCACGGAAGATGAACGCGCGATTGCGGTCATGAAAGAGCTGTATCGGCCTTTGTTTTTGAACGAAACACCGATCTTATTTACGACAAGACGCTCGGCTGAATTGATTAAATATGCGGCCAATGCCTTTTTGGCCACCAAGATCACCTTCATCAATGAAATGGCCGATTTGTGCGAAAAAGTCGGAGCCGATGTGCAAGCCATATCGCGCGGGATCGGCCTAGATAATCGAATTGGCTCCAAATTCTTAAACGCCGGGCCGGGTTATGGCGGTTCCTGTTTTCCCAAAGACACCTTGGCGCTGGCTCGTACAGCCAAAGAAGTCGGTGCGCCCTTGCAAATCGTCGAGGCGGTGATCCGGGCCAATGATGCGCGCAAAGAAACCATGGCCGATAAGATCATTGCCGCTTGTGGCGGCGATGTTTCGGGCAAAAGCATTGCGGTGCTGGGTGTGGCGTTCAAGCCAAATACTGATGATATGCGCTATGCTCCGGCGCTGACCATACTTCCTGCCTTGCAACAGGCGGGGGCAAAAATCCGGGCGTTTGACCCCGAAGCCATGCAAGCGGCTGCCAAAGAGCTAACCGATGTGAGCTGGTGTTCCGATGCCTATGATTGCGCGAAAAATGCCGATGGGCTGGTTATCATTACCGAATGGAACCAGTTCCGGGCGCTCGATCTGGGCCGGCTGGCTGATCTGATGCGCGGGCGGACAGTGATTGATTTGCGAAATATCTATCAAATGTCAGAGATGAAAAACGCTGGTTTCGAGTATACCGGCGTGGGTTGCTAGTTTCTGGTCGGTGCATGCCGGTGTAACAAATCTAGGCAGGGCAGGATTTGGGCGTTATCATGATGCCCAATTGGATAGGCGTTGGGCCGGTTGATGGACGATTTTTACAGTCAAAAAGAATTGGAAGCCAAACTGGCTGACGAAACTTTGCGGGCCAATGCGTTGGCGGCAGAGTTAGAAGCCATGCGCGGCTCTCCAAGCTGGCAAGCCGTGGAATTAATGCGGTTAAAAGGCAAGGGCGCGCAAAAGTTAGCGGCAGTTTTTAGAAGCGTTGCTGTATTTTTCTTACGCCTAGTGCCTGGCTATGGCTTGCGAAGCCGGTTTGACAAGAACGGATTGCTCCGTGCTAAGGAAGTCATTCAGGCCAGTAAATTATTTGATCCCGATTGGTATGCTCAGCAAAATAGTGACGCTGCAGCAGACCCGGCCACGCATTTCTTGCAAATGGGTGCCCATGCTGACCTTGACCCTGGTCCGCTGTTTGAAACCGGCTGGTACCGTCGGACCAACCCGGATATTGGCACGCAAAACCCGCTTTTGCATTTCCTGGAAGTCGGCGCGGGTGAGGGCCGCTGCGGTTGGTCAACTGAACGGGTACTGACAGTTCAGAAGCCATATTTTCTGGATTGCGGCCGGGCGCTAACTGCCGCCTCAAACCAAAAATCTGAACAGGCTTTTCCACGTATGCGGGCCGGGCAACGGGTGCAAGTTTTTGCCAATTCGAAGGGAAATTCGTTTTTCTTGCATATCCGCGACATGGTGTGCCGTGGACTGGCCCAAGCCGGTGTTGCGGCCGAAATCGCTGATGAAACAACGCCGATTTCTGCTGGTGCAACCACTCCGATTATCATTGCTCCCCATGAGTTTTTCTATCTTGGTGCCGGTGTAAAGCTAGTCGATGATCCGATTTTAAGCCATGGAATTTGCGTCAATACCGAACAAATCCAGACCCCTTGGTTTGCGCGGGCATTCCCATTTTTGACCAAAGCTGCCGGAATTCTTGACTTTTGTGTGCAAAATGCAGCTCTGGTGGCTGACATGGGCTTGCCGGTTCGCTTTCTAAACCCCGGCTTTTTAGCCAATGATCCAGTTTTGGGTTTGCAGGACAAATTGCCGGATGAGAGCGCCATTCAGTCATTTGGTGATGTGATTCTGGGGCCACCGCCCGTCCGCGAAGCGGCGCTAAACGACCGTCCGATTGATATTTTGTTCGTCGGCGCACAAACACCGCGCCGCGCCCGGTTTTTTGCTGATGCAGCATCAGTACTGGCCGACAAGAAGTGCGTGATTCAGCTGACCGATATGTCGCGGCCAATTATCGACGGCGGCGGAGTCGGAGTTTCGGCGCTGGCTTATGCTGGCCTGTCGCAACGGGCAAAAATTCAATTGAATATTCATCAGGGGGTTTTGCCCTATTTTGAGTGGCACCGGATGACCTGGCACGGGTTTTGGCATCGGACCGCTGTGGTGGCTGAAACCGGATTTTGTGCGCCGGGTTATAAGCCGGGCCAACATTTCTTTGAGGATGATCTCGAAAAGCTGCCGCAATTGATCGATTGGTTGCTCAAATCCAAGGATGGCGGGCAGGAATTAGAACGGGTGGCCAGCAATGGCTATCGCCAATTGCGGGTTCAAGCCCCGATGGGGCAGGTCTTGGCCGATATTTTCCAGATTGAGCCGAGTCAGTCAAAATGACTATGGTGCCGGATATCGCCCCGTATTCAGTAATTTTTGCGAATAAAACCAAGTCCGTGACCCCGGCCCAGACCACCATTATTGTGCCGCTCTATAATTATGACCACACCATAGGTCTGGCGCTGGACTCGGTATTCGAGCAAACTGCCCAAGCTTTGTCATTGGTCGTGGTCGATGATGGCAGCACGGATCATTCGCAAGATGTGTGCAAGCAATGGATGCAACAAAACGCCGAACGGTTTGTCGATGTAAAGCTAATTGCCCACGATGAAAATGCCGGTTTGTCAGCCGCTAGAAATACCGGGTTTCATCATTGCCAGAGTCCATTTGGGTTCACGCTTGATGCGGACAATTTGCTATTTCCGCGCTGTATTGCTCGCTGCGAGCAAGCCTTGCACGACCCCAAAGCCGGGTTCGCCTATCCGATGTTGGAAGTGTTTGGCGGCGATCATGGATTGTTGAATACACAATTGTGGAGCCGCTCCCGATTGGCCCGAGGCAATTATATTGATGCGATGGCCCTGATTCGAAAACAGGCTTGGGCTGAGGTGGGCGGCTATGCCCATTTGCCGGACGGTTGGGAGGATTTCGACCTTTGGTGCAGCTTTGCCGAGGCCGGTTGGCATGGGGTGCGGGTACCGGAAATTCTGGCCCGCTATCGGGTGCACCCGGATTCGATGCTCCAATCGACCACCAACCGTTTGGCGGTATTGCGTAAAACAGCAAGAAAGTTAAAAAAACGCCACAATTGGTTGAAATTACAACATTAAGCAGCGTGATTTATGCCAGTATATCGGCAACACATTTGGCTACACCTTGACGCCAATGGGGTAAGCGAATGCCGAATTGTTGTTCGATCTTTTGACAATCCAGCTTTGAGTTTTCGGGTCGTTGTGTGGGGGTTGGCCATTCAGTTGCCGGGATCGGTTTAATTTCGCAAGTCGGCCCACCGCAGCGCTTTGACTGCTCAAAAATCTCACGGGCAAATTCATACCAGCTGGTATTACCCGAGCCGGCCATGCAATAAGTGCCCCAGACATGATCAACTTTTCCAGACCGGTTCAGGCGGTCAATGATCTGTAGAATACCACTGGCCAGATGCGGAGCAAAGGTCGGACAGCCGGTCTGATCATTGATGACATTGATCTGCCCATTGCTCTCGGCCAATCGCAACATGGTTTTGACAAAATTGCGGCCATACGGACTATGGACCCATGCGGTCCGCAGGATCAGGTGCGACCCACCTGCCGCCCGGATGGCGTCTTCACCGGCCAGTTTGGAACGGCCATAAACCCCCAAGGGTGCGGTCGGGTCGGTTTCAGTATATGGGCCTTGCTTGGTGCCGTCATACACATAGTCGGTAGACAAGTGCAGGAGCACGATATTGCGTTTGGCACATTCTTTGGCCAAACCGTCGACGCCTTCGGCGTTGACCGCAAAGGCTTCTGCTTCATTGCTTTGGGCGGCGTCGACTTGGGTGTAGGCTGCGGCATTGATCAAAAACTGTGGGTTTTGAACATCGAGCATCGGCGCGATGGTTTCAGGGCGGGCCAGATCTAATTCTGGCCGGGCCACCGAAAACAACTCAAAGGACGCGGGTTTCTCCACTGTAAACAGAGAACGAGCCACTTGCCCATGCGCGCCAATCACTAGAACTTTTGACATTGTTCAGCCTTTGCCGGATGGATCAGCAAGGCCGAGACGCTGGCCAGCATAGACCTTGTCATGCAAAGGCAGCCACCAAGCTTCATTGTCCAGATACCAGCCAATGGTTTTTTCCATGCCGGTTTCAAAATCTTCCTTAGCGCGCCATCCCAGCTCGCTTTCCAGCTTGCTGGCATCAATCGCATAGCGCTGATCATGGCCGGGGCGGTCGGTCACATAGGTGATTAAATCACGGCGCGAAATGCCTTGGGGCCGTTTTTCATCAAGCAGATCGCAAATCCGGTGAACCACTTGCAAATTAGTCCGCTCATTGCGCCCGCCAACATTATAGGTTTGACCCAGTCGTCCTTGGGTCAGGATCAGATGCAGGGCTTTTGCATGGTCATCCACATAGAGCCAGTCGCGCACATTCGATCCATCGCCATACACGGGAAGTTTTTCACCATGCAGGGCGTTGATGAACACCAATGGAATTAATTTTTCAGGGAACTGGCGCGGACCGTAATTATTGGAACAATTGGAGATAAGTGCAGGAAAACCATAGGTTCTTTGCCACGCCAATGCCAAATGATCTGAGGCTGCCTTGCTGGCTGAATAAGGCGAAGATGGGTCATATGGCGTGGTTTCACAAAACAGGCCATCGACTCCCAATGAGCCGTATACTTCGTCAGTTGAAACCTGCAAAAACCGAAAATCGGCTTTTTTGGCATCGGGCAAATCCTGCCAATAGGCTTTGGCCACATCCAGCAAAATAAACGTACCGACAATATTGGTCTGAATAAAATCCGCAGCCCCTGTGATAGAGCGATCTACGTGGCTTTCGGCGGCCAGATGCATCACGGCGTCCGGTTGATGCGTTTCAAAGATTTGGCGCATCGCGGCATGGTCGCAGATATTAGCCTGCACAAACGAATAGGCCGAATGATCTTCAATCGGGCGCAAGGAGTGTTGGTTGGCCGCATAGGTCAGTGCGTCCACATTGACCACTTCGGCCCCAACTTGCTGGACCAAATACAAACAAACGGCTGAGCCGATGAAGCCGGAACCGCCAGTAACTAGGATTTTCATTCGCAAACCTCTTGGCCTTCGACCACTTGACCCAAATGCCTAGTGCCTCTGGTTTTGGCCAGTTGCATTTGTTTTTGGCGCTCTTCAAAGCGTTCTTGCTGTACTTCGGAGTGGGTGCCGACACATCTTGGGCAGGAAACCCCCGGTTTATAGTGCTCGGACGTTTTGTCTTGCTCGGTTACAGGATAGCGACAGGCGTGGCACAAATCGTAAGATCCCGGTTGCATGTCGTGGTCAACTGAAACCCGTTGATCAAACACAAAGCACTCACCTTCCCACATACTGTCGGCTTGCGGCACGGTTTCCAGATATTTCAAGATACCGCCATCGAGATGGTAAACTTGCTCAAACCCTTCGGCCAATGCCAGCGCCGTTGATTTTTCGCAGCGAATGCCGCCAGTGCAAAACATCGCCAGCTTTGGCTTGTTGTGCAGGCCGCTCTGGGCACGCAACCAGCTTGGAAACTCTCGAAAAGAGGTGGTTTTGGGATCAATCGCCCCTTTGAAGGTACCGATTTCAACCTCATAGTCATTGCGGGTATCGATCAAAACCACATCTTCGCGTGAAATCAGTTCGTTCCAGTCTTCTGGGGCAACATATTGGCCAACTTGTTTGGTTGGTGAGATGCCGGGAACGCCCAACGTGACGATTTCTTTTTTTAAGCGGACTTTCATCCGTAAAAAAGGATTTGTTTCGGTCAGGCTTTCCTTGTGATCCAGCTTGGCAAAACCGGGCAGGGCGCGAATGTAGGATAATATCTGATCAATGCCACCCCGAGGTCCGGCGATAGTGCCATTGATGCCCTCGCTGGCCAGTAACAACGTGCCAAACACTTGATTTTGAACGCAAGAACGGAGCAATCCGGTTCTGGATTGTTCAAAATCCGGCCAGCTTACAAACTTATACAAGGCGGCTACGATAAATTGAGGCTGGCCCATTGGATCATCTTTGCGTTGGCAAATGTCCGTTTTTGGTGAAGTCGGACCAATTGCATTCGTTGCGTGTTCAGCACCAGCAACTGGGTTGCGGCTGGTGTAGGTGAGAGGATAAACCCCAAACCAAATCTCGCGCTCAAGCAGCGAGATTTAGCATCGCGCCCTTCGAGGCTGCTTCGCAGCACCTCAGGATGAGGAGCGCCAGAAAAATTCGCGCTCAAGCAGCGAGCGTCAGCATCGCGATAGCGCCAGAAAAATGGTGCCGCAGGGGAGAATTGAACTCCCGACCTCATCATTACCAATGATGCGCTCTACCACTGAGCTACTGCGGCAATTGCCAAGTTCCGTTGTCGGACCCCAAGTTCTGTTGCCAGACCAAAGAACAGCCGCGCGTATAGCCGGTCTTTGCCAGCTTGAAAAGGGTGCTGGCGCACTGAATTTTTTTCCCTTAAACTTTCCCTGTGATGACAAAACGCCCACTTAAGAAATCCCAACCCTCAAATGCCCGCGAAGAACGGCTTGCTAAGGCATTGCGTGATAATTTGCGGCGTCGCAAGACGGCCAAGAAGAAAACCATTGTTTCAAAGAACTCGGCTTGAAAATGCCGCTTTTTTGCCTTGTCAGCGTCCAGAGCCTGTCCTACCCGGTAGCGGGTAACAGGGTTTGAGCCGAAGGATCATTTTTCATGGATAGTATTCTCATTGAAGGGGGCAATGCCCTGCAAGGTGAAGTGCAGATCACCGGCGCCAAAAATTCGGCCCTGAAACTCATGGTCGCGGCGCTGTTGAGCGATGACCCAGTTACCCTAACCAATATGCCAGAATTGGCCGATACCGGCTTTTTAGCCCATCTGATGCGTCACTTAGGTGCCGAGGTGGCAATTGGACCGACCGGGACCATGCAGATTTGCGCCAAATCTCTGGGCGAGCCGGTGGCACCCTATGATCTGGTCCGTAAAATGCGGGCGACGTTTAATGTGCTGGGGCCGTTGCTGGCTCGAAAGGGCCGGGCGCAAGTCTCATTGCCCGGTGGATGTGCCATCGGGGCACGGCCGGTTGATCTGCATTTGCAGGCATTAACGGCGTTGGGCGCGCAAATTGATCTGAGAGAAGGTTATGCCTATGCCAAGGCACCGGATGGCCTGACCGGAGCCAAAATCAGCTTTCCGTTTGTCTCTGTTGGTGCGACCGAACACGCCATGTTGGCAGCGGTGTTGGCCAAGGGCGAGACAGAATTGCTGAACGCAGCCCGAGAACCCGAAATTCTCGATCTGGCCAAACTGCTCAATGCCATGGGGGCGCGCATCAAAAATGCCGGCCAAGCCAGTATCCAGATTACCGGCGTGGAAAAACTGCATGGAACGACCTATGCGGTGGTGTCAGACCGGATCGAGGCGGGAACTTACGCTCTGGCGGCGGCGGCCTGTCCAAATAGTGACGTGTTGGTCAGAAATTGTGTGCCTTCCGATCTGGATGCGTTGTGGGCGGTGATGCAGCGGGCCGACATTGATGTGCAGATGGGCGAAACTTCAGTGCGAATTCGTCGGGGTCCGGAACGCTTACGCGCCGTCGATCTAGAAACCCAGGCTTGGCCCGGATTTCCAACTGACTTACAGGCACAATTCATGGCGTTGATGACCTTGGCTGATGGCGCGTCAATCATTCGTGAGACGATTTTCGAGAACCGCTTTATGCACGCCCCTGAGCTTTCCCGCTTGGGTGCGGATATCAGTGTACATGGCCGTGAGGCCGTGGTGCGCGGTGTGACCGGGCTGACCGGTGCGCCGGTGATGGCTACGGATTTGCGGGCCTCGGTTTCCTTGGTGATTGCCGGTTTGGCCGCCAAGGGGCAGACCCGCGTGTCACGGATTTATCATTTGGACCGGGGGTTTCAGAATCTGGAGGCCAACTTTACTGCATTGGGTGCAAATATTCGGCGGGTGAAAGATGATTGAGACATGCTCGATTGAAGGCCTGTTGGTGGTCTGTCCGAAGAAATTTGGCGATGATCGCGGATTTTTTATGGAAACCTATAGCCGACGCGAGCTGGCGGAAGCCGGGTTTGACCGAGAATTTGTGCAGGACAATCAATCCTTGTCGAAAGAGGTTGGCGTGCTGCGCGGTTTGCATTTTCAAACACCACCTCACGGCCAAGACAAACTGGTCCGGGTGTTGCGTGGTCGAATTTTTGATGTAGCAGTAGATTTGCGAGCTAATTCCAGCACCTATGGGCAACATTTTTCAATCGAGTTATCGGCCAAAAATGCCAAGCAATTGCTGGTACCCATTGGCTTTGCCCATGGATTTTGTACGCTGGAACCGGATACGGAAATTGCCTACAAGGTTTCAGGTTTTTACGCGCCGGATCACGATGCCGGTTTGTGTTGGGACGATGCGGAACTTGGCATTGAATGGCCATTGGTTGGTGCACCAATATTATCGGCCAAGGATTCCAATTTGCCACCATTTTCAGCCTTCACCTCGCCATTTTGAGTGGGCGTATTAGGTATCTGGACTGCATTTTCGGCAACGGACAATAAATGTTTTCCGTAGTCTGACTTTTCGATGCCCTTGGCGCAATTGGCCAATTGGTCCGGGGTGATAAATCCCATGTGAAATGCGGTTTCTTCGGGTGAGCCAATCCGTGACCCTTGGCGGTTTTCCAAAGTCCGAATGAATTCCCCAGCCATGGACAATGAATCCGGTGTGCCGGTATCGAGCCAAGCAAATCCGCTTTCCAGCAATTCCACATTCAGATTGCCATTTTTCATGTAAACCTTGTTCAGGTCAGTGATTTCCAATTCCCCGCGCGGCGATGGTTTCAAATTGGCCGCATATTCGCTGGCCAGACCATCATAAAAATATAGCCCGGTTACCGCCCAGTTCGACTGCGGATCGGCCGGTTTTTCCACCAAGGTTTTGGCATTGCCTGCCTCGTCAAAACTGACCACGCCATAGCGTTCCGGGTCTTTGACCTGATAGGCAAACACGCTGGCCCCGGTGCTGCGCTTGGCTGAATTGGCCATCAGTTTTTGCAGGCCAATCCCATGGAAGATATTATCGCCCAAAATAAGAGCCGAAGGCTTCCCGCCCACAAAATCCGCGCCCAGCGTATAGGCTTGAGCTAATCCGCCGGGATTGGGTTGTTCGAGATAGGACAGCAAAATGCCCCATTTCTCTCCGTTGCCGAGTAGTTTTTGGTAGTTGGGTAAGTCCTGCGGTGTGGAAATAATCAGAATTTCCCGAATCCCGGCCAGCAACAAAGTGCTCAACGGATAATAGATCATCGGTTTGTCATAAACCGGTAGCAATTGCTTGGACATGACGATGGTCATGGGATGCAGTCGCGTACCCGCGCCACCCGCCAGAATAATCCCCCGCATAGAAATCCTCGCAACCTTCGAATTTGATACTGCTGATCTTATTACAGAACCCACCGCCAAATGATAGTCTGTACATCATGTAATGCAGGATAGATTGATCGGATAAACCAGCTATAACGCAGTATGCAACCGAGCCGAGAATTCACTTTTGCCATAGCCCCGATGATGGATTGGAGTGATCGTCACTACCGTTCCTTCATGCGGCTGCTGACCAAGCGCACCTTGCTCTACACCGAAATGGTGACGGCGGCGGCAGTGGTGTATGGGGATCGTTCTCGTCTACTGAGCTATGGGGCAATTGAGCACCCATTGGCCTTGCAGCTGGGCGGGGCTGACCCGGCGCAATTGGCGGAGGCTGCGCGCATTGGCGAGGATTTTGGCTATGGCGAGATCAATTTGAATGTCGGGTGTCCGTCGGACCGGGTGCAATCTGGCAGTTTTGGCGCAGCTTTGATGTTACAGCCGGAACTGGTGGCTGATTGTATTGCCGCCATGCAAAGCGCGGTTACGGTGCCGGTAACCGTAAAATGCCGGATCGGGGTGGATGAACAGAATGCCGCACAAAATCTGCCAGAATTTATCGAAACCGTTGCGGGTGCGGGGTGTGAAACGTTTGTGATCCATGCCCGAAAAGCTTGGCTCCAAGGGTTAAGCCCGAAGCAAAACCGCGAAATTCCACCACTGGACTATGGGTTGGTTCATCAGATCAAACAGCAATTCCCTACCTTACGGATTCTTCTGAACGGCGGGTTGGTTTCTCTGGCGCAAGCGATGGCCGAAACCAAGGGCTTGGATGGCGCAATGATCGGACGTGCGGCCTATCACGATCCATGGATCATGGTTGATACGGACCAGTTGGTGTTTGGCGAGAGCGGCCCCTCACCAAGCCGCGTACAAGTGGTGCAAGGTCTGATCGAGTATGTAGATTTTGAGCGAGCCAATGGCACCAAGTTACACGCCATTACCCGCCATGTGCTTGGGTTGTTTGCTGGTCAGCCCGGAGCGCGACACTGGCGGCGAACCTTGTCAGAAAAAGGGGTGAAACCCGGTGCGGGGTCAGAGGTCATTGTCGAAGCAGCGGCTTCGGTGTTGCCAGAATTGTCGGCCGCATAATGGAAATTCTACTGGAACAGAGCAATTTATTGTTCGCGCTGGCGTTGGCCGGCGCGTTTGCCGGTTTGATCGCTGGTTTATTTGGTGTGGGCGGTGGTGTGGTCATTGTTCCGGCATTGTACGCCATATTGGGCGAGTTCGGAATTGACGACGACACCAGAATGAAAACGGCGATTGCCACATCTTTGGCGACCATTGTGGTGACCTCGATCCGCTCAGTCATGGCCCATTATAAGCGCGGCGCGGTTGATGTTCGGGTTTTGAAGTCCTGGGTGCCGTGGATCATACCGGGTGCGATGGTCGGTGCGGTGCTGGCCAGTCAACTGCCGGGGAACTGGTTGGTTATCGGCTTTGGAGGTTTTGCGATATTGATCGCCCTGCAACTGGGCTTTGGTAATGCGAGGTGGCGCTTGGCCGATCAATTGCCGGACGGTTTGGGTAAAGTTGGATTGGCTGGCTTTATCGGCCTCAGTTCCGCCATGGCCGGGATTGGCGGCGGTGTGGTCGGGGTCATTTTGATGACCGTATGCGGCAAGCCCATTCACCGCGCTGTGGGAACCGCAGCCGGGTTTGGCGCGGCGATCGGATTGCCGGCTGCTTTGGTTTATATGGTCAGCGGTTGGTTGGCCCCGGTGCAAGCGCCAATGTCGATCGGCTATGTGAATGTGCCGGGGTTTTTATTTATATCCGTGCTGACGGCGACCTTGGCACCGATTGGCGCGCAATTGGCCCACGCTTTGCCCGCCAGCGTTTTGCGCCGCAGTTTTGCGTTATTACTGGTGGTTACTGGCGGAATGATGCTCCGTGATGGGCTTATTTTTTAAGGATCAACTGGTTGCGGCTGGCTTCCATTTTTTGCAAGCGCCCTAAAAAACTCATACCAAGCAGGGATGTATCTAGACCTTGTTTCAACACAATGGCATCGACATTTCGTAATGTGATGCTGCCAATGGAAACTTTATCCAGAACCACATGCGCGCCAAAGGTTTGGCCGGATGCGGTGCTGACCGGGATCAGGAATTGCAAGTTATCCATTTCAATTCCAGATCGCTTCGCATCGTTCAGGGTCAGCGCAATGCTGGACGCGCCGGTGTCTACCAAAAACCGGACATGGGCCCGGCCAACCCGGCCATCCGCATGAAACTGTCCATCGGCAGATTTGCGAATTGCCACGGTCGAAGCGCTATTTCGGGGTGATGATTGCTCAATTTCGATGGGAGCAGCGGGCAAGATTTCGCTTCTTACGCGGTTGCCAATTATCGTGAAATCTTGTCGAAAACTATAGGCCACGATCACTGCCATGAACAAGGCAATCCAGATCAGTGCCTGACGCAAGGCCACGGCCATTTGCGCTTTGCTAGCGCTAAACGTGCCGCCGCCGATTAAAACCAAAAACAACAATAAATAGACCAGACGGGCCTGGTCGCCTTCGGCTTGCAGGGCCGATGGGGCGAATAATCTGACCAGCAATAAAAGTCCCGCCACGATCAGCGAAAATACAGCAAAAAAACCAAAGGCAGAGCGCAAATTCTTTCTCCTGATGGGACGGTTTGAGCCTCAAATGCACAAGCAATTTACCAACTTGTCATTAACAGACCCTGTTCGAGCCGCAAATGGTAAGGCACACTGTCCAGCTTGCCGATTCTAGGCGCGCCAAACCATTGGCAAAAAGCAGGATGAGCAAATTGGTATTTCAGCTCGATCAAAACCCGTTTGATGACATTCGCGATCTGATCGCTCGCGTGCCCGCCGCAAACCCGGATGTGCGAAAAGCGGCGATGAGCCGACAGGCGGAAATCGCCTTGCCCTCCGGCGAACTGGGCCGGTTGGCCGAGTTGGCTATCTGGTTGGCCAGTTGGCAGGGGCAAAATCCCCCCAAGGTCGAGCGTCCACAAATTGTAGTGTTTGCCAGCTCACATGGTATCGCAGAGCGAGGCGTTTCGGCCTACGGCTCGGCCGAAACCCAAGCCAAGATTGATGCGCTGACCAGCGGTAAAGGCAGCGTCAACCAAATTGCTGGCACGGCCGGGTGTGGCCTGCAAATTGTTGAATTGGCGCCGGAATTACCGACCCCAGACATTACCGAGCAGGCGGCATTAAGTGAAAAAGAATGTGCGGCGACTTTTGCCTTTGGCATGGAAGCGGTGTCCTCCAATCCCGACCTGATCGGTCTGGGCGTGGTCGGCGCTGGCGCAACTACGGCAGCCGGTGCGGTTTCATTGGCGCTGTATGGAGGGGCAGCTTCGTTTTGGGCAATGTCCGGTTCAGCCATGAAGAAACCCGATCTGTTGGTGGCCAAAACCAAAGTGATAGACGACGCCCTGATCCACCATCGGGGAAAACTGGATGATCCGCTGGAGGTTATGCGCCGATTGGGCGGACGTGATCTAGCCGCAGTAGCCGGAGCTATTATTGCAGCGCGCTATCAAAATATCCCGGTGATTTTGGATGGATTTGTCGCGACAGCTAGTGCGGCTATTTTGCATGCGATTGACCCGAATTGTATTGATCATTGCGTGGCGGGATCGGTTACCTCGCGCGATAGTCATCATGCATTACTCGACCGGATTGGTAAAAAACCGGTGCTGGATTTAGGGTTAGGGCTGGGGGACGGCTCTGGTGCTGCGTTGGCTATCAGCATCGCAAAAGCGGCAGCGGCTTGTCATGTCGGTATTGGTCACGGCCAAAACTAACCAAATTTTGGGTCGTTCTCGTGTGGTATTCAATTCTGCATATACACCCAATACGAATTCATCTGGTCCACCACTTGCCAAGGCTCCAATCTGGCAACAAAGTGTCGGGCATCGCCTCATAAAAGGATATTTGAACGTGAAACTTTATAGTACGCAGACAGCCCCCAACCCGGAACGGGTGCTTTGTTTTTTACGTGAAAAAAATGTAACTGATCTGGAAATCGTGCCGATTGATCTGTTCAAGGGTGAACACCGAACCAAAGAGTACCGGGTCTTGAGCCCCTTTGCCCAAGTGCCGGCGTTGGAGCTGGATGATGGACGGGTGTTGACCGAAAGCCGGGCGATCTGTCGGTATCTGGAAGGGGTATATCCGGAGCCAAACCTGTTGGGAGAAGACCCGATCGAGACTGCATTTATTGAAATGTGGGACCGGCGGGTTGAAATGATGTGGCTGATGCCATTGGCCAATTGGCTGCGCCACGGACACCCAGCCTTTGCTGCGTTGGAAAAACAAATTGAGGAATTGGCTCCGCGCGGCGAAAAAAGCTTTCGCCGGTTTGCCAAATTCCTTGATACGGAATTACAAACCCGCGATTTTGTAGCCGGGGACCGCTTTACCATTGCCGATATTACCGCGTTTGCAACCATCGGATTTGCCAGAGTGGCGCGCTGGAAGCCGGACGCGGAAGAAACCCCGAACCTGCATGCTTGGCGCCAACGAATGTTCGATCGTCCTTGCGGTGCAAAATCATGAATATTGCAGCAATTTCTAGCCGAGTTTCTGTTGCGCTCTTGTTGAGTATCTGGCTGGGTGGCTGCGTGCAAACCACGTTGGCATGGGCTAAACTTGATCCAAAAGGCGACGCGGCGCGACCCAAATTGAGCTTGTCAGCATCGCAAGACAATGCAGCGATATTTGCCGAATATCGTCAGGATTTTCAGGACTTCGTCTATGGGCGAATGCCGGATTACTCCAATACCAAGGTTTTGAGTAAAAAAGTGCTGAATGAGGACGCATTATCCGGCCAAGCCCGGTTGGAAGAATGGCGGCTAGAAATCGAAGCCGGGTTTGGTGATGATGTTTCTCTTCGTGCTTCCAACCGGGGACAGTTTAATCTGGTCGTGCTGATGCCAAACGCCGTGCAAGGTCCAGTGCCAGTGATCATGATGCAAACATTTTGCCCGTCGAATGTAACCATCCCGCTGGCCGGAGTTTCGACCTTGGGCACGTCTGGCGGATGCGACGGCGATGGCTTTATGAGCAAGACTATCGGCTATGTATTTGGCCGTTATATTGCGACACCGCCCCTGCAAGATATTCTGGACCACGGCTTTGCCATTGCTGCAATGTTTCCCAGTGAAGTGTTCCCGGACAGCTCGAAAAGTGGCCCGGCTGAACTAAAGCGAATGTCCAGCGGACACGATGATGACGAAACCCGATGGGGTACGGTCGGTGCTTGGGCCTGGATGTTCTCGAGGGTGGAAGACGCATTGGCGGCCGATGGGCGGTTTGATCCGGATCGCACGATTACCTATGGCCATTCGCGTTATGGCAAGTCGGCGTTGGTTGCGGCGGCCTTTGACCCACGGATTGACGGTGTGATTGCTCACCAATCCGGCACCGGTGGCGCAAGTTTAAGCCGGGGAAACCTCGGCGAAACTGTGGCTAAAATTACCGGATCTTATCCGCACTGGTTTTCAAGGAAATACGCATCCTTTGCCGAAGTTACCGACAATATCCCGGTGGATCAGCATCAATTATTAGCGTTGATTGCGCCGCGTCCGGTCCTGCTGGGCAATGCCCGGCGCGATGTCTGGTCAGACCCGAATGGCGCGTTTCGTGCCGCGCAGGCAGCCAGTTCCGCTTGGCAAGCTTATGGCATAAGTGGGTTGCAACAAGATCGCCTTGTGCCCTTTCATCCAGAGGCCAATCTGGCCTTTTGGATGCGCCCCGGAACCCATGGCGTAGTTGAGGAAGACTGGCCGGCTTTTCTGTCATTTCTGGACGCACATTTTGCGCCGGATGCTGCCGAATAGCTCGCGTCGATTAATCGTTTAACCCCGGTGCGATTTTAGTCCGAACCCAATCCAGCAAAGTATTCCCAGCCAGCATGTCGTCATAGGCCTTGTCCATAAAGCGCTCTAGCGCAGGTGTATCGGCCAGCATATCCATTCGAGTGCGAAATGGGCCTTTCGGGTCGAGTTCCTTAACAATTTTGGCTGGGTTTCCAGCGACCACGACATTGGCAGGCACATCCTTGGTCACAATGGCACCAGCACCGACAACACTATTTTTGCCAATGGTCACGCCTTTGCCGACAAAGGCATTGGTGCCGATCCAGACATTGCTTTTCAAGACAACCGGCCGGGCATCGCTATCGATCTCGGTCCGGTCATATATGCCGTGCCAATCGCAATCGCTGACCACGGCACCTGATGCAAACATGCAGCCATCGCCAATGATAATGCTTTTGGCCGCCATTAGGCGCACGCCGCCAGTGATCAGCACGCAATCGCCCAATTGCAGCTTGGCCTGTTTGCCATGTGCCGCCCAAACCGTAAGCCGGACCGGGGCATCAGCCGAGGCAATTACATGCAAGGCCCGTCCAGCGGTAACACCCCGTCCGAATACTTGGACATGGCGCGGACCTATGAATTTGGCATCCGGGCCAATCGCATCAAAATGGGGGAATACAAAACGGCGCGCCCAGAAATCCCGAAACGAGATCATCCGGTCGAACAGCCATTTGGGTCGAGAGTCTCGTCGCATTTTACAACTTCCGGCAATCAATGGATCAACAAAACAGTTAGCTTGTTTACCACTGATTTACCTAGTTCCGAAACCAGGTTTTTACTTAGTTTGGGTAAAACCATCATATGAAAAATTTGATGAAGAATGTCACCAGCCAGTTTTCGGGAATGGTTTCCAAGCCAAAACCTGCACCGCCCGCACGGGCCAAACGCCGTGGGCCAAGCCCGGCAGACCTTGCCTTGGCAAAGTATTCTGGCGATCCAGCTATCGTAGCCGCTCATGTCGCATGGGGCGGTGGCCGGTTATGGCCGGCTGATCCGGGCTTTGAACAACGGGCTTGTGGTTCGTTTCACGTCGGTTCGGATAAGATTGTAGGTATTTTGGGAGCTGCCACTGGCGGCCCGGTTGTGGCAATGTCGGCGCATCTTTCGTGCTTTGTTTTCGGGTTTGATTGGCGTAGCGCCGCGGAAGTGCCAGCCCAGGAATTTATCAAGGCCGCTGGAGCGGGCGATAAAACCAGTGTTCGAACCATCAATCTGGACACTGTGTTTCCATTACAACGGAAATGTGAGGGGATGATTGCAGTAGAACCTGTTCTGACCCGCTCGCAAGACCATGTGTTGGACTGGCTGCGATTGGCCATTTCTGGTGGCGGACAGGTTATTTTAGAGGAACCCAGCCTTGAACACCAAGAGCAACAAGTACCCAAAGGTCAGTGGTTTGTGGATCAGGAGAATGAAAATTGCTTCTGGAAAACCCCGGCAGAGCGTGAAATGGCGCTTAAACTGGCCGGTTTTTCTGTACAAAAAGTGCAGGAAACCACCGGCATTGCTCTTCGCACGCTCAGGACCGCTGTGGCATCGACCGATCAGGCATTTGCCGAGCTAAGTCAAGCAACAGAATTAGCGCCAATTTTGCAACCGGTGACTGAATTTTTCAAAAAAGAGGTGGATGCAGCAAAAAATCGCCTCAACGCTCTTGAAAATGGGGATGTTGCGGTTTATCGATATACGGCAATCAAGCATCGCGTCGATGGGTAAGGTTTCTTACAAATAAAACCGCCTGATCGCGCAAAACCTAATTAGATCACAATGATTGCGTTGTGATTTGAATCGAGAGCGAGCCATATGAGCGTGTTTGAAGACGGTGCCTTTCGGCACCATGAATCCGTACATTTCTTTTCTGACGAACCGACTGGAATGCAGGCGATTATTGCCATTCATTCTACCGATCTGGGCCCGGCTTTGGGCGGCTGCAGAATGGTGAATTATGCCAATAGTGCCGAGGCGTTGACCGATGTGTTGCGCTTGTCGCGGGGCATGAGTTTGAAAAATTCATTGGCCGGGTTAGAGCTTGGCGGCGGCAAGTCGGTCTTGATGGTGCCTGCAGCCTGGGGCAATGATCCCAAATATGCCGGTCCGGAGCGCGCCAGCTTGTTCCAAGCCTTTGGTCACGCCGTTGATTCGCTAGGCGGGCGCTATATTGCAGCCGAAGACATGAACATCAGTGTCGAAGATGCGGCGAATATGGGAAAATCAACCCGCCATGTGGTTGGGCTGGAAACCGGCATGGGCGATCCTTCGCCATTGACGGCGGATGGTGTGTTCTTTGGCATGCGGGCCTGTATTGCCAGAGCATTCGGCACCACGGATTTTACCGGTCTGACCATCGCGGTACAGGGTTTGGGCAAAGTAGGTTGGCGTTTGTGTGAGCAATTGCACAAAGCAGGCGCAAAACTGATTGTTGCCGATATCGTCGATGAAACCCTGCAACGGGCCAAACAACAATTTGGCGCAGTCATTGCGGACAAAGACGGTATTGTAACAACTAAATGCGATGTATTTGCGCCTTGCGCGCGGGGCGGTGTCATCAACGCGCAAACGCTTGGCCATTTACAAACCAAGGTCATTGCTGGTTCTGCCAACAATCAATTGTCAAAGGACGAGTTGGGGGCGGAATTACAGGCCAAAGGCATTTTGTATGCCCCTGATTTTGTGATCAATGCGGGTGGCGTGATTAATATCGCGCCTGAAGTCAACGGTGTGACCGATCACAAATGGGTAGCGGGCAAGGTGGCTGCGTTGGAGCAAACTGTTGGTGAGATCATTGATCGGTCAATTGCCGAAAATCGTTCAACCAATCAGGTCGCCGACGAGATTGCCAGCGCCCGTATTTTGAATGCACGGCATCAGGCCGCACAAGCCGCCTGACGGTGGTTGGGTTTGTCGCCGCATCTTTTCGAGAGGTGGAAATTGATCCGGTTCGAGGATGTAAATGATCAGGCAGCGATTTTTGCCTTGAACACTGTGGCATTTGAATCTGATGGCGAAGCCAAACTTGTGGACCAATTGCGCGTGCAGGCTGATCCAGTAATTTCTCTGGTGGCTGAAAGTGACGATCGCATTACTGGCCATATTTTGTTTTCACCTGTCACGACAGACCCACCGACATCTTTGTCGATCATGGGCCTCGCGCCGATGGCTGTATCACCAGACTTACAACGGACTGGAATCGGTTCCCGTCTTGTTGAGACTGGGTTGGAGCAGTGCAGAAAGGCAGGTGTGGATGCTGTCGTTGTTTTGGGGCACCCAAGCTTTTATCCAAAATTTGGGTTTGTATCGGCTCCCAATCTTGGATTTCACAGTGAATATGATGTGCCGGAAGACGCCTTTTTGATGTTGGAAATTAAACCCGGGATTTTGAAAGATGCAGCAGGTTTGGTGAAGTATCATCCAGCATTTGCGGATGTTTGATCGGCGCTTTGGCTCTGGCCAACACGAAAGACTCTACGCCAAATCGCGCACCATTTGTAAGGCGCGGGCAATAACAACGGGTTCTTGTTTCGGGAACAAGGTCTCGAATTGTGACGAATCTGCGGTTGGCTCTAATCTACATGGGTTGCACCGATAGCGCCGCAACAGGGCCGCGCCATTCCAGTTAAACAGGTATAATTCTCCATCATACAGTTTGGTTCGCGCCGCATCGAATACCACAATGGATCCGACGGGAAACTCGTTGGCCATTGCCTCATCTTGCACAATCAGCGCAAACGGTTGTAGCGCCCACAGGGAAGCGGCCAAGTGCCGGTGGGGGATAGACCTCTTTTTTTTCAAATCACTGGCTTTATGTGGCCAATCCAAAACGGCAACGTGCACAATTGGTGTGGTTAGATAGGGGTTTGGCTCAATCAATACTGGTGGGGCTATCGCCTTTGCATCAACCGGGTCTTCCATACCGCTCATCAACCATAAACGCCGTACGTCCAGTGCCTCGGCAATTCGTGATATCACCGCATGCCGGGGTTCATGATGGCCACTTTCCCAGTTGCCGATGGTTGGTTGGGTTACGCCAATAATTTCTGCCAGACAGGTTTGGCTGAAATTCTTGTTTTTGCGTGCCTGCCTGATTCGCTGACCGATAGCCGTCATCGTTGTCCCCCACTTTGCGCGGGTACATGACCACAAGCGAGAAAAATATGTAAGTCAAAATATAAGAAAAATATAAGAATTATTCACAATCAAAATTTGAAATTGGCAGATAAATAAAGGGAAATATGCCTTATTACTAAAAATTTAGGATGAAAAATCGCTATTTTTTGGACAATTTGACATATTTCTTTCTATTAGAGAAAAATAATATAAGGAGAAATATTGACATTGGGCTGCGACTGATATTTAGAACCCGGTATCAACACAGATTTTTGTGGGTGTTGGTCGTCCCTATACATACGAACAGGAATTTGCCGCCATGAATGGTGACTATTGCAATGTCGACGGTGCTCGCGACTTAAAACAAAGAATTGAGGCCTATTGGGTCGAAAAAGGCTTTGAAGTACAGATTCAATTGATCGAAGGCTCATTTATGGCCGCCATGCGTTCGGCCCGAACAGATGTTCGATCTGATATGGTCAATGGCATGCCACAAAAGCGGGCTGCCTGAACTGATTTTACCAGAATCAGTTTTCAGACTCCAAATAATTGAAGCGTGTTCATCGCTAGGATGAAAAAATACTGATTTGCCGGGTTTACCCTCTTCACAAGCGGACAAAACCCGGTACAACACCCATCCCGAATGAAGCGCAGCCACTGGCTGGCTTTAAGGCGGGAACAAACATATTGGCGCGGGGTGGAGCAGCCCGGTAGCTCGTCAGGCTCATAACCTGAAGGTCGTAGGTTCAAATCCTACCCCCGCAACCAATATTTATCAATAAAATCAATTAGATAAGACTTATTGCGTCATTTGGAATATTGCGTCAATTTCAATTTGGAAGCATATAGGAAGCACGAGAGCTAGTGTTTCTGACCCTCTTTAGGGGTTATCACAGCGATAATTGAATTTTCGCACTGATTCATATTTTGATATAGAAGCCTGAATCTTCATGGGCGCGCGCCTTGCGGCCAACAACAACCGTCGTTGTGGCAAACGATATACTTTGAAAAAAGATCTAATTTGGAGAATAGTGAAAAACCTAAGATAGCGCACTCAAGTCGGTTTTGATCTGACAATGCCCATTTGCGTATATAAAAAGACCCCGCAAATGAAGTGCGGGGTCTTTTAGTTTTGATTATTTATTAAACGTGATCTCGTTCATGATATAGGACCCGGTTATCGTGCGTATGTTCGGGTAACTTTTAGAAGTTTCACGCGAATTTTTTTGTTGTTCGTCGCTCCATTTGGCCATAAATGCCTCATATTTGGCTTTTGATGGCCCAATATCACCGGTGCTCTTGAAATTAACAACAAGGACAAGATTAAACTCACCGCTATTAGGAAGGGCGCTGGAAAAAATGCTATAATTTTCAAGCTGGCCTAATTCTATCGCGATATCATTCGATGGAGCCCAGGATGATTTCAAGCCTTCCAGATAATAATCGAGCATGTTGGAATCAACTTTAACAGTGGTGACAATAGATGTCGCTTCGTTGATGTTATAATCTTTGTAGGCTTCCAGCTGTGCGTAAGCTGGCTGAGCCAACATCATGGTGCCGACAATGGCAGCAATAGATACGATTTTCATCATTTTTCCCCTTGTAAGTGTGGCAGTATTGCTATGGCGGTAGGCAATTTTTTATACGGTTATGGTAAAAAATTATCTCCCCCCCAGAATGTCGGTAATATATTACTACACAAAAACTAAGTCAATCAGACCTCATTGAGGTGCGCCTAGACTTGTAGACACCTTGCTTGGTAAAAATGCTGAATTTTGTCACCCAGTG
>NVXG01000027.1 GCA_002733805.1 Robiginitomaculum sp. | reverse complement strand
TGTTTATGCTTTTTCACCGCGTGCACTGGTATTACATCACCGGATGTATTCAGCATAGGTTTTATTGGATTTTGGGCGATATTCTCGGCTCCCCAAAGGTTTTTGCGGCGTTCGTGGTACCATTTTTTGAGTTTGCACAAGCGTGTTCGTCCGCGCGCTGTGTAACACGCGGCTGTGATATGGTTTGACCCAGTGTTGTTGAATGTATGGTGTGAGCGGGGCGCGGATGTCATGCAGCGACCCTCGTCGTAACAGGTGGTGCTCTGGGTTGCTGTTGTGGCGCGAAAGCCTCAACGATGATTAGTCGCCCTCTGCAGCACGGGCAGGGTAATGCGAGAACACGGGGGTGTTCATCGGCGCTCCCCTCGGTGGGGTCGCCATTATTATGACCTGCATCTGGCTCTTTGACCCTGAGTAATTCCCTGATCCTGGCGATATTGGCGGCACGGTTGCCATTGCCGAAGAAACCGTAATGGCGGATGCGATGCTGGCCTTTGGGCAGGACGTGGATCAAGAACCTGCGAATAAACTCATTTGTTTCCAACGTCATGGTGGTGTGCCGACCGGAGCCTTTGACACGGTAATTCTTGACGCGGAAGGTGACGCCGCTACGATCCATACGGATCAAGCGGCTATTGGAAATCGCGACCCTATGGGTGTATCGTGACAGATATGCCAACACGGCTCTAGGTCCGGCGAAGGGTTCCTTGGCATAGACAACCCAGTCGATTTTACGCAATGGGGTGAGGCATGCATCGAAAGCGTCCCGGTCGATGAGGTCCACACGATCCCCGAAGAACTGTAGCTTTCCGGCTTTGTGCAGCTTAACCAACCCTTCCAAAATGAAACGGCGGTACAAACGGGACAAAACTCGGACGGACAGAAAGAAATTCTTGCGGCAGGCGATCCACCTTGTTCCGTCTGTCGAAAGCCCTCCACCCGGCACGATCATATGCACATGAGGGTGATGCGTCATCGCAGAGCCCCAGGTATGAAGCACTGAGATCATACCAGCCCGAGCACCAAGGTGCTTGGGGTCGGCTGCGATCTTGATCACCGTATCCGCACTCGCGCGCATCAGCAGATTGTAAACCTCGCGTTTGTTTTGATGCGCGATGTCAGCGATGGGCTTTGGCAGGGTGAAGACGAGGTGAAAGTACCGCACGGGCAGCAGTTCAGCCTCGCGCGCCGCCAACCAGGTTTTGGCAGCACCGGATTGGCATTTGGGACAATGTCGGTTGCGACACGAGTTGTAGGCGATGTGCTCGTGGGCGCAGTCGGCACAGCGTGCGACATGCCCGCCAAGCGCCGCCGTTCGGCAGCGCTCGATGGCATTCATCACTTTGAACTGGCTCAGGCTAACGTGCCCCTTGTTGGCGACGCGCCATGCAGCGCCATGGTCGCGAAAAATATCCGCGACCTCCAACGATGTACCTGACATGGCGGTCTATGAAGACCTGGCTTTGCGCTTCTTGCGCTTGGTCTGGTTCAGATCATCAAGTGGACTGTCCACCGCAGCAATCATTCCAGTTGCGACACGAGCGTACCGCGCGGTTGTCGTGAGTTTGGCATGTCCCAATAGCACTTGGATCACCCTGATATCCACACCGCGCTCCAACAGATGGGTTGCGAAACTGTGGCGCAACGTGTGCAGTGTGACCGGTTTGGTAATCCCGACATCCCGAGCGGTTTCTTTGAACAGCCGGGATATCTGTCGGGTCGAGAGGTGCTTGCCGCGATAGCCTGGGAAGAGTACCCGCTCGGGAGTTGGCACATCCGTGTCTTGGCCGGTCGGGCGTTGCGTCCACCACTCGCGCAGCAGACCCAGAATGTCGGACGGCAGCATAACGTTGCGGTCTTTGCGCCCTTTGGCCTGAACAATGCGGATGATCTCTTGGGCGCTGTCGATGTCGCCGACCTTCAGCCGGACGACCTCGCCCGCGCGCATCCCGCAGCCGTAAGCCAGCGATAGCATCACGCGCGCCTTCAGGCTTGGAGCCATGACGAGGATCCGCTTGATCTCCTTCTTGCTTAACACGAGCGGTACCTTCACTGGTTCCCTGAGGCTGAAGATCTCCGCCACCAGATCATGCCGTCTGAGTGTCACGCGGAACAAAAACTTCACGCCCGTCATGGTCTGGTTTCGCGTGCAAATGCTGGTGCCGGTCTCCATGAGATGAAGCTGAAAATGCTTCACATCATCAGCGGTCGCCGTGTCTGGAGATCGCCCCAGCCAAGCTGCAAAACGCTTACAGGCGCGCAGATGGTTGGTCTGAGATGCTGGCCCAAGAGTGCGGGCGCTCATATCTGCAATCATGCGGGCTCGAAGGGGCGTCGTCGGTGTTGAGTGCTGAATGTTCATCGGGAAGTCCTCTGTCAACCGAGGCAAAATCACCTCGACCAACAGCACACACCCAACATCAAAATACGCGAAACAAATTCCTATTCAGCGCAACACCCGCCACGAGCGCCCCTATCGCGGAGCGATTTAGTGCTCGAGCCTATTTTGTTGAAAAACTTCACTTGATTTGATTGCGTTTGACTGATTCAATTTCCTTATTGATACAGGGGGTTGCGAACGATGTTGGGACCAAAGCAGGAAGCACAAAGCGCTCTATTTTACGATTTCTCGATTGAGGACCATGTTCCGGCCGACCACATTTTACGAGCAATTGACGGCGTCATTGATTTATCTGGCGTTCGCCAACATCTGGCTGAGTTTTACAGTACGACTGGCCGCCCTTCCGTTGATCCGGAACTGATGATGCGCATGTTGCTCGTCGGATATATTATGGGCATCAGGTCAGAACGGCGGCTCTGCGATGAGGTCCATCTCAATCTGGCGTATCGCTGGTTTTGTAAACTTGATCTGACAGATCCAATTCCAGATCACTCAACTTTTTCCAAAAACCGACACGGCCGTTTTCGTGACAGTGATCTGTTGCGCCTTGTGTTCGAAACCGTTGTTGCACAATGCATCGATGCAGGACTGGCGAGCGGTCAGCGTTATGCGGCGGATGAGCGTGCCGACTTCACCTTTGATACCGAGAATGACTTGTACATTTGTCCCGGCGGCAACGAACTCAAGCAATATCGCCGTGCCTACAAAACGCCAAGAACTGGGGCAAACAAAGACGAGACAATCCGTTATCGTGCGCGCAAATCAGACTGTGATGCATGTACCTTAAAAGAACGCTGCACCCCAAAAGAACCACAGCGCAAAGTGACGCGTTCGATCTATGAAACGTCCCGTGATGTAGCCCGTGGATTATCGCAAACGGAGCAATATGCAATCTCGCGGAAATTGCGTAAAACGGTCGAGATGTCATTTGCCCATCTGAAACGCATTCACGGCTTGGGCCGGCTCAGATTACGTGGCCCATGTGGCGCACATGACGAATTTATCCTTGCTGCAACCGCCCAAAACCTCAAAAAACTGGCCAAACTAGCGCCAAATCCAATCTGGGCCAAAGCCGCCGTGTGAAACAGGGGCGGGAACTATTTATCCTGTGATATCCCGTGGAAAATACGTCGAGTTTTTCAACAGAATAGGCCGAGTGTGACTGATGCCGCGTGTTGTTCGAAAGGCTGCTTATCAAAACCGATGGTTTAAGCCTGTGACATAAACGTACGAGTTTTGGCACATCCTGCGTTGCAGAGAAGGTCGGGAAAGATCGATGGGGGGGTAGGTGGCGCGGGGCGCGCCGCTAAAACCATTACTAAGTGGACTGGTGTGAATGATCGAACAGCAAAGAATTGGATTTTAGGATACCATGGCCCATCGGGAGAACATCTGATTGAATTGATGGGGAATTCCGACACCGTGCTGGCGGTAATTTTGGAGTTGGCTGGACGAGATGGAGCGCTGGCAGAAGAACAGGTTAAGCACCTCAGGCATGAACTGAGAGTGGTTTTGGACAGCTTAGACGCAATCTACGGGTCCCAGAACGAATAGGAGAGCATCTAGAAAAGTGTCAAAGCAGGTGTCGAAAAGCTCCAACCTTGTGTCAAATTAGGGCGGTGGAGCCTTGTAAATTCGAGTGTTCCATCAATTTCTAAGGGACAAACCTGCTGTCATCTTATACTTCTGTTAGATCAGATAGTTAGCCCCTAAGCGGCAATTGGTGTTTTGGCTGAATTTTGTTGGCTGGCACACACGGGAACCGTTTTCGCGCAGCTTTGACGCCTGCAAGAAGTCTTAAAGAGAATCATATGCTTATCCCGCGCCCCGGCTTGGGAGGTGAGGATATCGCTAAAAATTGGCAAACCTGTATGGCCGTGAAAGGTAAGGGGTGAATTTGGGGAAAAGTTAGCATCGGCAAATACTAAAAGCTGGGAGCTAAAAAAACTCTGTAACCTTGTTACTTTGTTACTTATATATGTAACTTATTGTTTTTGCTTACCTATATGCCTCTAACTTAGTAACAAAAAAAGTAACAGAAAATATGGACTGTTACACTTAAGCCGTTGTTATCATTGGGGTTGGCGGAATTGATGAGTACCTGCAGTTTGTTTCTACTGTTAGTTCTCAGGCTTTTTGCGCCGTAATTTGATGAAGAATATGGCTTAGATGTTCAGTCCCGGCATCTGGTGGATCGGATTTAGATTGAACCGTTCTGGCTCAGAAGTCCAGATTTTGCAGATGTATTCGTAAGGTGTGAGACCTTTGAGGGTTTTGAGGCGGCGCGCATAATTGTAGGCATCCAAGAAGTCGTTGAGATGCGTGCGCAGTTGGCCGTGGTTCTTGTAGTGGTACCGTTTGACGGGCGCGTCCTTAATTGTGCGGTTCATGCGCTCGACCTGACCGTTCGTCCAAGGGTGGTTCGGTTTGGTCAGGCGATGCTCAATGCCATTTGCCGCGCAGATCATGTCGAACCGCATGGGCCGGGAATAGGCGGTGTTCCGGTTGCGGGGTTGCTCACAGAACTGGATGCCGTTGTCCGTTAGGATTGTGTGGATCTTATAGGGCACCGCTTCCAGCACGGTCTCAAGAAACTCCCATGCCGTCTTGCGGTCACGAGCTGCGCGACGGCGAACTTGCTGGTTCTGTCCCCTCTCAGGCATTCTTTGAATGCCCTGCCGGGCAGTGAATGGCTACAAAGAGATACAGCTTGCCTTCATTGGTCCGCAGCTCGGCGATGTCGATGTGAAAATAGCCCCTCTCAGCGAATGTACCATTCGCCTGCCGGGCAGTGGATGGGATATCGTTTGAATTTTTGTCTTTTGGGCTTGTCGCCCTCCATATCTGGCAATCTGGATATACCATGACGTTGCAAACACCGATGCAAGGACGACCGCGTCAGATGCGGGATCGAAGGTTGCAAGGCG
>NVXG01000026.1 GCA_002733805.1 Robiginitomaculum sp. | reverse complement strand
AATGCAAGGCTCTGTTCGCAACGTTCATCGATATCGACACGGTTGATACCGCGTTTATTTGCGGGCCAGAGCCGATGATGCTGACCATTGCCGCCAGCCTGCGCGCGCATGGGCTAGGCGATAAGCAAATAAAATATGAGCTGTTTGCGGGCGGACAAAGCGGGCAGATCGCGCAAAAGGCCAAGGTTGCGCAGGCTAAAACCGCCAACCTGACCCAAGCCACGGTCACGCTCGATGGCACGGCACACAGTTTTACCATGACCAAGGGCCAGTCAATGATTGACGCCGCGATTGAGAATGCGGTCGATGTCCCCTTTGCCTGCAAGGCTGGCGTCTGTTCGACCTGCAAATGCAAGGTGATCGAGGGCGAAGTTGACATGATCGCCAATCATGCGCTCGAAGATTACGAGGTTGAGCAAGGCTATGTTCTGTCTTGCCAATCCTATCCGCTGACAGACAGGGTTGTTCTGGACTATGATGGCCATTAGGCGCCCCATATGTCTGTCTTAGAAATCAGTAATCATGCAGCGCTTTTAAGCACCGCCCAAAACCGTCGGGTTTGGTCATTATTGGTGACCGTTTTTGGCGATCTGACCAGCGATACTGACAGATGGATCAGCGGCACGCTGCTCAATAGGATCACCGCCGCGATCGGGATTAAGCCCGAAGCAACCCGCGTGGCTTTGCACCGATTGCGCAAAGAAAGCTGGATTGAAAGCAAGCGAAGCGGGCGCACAAGCACCTATACGCTGACCGCAGCCGGGCAGCGACAAACAGATGCGGCCCGGCCGCAGATTTACAGCCCCAAAAACCGCGCCGGCCAATGTTGGCTTGTTATTGTCGAGCCGGGAAGCCCGGTGCCAACCAGCGGGGCCGGAACGCTGGCCATCAGCGCCGACCTATTGATATCAAACAATCAGGCGGATATTACCGATGCGCTATCAGTCGCGTTATGCGCCCCTGTGCCGGACTGGATCCGCAACCGGGTCTGCGATGAGAGCCTTTTTCTGGCAACGCAAGAGAC
The DNA here is from genome assembly GCA_002733805.1 of Robiginitomaculum sp. Taxonomy (GTDB): domain Bacteria; phylum Pseudomonadota; class Alphaproteobacteria; order Caulobacterales; family Maricaulaceae; genus Robiginitomaculum_B. The sequence continues at coordinate 5,423 of NVXG01000026.1, read as the reverse complement.
CTTTATCACCTTCAAAAAGTTGCGCACAGCTTTGCAAAACCACCCGCCCACCGATCCGCTAGAGATCGTGGCCCTGCGGGTGCTAATCGTCCATTCATGGCGGCGTATTATTCTAAAAGCCCCTGCCCTGCCCGCCTATATATTTCCGCCCAGCTGGGCCGGTGAAGATTGTCGCCAGCTCAGCGCAGAACTGCTGGCGATCTTGCCGCGGCCTTCTCTGGCACAGCTTGAGGAGCACCTGAGATGACGATTTTGAGCCAGTAGAAAAATTGATATGTTGAGAGGGCCGCCCCAGAGTTGCCAATTGACGGCTGAAAACCGTTTGTGGTTCGCGGCCCCTCTGTTAAATTAGCGTAATGTCGGACATAGGCGAGCTGTAAAATGGGTGAAATTACCAACTTTCGAGGTGAAGTAACCAGCTCACTCGATGGTAATGCCGCTGATAGTGGCGTCTTAAAGCTCAAGAAGCGCGCAGGCAGCCGCGTGCGGCGGGCGCGTGAGATCAAAGGTATTCCCAGACGTGAGCTGTCAGAACTGTCAGGCGTGTCACCGCGCTATTTGGCCCAGCTTGAGGCCGGTGAGGGCAATATTTCTATTGGGCTTTTGCAGCGGGTCGCCGTGGCGCTCGACACCCAGATCGAGTGGCTGGTGTGCAAAGATGACCCTTGGGACAGCAATGAGCTGTCCTTCGCCAAGCTGTTTTCGGGGGCCGAACCAGAGGCGCAGCACCGCGCGCTTGCGCTGCTGGACGCCGCGCAAAAGAACGATGTCAAAGCCAACCGGATTTGCCTGATCGGGCTGCGCGGGGCTGGCAAATCAACCCTTGGTGCCTTGGTTGGCGAACGGTTCAATATCCCGTTTGTTGAGCTGAACCGCGATATTGAAGAGCAAAGCGGCATGCCTGTACATGAGCTGATCGCGCTTTACGGCCAAGAGGGTTACCGCAAGCTTGAAGCACAGGCGCTCGACCGGATCATTGCCACGCATGACAGCCTGATTTTGGCGGTTGCGGGCGGCATCGTTGTCGAGCCGACCACTTATACTGCCTTGCTCAACAGCTTTCATACGATTTGGGTCAAAGCCTCGGCCAATGAGCATATGGACAGGGTGCGCGCCCAAGGTGACACAAGGCCAATGCAAAATAACCCCGAAGCGATGGAGCAGCTAAAAACGATTTTGACCAGCCGTGAAGCGCTATATGGCAAAGCCCAAACGCGGCTTGAAACAACCGGCAAATCTGTCAGCGAAAGCGCGGTTGAGCTGGCAAAAATACTCATGCAAAACGGTTATGTTGAATAGATCAGGGCTGCTTTAGAATGTAATCAGGCTCAATCCCAGTTCTGGTCTTGTGACGGTTACGTTCCGGTCTCTCAACTCATTTAGGCGGCCTTTTTCTCGAAAGCCAAGGGGCTTTTTCCACCCAGCGATGAGTGCCGGCGACGTGGATTGTAGAACCCGTTGATATATTGGAATATCGCTCCTTCAGCCTGCCGCCGTGTTTCCCAACGGTTACGCCAGATCAGCTCTGCCTTGAGAGATTTGAAGAACGTTTCGATCATCGAATTGTCGTAACAATTCCCTTTGCCGCTCATCCACTGCCCGGCAGTGAATGTTTACATTCATGAGAGGGGAAACCTTGAAGCCATGTCTGGACAGGCACTGCTGATATTCATTAGAACAATATTGCGAACCACGATCCGTATGATGAATGCAGTTTTTCGGTGGTTGTCGCAATGGGACGGCCATATTCAACGCCCGGATCGCCAGGTCGCGTTTCATACGGTTACTTACTGCCCAACCGATGACGCGGCGGGAATACAGATCAAGAATAACCGCAAGGTAAAGCCAGCCTTCGCTCGTCCAGATATAAGATATGTCGCCTGCCCATTTCTGGTTAGGTGCATCAGCAGAGAAATTCTGATCCAGTATGTTGGGAGCTATATTGAATTTATGATTGCTGTCAGTCGTTACTTTGTATTTCTGGGTTCGGATGATCTTGATGCCGTTCTCACGCATCAATCGGCCCACGCGCCCCCTCTCATGGTTTGCAAGCAAACCACTGCCGGGCAGTGGGATGGCCAACATTCACTCCCAGTTCTTGCAACTCTTCGGTCATACGAGGTCGTCCATAACTCTGCAGGCTAAGGCGGTGCTGCTCACGGATATGGGCCAAAATCACCATGTCATCACGTTGCCTTTGGCTCATTGGTCGTACCTTCCAAGCACGAAACCCCGTGATGTAACCTGCATGACCCGGCACAGAAATTCGACGGGCCATACTTCCTTCCAAGCTTCGATGAAAGTAAATCTCATCGGTTTTGGCTTGCAAAGAAACCTCTCGGTGATCGTTCCAATCACCTGCCGGTCAATGGATGGTGGCCTTTTTTAACACTTCCCTTTCCTCACGCAGCAGACGCACTTCTTTGCGGAGCCTAGTGTTTTCTTTTTCCACATCCTCATGCGGGCCGGACATCAGATCATCGTGTTGATGCTTCTGAAGCCACTTGTACAGCGTTGAAAGTCCAACACCTAAATCTGATGCAACCTTCGGTCTTGTCAGGCCACTGCTGGTTGCGATGCGCACTGCATCACGGTGAAACTCGTCGGTGTATCTCATTGCCACTTCTTGTCTCCTTCATAGAAATTATTGCTCTAAAAAGACCGGAACGTAACCGTGACAAGACCAGTATGGTCGAGCGGTTCAATGGTCGGATCGAAGAAGTGCTTCAGAACCATCACTTCCGATCTGGCGAAGAACTGGAAACCACGCTGCATCGTTACGTCTGGCTCTACACCCAGCAGTTGCCGCAATCAGCTTTGGGCAGCAAGTCACCCTTGCAAGCGATGAAAGACGGGCACAAACTCAAGCCAGACCTGTTCAAAACAGCCATACTACCTGCCGGGATGTGACAGTTAGGGGTGCGTCTGTAGATTTGACGTTTCCATCTTTGCTTCGGTTAATATGGATTCGATCGTTCTGTATTTGGGTGCCCAGGTTTCAGCACCCGTGCGAAAATATTCTAGCACTCGAACATTACCTGCTCGGCTACCCCGTATTGCGCGCATGCGTTTAATGGCTGGCGGTAAGTCTCTACGAAAGACATTAATCACATTTAATGCGGAATTCTTACTGAAAGGCGCTACAATATCAACGATCCAGAAGTCATCACCAGAATGGAAATCTTCATGGCGCATTGGTTCACGGTTCTTACCAAGCACTTTTGGTATCTGGTCTGGTGAAACAAATGCATATGTGCCAAAACCTACCAGATTATCATTTGAATAAGCGGTATAGTAAAAACCCAAACTAATAGGTATTTCCAACGTTTCTATAGAAAGCAACGAATGGGCACGACGGGTGGTTTCCAGCGGAGAATGCCACTGCAAGAAGGCAAGTTTACCAAGTTCTCGAAGCATAGATCTGGTTGGTTTTGAAAAATCAGCCCCGCAGCGAGGAGTGGTTAGAATGCTCACCTTTCGTTACCTAAAGAACTTGCATAATCAGGGGTTGTGCCTTCTTGACATAAGATTTATGCCATCGATCTCCATCCACTTTGTATTTCTGTATCGAAAACTGATTGTCTTGAGATGTTCTCCAAAGAGACACCTGCGGCTCGCGCATTGCGGATCTCAACCACTGATACATGACTCGATCTCCACGGAGACCAAACGGAGAAAGCCAGCCGGTTATCCAAAGGTGTTCACCAGAAAGATGATCAGTTTCCGGGGGGAGCTTGGGGCTACCTTCGCCTAAGAACGTAGAAAACCGAGACGCCGCTTCGTCACTAAACCAAGACCACGTGACCATTCCAATCGGGGTGCTATTGATGGAAAAAATCCGACACTGGCTCAGTAAGATTGGTAAATGAAACCAGTATTTTGTAAATGCAGTGGGCGCGCGTCGCCAAAATTTGTCCCGGGCACATAGGTAACTTGTGACACCGATCACTTCCAGCTGAGAAGCGCTTGGTTTGAATAGGTGGTTTGCCCCCGATGTCTGGGACAACCGTCGAAGAGAAGATGCATTTTGACGCTGTATTACCTGATCAGTCATTATCTATTTACACATTCATTATTTTCTTATGCAGGAATTAATGGAATTTCGTTCTTATGATGCCTCTTCAGAAAATTTTTAATGCGCGGTTTTGATTGGACTATTGGAAAAGCAGGTGATGGTGCCTCAGCTTTACCCTCACTCAGCTCTGGGTAAATCAGAGCTACTTCCAATAAGGCGTCGGAACTCATATTCCTACGGGCTTCTTTGCCTGGAAGTAGGCTTTCCGATGGCGTACCGTTGGCCAAAAGAGCAATATGAGTATCAAATAGCAAATGATGATATTCAACATCCTTAATATTGTCGTCAATGCGTATTCCAGGCCAGCCAGTCAATTTGATCGCCGGAATCATGATGGTTCTTGATCCAAACATTCTCTCGGCGACCAAGGAAACGACGATCATTCGGTGCTGGGGGGACACGAGCAAATCTTGTGTAGGCTTGTTGTCAGACATCGCACCGGCGCAAATGCGAATGGGAACGAGGTTTGGCTCCATCTCAAGATCCATTGAATTGAGCGGCGCAACGCCATGCCAACGAATCGGGTGCGCCACGCCGTGAATATCCAAAACCAAATCCCCAACCTTCAATGCGTGAATGGGCAGGTCGCCAGTTGGCGTCGTGATCAATACGTCTCGCCCAAAGCAGGCAATATCAAATTCAATTGTGACGGTATCCCCGCTAATTTGATCTCCGTTACCAAAGCTTATGAGAATATCACCATTGAAATCATAGTCTTGGGTTTGCGCGGATATTGTTGTTCCTGCGGGAATACTCAGCGTCCAAGCGCCAAAATCATCTATGACCAACGTACCAAGGCCCCCAAAAACGCTTATACTTTGGGTGCCTCCGCCTTCCAATGACCAGTTCATCTCAGTTTGATCACCCGCGCCAATTAGATCTTGATAACTACCGGGCTGCAGTGTCCCACTTGTGTTTTCGTAATCAGCATACCCATAGAAGTTTCCAGTAACAGTCCAGCCGTTGGTAAAAACATCGGATGTTGTGGTTGAATAATCATACGTGGGGTTTTCAGTTGTCTGAGCGCTGCCATCAACATCTTCATCATGCATGAACAGACGTAAGCTTCCCGAGTTTGCTTTGCTTTTTGACATTTGATGAGCTCTCTAAGGTGTATTTGTTTTTCTAAACCAGTAGTATTAATTTTTCGTAGATTTTGAAATTTATTGCTATTCTTCAGTTCTCTTCACCGCTCTACGGCCTAATTTCGCATGATGCTAAATGGCTGCAGTCACGGTTCCCTTAATTGCTGAGCGGCTTTGTTGCGCAAATCGGCCTGAGGTCGGGCTCCCCCTTACCCTTGGGGGACTTATCCTACAGTAACAGTTTTGGGCATGCCAAGTGCAGT
>NVXG01000025.1 GCA_002733805.1 Robiginitomaculum sp. | reverse complement strand
ATAGAGCATAACCGATCGCACCCTCAGCGGTGATTTTAATACCGGTCAGTGTCTGGTCAGTATGGCTCATCCGGTGGCTGAGCAGCTTTTGCGTCAGACGCAGCAGCGTGGCCATATGGGCGGGATCGTCTGCCAAATTTTGCATCTCGTGCGGATCATCTTGCAGGTCAAACAGCAGCGGCGGCAAAGCGCCGTTAAAGTGAATCAGCTTGAAACGGGCCTCACGCAGAATGGCAAGATTGGCGTCACGGGTGCCGGTGTCGGTAGCGTTTTGCCAATGGGTCGGCTGATTTGGTTCGCTGAAATCCAGTTCCATATGCACGCAATCGCGCCAAACCGTTGGCGTTTTGCCTGTTAGGAACGGCTTTAGCGAGCGGCCGTCCATCCCCGCCGGTAGCGGTTGGTCGATCAGGTCGAGAATAGTAGGGGTAAAATCGATTGATTCGGTCATCGCTTCAACAACGGTGCCAAACTGGGTTGGATTTTGCGGGTCGTGGATCATCAACGGGATATGGTACGCAGGATCATAGGGGTTTTGCTTGCCCCACAAATGGTGATCGCCCAGCATCTCGCCGTGATCTGCGGTCAGCAGAACCAGCGTGTCGTCATATTGCCCGCTATCCTTCAGAAACTGGATGATACGGCCGATATGCAGGTCAACCTCGGTCGCAAGGCCAAGGTAAATGCTGCGCAGCATTTGCACGTCCGCATCGTTTTCGGGATCAAGTTTGTCGCCAACACCGCGCACAATGTTCTGCATTTTTGGCGCGTTTACTGCTGCGGCCATAAATGGATGCACTGCGCTTTGTGATGCGACATTTGCCAGCCGCTCAGGCAGCGGCAGCGCTGCCGGGTCATACATTTTGTTGTACGGTTCTGCCGCGACAAGCGGTGGATGCGGGCGAATATAGGTCGCCAACGCACACCAATTTTGTTCTGTCCGCACCGATAGGCTTTTTAGCAACTCGTTGGTAAGAAACGTGGAATCGCTATCTTCGGCTTTGTAAAACGGCGGATCGTTAGCCTGTGATGCGCGGGATGGATCAGGTGAGATCGGATTATAGAAATCGTCGTAATCCGGCAGGTCATACCCTTTGGCTTTCAGATCAGCACGCCACGGATAGCTTTCTTTGTAACGCATTTCCAGCACTTCGCGAAACCCCGGCAGAACACCTTCTTCGGTCGTCAGGGTGGGGTCGTTCGGGTGCAGGTTGCGCGGATCGTGCGCGGTGTCGGTATAGCCAAAAAGCATCGGATCATAGCCGGACTTGCGCAGCTCCAACGCGATATTAGTCATGCCATCGGCCAGCGGTGTGCCGTTGCGGATACTGCGATGGTTCATCGCATAGCGTCCGGTCAGAATGCTGGCACGGGACGGGCCACAGGGATTCGTGACTGAAAAATGGTTCAGAAACGTCACCGATTCTTGCCGGAACGCGGCAATATTGGGCAGATTGACGTGATCGGCCAGCGCTCCGTGCACGCAGTCGGCGCGGAGCTGGTCAACGATGATCATCAGAATTTTACGATTATTCGGCATGGCAGAAACCTTTGGACCAAGGGCAATTTTTGCAGCCAATACCGGAAATTTGATTCGGTCAATCAAAATTACATGGTCGAAATAATTTGTGTTTTGATGCGACGATTACGCGAGTAGTTGCCCACCAGAAACACCCGAGATTTTTGTTGAAATTATGTCGCCAACGGGCTGATCTGTGTCGTAAATGACCTCTGCAAAACCTTCAGTGCGGCCCATGCGCGGGCTTTCCAGCAACACGGTATGTCGGGTGCCGATTTGGCGGGTCAAATGGGTTTGCACAGCTTTTTCGCCGATCGCGCGCAATTGTGCAGCCCGCGCCTTGATCACGCGCCCATCAACTGCCGGCATCCGCGCGGCGGGGGTGCCTTGGCGGGGCGAATACGGAAACACGTGCAGCCACGTTAGGCCGCAATCTTTCACCAATTTTAACGAGTTCTCAAACATCTCGTCGGTCTCGGTGGGAAAGCCGGCGATGATATCGGCGCCAAACACTATGTCGGGGCGCGCCTGACGGATATCTGCGCAAAATTCGATCGAATCTTCGCGGCTGTGGCGGCGTTTCATCCGTTTGAGAATCATATTATCACCCGCTTGCAACGACAGGTGCAGGTGCGGCATTAGACGGTGTTCAGACGTAATTGCCTCAATCAAGGCGTCATCTGCTTCAATCGAATCAATGGACGAGATCCGCAGGCGCGGCAGGTCAGGCACCAGTTTGAGAATGCGCTGCACAAGATTGCCAAGCTGCGGTGTAGCGGGCAAATCAGCGCCCCAGCTAGTCATATCAACGCCGGTCAGCACGATCTCGTTAAAGCCTTTATCGACTAACCGCTGGATCTGTTCAACCACAACCCCAGCAGGGACAGACCGAGAATTGCCACGGCCATAAGGAATAATGCAAAACGTGCAACGATGGTCACAGCCATTTTGCACCTGCACATACGCGCGCGACCGTGTGCCAAAACCGTCAATCAAATGACCAGCGGTTTCGGTCGCGGCCATGATGTCGTTAACTTTGATTTTCTCGGTACCGCCGATGAAATCAGGGCCAGACATGGCTTTCCAGGTATCGGGTTGCATCTTTTCAAGATTACCCAGTACCAAATCAACCTCGGGCATTTTGGCAAATGTTTCGGGTTCAATCTGGGCTGCACAGCCGGTGACGATCATTTTAGCATCAGGATTTTCGCGGCGTAAATGACGGATACGTTGGCGCGCTTTGCGCACGGCCTCAGCCGTAACCGCGCAGGTATTGATGATAATGGCGTTGTCCAAACCGGTGCTAAGATCGCGCATAGCCTCAGTTTCATAGGCGTTCAGGCGACAGCCGAATGTCTCAAAGACGGGCGATTTCATTGCGCTGTCGCCAGAAATTCGGCAGACAGCGTGCCCCTACCAACCAACATGGTTGGGCCGGTCATCCAGACGCCGTCATCGCGCCAGTCAATCAACAAGGTGCCGCCGTCGAGCTGCACAGCAACCTTTCGGTCAAGCAAGCCCTTGCGCACCCCCGCGACAACCACAGCGCAGCTGCTGGAGCCGCTGGCAAGCGTGTGCCCGACGCCCCGTTCCCACACCCGCACGCGGATGTTCTGACGGTCGATGACCTGCACGACTTGCACGTTGGTGCGTTCAGGGAAAAACGGATGGTTTTCGATTTTCGGGCCAAGCGTATCGAGATCAACAGCCTGAACATCGGCGACGAAAAAACTGCAATGCGGGTTGCCCATGCCGGTAGCGGCTGGGCTGCCGTCGATCGATAGATTTACCGTGTCCATTGCCGCAGCCAGCGGAATGTCCTGCCAGTCGGTTTGTGGTTGGCCCATGTTGATACGAATTAATCCGTCGCCCGCATCTTCACAGGCAAGGTCGCCACGGCCCGTGCGCAAAGTTATCGCAGTATCGCCGGTTTCAGCCATTAACAGCCGCGCAATGCAACGGGTGGCGTTGCCGCAAGCGTCAGACATGCTGCCGTCGCTGTTCCAATAGTCCACCGCCGCCGTCACGCCGGTTTCCGACCGAATCACAGCCAGCTGGTCGAAGCCAATGCCACGGTGTCGATCACCAATCACGCGCGCCAGTGCAGCAGTCATCGGGTCATTGCCGCACCGCGCGTCAATCACCACAAAATCGTTGCCAAGCCCGTGCATTTTCAAGAAATGTAGGCCGTCAGTATTCTGAATATTGGTCATATCGGCTATATAGGCCTGAAAAACAGCGCTGACCAGTGGCTAAAGTTCCGACAAAGACATCACCGCTCGATGCACGGGGCAGGTACCCGCGCCAAGGCTACTCGCCTGATGTCTCTTCGAAAACGCATCTGTCTGAGCATGCATACCAAAATCTTGTGAAAAAATGGACCAGATTCATAGCGCCTAATCGTGGGTTGTACGGAACCCATTCTTTGCACTGAACGCAACCCGCCTGTCAGCGCATCCTTGGCCATTCCAAAATCACGACCATACAAGAGTATCTTGGCATAGGTCATGCTGAGTCGCTGGAGGTTTCGAGATAATGGCAGATGAAAGCTTATGAGCATGAAAATTCTTCGCAAAGAGAAAATGTTAAGCTGAAAATAGTTTTTTAGCCAGCATTGTAGCAAAAAGCGCCAGCCCCCCAATCAACCCCGTTGCGCCCGACTGCACCGCCAAAAAATTAGAAAATGCCTGACATGTTTCGAGTGCTGATCCCCCTAAAAATGCCAAATGTTATGGCGAAATACGCGGTTCGTACGAAACTTGCTAACGATATAGCCAGCAAAAAACACCAGTTTCTGCGGCATACTTCTTCTATTCCGAGGCGCGTTCAATAATACGGACACTGCGGCGAACATTACTATTACTGCTATCGGCAAGGCGAACATCATATCTCGAACGCCTTTGTTAGTTGACAAAAGGCCATACAAAAAAGCCGCTAACGCGCCTAAACCAGCGACCTGATCGCCAACGCTGGCTCCAATCCTATTAGACATTACTCTACGTCAACTTTAGTCCACGCTTTTCAGACAACGGTAAACACCGTCATGCACGCCAGCTTTTTCAAGCGGCGTTTCCTTGCCTTGGGATGGTGTAGCGTCGTCTGCAGTATCACTGCCGGATACCTTCTTCCCCGCTTTTCCGCCGGGGCGACCTGTTGCACAGGTTTTGCAGCCTCCCGTTTTTAGCGTGTTTTTGTTTCGGATTGGTGAACATTTCAATGTAATCGAAGATTATCACGTCTTGCGTCTCCTCTGATGCAAGATCAAGTGAGATAGCGCCGAGGTGCCGGCACAGCCTCCTCCAGCAACCTACGAGATCACTCCAATGGCTTCAGTACGTTCACATCTCGCGAAATCATCTATCCCTAGGCTTACCGTCGCGGCTGTTGCGTCTGATAGAATACGTAATGAACCCGCAGCCAAAAATCCGACCACAATACAATCATTCGTATAATAGCAAAATTCAGGGAAATTTCGCCTTGACGCCACCCCCATCCACGCCTAGTAACGCGCTCGGATGGGCCGGTAGCTCAGTTGGTAGAGCAACTGACTTTTAATCAGTAGGTCCCGGGTTCGGATCCCGGCCGGCTCACCATTTTATCTTTTTGTTTCAATATGTTATCGTTAGTTCGACAAACCCTTAAACTTCGCTAGAATTTTACGGAAGCATAGCGGAAGCACTGAAAACAGATTCGAAGTGTTGTGAAAAGAACACACTTCAATAAATGTAGTGAATTCGGTTGACTTGAAAACAAGTAATCATTGCACGTCCGTGAATGTAAATCGGTTCCTTCTGGACCCGAGGTGCCAGCCATTTGTGTCGCTATCCCCCGCGCATCATCCCGGTAGCCTCTTTATGAAAGCACTGACTTGTTAACTTATTTTCCAGCGTGCATATTTACTGCCATATATGGAAAAATGGAATAGCTGGCCCATCATACAACCCGAATATCTAGAAATATTGGAACGTTTTCAGACCGCAGTTGTAGGTATGATCGGATTTATAAGCGTCATTTGGACCATCCTGAATAGCCCCTAGATTTGTAGACACCTTGCTGCTTCCACTTTTGCTGTCTTTCGAACTCGACGGGCGACAGCATCCCGTTTCTAGCGTGTTTGCGTTTCGGATTATAGAACATTTCGATATAATCGAATACATCCCGCCTAGCGTCTTCTCTGGTTTTGTATGTTCGCCGCCTGATGCGCTCCCGTTTCAACAGGTTGAAGAAGCTCTCGGCCACCGCGTTGTCGTGGCAATTTCCACGTCGGCTCATACTGTGCTCCAGATTGTGATGCTTTAGAAATGATGACCATTCCATACTGGTAAACTGCGTTCCTTGATCCGCTGCCCGGCAGGGTATTGCGAAGCAATGCACGAGAGGGGGAATGGATCAGGACATTGTTGGTTGGTCTGCGCCGCCAAACAGCCATCATTAAAGCCTGCAACACCAGATCAGTGGGCTGGCGGGATTGCATCGCCCAGCCAACGATTTTGCGTGAATATAGGTCAATCACTACGGCCAAATAGGAATAGCCCTCATACGCTGCCTGACAGGTGATTGCAGGCAATCACCGAGAAGGGGTTTTGATGTAGGTGATATCCGTAACCCAGAACCGGTCCGGCGCGACAACATTGAACTGACGGTCCAACGTATTATCGACCACGACCGACGGCTTGCCCCCATACTTGCCTGGGCGGCGTTTATAGCCAATCTGGCCCTGATACCTGCTAATCGCGCCAGCCGCGCCACACGGTTAGGGCTGCAGGTCTCACCCAAGTCGCATAGGTCGTCGTGCAGCTTGCGATACCCGTAGACCTTGCCGCTGTCCTCCCATGCCTCTTTGATCAATTCCGTCTGTCGTGTGTCCTCGGCGGCTCTTTTGCTGAGAGGATTCTTCAGCCAAGCATAGAAACCGCTGGGATGAATACGCAGACAACGGCACATCGCAAGAATCGAAAACACGGGGCGATGCGCTTCAATAAAGGCATATCTCACTTTGCATCTCTCGCGAAGTATACCGTGGCTTTTTTTAATATGTCGCGCTCCTCCGTAACCCGTGCCAGCTCCGCTTTTAGTCGCCGTATCTCGCGGCTTTGCCCCGTATCAATCCTGACATCCTTGGCGGGCTTAGAAAACCGCGC
>NVXG01000024.1 GCA_002733805.1 Robiginitomaculum sp. | reverse complement strand
AAAAGATCACTCATATCACTGCTCCTATTGGGGAGCAGTGATTCAGACTTCTATGATAAAATCAATAGGTCCTGACCCTAGCGAACAAAAACCGCCGCTAAGGGCGCGAAGATGACCTTCGCCGCATGTTGGCCAAACATTACACAGCCCTCATGCCGCCCGCACCGTCGTCCCAACCGGCACACGGTCATACAGATCAACCATATGCTCATTGATCAACCGCACACACCCAGATGAAAAACTCCGTCCCATGGTCCAAGGCTGTGGTGTGCCGTGGATACGGTAATAGGTGTCGCGGCCACCGCGGTGCAGGTAGAGTGCGCGCGCGCCGAGGGGGTTGCGCTCATGGCCGCCGGGCAGGCCGCGCGCATAGGGGCCGTATACGTCTGGCTCTAGGCGGATCATGTTGGCGGTGGGGGTCCAAGACGGCCATTCGGCTTTGCGGGCCACGCGCATTGTGCCGCTAAAGTTGCGACCAGCTGCGCCAACGGCGATCTTGTAGCGCCGGGCCCAGCCGTCATCTAGCGTCAGGAAAAGCCAAGTTTCAGCGGTTTGAACATGGATTTTACCCGGCTCGAGGCCGGGATTGATACGCAGGTCAACCGGGCGGTAGGCGCGGGGGATACGGTAGGTTGTTTGTGCGAGCGCCGGGGCGCTCAGCAGAGGTGCGGCCAAGAGGCTGGCGGCGGCAGAGCGCAGCAGCGCCCGACGAGTATGCATTGTGGAAAGTCCTGACGGTTAGGTGAGCGTTAGCCCCCTACGGGCAACCAGCGCAGTTTGATATGCGCTGATTACCAAAAGCTTAAGAATAGGCAAATGCCCCGGCGCCAAGTGGCACGCGGGCATAAAGATCGGTCACATGGCTGTTATACATGCGAAAGCAGCCCGACGAGGCCGAGCGGCCAATGCTGCGCGGCGATGTGGTGCCATGGACGCGGATCGCGGTGTCACGCTCGCCTTGGTAGAAATACATCGCCCGTGCGCCGAGCGGGTTGGTCGGCCCGCCGGGCATGCCATCTGCATATTGCGCATAATGTGTTGGGTCACGCTCGATCATGTCATCGGTTGGCCGCCAAGAGGGCCATTCAACCTTGCGGCCAATACGTGCAGCACCTGACCAGCCGAGACCTTCGCGGCCAACGGCAACGCCGTAGCGGATGGCTCTGTCATCAGGCAGGATGAAATAGAGGTGATAGCTCTGCGGCATGATGTGGATGTCATTCGGGGTCAGCCCTGCCTGAACCGGCACGATCCGCGCCTGCAGATGCTCGGGAATTTGGTAATTTCCCTCAAAATTTGGCGGCAGCTGAATGGCGCTTGGGTCAACCGCATCTGGTGCGACTGTAACTTGCAAAGCGCCAGCTGTTTGCGCATGGGCTGTGCTTGCGGCCAGCATTGTGGCCGAGGAAGCAATAAAGGAACGTCTCGTCAGCATGAATGCACCTTTCTGGTAATCGTGAACGGGTTTGCCACTGCAAAATCGGTAATGATACAACGGGTATATAGGAGGCTGCGCGCGTTCCGGCAATGTACGGTATGCTTGCTTTGTCTGTTGTATGCTGTGTTGTGGCCGATAACACACCACGATTGCGTGAATTTTGCCGAATATTTGGGGTGTTATGCTTGGGGGCCGAAAGGCTTGAAGCGTATATTGTGGTAGCCTGCATAGGCGTAAGTTGTTGATTGGCGCTTAAACTCACGCCAGAAATAACCTGTATTTTGTCGGGTTTGCGTCGTGTCATCAATATCGCTGGGCGCGCCTGAAGGGCTGACGATAGCCGGGCTTAGGTCGAGGCCGCCATTATGCGTGGCACACCATTTGCGAAAGAAGTGATCAACCGGGGCAAAGATTTGGCCGCTGGTTTGCACAAACCGCTGCGCGCCGGGGCGCGACCAGAGCAAAGCCGTGGTTGTCAGCGGAAAATAATGTGCACGGGTAAGGCGGTGGCCTGCAAGCTCGGTCAGTGGCGAAAAGAGTTTATGCGGGGCGTGGCCGAGGTTGATCACGTCCCAGTTCAGGTTGGGCTGATCGGTCAGCCATATGGTCAGTGCGCTCATGACGTGGGCAAAGTCGGGTGCCAGCTGCATATCATCTTCAAGCACCAGCCCGAATAGCGCGCCGCTTTACAAGAAACGCTCGGCGCAGAGCAGGTGGTTTTTGTAGCAGCCTATCTCGCCGCCGGTGAGGGCGCAGTTAAAGAACGCGATGGCGCGGGCCGGGTTGTACTCAGTGAAATCCAGTGGGTCGGTGCCGCGTGCGTCAAAGGCGGCAAAGCGCCCAAGCCCTAACTCGCTTCGCGATATGGCGCTTGTTTTGGGCGTTGAGGTGATCTGGGATTTGTTTCGCGTTTTGTGAGGTTGAGTGTGTGCTGTTGGTCGAGGTGATTTTGCCTCGATTGACAGAGGGTATTCCCATGAACATTCAACAACCGACACCAATAACGCCCCTTCATGCGCGCATGATTGCGGATATGTCAGGGCGCAATCTCGGCCCTGCATCCCAGAGCAGCCACCTGCGCGCCTGTAAGCGTTTTGCGGCCTGGCTCGGACGGTCTCCGAAGACTGCCACGCCAGACGATGTGAAGTATTTCCAGCAGTATTTGGTCGAGAGCGGCGTCAGCATTTGCACGCGGAACCAGGCGATGACTGGCGTCAAGTTTCTGTTTCGCGTGACCCTGCGGCGGCACGATCTGGTGGCCGAGATCTTCCACCTCAAAGAACCGGTAAAGGTGCTGCTGGTTCTCAGCAAGAAGGAGATCAAGCGCGTCTTGGCCACGGCCCCCAGCCTTAAGGCACGGGTGCTGGCCTATGGCTGCGGGATGCGCGCAGGCAAAGTCGTGCGGCTCAAGGTCGGCGATATTGGTAGCGATCAGGAGATCATCCGCATCGTGCAATCGAAGGGTCGCAACGTCATGCTGCCGGCGGAGATTCTGGGCCTTCTGCGCGAGTGGTGGAAAGAGCGGCCCACCGGTCAGGACGAGGATGTGCCTGCGCCCGAGCGTGTGCTTTTTTCTGGCTATTGCGGTAAACACCTCTCATCGCGACAGATATCACGATTGTTCAAACGAAGCTGGGATCACCAAGCCGGCCACGCTCCATACGTTGCGCCATTCTTTTGCACCCCATCTGCTGGAGCGTGGAGTGGATATCCGGGCGCTGCTCGGGCACTCCAGACTGACAACCACAGCGCGCTATGCCAGCGTGGCCACCGGTATGATTGCGGCGGTGGACAGCCCACTGGATGATCTGAATGGGGCCAAGCCGAAGAAGGGCAAGCCGAAGCCTTCATAGGCCACCATGCCGGGTTCATCACTGGAGGTTGCGGATATTTTCCGCGCCCATGGTGCTGCTTGGCGTGCGGCAAACGCAGGGCACATCAGCCTGAACCAGTTCAAAGTCATGAGCGCGATTGAGCGCTGCCGCACGGCGGCGCTTGGCGGTCATGTCGCACGCTGCGCCGACTGCGCGCATGAGCATATCGCCTATAATTCCTGCCGCAATCGGCACGGCCCAAAATGTCAGGCGGGTGCCGCCAAAACTTGGCTGGCTGCACGGGAAGCAGAGCTTCTGTCCGTGCGATATTTCCACTTGGTCTTCACGCTGCCCAAACAGATTGCCGACATCGCGCATCAAAACAAACGCGAGATCTACAATCTATTGATGCGCGCCAGCGCGGACACTGTGATCAAGATCGCCGCCGACCCCAAGCACCTTGGTGCGCGTGCGGGCATGATTTCGGTTTTGCACACATGGGGCTCGGCGATGACGCACCACGCCCATATGATCGTCCCGGGCGGTGGCCTGTCTACGGATGGTTCAAAATGGATCAGCTCCCGCAAGAACTTCTTCCTGTCCGTCCGCGTTCTGTCCCGTCTGTATCGCCGTCTCATTCTGGAAGGCCTGACCAAGCTGCACAAAGCCGGGAAGCTGCAATTCTTCGGTGAACATGCGGGCCTTATTGATCGCAATACCTTCGCCGGGCCCAAACCCGTGTTGGCCTATCTGTCGCGCTACACGCACAGGGTGGCAATATCCAACAGCCGTTTGATCCGCTTCGGTGCGCGCCGCGTCACCTTCCGCGTCAAAGACTGCCGTCTTAAAGGCGCGGGACGCCACACCACCATGGCGCTAGTTCATCCGCCGGTTCCTGATCCACGTGCTGCCCAGAGGCCAGCACCGCATCCGCCACTATTTAGGAAACGGCAACCGTGCAGCCAATATCGCCAGGATCAGGCTGCTGCTTGAGGCAAAAACGTCCGATCATCAGCACATCAATGAAGGCCGCATCAACGATGCTGATGAACCGCTCCGCACCCTTGCGCTGCCTTGCCCGTGTTGCGGTGGACAACTGGTCATCTACAACACAATCGCGCCAGCACAGTATCCTAGAGCATCGCCAAAAACCGCGAGGGCCACCGCATGAAACGCGCGCCCTGCACATCAAAATTATACCTTCAGCCGCATGCTACATTGCCTGCGGTCCTAAACGTATGCGCCCATCCATGCGGGCGGCGGCACGACAACCCAAGGACGTCATCGCGGGCGGCACATATCGGCCAAATGACTGCAAATCAACTGCTCAGTTCGCCATCAGGAACTCCCAGATCCTCGTGCGAACGAACAGAACCAAGACACGCACGCCCCACAAATCCCCATAGACATCGCTGATCCACCAAGACCAACCCCGCGATTTCCCGCTTGAGCGCTTCTCCGACGCCAGGCAACGTTCCGCGTCACACAAACCCCACGCCTGTGGCGTCCACACCAAATGCGGCGTCGGCGGCGACGGCCATGTCACATGTTGCAACAAGCTGGCAGCCCGCGGCAACGGCAATGCCTTGGACTTCGGCGATAACCGGCTGGGGCAGGGCGGTGATGATCTGCATCAGGGTCGCACAGCGCTCAAACAGGTTGGCGAAATAGGCGGCCCCTTGGTCGGGCGCCTGCCGGTTGGCCTGCATTTCTTTAAGATTGTGACCAGCGCAAAAGGCCTTGCCGGTTGCCGCGAGAATAACCACGCGGATGGACCTGTCAGTGGCAAGCACGGCAAAGCCGGCAGACAGCTCGGCCAACATCGCATCACTCAGCGCGTTTAGATGGCCGGGGTCGGTCATGGTCAGGCGCGCCAAGCACCTGTATCTGTGCGATCTATCAGTGCCATGTGAATTGTGCCTTGCTGAATGTTTTGTTCTGGCTGAGTTTAGGCAGGAATGAGCCAAGGGGAAAGCCTGTGACATTGAATATTGGGGCGGTGAAAATGGATGCCGCGGCGCTGAATGCATTTTTGGCCCGCGAATTTGCGCCAGTGGCCAAGGAGCTGACGGTGCTAGAGGCAGACTTGACCGGGCTGCGGTTGGCGCTAGAGGTGGGGCCGCAGCATTTGCGGCCGGGCGGTACGGTGTCGGGGCCATCACTGTTTGGGCTGGCTGATATTGCGGTTTATCTGGCGATATTGTCACGGATTGGGCCACGGGCTCTGGCCGTAACTGTGAATTGCTCGATAGACTTTATGCGCAAACCTGCGGCAGGCGTCGGGCTGGTGGCCCATGCCAAGCTGCTAAAACTTGGCCGGGTATTGGCGGTTGGCGATGTGTTGATCTATGCGCAGGGCTTAGGCGCGCCGGTTGCGCGGGCAAGTATGACATATTCGTTGCCACAGGGTGAGTAAATATGGGGTATTATAATACCATAATCGCAAGGTGCTGTTATTGCTTGGTTAAATGAGGGATACCGCGCTTGACATGGCGCGGCGCGTCTCTATAACCACCCAATCTGAATACCACGGCGGCCTGTCCGCCCAAAACCACGGGTTCTACATGAAAACCTTTAGCGCTACCCCGGCGGATATTGACAAGAAATGGATCGTGATCGACGCTGAAGGCGTTGTTCTCGGCCGTCTTGCCTCTATTATCGCCATGCGCTTGCGCGGCAAGCACAAGCCTACTTTCACACCTCACATGGATATGGGCGACAATGTTATTGTCGTTAATGCCGAAAAGGTTCAGCTGACCGGGCGCAAGCGCGACAAGCCGAACTACTGGCATACCGGCTATCCAGGTGGGATCAAAAGCAAAACCACCGGCCAGATCCTTGAAGGCAAGCACCCTGAGCGTGTTCTCATGCAAGCTGTTAAGCGCATGCTGCCCGGCGGCAAGCTGTCTCGCGTGCAGATGACCCATTTGCGGGTCTTTGCAGGCCCTGAGCATAATATGGAAGCACAACAGCCAGAAGTGCTGAATGTTGCGGCGATGAACCCCAAGAATACGAGGACCGGCTAATATGGCTGATCAAATCAATTCTCTTGAAGAGTTGGGCGAAGTTGCAGCTGAAGTTGTAGCCGCGCCTGTCGAAATCCTTGCGATGCCCGAACCTGTTCGTGACGCGCTTGGCCGCTCTTATGCCACAGGCAAACGTAAAGACGCGGTTGCCCGCGTTTGGATCAAGCCCGGCAATGGCAAAGTGACAGTCAATGGCAAGGAAATGGAAGTGTATTTTGCACGTCCAGTTCTGCAGATGATCCTGCGTCAGCCATTTCAGGTTGCCGGCGTTGCTGGTGAGTTTGATGTTGTGGCGACGGTTAAGGGCGGCGGTCTTTCGGGGCAAGCCGGTGCTGTAAAGCACGGCATCTCCAAAGCTCTGCAGATCTATGAGCCCTCTTTGCGTGCAGCACTCAAAGCCGCTGGCTTCCTGACCCGCGATAGCCGGGTTGTTGAGCGTAAGAAATACGGCAAGCGCAAGGCGCGCCGGAGCTTCCAGTTCTCCAAGCGTTAAATGCGAAAGAGAAAATTTTTCAATAAACACAAAGGGTTGCGGTTTCGCAGCCCTTTTTCTTTGCGTAGCAGTTTATTAGCAGCGCGTTGATATCGTAGACTAACTGGTTTAGCGGTTCTAGCATTGCTATAGCTGTTGGGGCATGTGATGTTGCTTAAAGTAGAGTTGCAATGCCGGAGCTCATTTTGTTTTTCAACTTGAGGTATCTAGGTGTTCAGTCCCGGCATCTGGTGGATCGGATTTAGATTGAACCGTTCTGGCTCAGAAGTCCAGATTTTGCA
>NVXG01000023.1 GCA_002733805.1 Robiginitomaculum sp. | reverse complement strand
TAAGTCGTGGGTGTCCAGCTGCTCATCACCGCCAGCTACTATCACGCTGGATTAACAACATGAATCCCCCCATTCGATTTGTGCAACAAAGCCCCGTGCGCACCACAAAGATGGGCCGCAGCCCGTCGCGCGGGCCAATAGCGATTGCGCGACGAGGTTATTTGTCCTCATGTTCCCGCGACAAAAGCAGCGTACATCGGTGACCTGATCGTCCACATAGGTCAGAACTTCGGCAATAGTTCTGTCGCCATCTGCGCTGTCATCTTGGGCGCTTGCAAGTGGGTCCGACCGTTTGAACGCTTAGCTTTGCCCGCGCACAAATACTGACACGTGATGTGGGTCTGCGCTGACGCTGGCATGGTAGGAGACGCCATTATGTGACACGCAGTATCGCCCAGACGCATTGCACGTTATGTGAAATTGCGCGTCTTGGTCATCATATGTTGCGGTGAATATATCTGCGCCATGCAATTTGATGCAGATGTCCAGATCGGCATCTTCGGTGCCTAAGACAATATTTGCTTCCGCCTCATCCCATGTGCGCCAACCAGTGGTTTCGTCCCAAGGGCTTTGCGCTCGATCATCCATTGCCAAACCCAAAGCGCCAACGGCTGCAAGCCTCACAGCATGCGCGGGCGTTTCGTCGCGCTGCGTGAGTTTGTCCATATTGCGCTCAATCAGCCCCGAATCAATCCGCCCTGCGGAAAATCTGGCTGGGCTGAGAGCTTTCCAAGAATTTCAAGATTGGTGACACAGCCGGCGACATGACACGCTATTTCACCACGGTTTGCGATCAGTATTTTCGTAAACATCGGCAATCCCCACATGCAGAACACGCCAAACGACGTGTCCAGAATTGGGGCGTTTAATGATACAGCAAGCGACAAAGCTAGCACATCGCGGGTCTGGCGCGGATCAATTATGCCGTCATCCCAAAGGCGCGCAGAGGCATAATGCGGGTGCGATTGCTCGGCGAATTGATCGATTGTCGGCTGCTGGAACGCGGCTTCTTCCTCATCAGACAAGCTGCCGTCTTTCCGCTCAATACGACTGCGACGCACCGAGCCAAGAACGCCCGCGGCCTGCTCGCCGCCCATCACAGAAATCCGACTGTGAGGCCATGTCCACAAAAACCGAGGGCTATAGGCGCGGCCACATATGTCATAATTTCCTGCGCCAAATGACCCGCCAATCAGCACAGTAATTTTGGGCACTTTCGACGCCGCAACAGCCATGACTAATTTGGCACCATCTTTAGCAATGCCGCCACTTTCATAGGTACGACCCACCATAAAGCCGGTGACATTTTGCAAGAATACCAGCGGGATTTTTCGCTGTGAACACAGCGCGACAAAATGCGCGCCCTTCAGCGCCGATTGCGAAAATATCACCCCGTTATTACCAATTATCCCGACAGGCATGCCCCTAATATGTGCAAACCCACAGACAAGCGTCGTGCCATACCGCGCCCTAAATTCGTTAAACCGCGACCCGTCGACCACCCGCGCAATAACCTCGCGCATATCATAGGGTGTTTTCAAATCAGCGAGCACGACACCAAGCAACTCAGCTGGGTCGTATAGCGGCTCCTCTGGAGCGCGCATATCAAGCTGGCTGGGCTTGACGATGTTCTGATTAGCAACAGCATCGCGCGCCAGTGCAAGCGCCTGCATATCGCTATCGGCAAGATAATCTGCAACACCAGACAGGCGCGTATGCACCTCGCCGCCACTCAAGTCTTCAGCTGTTACAATCTCGCCAGTGGCAGCTTTTACAAGCGGCGGAACAGCCAGAAAAATAGTACCCTGTTCTTTAACAATTATCGTCACATCCGACATTGCGGGCACATAAGCGTCGCCCGCCGTACACGACCCCATAAGCACCGCAATCTGGGCAATGCCGCGCGCCGACATTTGGGCCGGATTGTAAAATATTCGACCAAAATGGTCGCGGTCCGGAAGTGCCTCATCGTGGTTGGGCAGATTAGCGCAGCCGCTACCGACAAGGTAGATACACGGCAGACTATTTTCCATCGCGATCTCTTGGGCGCGCCGGTGTTTCTCCATGCTCATCGAATAGTAAGTGCCGCCTTTGGCTGTCGCATCATTGCAAACAATCATCACCTCGCGGCCCGAGACACGGCCAATACCGGCAATGACACCCGCATTTGGGTTGGCCCCATCATAAAGGCCATGCGCCGTAAACATGCCGATTTCCAAAAAAGCAGAGCCCGGGTCATGCAGCCGCGAAACTCTGTCACGCGGGAGTGTTTTGCCGCAGCCAAGGTGGCGCGCGCCGTGTTACCACCGCCGGCAAGGGCCGCTTTTGCAGCCGCCTTGAGTGGCACCATCGTCGCCTGATGCGCGGCCTAATTGACCCTAGACATGTCCGACCGCGGCGATGCTGCCGACTTTATAACGGCCACTACCCCATCGCCCCCATCATTTCGCGGCCAATAAGCATACGCCGCACCTCCGACGTGCCAGCACCAATTTCCATCAGCTTGGCGTCGCGGAAAATTCGGCTCACCGGGGTCTCATTCATAAAGCCCGCGCCGCCCATGGCCTGAACCGCCTGATGCGCCACAACCATGGCCTCCTCAGAGGCATAAAGCACACAAGCGGCCGCGTCTTGGCGCGTCACCGTACCACGGTCACAAGCGCGCGCGACCTCATAAACATAAGCCCGCGCCGCGTTCATCTTCGTATACATATCGGCGATTTTCCCCTGCATGAGCTGGAAGTTTCCGATAGCTTGGCCAAACTGTTTGCGCTCGGCCATGTAGGGCATAATTTCATCCAAACAGGCCGCCATAATGCCGGTGCCGATGCCAGACAGAACGACACGTTCAAAATCAAGCCCAGACATCAGCACACGCACGCCTTTGTTCTCAAAGCCTAAAACATTTTCAAACGGCACTCGGACATTGTTGAAGATCAACTCCACCGTGTTTGAACCGCGCATGCCCAGCTTGTCAAAATGCGGCGATTGGGTAAAACCGGCCATCGATTTTTCGATGATAAAAGCGGTCATCCCCCGTGATCCGGCCTCTGGATCGGTCTTGGCATAAACCACCAATGTGTTGGCCTCGCCGCCATTGGTGATCCAGTATTTTGTGCCGTTCAGTAGAAAATGATCGTCTTTTTTTTCAGCGCGCATGCTCATGCTGACCACATCTGATCCGGCGCCCGCCTCCGACATAGCCAATGCGCCAACATGTTTGCCGCTGACCAGATCCGGCAGATATTTTGCCTTTTGCGCCTCCGTGCCGTTCAGATTAATCTGGTTCACACATAAGTTTGAATGCGCCCCATAGCTCAGCGACACCGATGCGCTCGCCCGCGCTATTTCTTCAACGGCAACCACATGCGCCAAATACCCCATGCCCGCGCCGCCAAATTCTTCAGGAACTGTGATCCCCAACAGGCCCAACTCCCCCATTTCTACCCATAGCTCATGTGGAAAATCATTTTCCGCATCAACCCGCGCGGCCATTGGCTTCACCCGCTCTTGCGCCCAACGGTGCACCAGCTCACGCAATGCGTTCACGTCTTCGCCAAGGTCAAAACTCATCGATGCATTGAACATAATGTTCCTTTCAATAGCGGTGGCGTGTTGGCAGATGGGCGCTGCAACAGGTTAGGTCGCCAATAGAGCAACCATTTGGTCACGCATGACAAACTTTTGTGGCTTACCGGTAATCGTCATCGGTACTGTATCGACAATACGAATATGGCGCGGAATTTTGAAGAGGGCTATTTGGCCTGTGCAAAAACTCTTGAGCCCATCTGCCGAAAGCTGCACCCGCGGCTTGGCCACCGCCCAAGCACATACTTCTTCGCCTAGTTTCTCATCCGGCATGCCAAAAACCTGAACCTCGCTGACCATTGGATGGGTGAATAGAAACTCCTCTATTTCGCCTGGGTAAATGTTTTCACCCCCACGTATGATCATATCTTTGACCCGCCCGGTGATGCTGCAATACCCTTCTGCGTCAATCACGGCCAAGTCGCCGGTAAACATCCAGCCGTCTTTTATGCTATCGCGCGTGCGGTCAGGGTCGTTCCAATATCCCTTCATAACCGAGTAGCCCCGCGTGCACAGCGCACCCTGTTTGCCCGCGGGCACAATGTTTCCGGCCTCATCGACGACCTTTACCTCAAGGTGCGGATGCACACGGCCGACGGTTTTGCAGCGCTGCTTGGTGGTGTCATCAACAAGGCTTTGGAATGAGACCGGCAAGGTTTACGTCATGCCGTAGCCTATGGCGACCTGGGCCATATTCGTGTCCCTATTGACCCGTTTCATCACATCAAGCGTGACTGCCGCGTCAAAGCCTTCCCCCGGAAATATCATTGTAGCGCCTTTGCTCACGGCACAAAGCACCCCCATCACCATGCCAAAACAGTGATAAAGCGGCACCGGTATCGCAAGCCGGTCTTCTTCTGTAAGCGCGATCCTGTGGGTGACAAAACGGGCGTTATTCACAGTGTTATAATGCAAGAGTGTCGCCCCTTTGGGCTGACCGGTTGTGCCAGAGGTGAACTGTATGTTGATCGCATCATCGGGCGACAATGTGCTGTCAATTTGCGGCAATCGCTATTGCTGTGCCGGGCCGCCGAGCGAGCATATTTCGTCAAACGAATAAGCCTCAGGGCCGGGCGCATCATCCATCACAATTACACTGCGAAAATGCGGTAACCTGGCCGCTTGAAGCCGCCCCACCTCGCCTGTTTCCAGCTCCGGTGCGCGGCTGCGTAACATGGTCAGGTACTGCGATGATTTGTATTCTTTGGCCAAAACAAGCGCTTTGCAATTTACCTTGTTGAGCGCGTATTCAAGCTCAGATAAGCGGTAAGCCGGGTTGATATTAACCAATACCAAACCAATTCGCGCCGTGGCAAATTGCGTCAAAACCCACTCGCGCCAATTTGGCGACCATGTGCCAACGCGCTCGCCCTTATTCAGGCCAAGCGCCAGCAAGCCGGTCGCCAACTAGAGCAACCGCGCGATCAAGATCGAAGTGGGTCATGCGCAGACCCATTTGGCTAAAAATAGCCGCATCACGCGGGCCAAAGCGCGACACTGCCTCGCGTAGCAGCTGCGGGATTGTGGCAAAAGCCAGGGCGAGCTGCGGTGGCCGCGAACATATGACAGGCCGTAGAGAGGCGTAAGCTCTTGCGCACCGGCCGCATCTACAGGGCTAAATGCAGATATTTTGGCGGCCAGCCTTTCGTTAAATGTCGACATCATTCTCTCCCTTAAAATCCGCGCCAGTCACCGCTCTGCTGCAAACGCATGTCCAGCTTGATAAATCTTAAGCTCACCGTAATTGGCCGCCACAAGCTCCATGCCAATGGGCAGACCTTCGAGCAGCCCACATGGCACATTCATCGCAGGAAGCCAGCCGTTAAACGGCGCCGTGTTGCCAATCATCTCAAATGCGCGCTTTACGCTCAGCGTTATATTATTGTCATTTGGCGGGATCTCTTGTGGTTTCATCGGCACTGTCGGCATCAACAAAAGATTATAGTGTTGGAACGCGGCCGCGTATTTTTCATTGACCAAACGCATAAGATTTTGCGCCTTGCCATAGTATTTGCCGCGATACTGTTTTTGGAAATATTCACCAAGAAACATGCAAACTTTCAGTGAGTGCGAAAGCGTGTCAGCGCGGTTACGCCATTGGGCCATATGGTCGATCATCGACGGTAAGAACAGCCCACGATAGTTGGTGCCGGCAGAATTGCCATGCATCAGGCCGTCTTGCAAGCCCTCGACAGTGATCGCCGTCCAGCGATCAACCGCGAGATTATGCTCGGGGATGGAGATTTCATCAACTTGCGCGCCCAACTGCCGGAACCGTTCGGCGGCCGCTAAAATTTTTTGGCCAACATCCGCTTCGCTCTCGTCACGGCCAAAACTTTCTTTCAATATCGCTATACGCAAACCTTGCGCGCCGCGCCCAAGAGCTTCCGTATAGCGGAAAGTATTGTGAACTGAAGTGGTCCTGCTTTTTAGGACAGGTTTGCGGCCTGGCTAAGATGCATCTGGTTTCTGTTCATGCCGCCTTTCGTCTCTCAGCTTGGCCGAAGTATGCGGTGTTGGGCGTTTGCTTATCAAGGGCGGTGTGAGGCCGCTCTGAGTTGTAGAAGCCACTCCCGTTATCGATGATCCGTTTTGCTTGAAAGCCGTCGGTGATTTCATGTAGATAGACGGCCTCCTGTTTCAACGACCGCCACAGCCGTTCGATGAAGATATTGCCCAGGTAACGGCCCCGACCGTCCATTGATATTTTGATGTTGGCCTTGGCCAAAGTCGTGATCCAGCCAGCGCCGGTGTATTGGCTGCCCTGATCCGTATTCATTATTTCTGGTTTGCCGTATCTGGCGATAGCCTCCTCCAGTGCTTCGACGCAAAAGCTGGCATCCAGCGTATTTGAGAGCCGCCACGTCAGAACCTTGCGGGTGGCCCAGCCCATGATTGCCACCAGATACAGAAAGCCACGTTTGACGGGAATGTAGGCGATGTCGCTGCACCAGACTTGATTGGGCCGCGTGATTGCCAGCCTCTCAGCAGGTGTGGATAAATGCGGTGTTGTGGGTGTTTCTTGCTGGTGTTTGGCCCTTTGTAGATCGCCTGGAACCCCATGATGTTCATCAGACGACGAACGTGATGACGCCCAGCCGAGAACCCGGATTGGGGAAGATAAGCTGCAATCTGGCGGCTGCCAAGGAACGGATACTTGTAAATATCCGGTCGATCTCATGCAGTAGATCAAGCGTTGCCGGGTCAAAGGGGTGTAGCAGATTGATGAACGGTTGATCTTGAGCAGCTTGCATTGGCGTGTCAGGCTCAGCTTGTTGTTCTCCTTACGGATCATCTCGCGGCGTTCTGACGGGCCCATCGCTTTAGCCCTTGTGACAAAAATCATTCTCCACCGCTAACTGACCGATCTTGGCGTGCAGGTTCTTGATCTCGCTATCCTTATTCTCAGCCTTCTTGACTTTGTCTGAGAACACGGCTGCCATGCCGTCAAACGCCTGCCGTTTCCATGTGCTCACCTGTGC
>NVXG01000022.1 GCA_002733805.1 Robiginitomaculum sp. | reverse complement strand
GGATTGTAGAAGCCGTTAATGTACTCAAAGATAGCTAATTCAGCAGCATGACGTGTGTGCCACGGATGCCACTGGTCCTGTCACAAATTAATTCAGGTTGTGTCATGTAAATAGATCACGAAATGGCATAAGAAACATTTCTTTTCCAGCCTCAGAGTAGTCGCCTGCATTGTAAACCTCGACTTCTGCATAGCAAATTTGGACTCTAGGGTTTTCGATAGCAAACGCACCGCAACCTAGCGTTGAGAGCTTTGTATTTAACGGTGCAACAATAATATTGTGCTGTGGTAACTCTTTGATGCGTTCCTCTAAAACCTGTTTAATAGATAATGGGTCAGTTGCAGAAAAATCGAACTCATATTCGATGGCGTCGAAGTGCCTAATCAAGTAATTTCGGAGCTCTAAATTCCTTTCAAAAATGCTAGAGGCAACGGATTTATCTCGCGGCACCATCCCCAAAGAAATACTTTCGGGTTCGTAGGCCTCAATGATTGCCTTGGCTCTATGATGCTCGATTCCTGCGCAGACGATTAAATGGGTTTTGTTTCGAATTAGTATATTTCCCGGATAGCCAATAACTGGCCTGACTTGTGTAACATTTTTTGAAAGCCAATTTCCCATTTTTGCAGCAATGGAATATACAAAATATGTGTTGTTCTGAAAGTGTTCTGGAAGCAATTTCAAATGTTGAAGTAAGATAAGTAATTCTTCGCGACGGAATGTAGTTACGTCGACAACGAGAGAAAAGGGTTTCTCGATCAAAGAAATCTCTTTAATAGTCGCCGAGATTGATCTTTGTGTTTGCAAAGGGTCATCTGTATTTAATTCGCAAAGAGTATCTGCCGGTAATCTCTGTTTGTCTCGAAGTTCCTTTGCTCGCGGGCTTTCACCTCGAGAAATAAAAAACTTTTGAAAGCACAAATTATTGTTGGAAAGTACACCATAAGCTGTGAACGAACGTTCCTCAAAGCTTGATCTACCAACGAACGCAATGTCCGTCTCTTCAAAAAAATTGATTAAGTCATTTTTAAGGATTTTTCTGGGATCAGCCATCATCTACCTCCAAGTCCATTATGGATTGGTCTTCGTTCTTTCCGTCTAAACCCAAGCGAATTTTGACAAAACTTTTGGGCTTCCTGAGTGCGATTAGCAAGTCAGACGACTTTACAGATAAGTGAGCGGCATAACCCGAGACATCCAACCGATAGTGCGGCCCGAGACGTCGAGACAAAATATACCGTGGGCGCCGTCCACCCAAGGCGCTCTTTGAAGCTAGGTCGGATTTTTGCAAATAGCCCATTCGGACTCCAAGATGCAAAATATCAGTTAGTTCTTCGACCGGATCGTCACTCAAAACAAAAGAAAACAATCGTTGTTCGCTTGCCGTTTCATCCAGTAATCGTTCGCGGCAAAACCACCCAATACCATCAAGCAAATTACCTAACTTGGTATAGTTTTTGCGACTATGCCCCAAGCTTTGTAATGAGCTATCTTTTTCAACAACATCGGAATGCCCGGGGTCTACATCAAGTTTTTCTCGAAACTCCCGCGACCAATTTGTGATTTCGCTATCTTGATAACTCACTGGAATAGCTTCCGGCTTCTTAGTTAGAGTACTATCGATACTATGGTACATCTGCCCTGCAGGTTCTAAAAACCACCTTACCACGCCAGAAGATAAGTCAGTTAACGATTGCAATCCTGCATAGCTATAAGTGTGGGATGATTTACTGCTTGAAAGTTTTCGCATTAATGCTGGAATTGTGTATCGCTGTGCTAGGTCGCTATTTCGGCTTGGGCCACGCCCTTTTAGGGCAACGTGGCCTTTAGTTTTCCCAGAAGTTAGGTCACTCCAAATATTATCCCTCTTCTCTAGTTGTTCTAGATCAGTTGGAAAAAAATCTTCTGGAGACGCAGTAATTCCAGCATTTTCGAGTCTTTTTTGAACGATGGCTTCGATTCTCTTTGCGAAATGTCCCTTATTAGAGGTGTAGACGCTTCCAATATTAACCTCAGAGAAATCGTGAGGGCTTTCAATTATTCTCCCGTCGACGGTTCTATAGGTTTTATATCCAAGTTGTGTCGTAACCTTAATACATATTGTCTTGGCAACTCTCGCCGAAACCCAACTATTCAGGACTCTTTGCAGTGCTTCTGGAAGGTTATCCGCATCATCTATCATGAAGCAAATAGGGTCATTTTCATTTAGTTTCAAATCAGAGACCAGTATTCTGCATAAAGGTAAAACAAAATCATTAAAACTTGTAAGAGCCCCACCATAGATATCTGGATCGTTTCCATTTGGTAGTCTGACGTAATATTGGCGAACGCGAGTGGCCTCTTTTTCGCAAAATTTTGCAAGGTCATCAAACGTGGTGAGCTTTGAAAGTTTTCCTAAATCCGATTTTCCGCCACAGTCTTCCCAAAGCTCAACAAACTCGGCTTTATGTTCATCGGCCAAGTCGAGGGAGTTTTCGTAAAAGGCTTCAAAAAGATATTGCACAGCATAGATCGAAAGCAAGTGCTCGCCAACAGTTGTCGCTTTCCAACCGGTTAGTCTTAGAAATTCGGGATTTCCAAAAAAGGCGCGCTTAATTGGAACATGTATAGCAAAGAAAGGGAGTGCGTTGTCTCCATCTTTCTTCAACAATAGCTGTACTTTGTTTTCAAGGCTTCTGAGCATTATGCTCTTTCCAGCACCACGCGGGCCATGAATAAACATATTTACAGGTTCTTTGAGCTTGGGAAAATCAGTATACATCTCAACAAAATTTGCGGCTATGTTTTCTGGTGTCAACTGCTCCGGTGTATGGACAATAAATGGGTTGGCTTTAGTCATCTTGATGCTCCTTGCAATAGGCGCGGTAACTTGTTGCAATGCGCTTACCATCAATGAGTTCTTTGGTAACAATTTCACTCGGTTTATCTGTCGGATAACCATCTTCTTTTAGAGTGAAGAAAATTGGTTCAGCCCAATCTTCGGCTTTCCGTAGGAGTTCAATTTTCACTCGGATTTCTTCAAATGTTGCGAACCCTCGCAGATATCTATCACAGTATCGTCTTTCTAACTCTGTTTTTGAAACGCGATTAGCTATGTAGTCTAAAAAATACATTTCAACACCATATTCATCCTTCGCATATAATTTGCAATCTTTATCGGATAACGTGAAATCTAGTGTTAACCTGCGGCTTTCATAATCGATGTGTGGCGAAATACGTTTGCAGTAAAGGTTTGGAAAAACAGATTCAGGTTCATTTCGCGTGCTCGCACGGCGATAGTTTTCGGCCAGTTCATCGGCTAGTCTAAGAATGGCAGCCAGCATTTGTGGGCGCACTTTTGTGTTATCCACACCATCTTTAGGTGATAATAATTCCCCAATGGTGTCCTTGCCGCCAGAGAGTGTTTCGCCTCCATGCGCTTTCGCTACATTTGAGATTATGCTAATTTCCTTTTGAGCCAACCGACCATCAGAAACTTCTACAAGGACTTTCCTTGCTTTGGCCGCGTGTCCTTTTCTACCAGTCTTGTTCCCAGCATCGTGAATCAGGCATGCAACTAGCAGTACAAACACTTCGTATGGTTTCATGCTTTCAAACGCGGGTGTGTTGGCTTCGCTGCCGAGACCCACGATTTGACCCGCTTTGCGTATCACATCGTCGACATGCCCTAGGTCGTGATGTGTATAAGCAGCCCCGCCACTATCTTTGGTAAGCCCACTGTCTACATCTCGATAATAATCGTCATTCAACTTGGATTTAATATTCTTATATAAATCAAAACGATCAATACCGCAGTGTGGAAAATCGTTATGAGAGTTATTACACTCAAGCAGTTCTTTAAGGCGAATCTCCAGCGGATTGGAAAATTTTACGTCATAACTTTGCGTCATCTTTTTGTTTCACCAACCTGATCAAATATACATTCAAATACTTTTTGGGCCATCAGCGGAGGTACCGCGTTGCCAACCTGTTGTTGTTGCTCACCAATTGATCCCCAAAATTTGTAACTGTCCGGGAACGATTGAATTCGTGCGGCCTCTCTAACTGAAAGCCCACGGTCTTGATTGGGATGGATTAGCATATTCTTTCTAAAATTGCCAAGAACAACCGAAGGTTGGTCGTTTCGTAACCTTCTATAAATTCCAGTATGACACCTGGATACATCTTTGTATGAGCCCATTAGCTCTTTAGGGATACTGCTCCAATTTCCACCTTGTGGAATATGCTTGTAGCGCTCGACAATATGGGGGGCATTTTTTGTGACAAGATGCCCGCCGCAAATCGAAGCGCTTGCTCGCAAATTTTTCGCGTACTGAGACTGTGCTGAGGTTTTGTATGGCAAAATATCAACATCGTTTCCAACAGTTAAATCCGGCAAATCCGAAATGGCATTTGCCACGGTTACATGTTTAGTAACTTTTTTGATTTCCAAAAGATCGACGTATTGTTTTTTGCTTCCAACGCAAAAAAATCGATTTCGATGTTGTGGTACACCACAATCAGCAGAATTAATAACTGAATAGGAGGTCTTATACCCAAGCTGCTGTAGTCGACTTACAAGCTGTTCTAAAAAGAACCCTCCGGCAGTGTGTGTAATTCCAGCAACATTTTCAAAAACTACTAACTCTGGGGACAAGGCTTTCACAAACCGCAAAAACTCCTCAAAGAGCCAATTATTTTCATTATCGAGGTTTCTGTTTTTTTGGTTGGATGTTGAAAACCCTTGGCACGGTGGGCCGCCAAATAGCGCTATTCTTTTGCTTGGAAGATCGAAGCCGGATGGATCAACTTTCCTGATGTCGTCATAGATAACATTGCAAGCTGGGTTGTTTAGCGCAAATGTTTTTGCAGGAGATTTACAGATTTCGATAGCGTATAAGACTGGGAGGCCTGCCAAGTGCGCCCCCAGAGATAATCCACCTGCGCCTGCAAATAGCTCTACACCGATCAAGAATCATAGCCCCCTACAAATCAGAACCCTTACTACGAGACTGCTTCAATAACAATACGGCCGTCCGAGTGGCGCGCCGAGGAAATAGCAACATTGTTTGGTATTACCGAACGGCGTGTCACCCAAAGGCTGGCGATTGCCAACTTAATATCACCCATCCTGACCGTCTATCGCAAAGACGAAGTTCAGGCGACCACAATCCGTATTTTGACCATGGTATCAGAGATACAACATCGCCTGTCTCTGGGCAGTTATGGCAGGCCAAGAATGACAGAGGGATTGAAAGAGCGTGGACTGGATGTTGGCCACCGCCGTATTGGCCGATTGATGCGCCAGAACGGTATCGCTGTTGTCAGAACCCGCAAACACAAGGTGACAACCGATAGCAACCACAAGTTCAACATCGCACCCAACCTGCTAAACCGGAACTTTGTGGCGGATCGGCCCTACCAGAAATGGGTGATCAACATCAGCTATATCTGGACCCAAGAGGGATGGTTATATCTGGCCGTTGTTCTGGACCTCTATTCGAGGAGGGTCATTGGCTGGGCTGTCAGCAACCGCATGAAACGCGACCTTGCAATTTGCGCGCTGTACATGGCCGTGGCATTACGAAAACCACCCAAAGACTGCATTCATCGTTCGGATCGCGGAAGCCAGTATTGCTCGCACGATTATCAGAAACGTATGTGCCAACACGGATTCAAAGCATTCATGAGTGGTAAAGGAAATTGCTATGACAATGCTGTCGTCGAGGCGTTCTTAAAACCATCAAACCTGAATTAATTTGTGACAGGACCAGTGGCATCCGTGGCACACACGTCATGCTGCTGAATTAGCTATCTTTGAGTACATTAACGGCTTCTACAATCCACGCCGGAAACACTCAGCATTAGGTTGGAAAAGTCCCTTGGCTTTTGAAAGAATTGCAGCTTAAATGAGTTCATGGGGCGGCACTAAAGCGCGACAGGTCCATTGCGAATGGGCCCAGTCATCAGTATTCTTAGTTTAAGGCATATATTAAAGCATCAAAACCTCAGAAAATGTCTCGTTTAACGTCACAGAGATCACACAGCGGCAGCTTTAGCACTACATTTTTATATATATCGGAAATATGGCAAGATTGACCATGGGAGAACGTCAAAATACCGATATTTAACACCTACAAAACTATTATTAATTAATATAAACATAGTGTTAACGTGTAAACCGCCGTTCTGAGCGACTCTGGTGTGTCAAAGGGCGCGGGTCCGGCACTAAACTTGACGACAGAGAGGCGATGGGAATACATATTTGATCCGAACATCAGCATGACCATTTATCTTCGCATTTAATCCAGAAGCGCGAAAGGCACTGTCTGAACATGGCGGCGGTGTGAGGACGTGTGGGGGACTCACATTCACTATGGCAATATGTAGACGCCAAGCTAAAAATATCACTAAATGTGCTATTTGTAATCAGTAGGTCCGCGGTTCGAATCCGTGTGGGGGCACCATCTCTAATTTCCCCAAGTGAAGACCCTCTAAAGCCTTGAAAGGTAACGAGGTTTTAGAGGTTCGATAACCCTCGTTTCGGGTGTAGGGCAGACGTTGCGCAAACACCAATTTTAGCACTGCGCGCTTGTCCTCATACCGCTCGGAAGCCCATAGTTTACTGGGGTTTGCGAGAAATTCAAAAGCGGTTCGATAAACTTGCTCGAAGGGTGCGAGCGGTTGGCCACATTTGCTGATTTTCTCGGTTAGGAACGTCTTTTGCTCTTCCATCTCACGCAGTTTGTTTTCATAGGCGGCGATCACTGTAGAGCTATTTGTGTCGATCAGCTTGTCCAGCAGCAAGGTAGATTTACGATCCATCTGCGTGAGTTGCCGTTGCATGGAACGTTTTTCTTCTTCCGAAGATTCTAACCGTGTATTCCAAATGTCGCGGAACATATCAAACGCCATGGCGAATAAGTTGGCAGACGGCACAAGTTCCCCTAGCAGGGTCTCAAAGTCTCCTTCGATCTTTTCCCGCCGAATTGACTTGCGATAGTCAACGCAGCCTTTGGTATCGCACAGATAATACGGATACTTGGCACTACGCCCCTTTGACCAGCAAGCGGTCATGGGCTTGTCGCAATGGCCACAGGTGACGAAGCCACGCAGCGGGAAGTCCTCATTCAAGTCTTTGCGGGTCGGCGCATAGGCGGTGATCGCACCGCGTTTCTGGATCGCCAGAAATGTCTCATAGCTGATCAGCGGTTCATGTTTGGCAGGAATCAGGTTCAATCCCCAGTTCTCATGCGAGAGATAGCCAGCGTAGATCGGGCGTGAAAACAGATCAGCGATGCGCGATTGGTGCAGCTTGGTGGTGCGGGACTTGGCGAATATAGGATTGGCATCCAGAAAGCGTTTTACTTCCATCTGCGAGGCAAGACGGCCCGTTGCGTATCGGGTCATTGCATCGGCAAGGTGAAGTGGTCCTGCAAAATCGGACAGTCAGTTAAGGTGTATTCCAACCTAATGAAGGAATACAGAAATGACGAAGAGACGGAAGTTTTCAGACCAGT
>NVXG01000021.1 GCA_002733805.1 Robiginitomaculum sp. | reverse complement strand
CCTGTTTATGGAAGGCCACGCCAGACAGGTAAACGCCCCAAATGATGATCTTGAATATATCATTTATGGCGTAAGCGCCTGCGGTAAAGACAGCCTTGATTTCATTGAAAACTACATTGTCATGGTTGCCCGCACCCACCCAAGCGAGGTGGCATGAGTATGGCACGCGAACCGCAACCTATTGAAACTGGCTCACCCGCGCGCGCGACAGGCGAACGGATAGGGCGCACATTAGCTGGAATGCTAAAGGCCGCATCGGTTGTTGGCGGCACGGCCATGCTGGCCATTGTGCTGCATCATCTATACCTCAAATTCGGTTTTCTTTTGCACTCCGCAAACGACTGCCCCGCAACCCTCGGGACATGGGTATTCGCATGAACTGGTATCAACAACAGAAAATGCTCTGGATAACAGATTGCTTGCTGATCTACGGTTTTATTAATCGTCGTCATTTAGTGCGCAAATTTGTCATATCTGAACAACAGGCGACAAAAGACTTAGTCAAATACACAGAACGCTTTCCGGGCGCGATGCAATATGACCCGCGCAGAAAAAGTTACATCGCATTAACAGGTCCAGAGGCACAGTTATGACCCGCCGCGAACCCATAACCCTGCCCGCAATCCGGCCCAGCAAATGCGAATGGTGCGGCATTTCAATTGCCGATCACCGCAAATATTGCAGCACTGATTGCCGTGTGGACTACAACAACCTTTGCGCCAAAGAGGGCAAGGTGATTGTGCAGGCCATTAAACTCTGGGCGCGTAGTCGTGGCAAAGCCGGAACACCCGGCGCAGGCATGTTGCAAGTCGCCCGAAACGCAGCCGATCAATTCGACCGTGACGCCCGCAAACGCTTTGCGCGGCACACCACACCCAAACCACCCCAAAACCCGTCAGCGGCGATCTGTGGCCGCGCAAGTAACTACCCCTCAAAAGGAAAATATACCCATGCCAAAGCAAAACAACAGTTTCGAAGATCGACTTGGCCAATTTCTCGGTCGGTTTGCATTCCACCTTACCATGATTTTTCTGGTGGCCTCATTTGTGAAATGGTCGTTCGATTATTGTTGGGATCATTGGCGCGTCTTTATGGCCGTCGCCTTATTCTTTGCATACACCACAAAGGCGCGCAGCCATGACTAGCACACCAAACCCACCCGCACCCGGCGATAACAGCCGCAGATTCAAAGCCGATCCCGATCTGGATCAAGCCAAGGAAAAGGCGTTCCGCGTGACTGCTGACGAACTGCGCAGCTTTATCGAACGGTTTGAAAGACTGGCAATCGAAAAACAAGATATCGCGGATCACCAAAAAGAGGTCATGGCCGAAGCCAAATCGCGCGGTTACGACACCAAAACCCTGCGCCGAATTATTGCTCTGCGCAAGAAAGACCCGCAGGAAATCGCCGAAGAAGATGCGATTTTGGACATGTATAAAGAAGCGTTGGGAATGTGATGCTGATCATCGACGGATTTGCAGGCGGTGGCGGGGCTTCGACTGGCATTGAATTGGCCTTGGGCCGCAGCCCTGATTTTGCGGTAAACCACGATGCTATCGCGCTGTCTATGCACGAGGCCAATCACCCTGACACAACGCATTTAGTCAAAAACATTTGGCACGTTGATCCTGCCGAGATCGCCACACGCGGCAAGCCGGTCGGGCTGGCGTGGTTTAGTCCCGACTGTAAGCACCACTCAAAGGCCAAGGGTGGCAAGCCACTTGAAAAGGGCATCCGCGATCTTGGTTGGGTGCCGGTCCTTTGGGCCGAGCGCGCAAAGCCGCTGGTGATCATGCTTGAGAATGTTGAAGAATTTCAGGATTGGGGGCCGCTGACCAGCGAAAACAAACCTGACCCAGACCGCAAAGGCGAGACTTTTCAGAAGATGATCAGCGCGCTGCGCCGGTATGGCTATAAAGTTGAATGGAAAGAACTGCGCGCCTGTGATTATGGCGCGCCAACCATCCGCAAACGCTTGTTTATGATTGCGCGTCGCGATGGTCAGCCGATTGTCTGGCCAAAGCCAAGCCATGCAAAGCCAGGTTCACCGGCTGTAATTTCGGGCAAGGCAAAACCGTGGCGCAGTGCCGCCTCGATCATTGATTGGTCGCTGCCCTGCCCGTCTATCTTTGATACATCAGCGGAAATCAAAGAAAAGCACGGACTGCGCGCCATTCGCCCGCTGGCTGACAACACACTCCGCAGGGTGGCGAGGGGTATCGACAAGTTTGTTCTGCAATCCCCTTCACCGTTTATTGTGCCGATTACGCACACCAAATCTGGCGACCGCGTTGAGCCGATTGGTGAGCCGCTGCGCACCACCACGACAGCCAAGGGCGGCGAGCGCATGGTGGCCGTGCCTTCATTAATCCAGATTGGATATGGTGAACGTAAAGGTGAGGCTCCGAGGATCAGGGATATTCACGACCCCGTGACGACGGTTGTTGCTGGGGGCATAAAGGCGGCGATGGTCACCGCGTTCCTTGCCCAGCACAACACCGGCGCGATAGGCCGCGCAGCTGGCGATCCGCTAGCAACTGCAACCGCCCGCGCAACGCAGATCAACATCGTAACCGCGCATATGTCACCGCAATTCGGCACAAGCACCGGACGCTCGATCGAAGATCCGAACGGAACAGTCACAACCAGACTGACCGACGCCATTGTAGCAACGAACCTACTGCACCTGAAAGGCACCGCTCGAAGCGCGCGCGACATGAATGACCCGCTAACCGCTGTTTGTGCCAATGGCACCCATGCAGCTTTGGTGGCTGCTTTTATGGTCAAATATTATGGGGCCGGTGTTGGGGCGTCACTTGATGAGCCTTGCCACACCACCACGACACGCGACCGGTTTGGTTTGGTCACAGTTATTATCAACGGCCAGACCTATGCGATTGTCGACATCGGCATGCGGATGCTCACGCCGCGCGAGCTATTCCGGGCCCAAGGTTTTCCAGACGATTACATCATTGATCGAGGCGCGAATGGTGAGCGCCTGACCAAAACCCAACAAATTCGCATGTGCGGGAATTCCGTTTGCCCACCACTGGCCGAGGCTTTGGTGCGCGCGAATTGCCAATTTTTAATGAAACAAAGAAAGGTCGCGTGATGAATCTCTACAGCCTCATTTTCTATTTTTACCGCCAGATTATCCGATTTATGAAGGACGAAACATCATGACCATGGAAATTTACAAGGATGGCCCCTTAAAAGGCATGGCCGTTGTGACAGTTTTGATCGAAGCCAAAAACGTAAAGTATTTGCAGCACGCAGAAATTCAAACTGGATGTTCTCTCGAAGAACTCGCTGACAGCTTAGTCAACGAAGGCGCGCTTGATCACGCCAGAACTCACAACCTTTTTGAGAAAGGTTCATCATGACTAAAATCCAATGGACAGATGACACATGGAATCCAATCGTTGGGTGCAGCATTGTCAGCCCCGGCTGCACGAACTGCTATGCGATGAAAGCCGCTTGGCGCATGGGTCATAATCCCCTGACACCGCAATATGCTGGCCTCACCAAAAAGGTGAATGGCAACGCGGTTTGGACGGGCAAGATGGCGCTGGCCGAAAAGGCATTGTTGAAACCTCTGCGCCGCCAGAAACCAACCATGTATTTTGTGAATTCGATGGGTGATTTGTTTCACGAAAACGTGCCTGATGAATGGATTGATCAGGTTTTTGCTGTCATGGCACTTTGCCCGCAACATACGTTTCAGGTGCTGACCAAGCGCGCGGATCGGATGCGGGAATATTTTGCTGGCGATCGCCAAAATATAATTGCGTGGAAACCTGTCGCTGAAATATTGAATCGATGGTTTCCGTCGTGGCGTGGCGAATTTTCAGACGGTCCACACCGATCTCGCGGAATAAAAGCTGGGGCAATATGGCCCCTGCCCAACGTCTGGCTTGGCGTCAGTGTTGAGGATCAACCCCGCGCGGATGAGCGCATTCCCCTGTTGCTGGACACACCGGCAGCGGTGCGGTTTGTCAGTGCTGAGCCGCTGTTGGCAAAAATTGATATTTCGAAATGGCTTCACAATCCAGCATGTCGCGCGTTCAACCCCGATATTTGCACCTGTTACACCGAAGATCGCACGAGATTAAATTGGGTAATCTGTGGCGGCGAAAGCGGCAAAGACGCGCGCGCCATGCACCCAGACTGGGCGCGATCTCTGCGCGATCTATGTCAGGATGCGGGCGTTCCGTTTTTCTTTAAGCAGTGGGGGGAATGGGTGCCAGCCAGCCATATACCGCCAGAACTTGATGTCGACGATCTTGACCTAGGTGAATTTCATGACGGGTGCAACTTCATCCTTGGATGCGATTGCAGCGCTGGAGACAAGGGAAGTCTGATGTTTAAGATCGGCAAAAAAGATGAATTCAACCTGCTTGACGGGCGGGTCTGGGCTGACATGCCAGAGGTGGCGGCATGAATACTCGCCGAGCGGCCGCAAAAGTATTAGACCCATGCTGTGGTAGTCGCATGTTCTGGTTCGACAGAAATGATGACCGCACGATATTTGGCGACATACGTTCTGAAACCCACAAGCTCAAAGATAAGTCCAGCAAGGGCGGTTTTCGTGAATTGGTGATTTCCCCGGACCAACAGATGGATTTTCGCAACTTACCATTCCCGAATGATAGCTTTTATCTGGTTGTTTTCGACCCACCTCATTTAGTGAAAAATGGGTCCACCGGCTGGATAGCAAAGAAATACGGAAAGCTTGGCTCTGATTGGGGGAATGATATTCGTGCCGGATTTTCCGAGTGTTTTCGAGTTTTGAAACCGAATGGAACATTGATTTTCAAATGGAATGAAACCGATATTAGTGTTTCAAAAATCCTATCCCTGACCGACCATAAGCCACTTTTTGGAAATAGGTGCGGCAAAGCAGCAAAAACCCACTGGATTACATTTATGAAGCCGAAAAACGCTAAGATTGAGGGGAAACCAAAATGACTGACATCCCAATCCTATTCCAGCCGAACATGGTTGACGCGCTGCTTACTAATCGGAAATTCAAGACGCGGCGAATTTTGAAGGTTCAGCCGAAAGTAACAATTATCGGCACCAATGAATGGCTGACGTATCCACTGAAAGAGATTCTCAATTACCGTATCAAAAAAGGCGACCGCCTTTGGGTGAAAGAGCAACATTATGCGATTGGTTACTGGCGCACCACTGATAGTTTTACGAAAACAGGTAAGCCAAAACGTATTTTTGTGCGAGACACTGATGAACCTGTGGCATTCGATGGAATACATGACGTTCTGTCGAATTCACTTGAGCGCAGATATGGCTGGTACAAGCGCAACAGCCTATTCCATTGCAAAGCAGACAGCCGCATAACCCTGACCGTCACAGACGTTCGCATCCAGCGATTGCAGGATATCAGCGAGGCGGATGCGATTGCAGAGGGTGCAATGGAATATGATGGCGGATATTGTTTTGGAGTCGGTGGTTTGTTCTGGGCGGCAACAGCGAAAAAAAGCTTTGAATAT
Source organism: Robiginitomaculum sp. (assembly GCA_002733805.1). Taxonomy (GTDB): domain Bacteria; phylum Pseudomonadota; class Alphaproteobacteria; order Caulobacterales; family Maricaulaceae; genus Robiginitomaculum_B. Next base: position 2,369 of record NVXG01000021.1, on the reverse strand, counting down.
TTAATCAACAGCATCAACGGCCCTGACACATGGGAGCGCAACGACTGGGTTGGCGCGATCTCGTTTGAGGTTCACAAGGGGAATGTTGATCAGTTGAGAACGAACCCTTAATCATGTCTCACGCTCTCAATTATCCGCCGCTACTAATGCCCGCGCCTGACGCTGCGCATTATCTTGGCATCAGCCCAACCACCTTGCGGGGGCTGAATATCCCGCGCAAAATGCTGGGTGCAAAGCGGTTATTTGATAAGCGAGATCTTGACGCTTTCGCCAATGATCTGCCTTATGAAGGCGACAAACAGGAAAAGGTGAACTCATGCGACGCAGCATTCGGAATGGCCAGCGATTAAAAGATATCAAAGTTGTGACCAAAAAGAACGGCACGCGCTATATTTATCGCCGTGTCGGGGTGAACCTGATCAAGCTGCCTGATCTACCGGAAAACCACCCTGATTTTTTGGCCGCATATGTATCAGCTGGAAACGCCAGCCCCAAACCCAAATCGAAGGCGCAAAGCGGAACCATCGCCGCGCTGGTAATTGAATATCGCAAATCATCTGATTGGCTCCGGCTGGCAGACAGCACCAAGCGGGTCAGGATTAGAATACTGGATCGTATCCGCATGAAACGAGGCGCGGGTTTGGTTGGCGACTTGTTGCCAGCGCATATCCGCAAAGACTTGAAAGAATTCAAAGCCGGTGCCGCCAACAACCGCTTAAAGGTTTGGCGCGCCCTGCTAAATTTCGCCGTTAACGAGGGTCTTTCCGATTCCAATCCCTCAATTGAGGTTAAGCCACGACACACAATAACCGTGCCACACCGCCGTTGGACCGATGAAGAAATAGAAATATTCAGGAGGTTTTGGCCCATCGGGTCACCGCAACGCATGGCGTTTGAGGTTATTTATTGGACTGGGGCAAGATGCGTTGATGCGCGACTATTGGGTCAGCAAATGATTGACTTACACGGCTGGTTAACCTTCAAACAGATCAAGACCGGCGGGCTTGTTACCATCCCGATTATCGCAAACCTGCCGCCGTGGGCTAAACCTCTTGCGACAGATCAAAAGTACCTGATTGAATGCTTGAGCCGCCATAACAACATTACATTTATCGTGACCAACTTTGGCGCGCCGCGCTCTCAAAAAGGTTTATCGCAGTGGTTCAGCAAAATAGCCAGCCAAGCAGGGTTGGCACAAGACGCGACTGCACACGGACTAAGGAAAGCCCGCGCGGCTAAATTGGCGGAAATAGGCGCAGAAGTTTACCAGATTGGCGCATGGACAGGCCATGAAACCCTGAAAGAAATTCAGCATTACACACGCCAAGCTGACAAGAAAAAAATACTATTGGGAACAGAACAAGACCAGAACGCTGGAAACCCGTTATTCCTAGTTTCCAAAAACAGCGAATAAATCAACGTTTTCAACGGCGTTTTGTGATAGTGGTGATCCCAGCAGGACTCGAACCTGCGGCATTCTGCTTAGAAGGCAGACGCTCTATCCAGCTGAGCTATGGGACCATCCCCCCCCTATTAAGCGGGTTCAACGCGCTTGTCAGGGGTAAAATCTATTTACCTGCATTTTTGCATAATATGCCCCGCAGATCACGATAACCTGATTATTAACCCCTTTGTGGCACTTTCCCCTTGAAGAACGCGTAAAAAAGCCAAACTCTATAGGTAAGTAAATTCGTGGATGGGTTTTTCCCACCGCAGCACAGAAAAGAGGCCCTATATGCCATCATTCTCAAACACGCTCGAAACGGCGATTCACAGCGCCCTAAGTCTTGCAAATGAACGTCACCACGAGTTGGCGACGCTGGAACACCTGTTACTGGCGCTTGTCGATGAGCCGGATGCCGTTAAAGTCATGGTCGCGTGCGGCGTAGATCTGGATGAACTGCGCCGTGATTTGGTGAAATTTGTCGATAACGACCTTGATTCGCTGGTGTCGGATGTTGACGGCACCGAAGCCGCGCCGACCACCGGTTTTCAGCGCGTTATTCAGCGCGCCGCCATTCATGTGCAAAGCTCTGGCCGATCTGAGGTCACGGGGGCAAACGTACTGGTAGCGATCTTTGCTGAACGCGAAAGCCACGCAGCGTATTTCCTGCAACAGCAGGATATGACCCGTTATGACGCGGTGAACTTCATCAGCCACGGCGTGGCCAAAGACCCAAAATTCAGCGAAACCGTGCCCCTGCAAGGTGCCGAAGATACGGATGAGCTGTTTGGTGAACCCGCCAAGGAAAAAGAAGAAACCGCACTGGAAAAATACTGCGTGGACCTGAACGCCAAGGCGCGCAAAGGTGACGTTGACCCGTTGATTGGCCGCCAACACGAAGTTGATCGTTGCATTCAAATTCTAT
>NVXG01000001.1 GCA_002733805.1 Robiginitomaculum sp. | reverse complement strand
CCGTTGCAACATCCGTGGCTTTTATATCGGCCCGGGGCACCATGATGCCCTCGATCCGCAAGCGATCAAACGCCAAGGCATTATCAACCAATTCCTGCGCCGCCTCATCCAGTTCTGGCGAGGTTGAGGTAGCCCATCCAAGCCGCTGGGTAATTGTTTGCCAGAAACCAAGCGGCCCGTTTTGCAGTTCAGCATTCATTGCCGTCTTCATCCTTCCACGGATCATTTTGTCCAAGCGCAGTCAATATGGTGCTTTCCAATTGCTCCATCTGCGCCGCAGAACTGGCTTCACTGTGCTCATAGCCCAGCAGATGCAAGACACCATGTACAAATAAATGACACAAATGGGTCGCCAAGGAAATATCACGATCTCGGGCTTGCTGTGAACAGGTTTCAAATCCGAGCGCAACATCTCCCAGCGGCCCGCCGGGAAATTTCGGTGACGGAAACGACAACACATTGGTCGGTCGGTCAATTTTCCGAAAAGTACGGTTGAGGCCGCGCATGCGCTCATCATGGCTCAACAAAACAGACACGGTGCCGGGCAATGGTTTGTCAATAGTCCGCAAGGTCTGCGTCAAACATTGCTCCAGTAAATTAGCCAAATCGACTATTTCATCCGACCAGCCCGCCACCTCAATGGTCAGCTCTATCTGGTCAATATTCTTGCTTATTTTCATGACGCCTATTGATCGTCTCGATCCGCAGCATAAGCCCGCACAATTCGGGCCACCAAAGGATGACGGACCACATCGGACGCAAAAAACCGGTGTTGGGAAATTCCCTCAACTCCAGCCAGAATACGGACCGCATGGACCAAACCCGATTCCTGCCCGCGCGGCAGATCAGATTGATCCGGGTCCCCGGTGACGATCATCCGCCCGCCTTCGCCCAACCGGGTCAGCACCATCTGCATTTGGCCGATAGTGGCGTTTTGCGCCTCGTCCAGTACCACATAAGCATCAGCCAATGTCCGCCCGCGCATGAAGGCCAAGGGGGCAATTTGAATCTTGCCCTGCTCTTTGAGCCGACTCAGTTTTTCAGGCCCGATGGTCTGGTTCAACGCATCCCAGATCGGGATCATATAGGGATCAACTTTTTCCTCGAGATCACCCGGCAAAAAACCCAAACGCTCACCGGCCTCCAATGCCGGACGCGCTACGATCAACCGGTCGACCTGTTTGGCCAGCAATAGGCTGGCACCATAGGCAATTGCCAAAAATGTCTTGCCGGTACCCGCCGGACCAATTCCGAAAACCAGATCGGCCGATTGGTCCTTCAACGCTTGCAAATAAAGCTGCTGGGACGGATTGCGGGGAACGATTTTGCGGCGACCCGATCCAAATTGAATTTGATCAAGTTTGGGCTTGCCAGTATTCGGACCGGCAAAGGACAGTTCGGCCCGCACTTGCGGCTCGCCCACCGCTTCGCCTTGTTCGGCCAGCGCATACAGGCGTTCAGTTACATTGCCCGCCAAAGCAATATCATCCGCCGCGCCTTCAATGGTAATTTTGCCACCCGGCGCATGCATCTGGACCGAAAAGGCTCGCTCGATCATCGCTAGATTGTTGTGATTGATCCCGCACAAAGTACGAAGTGCCGCATTGTCCCCAAAGGTCAAAACAAGTGAGTTTGGCTTGGTTTTTGTGGTCATTAGGCACTCACCAATTGCCCAGACAGGGCGTTATTGGATGCGGAAATGATCTGCACATCAACAATTTGTCCGATAAGCTCAGGAGCCGCTTGCACGTACACACTTTGCAAATAGGCGGATCGGCCACCGAGTTGGCCCGCATGTCGACCGACCCGCTCGAATAAAACCGGTAACATCTTGCCGATCTGTGCTTGATTAAAGGCCAATTGCTGTTCCCAGACCAAGGCTTGCAAGCGTTGCAGCCGTTCGGATTTTATCGGCTCCGGTACTTGATCGTCCAGTCCAGCCCCCGGCGTGCCGGGACGCGGCGAGTATTTGAACGAATAAGCCGACGCATACCCCACTTCACGGATGCAGTGCAGTGTATCCTCAAAATCCTGATCGGTTTCGCCGGGAAAACCGACAATGAAGTCCCCCGACAAAGCAATGTCTGGCCGGGTGCGGCGAATATCAGTAATTTTGGAGAAGTATTCTTCAATGGTGTGCTGGCGGTTCATAGCCTGCAATATCCGATTGGAGCCCGATTGCACCGGCAGGTGCAAATACGGCATCAATTTCGGCAGGCTTCCATGGGCAGCAATCAGCTGCGCATCCATATCGCGCGGGTGTGACGTAGTGTAGCGCAATCGGTCCAGCCCGTCGATTTTGGATAGGTGGCCCAACAACTGGGCCAGCCCCCAAGTTTCATCGACCCCGGTTGGCGCAGCGGCGGCCCAAGCATTTACGTTTTGACCCAGCAGGGTAATTTCACGCACACCGCTTGTCACCAAAGCCCGGGCTTCTGCGGTTATTTCATCGGTTGTTCGTGAATGCTCCGCCCCTCGGGTGTAGGGCACCACACAAAAGGTACAAAACTTGTCGCAGCCTTCTTGCACCGTCAAAAAAGCGGTCGGGCCGGTGGCAACCCGCTTCTTGGGCAATTGCTTGAACTTTTCATCTACATCAAAATCGGTGGCCAATACGGTTCGGGCGCTATCTGACCCACCGGTTTCCAGACCGGACAGCATTTCAGGTAATTTGTGGTAACTCTGCGGACCCAGCACCAGATCAACCACCGGAGCACGCTTTAATATCTCGGCACCTTCCGCTTGTGCCACACAACCCACCACAGCAATTTTGGTTTGCAAACCATTGGCTTGGCGTTCCGCTTTGATTTTACGCAACCGACCCAGTTCCGAGTAGATTTTCTCGGCAGCTTTTTCACGAATGTGACAGGTGTTCAGCACCACCAGATCCGCGTCTTCTGCATTGTCTGTGTCTTCGAACCCCAACGGGTGCAGAATGTCACTCATCCGTTCGGAATCGTACACATTCATCTGACAGCCCCAGGTTTTTACCAGAACGCGCTTGGGGGGAGTGTTTGATTTTTTCATTTTTCGGTCAGTTTTTTTCCATAAAGCTCAAGTCGGTGATCGACCAGACGATAGCCCAGTTTCTTGGCAATTTTTTCTTGCAATTGCTCAATCTCATCATCAACAAATTCGATAATTTCCCCGGTGTTCACATCAATTAAATGGTCATGATGGTCATCAGGGACTGGTTCAAACCGAGAGCGTCCATCTCCAAAATCATGTTTTTCAATAACTCCAGCTTCTTCGAGCAAGCGCACGGTCCGGTAAATGGTCGCCAAAGAAATATTCGGATCAAGGCGGCTGGCTCGGCGATACAGCACTTCTGCATCAGGGTGATCTGATGCGTCCGAAAGCACGCGGGCAATGACCCGCCTTTGTTCGGTCATCCGCATGCCGCGCGCTTCACACAGTTTTTCTAATGATGATGTCAATTTTGACTCCGAAGCCTGATCACCTGCAAACCGTCTTGGCCGTAGGGCCAAGGCTGCAAATGATATTTAGTCTCATAAATGGGCCAGTGTCTATATTGTCCACCCGGTTAAGATCAGTCCAACAGACTCAAACGGCAAATAAATGCATCACTGCCATCGGCGTAATAATCCTTGCGCAAACCAACCTGTTCAAATCCGAACCCGGCATATAAATGCGTGGCTGCTTTATTGCCTTTGGAAACTTCCAGAAAGATCGAGCGCGAAGCCCCGGCCCGGGCCAGATCAGAAATCGCCTGCAATAGTCGATACCCCATGCCATTGCCTCGCCGCGCCCGGATAATTCCAAAGGTCAAAATTTCAGTTTCCCCCGCCAGGTTTTGCAACAGGGCCATGCCAGTATCCCGATCATCTTCAACCAAGACAATCGCCTGCACCGCCGGATTTGCCAGCAATTTGGCAAACTCTTTGATCGACCAGGATGCGTCAAAACAACGAGCATGAATTTTGGTGAGTCGTTCCGCCTGTTCAGGCCCGACAATTTTAGCCCTTACGCCCATGGATCAATTCCACCCGGTAATTTTGCATCTGGCGCCCGACCATACCACGGCACAGCGGGGTTTGTGGCCAACGCAGCCACTTGTGCAACATTGGCCAGAACACTCATGGAAACCTGCGGGCAATCCTCAACCGGCTCGATCCCGCAACTCGTATCCCCAAAAACGGTCCAAGCCCGGCCCGCTGCTAACGCCAGCAAAGCATCCGGCAATTGTTCCGGCTCACAAACGGTCGGCAATTGCTCAAGCCCTTGCGGCCCAAGCGCGCACCAGCCAAGCTGCCCCCGTCCAATATCGCGCAGCCCAATACCAAGCTCGACCCCACTGGTCAGAGCTTGCGTGGCCAAAACTTCCAACAAATGCACACCGACGATCTCGGCCGAACAACTCAAGGCCAAGGCGCGGGCAAAGGCCACACCGATCCGCACACCGGTAAAACTGCCCGGCCCGATACTGACCGCAATCCGTTCAATATTTTGCGCTGAAACACTGGCCGCTTTCAGGGTTTGCCCCGTCAGCTCTGCCAACGCCCGATCATGGCCGGTTCGCATCTCGATTGTTCGCAAGGTATCGCCAGCTTGGGTTCGAACCAAAACCGCACAGGTATTTTCGCAGGTATTGATCGCCAAAAGCGCCATCAGATTTTATAAAATATCCGAAGCTTCTTCAAACGATAATCGCGGCGAGCGCCCAAACAAGGCGCTATCATCGCCATGACCCAACGCACAGATAAAATTGGCTTTCCAATGTTTGCGTTTTGGATCATTGGCAAAAAAAGCAGCCTCCACACCAGCCTTATCAAAACCGGACATTGGTCCGCAATCAATCCCCAAGGCCCGGGCCGCCAACATCAGATAAGCCCCTTGTAAAGTGCCGTTTCGAAAGGCTGCATCAAAATGGGCATCCGGGTCGGAAAACCAATTTTTGGCCTCTGGACTGTGCGGGAATAGTTTTGGGACCTGCTGTTCGAACTGTTCATCCCAGGCAATGATCACCGTCCAAGGCGCGCTCATCAGGCTGGCCGCATTGCCCTCCATCACCAGCGGTTTCAGCTTTTCCTTGGCCTCTTTTGAGCGGATCCACAAAAAACGGGCCGGGCAGATATTGGCGCTGGTTGCGCCCATTTTGGTCAGGTCATAAACCGCCCGGATCAAAACTTCCGTGACATCATGATCGAGCCACGCGTTGGCGGTTCGTGCGTTGCGGAAGATTTGATCCAACGCCGCATCGGCTATGGGATGGTCCATTTGCCCTCTCCTTATTTGCCGGTTTAGCTGGCCTGTTCGACGGAATTCACTTCTGGCACATAATGTTTTAACAGGTTTTCAATGCCGTGCTTCAAGGTCATGGAAGAGCTTGGGCAACCGGCACATGCCCCGCGCATGTGCAAAAACACAATCCCGGTATCTACGTCAAAATGTTGAAACACAATATCGCCGCCGTCGCGGGCCACCGCCGGGCGCACTCGCGTGTCGAGCAGTTCGCGGATTTGTTTGACGATCTCAGCCGTTTCGCCTTCATATTCCTGACCGCTTTCGCTGGCGCTTGTTCCATCAACCACCGGCGCACCAGACTGGAAATGATCCATAATCACCCCGAGCAAAGCTGGCTTTACCTGCTGCCAATCGATCTCTTGGGTTTTGGTAATCGAAACAAAATCCGGACCCAGAAAAACCCCGGTCACATCACCTTGGGCAAACAGCGCCAATGCCAAAGGTGAGTTTTCAGCCGCAGCCTCGTCCCGGTAGTCCAGTGCAGCACCCGGAGAAACTTCGCGTCCCGGCATAAATTTCAAGACGGACGGGTTTGGTGTGGCTTCGGTTTCAATAAACATTGGTCTCTCCCATAGAAGGCCTGACTGGGGCAGGTCCTATCTGGCAAATAGCTATCCTGACCCCGACTCGCAAGGTTATTTGCGTAATACGTCGGTGATCTCGCGCATTTTGGTGCGGGCCCGCAATAAATGAAAGCCCTGATTGGCCAGATGATTGGGAAAGGCTTGCCCAGAAATTGTACCATTATTGACCACCAAAGGCTGCATAATGGCAGCGCGGCGCAATTCTGCTAGCATTTCCCGATACAATCCATCGGTCTGGCGATCCTCAATCACCTTTGAGAAATCCTCCCGCAAAGCCTGCAACAGCATAAAATAAGCGTAGGAACTGCCCTTGACCCGATAGAAGATTTTATCGGCCTTGAAATCAAGCAAGCCCAAGGTTTTGTGCCGGTTATTAATCCGGTCATCCAGCTCGGCTGACATCGCACCGATATCAAGTGCGATCCGGTCCAGAACCGCCATCAAATTATCTGGCCTCGCGTCAAACGTGGCGTTTCCGGCTGACAGCCGCACTTGGTAGCGCTTCAAAGCGGCCACTGCATCGCGGTATTGGTCCTCAGCCGGGGCGGTTGGCCACAATGTACCGGGTTTGAAAATCCACACCGTCGGCTCGTATTGCATTCTAGCGCGGGCAATTTCCAGATCGACATCAGCCGCCGACGAACCACGTGATCGCCCGACTTGATCTTCCAGTTCAAAAGCAAAACGTCCCAGCGCTTTGATCATGCCAATTTGAAAATTTGGCATATTGTTGAGTAATGCTGCCGGCATGAAGCCCGGCGCGTTTGGCACCCAGCCTGTCTGGTTCACTTCTCGCTCGACCAACGCAATGGTAACCGCCACCGAAACAGAGCCACCTTCGGGTGTGGTTAAGGAAAGTTCAGTTTTGTCGTTGATCTGATGAACCCACAAGGCCAGCAGCGGCCACAACAAGACCATAAAACCGACCAAACTTGCGATCTGCCAAACCCGGCGCGAGCGCTTGGGCTTGTCCGCCCGGCTCTCAATAGCATTTTCAACCAACTCAACCACCGGCTCGTCATTGGGGGTAAAGCGACCAAATCTGGAAAAACCGGACAATAGCCGCCGAATTGTTTGACCAAATTGCATGAATTCATCCTTGTTTGAACGTCACAGACCAGTATGCCCAAGACCGCAAAGCGGGGCAAGCGCATGGAGGTCGGGGTTCCCCGATTGCTCAGTGGGCTGGAGTTAATTGCTTGCCGACAATGGCCGTGGTTGAAAGTCTGCCCGAGCGCTCAAATTCCAAAGTCAATTCGACTTCCTGACCCAGAAACAAACCATCTACCCCAAACATCATCAAATGATACCCGCCCGGTGCAAAAACCAATTGCTGCTTTTTAGGTACATCCAACGCGGATATTTCTCTCATTTTCATCATGTCGTCTTCCATGATGTGTTCATGCATTTCAATCTCTTCTGCAATGGAACTACTCGCAGAAAGCAAAACATCAGCCCCACCCCGATTGTTGATCACCAGATAGCCGCCGGTAATATCGCGGCCCCCGGCTGGTAAGCGCACCCAGGCTTTTGACAACGTAATATCCGGCGCGGCTTCTATCGCTGGCAAACAAGCCGTTATCAGCAGGCTCAACAACCCGGCCAAAACCAATGCTGTTTTAATTCCCAGCGGTTTCATGGCTGCCAGAACCCGACAATATCCCGGACCTTTTTCAGAACCGGCTCCGAGATCGCATTGGCTTTATCAGCACCCTCACGCAGCACCCGGTCCAGTTCGGTTGGGTCATTATTATACTGCTTCAGACGCTCGGCAATTGGTGATAATTTAGCCACGGCCAAATCCGCCAAAGCCGGCTTGAACGCGCCCCAGCCCTGCCCGCCAAACTGACGCAACACATCCGCTTTGCTGGTCTCGGCCAAGGCTGCATAAATCCCGACCAGATTATCGGCACCATCACGCCCAGCCAAACCTTCAATTTCTTGCGGTACGCCATCTGGATCAGTGCGGGCCTTTTTGAATTTTTTGGTGATCTGTTCCGGACTGTCGTTCAGATTGATCCGGGACAAATCCGATGGATCAGATTTGGACATTTTTACCGAGCCGTCTTTTAAGCTCATAATCCGCGCGCCCGGGCCTTGGATCAACGGTTCCGGCAATGGAAAAAACCCCGGCGCGTCATAATCCCGGTTAAAACGCCCGGCAATGTCTCTGGATAGTTCAAGGTGTTGTTTTTGGTCCTCGCCGACCGGCACATGGGTGGCCTGATAGGCCAGAATATCAGCCGCTTGCAAAACCGGATACGAAAACAGCCCAACGCTGGAACGCTCTGCATCCTTGCCGGCTTTATCCTTGAACTGGGTCATGCGCTCTAACCAGCCCATGCGTGCAGTGCAGCTTAAAATCCAGGCCAGTTCCGCATGAGCCGAAACCGAGCTTTGCACAAAGATCACGGCTTTTTCAGGATCGAGACCACAGGCCAGAAACGCTGCGGAAATTTGTCTTGTGTTTTCAGCCAGCACATTTCGTTCCTGCGGAACGGTAATCGCATGCAAATCCACCACGCAAAACACGCACTCGTGCTGGTCTTGCAGTTTCACAAACTTGCTGAGCGCACCTAGATAATTGCCCAAATGCAATTGTCCGGTAGGCTGCACACCAGAAAACACTCTGGTTCCAAGGGAAGCTTGGGGCGATGGTTCACTCATGATCAAATATTCCGCTTGCTGATTGCGGCGCTTTGTTGCGCGTGTAGCACAGGTTCGTCAACTGCGACGAAACACCCCCCTTAGCTCTCGCAGATTAATAGCGCGGAACAAAATGGCGAAAATGCCATATAAAATACCACCAAGGCCCGCAATTGAAATGGCCGCCAGTAAATACCAGAACGGCAGGGACGACATGGCATCGCGGACCGGAAGAGCAATCGCGGCCAACACCAACCCCATGGCCAATGCTGCCATGGTGATCCGAACCAATCGAAGCATCAGCTTTGTATCGGGCACAAAGCTTCCCTGTCGCCACAACACAAACCCCAACATCAAGCCATTGACCCAACCGGCCAATGAGGTGGCAATCGCCAAACCGACATAGCCGATCCGGAAAAACAGAAATACGCCGAGCACGATATTCATCCCGATCGAAAAACTGGCAATCAGCATCGGGGTTTTGGTATTTTGTCGGGCAAAAAACCCCGGTGCGAAAACCTTGATCAAGATAAATGCTGGCAGCCCCCACGCATAAACTTTCAGCACATTTGCCACAGCCAGTGCGTCTTCGGCGGTAAAAGCACCGCGCATGTAAAGACCTTCCACAAAGAAGTCCGGCAGCAGATAAAGCGCAATACTGGCCGGTAGGGTAAACGCTGCGGCTAGGATTAACGCTTCGTTCTGAGCATCCAGCGCGCCTTGCACATCGCCGGACCGAACCACCCGGCTTAACGAAGGTAGCAAAGCTACGCCCATGGCCACGCCGACCACACCCAAGGGTAATTGATAGAGCCGATCCGCATAATTGAGCCAAGCAATGGCTCCGTCCTGCATCGAGGCGATCGCTTGTGAAATAACTAGGTTGATCTGAACCACACCAGCCGCAATCGCCCCGGGAATACCTAACCGCAGCAACTTTTTCATATCAGGGTTCAATCGGGGTCGGCGCAAACGGAGCCGGATACCAGACCGGCGCAAAGCAGCCAACACAACGGCCGCCTGTAGCCCACCCGAAACAAATGAACCAATGCTAAGTGCCAATGCGGTTTGTGCCGCATCATTCGACGGTTGTAACAAGATGGCGATAAACACCACATTGAGCAGTACGGGCGCAAAGGCCGCCGCCACAAACCGGTGATGAGCGTTTAGCACCCCACCCAGCATGGCGGTAACCGACATAAACAATATATAGGGAATAGTGATCTGGGTGAACAAAACGGCTTTGGCAAACAGATCGGGGTGCTCCAGAAACCCCGGTGCCAACGCCACCATCAACCACGGCATGGTCAGCTCGGCGATCAGCACAAAGACCAGTAGAACCAGCAACAAACCAGACAGGGTGTCTGCTGCGAAACGATTGGCCTCAGCCTCGCCTTCGCCTTCCAGTTTTTCTGCATAAATCGGCAAAAATGCGGCGTTAAATGCGCCTTCAGCAAACCAACGCCGAAACAGGTTGGGAAAGCGAAATGCTACCAAAAATACGGCGGCCATCGGACCAGAACCCAACGCCGCAGCAAACAGGATCTCGCGCACAAACCCCAGCATCCGGGATAAAAGGGTAAATCCGCCGACGACGGCTGAGGCTCGAAACAATTTCATCGGTCGCGACTGGCCAGCGCTTGGCGAACTGGGCCCAAGGCATGGTCTGGCAAAATAGGTTGGATAATTTGCAGCAGTTTCTTGCGGATGTGGGCCAACCGCCGGGCATTTTTGATTTTCTGGCCATTTTTTTCGTTCACATAAAAAATGTCCACTGCCCGCTCCCCATAAGTCGTGATGTGCGCGGAGTGTATATTGACCCCGCATTGGTTAAGGGTTTGCGCTAGATTGAACAGCAATCCAACCCGGTCCGCCCCAACACATTCGATCAACGTCGCCCGGCGGGAAATTTCATTGTCGATCACCACTTCTGGCATCACCGTAAATGCCGCCTCACGGCGGGTTCGGCGACGGGGCTGCGAAATTGGCGCTTGGCCGGTCTCAAAATACGTGCCCAACATTTCGGTTAAGCGGAGCAATGCCCGTGGATTATTGGCCGCAAACGGCCCTCCCCGACCATCGTGCAAATGAAGAACATCAAATGCCCGATCACTAGAAGTGGTCGATATCCGGGCACTGGCAATTTCGGCTCCACTGGCCGTAGCCACCGCACAAAGCCCGGCAAATAAACCCGGTTGGTCTTCGGCCCAAACCACCATAGTGGTTAGATGCTGACCCGACCCGGCCAAAAGCTCAAACCCCGGTCCCTGTTGTTGCTTGCTAGCCTTACGAACCATTTTTGCATGAGCCAGCAATTGATCATGCGAAAACTCCAACCAATACCGATCATCCGGCTCCTCGCGCCAAAACTTCCAGAATACTGGGTCCGGCAAAGCCTTTTGCAGTTTTTTGTGAACCACAACAATCTGACTTTCTTTTTGGGTCGCGATCATATCACGGTTCAACCGACCCAATAGATAGCTTTCGGTCTGCATATAAAGATCAACCAGCAATTGGCCTTTCCACCCGGTCCACACCTCTGGTCCAACGGCCCGAATGTCGGCCACGGTCAAGGCGAACAACAAACGTAACCGTTCCAATGATTTGATCTTGGCCGCAAAGCGAGAAATGGTTTCAGGATCAGCCAGATCGCGCCCCTGCGCCGTATCGCTATAGAGCAAATGGTTTTCTACCAGCCATCCAGCCAGCTCCACCTCCGGCACGCTTAGCCCCATGCGCGCGCAAGCGGTGCGGGTGGCAATCCCGCCGGCAACTTCCTGATCCCCCAGCCCTTTACCGGTGTCGTGCAGCAACATGGCCAGATACAAGACCCGGCGGTTTTTTGACTTGGCAAGTAGCGCGCCCATATCAATACCATCCAGTTGCATCCGGCCATTTTCCAGTTTTCGCAACACGCCAATTGCCCGCAAAGTGTGTTCATCCACTGTATAGGAATGATACATATTAAACTGGGTCTGGGCGATAATCCGGCCAAACTCTGGCACTAGTTTTCCCAGCAACCCGGTTTCAGCCATCAATCGGAGCAAGGTTTCCGGCAAGTGAGCCTCGGTCAAACACTCGATCAATGGCTCGATCAACTCTGGATTTTTTCGAACGGTTTTAGGCAGGCCGGGCACGGCGCGACGCACATGAGCCAGCGCATCGGGATGAATATCCACCGCCGCTTTGTCAGCCAGCAAAAACAATTGTACCAATTGAGCCGGTTGATCCGGTTTCGGCACTCGATCCTCAAAGGCCAACCGTCCATTGAACAAAACAAAGCCGGCCTGATCCATCTGGCGGATGCGCCGCCTTCGCACCGGGACCCAACGGGACAGCCCGCGCGGGGCGGGTTTTGCGGCGCGCTCTTCCAGCTTGGTGCAAAAAATACGGGTCAGAAAACCGACTTCGCGGGCATTCAAAAAATACGCCTTCATCAACCGCTCAACCCCGGGCTGTTCCGGGCCATCACGATATTTCAATTTTTTAGCAATGATCGGCTGCATATCAAAGGTCAGCCGATCTTCATCGCGGCGGGTCAAAAAGTGTAACCAACAACGGACCGTCCACAAGAACCGGTTGGCTCGTTCAAAGGTCCGATATTCTTCCGGGGTGAAAAAGGTCGGCTTGCTTCCCCCCGCCACAAAGGCTTCCGGATCGATCCGGCGGGCAATCCACACCAGAGATTGTAAATCCCGTAACGCCCCTTTGCCTTCCTTGACATTCGGTTCGACCACGTATCGGGCTGAGCCCTGCTTTTCATGGCGCGCATCGCGCTCTCTCAGCTTGTCCGTAATAAAAGCAATATTGCTTCTGCTATTGTACTTTTTACGTAATGCCTTTGACAGTCGCTCTATCGGGATTTCTGGACCAAACAGCGGGCGTAAATCCATCATTGCCGTACCAATGGTGTGATCCGCATTTACCAGTTGCTGGCACTCTTTTTCAAGGCGCACCGCGTGGCCTACCTTCAGGCCGCAGTCCCAAAGCAGGTACAAAACTTGTTCAATCGGGGTTGAAAATTTTTGAGCATCGCCTTTTTGGATTAAAAACAACAGATCAAGATCAGACCCCGGTGCCAACTCGCCCCGACCATAGCCCCCGGTTGCGCCCAGACTAACCTGCTCTGGCCAACCGCCCTCGGTCACATCGGCAACCAATTGGCAGATCGCCAACAACACTTGATCTTGTCCGGCACAAAAGGCCCGGGCGCAAGCCACACCATCTCCGGTTTTTTGCAAGATCACCAATGCCGCTTTTCCCACCCTTTCCTGCTCTGCCTTCAAGCAGGTCAGAATTTTGGGTCGGACCGCATCAAACGACCCCGCTGTGCCAACTATTTTTTGTAGTTTGGCAAAGATCGTATCGGCGTGGGTTGAAGTCGTTTTTGCGGTGCTCATGGTTGTTTCTTGTCAGCCAATTGCTGCAATTCATAGATAAATTCCATAGCCTCACGTGGGCTCATATCATCCAATTGCGCGGCGCGCAGACGGGCCTCTACCACACTGGGTTTGGCCATTGGTTGTGGTTTGACCCTGGGTGCAAAAAGCGGCAAGTCTTCGGCCAAGGCTCCCTTGTCATTATTGGATTCCAGCTCGGTTAACACCTCGGTGGCCCGGACAATTGCCGCATCCGGCAGCCCAGACAACCGGGCCACTTGAATGCCGTAACTGCGGTCTGCCGCACCCGGAACCACCGTATGCAGGAAGACCAGATCGCCATTCCATTCCTTGGCTTTCAAGGAAACATTTGCGATGTGGGGCAAGCGTCCGGCCAACGCGGTCAATTCATGATAATGGGTGGCAAACAACGCGCGACAACAATTGATCGCCTGTAAATGCTCGGCCGTGGCCCACGCAATGGCCAGCCCATCCCACGTGGCGGTTCCGCGACCAATTTCATCCAGAATCACAAATGATCGTTGGGTTGCTTGATTTAGGATCGCCGCCGTTTCGGTCATTTCCACCATAAACGTGGAGCGCCCCCCGGCCAGATCATCAGACGCACCGACCCGACTGAACAACCGATCAACCAAACCGATCCGCGCTTGCTCGGCCGGGACAAACAATCCGGCTTGGGCCAGAATGACCATCAAGGCATTTTGCCGCAACCAAGTTGATTTGCCGGCCATATTGGGTCCGGTCACAAATAACAACCGTGCTTTGTCTTCACGAGACGCACCCAAAACACAATCATTGGGCGTAAAATTGCGCTGGCCGTCGCGGGCCAAAGCCGGCTCAACGACCGGATGACGACCGGCCTTGATCTCGAAATCCTGATGGTCCCCCAAGACAGGTCGCACCGCGCCGCTTTCTCTGGCCCAATGCACATTGCCTTGCAATACATCCAGCCCGGCCAAGCCGTAGGCAATATCCCGCACCGCAATGCTTTCATCCAAAATTCGGCTCAGAAACCCGTCATATATTTCACGCTCCAACGCCAAAGCCCGATCAGCCGCAGCGCGTATTTCAGTCTCCAACGCGGACAGCTCATCGGTGGAAAACCGCACCGCGCTGGCCAAAGTCTGACGATGCCGGAACACATCGTTCAACGGTTCGCTCAGTAAAACCTGTGCGTGGCGCGGTGTGACTTCGACAAAGTACCCCAACACATTATTATGTTTGACCTTCAAGGCGGACAGGCCGGTTGTTTCGATATATTTGCCTTGCAGACGGGCAATCCGGCGCCGCGAATGATCCCGTAATTCTCGTTGTTCATCCAACGCGGCTGACCAGCCTTTGGTCACAAACCCACCTTCGCGGTCATATACGCACGGGGTCTGTACAAAGGCCTTTTGCAATTCTTCAACCAAGGTGGCCAAACTGGCGCGGCCTTTCAGGGAAACAATGTCCAGATCATCAGCCAGCCCTTTGGGCAGGTTCCGCCGAGCTGCTCCTAAAAACAAGGCATTGACCATCTCACCGGCAAAAACCGCACGGGCAGCACACCGTAAATCGCGTGGACCTCCCCGGCCCAAAGACAATCGCGAAAAAGACCGGGCCAGATCGGGTATTCCTTGTAATTGTTCGCGAATTTTCTGGCTCAAGTCCGGCTCGGACCGCAGCCAGGCAATTGCATCCAGCCAGATATTGATCTGAGCCAGATCGGTTGAGGGTCGCTCCAACCGATCAGTCAATACACGTGCCCCGGCAGCAGAAACAGTTCGGTCCACCGCCGCTAATAAACTGCCTTTTCGCGTACCGCTCATGGTGTTGCTAATTTCCAGTGAGCGCCGAGTGGCCGGATCAATGGCAAGATGCGAACTGATCTCGTGTTGCATTGGCGGTCGTAATTTAGGGGCCGATCCAGCCTGGGTCAGCTCCACATATCCATAAAGCGCGATCAACGCCCCGGTTTCGGCCCGGCTAAACTGCCCATATCCATCTAATCCGGTGGCACCAAATGCGCCAGCCAGTCGCTTTTCCTTAAGAGACGTCACGGCAAACGATGCATTTGGCAGTGGAGTCAGCGCCATATCTGTGTGCGACAGGAAATCGGGCGCTTCCAGTGCTTCCGGCAATAACAGCTCTTTTGGGCTTAACGAGACCAATGTTTCCTCGAGTTGTGTCGCCGCCTCTGTTCCCGAAAAGCTGATGGCTGCAAACTCGCCAGTGGAAACATCAGCCCAAGCCAGCGCCAACTCACCCGATGCTGTACGGTTCAGCGCCATAACCCGATTGGCCAATTTGGCATCCAACAAGGTTTCTTCGGTCAGGGTTCCGGGGGTGACCAAGCGTACCATTTCGCGATTCACAACTGATTTGGGCCCGCGCTTTTTTGCCTCGACCGGACTTTCGGTTTGTTCACAAACGGCAACACGAAAGCCTTTTTTAATCAGCCGAAGCAAATACCCTTCTGCGGCGGCCACTGGCACACCGCACATCGGGATGTCTTCGCCATTATGTTGGCCACGTTTGGTCAGGGTAATGTCCAGCGCCGCCGAGGCTGCAATGGCATCCTCAAAAAACAATTCGTAAAAATCACCCATTCGATAAAACAACAGGGCATCATTCGCCGTCTCACGAATGCGCATATACTGGGCCATCATCGGCGTAATGCCGGGCTTTTTCTGTTTTTTGGTTCGAACCATCTAGGCAGGATAAAGCACAATCGAAAAGGTGGGTACCGGTTTTCAGACAAATTGTGCGCCGTGCACCGGATCAGGTCACCAATTTAGCATTTGCCCACAACCGTGCAATGGATTGCCACAACTACCGAACAGCCATACGTTTTGACCCGAAAGAAAACCGCAGGAGATATCAGGCAATGACGTCGCGCAAGCAATCCACATCAGATCAGGAAGCGCTGGATTTTCACCGGTATCCAAAACCCGGCAAAGTTGCCCTCGCGGCAACCAAGCCGATGGCCACCCAGCGCGACCTGTCTTTGGCCTATTCGCCCGGAGTTGCCGCACCCGTTTTAGCCATCGCCGAAAACCCAGATGCGGTGTACGATTATACGTCCAAGGGAAATATGGTCGCCGTTATAACCAATGGCACGGCCATTTTGGGATTGGGAAACTTAGGACCGGCTGCCTCCAAACCGGTCATGGAAGGCAAGTGCGTTTTATTCAAACGCTTTGCTGATGTGGACAGTGTTGATATTGAGATCGAAGAAACCGATGTGGATGCCTTTATTGAATGTGTCCGGCGGTTTGGCAACACCTTTGGCGGCATCAATCTGGAAGACATCAAAAGCCCCGAATGTTTCATGATCGAGACTGCCTTGCGCGAGGCGCTGGACATTCCGGTTTTTCATGATGACCAACACGGCACTGCGATCATTGCATCAGCCGGATTGATCAATTCAGTTGAACTGACCAATCGCAAAATGAAAGATTTGAAAGTGGTGCTGGTCGGAGCCGGAGCGGCTGGCTTGTCCGTTTTGGAGCTTGTACAATCTCTGGGCGTTCGAAAAGAAAACACCATTGTGGTCGATGCCGACGGGGTGATCCATGACGAACGCGATGATCTGGATCAATGGAAACGCCGTCACGCGATTAAAACCCCGATGCGAACCTTAAGCGAAGCCATGGTCGGCGCAGATTGCGTACTGGGCCTATCCGCCGCCGGAGCCATTACCCAGGACATGGTAAAATCAATGGCCAAAGACCCGATTATTTTTGCGATGGCCAATCCCAATCCGGAAATCACTCCCGAAGAGGTGCACGCAGTGCGCCGCGATGCCATTGTTGCCACCGGTCGCTCGGATTATCCCAATCAGGTCAACAATGTTTTAGGCTTTCCCTATATTTTCAGGGGCGCGCTGGATGTCCGGGCCAGAACCATCAACGAAGAAATGAAGCTGGCCTGCGCCCACGCTCTGGCAGAGCTGTCCAGAGAAGACGTGCCCGATGAAGTGGCCGCCGCCTATCACGGCGCCCGGCCCAGCTTTGGTCGGGAATACATTATTCCAGCCCCGTTTGATCCCAGATTGATCACGTTCATTCCACCTTTTGTGGCGCAAGCCGCCATGGATTCCGGTGTGGCGCGCAAACCAATTGTTGATATGGATGCCTATCGCGATCAACTGGCTCAGCGTCTGGATCCAACTGCCGCCCTGATCCAGACCATTCACAGCGCCGTACGCAGCAAGCCGCAGACCGTAGTGTTTGCCGAAGGCGAAGAACCCGCCACAATCCGCGCGGCCCATGCGTTTCAAACCCAGGGATTTGGCAAAGCCATTCTGATCGGGCGCGAACAGCAAGTGCGGCGCAATATGAAACTGGTCGGTCTGGAGTCCAATACCGATCTAGAGGTCTGCAATGCCATGCTGTCAGATCGCAATCCTGATTATTTTGATTATTTATATAAGCGATTGCAACGTCGGGGCTATTTGAGCCGGGATGTGCAGCGATTGATCAATAATGATCGCAATATCTTTTCATCCTGCATGCTGGCACTGGGCGATGCCGATGCCATGGTGACCGGCATTACCCGCAATTATGATATTGCGCTGCGTGATGTATTACGAGCCATTGATCCAGCCAAAGGTCAGCGGGTGGTCGGCGTTTCCATCGCCTTGTCCAAAGGACAAACCGTGTTTATTGCCGACACCAATGTGACCGAATTTCCCACATCAGACGAGCTGGCCGAAATTGCCATTGAGACAGCCAGAATGGTTCGCCATCTAGGCTTTGTGCCGCGTGTGGCCTTCTTGTCGTATTCCAATTTTGGCAATCCGGGCGGCGAACGGTGTCAGAAAATCCGCGAAGCGGTACACATTTTGGACCAGCGCACCGATATTGATTTTGAATATGAAGGCGAGATGGCGGCCGATATTGCGCTGGATCACATCGCCCAGCAAATGTATCCGTTTGCCCGCTTGACCGGTCCGGCCAATGTGCTGGTCATGCCTGCGGTCCACTCGGCGTCTATCTCGACCAAGCTATTGAGCGCCATTGGCGAAACCACGGTGATCGGACCTTTACTAACCGGATTAAGCAAGCCGGTGCAAATCCTGCCCCTGGGAGCCAATGTGTCGGAGATCGTCAATATGGCAACGTTTGCCGCCTATGCGTCTGGCATTGAACCCGATTGAACCCCTCGAGCTTCCGGGCTGCCGCGCAGCATGATCCAGATCACCAAAATCGCCGCAGGTAGCCCGTAAGACGCGGTCACTAGAAAGAAATTTACATAGCCAATCGCGTCGGCCAACACCCCGGAAAACCCGGCCAGAAACTTGCAGAAGAACGCATAAAGCGAGCTGAACACCGCATATTGGGTGGCGGCATTGGCCGGATCGGTCAGCGCCGACAAATAGGCAATGAAAGCCGCACCCACAAAGCCCGCCGCAAAATTATCGGAACCCACCACAATCAACAGTCGCCACGTTTCCGCTGTGCCCTGCATGGCCAGCCAAGCGAACGCACCATTGGTCAAAACGGTCACAACGGCACCGACCAATAGCGCCCGCATCAAACCAGCCCATAACGTCAGCCCGCCACCGGCAAAGCCACCCAACACGATCAGCCAAGGTGCAATCAGGCCGGTGATCGTTCCAACTTCCGTTTTGGTATACCCAAGGTCGGCATAAAGAGGCGAGGCCATC
The DNA here is from genome assembly GCA_002733805.1 of Robiginitomaculum sp. GTDB lineage: Bacteria > Pseudomonadota > Alphaproteobacteria > Caulobacterales > Maricaulaceae > Robiginitomaculum_B. Next base: position 171,276 of record NVXG01000001.1, on the reverse strand, counting down.
ACGCCCATGGTAAAATCACTGAGACGATAAATCGCAACCAGCCCAAACACCGGTAAGGTCCAGACGCCCAACCTTTGGACAATAGCCAAAAATGGCTCTGAGACATTGGAGGCAAATTGTGCAGACCAGCTTTTGAGGGATTGTTTGGTTTCTTCAATGGCTCTTTGTGGCTCACGGATTTTGAACAACAAACCGCCAATGGCCAACATGACCAAAGCCATAATGCCATAAGATACTTTCCATGAAGTATTATCCGCAATGACCAGACCAACCCCGGCAAACATGATGGCAAAGCGGTAGCCTAGAATATAGGTGGCGGCCATGCCGGCTTGTTCCCGGTTGGGCGCCGATTCAATGCGCCACGCATCGACCGAAATATCCAAAGTGGCTCCGGAATAGGCCAAAATAAATGCCCCAGCCAAGGTCATCATCAAGCCTTGCGTCGGATCAGAAAACCCGATCACTAACAAACCAATGGCCGTACCGATCAATGCTACAAACATCCAGGAACGACGACGGCCCAGCAACTTGTGCAGGACTGGTATCTGCAACCGGTCAACCACCGGCGCCCATAAGAATTTGAAGGTATAGGCCAAGCCAACCCAGTAGAAAAAACCAATGGTTGAGCGATCTACACCGACTTCTCGTAACCAGAAGGACAGTTTGGAAAACACCATCATCAAGGGCAGACCGGAGGCAAAGCCCAACACCAACATGGCTGGATAGGATAAAATCAATTCGCGCCATGGGCGGCGAGCTGCCTTGGGTGATCGCTTGGTTGTATCGGTCAAAATGGATTTCCTGAAATTGAACTCAGGCCGTTTTCGCCTTTTCGCTCTGATTTGTCCAATGCTTCTGTGCGGCGTTCAACGCATCAACGCTAATCGGCTTGGTTAGAAAGCCATCCATCCCGGCTTGGTGGCAGGCCTTTTTATCTTCGGCGAAGGCATTAGCGGTCAGCGCCACAATCGGAATATCGGTCCAGGCACCGCCCAGCGCTCGAATGGCCCGCGCCGCGCTTAATCCATCCATTTTTGGCATGCGAATATCCATAAAAACCAGATCAAACGTTTGTCGTCGGGCCGCCTCGACCGCGTCCCACCCATTTTCAACATGGGTAACCACACAACCGGTTCGTTCCAGCAAAGTACGGGCCAGTTTGGCATTCAGTAAATCGTCTTCGGCCAACAATATCTGCAGGGCCGGGCGCGCTTCGGGTGCTGCTGCACTCCTTTGCACAGGCGCAAGTGAGGGTGCAATTTGCTCTGGTTCTGTGGGAAGCATCTGAACAATTTTAGGCGCACCACCTATCTTGTTTGGTGTTGCATCAATTGGTTTTTGAAACGCAATAAGTCGATTGCGCCGACGATCTTCGCGCTGGTCATTGCTGGTTCGATTTCGGACCCGACGATCGGCATTAAGTCGCCCGACCGAGAGACTACCACCATCTGCCAGTTCCGTTTCGACCCATTCAATCCAGTACAGTCTTCTGGCGATTGTGATATAACCATAAGCTCGGTTTTCATCAAAAGCGCCGGTCTGTGCGCCAGCCATGCTGGCGTCCAGCTTTTGCCCAACCCATTCATCGGCACTTTGACCAAACGCATGAACAAAGGCGGCATTGACCAATTGGATATTCTGGCCGGAATCACGCGCCACAATCAAGTCTGTCATTTGTTCGAAAAGAAGGTCCGGGTTCATCTGTATCGCTCTGCCTGATCAGGAATTACTATGAACCCAACAACTAGCAGACGGGCCTTAAGAAACCGTCATCAAACTTGAATTTGTCGAGACAGAACCATGGTATCAGTGGCCTGTGCGGCACGGCGACGTAAACCCAAGCTTTCAGCGATATGTAATCGCCGAACGGCAGTTGAGCCTTCCAGATCAGCAATGGTGCGGGCCGTGCGTAACACCCGGTGGTATCCTCGGGCAGTTAATTGCATAGTTTCGGCCGCCTTGATCAATAATTGCTGCCCCGCATCATCCGGGCGTGCCACATGGTCCAGTGAAGCGGTGCTGATCTCGGCATTGGTCACGCCATTTGTCTCTGCTTGCCTTGCCAATTGTACTTGCCGGGCATTGGCCACCCGTAAGGCAATTTCCGCTGTTCCTTCGGCTGATGGCGGTAAAGCAAGGTCGGCAGCGGTAACCGCCGGAACCTCGATTTGTAAATCCATTCGGTCCATCAGGGGTCCAGAAATTCGAGCCTGATAATCACTGGCACAACGAGGACCACGGCGACAGGCATAGCCATCATTGCCCGCCGAGCCACAGCGACATGGGTTCATCGCACCGATCAATTGAAACCGGGCTGGATAGGTAATGTGGGCATTGGCCCGAGCCACACTGATGGAGCCAGTTTCCAGCGGCTGACGCAAGCTGTCCAATACTTGTGGCGAAAACTCGGGAAACTCATCCAAAAATAACACGCCACGGTGGGCCAGGCTGGCCTCCCCCGGACGAGCTTTTTGCCCGCCCCCGACCAAAGCAGCCATCGAGGCAGAATGGTGCGGGGTGCGAAACGGCCGGGCCCGGGTCAACCGACCTTTTTCCAGCAATCCGGCCATCGAGTGGATCATCGAAACTTCCAGCAATTCTTGTGAAGAAAGCGGAGGTAACAGGCCGGGAAGCCGAGCCGCCAGCATGGATTTCCCCGAACCGGGAGGGCCGACCATCAACAAATTATGACCCCCAGCCGCAGCAATTTCCAAGGCCCGCTTGGCCAACTCCTGCCCGCGAACATCTCGCATGTCCGGCACCGCAGGACCAGGATCAAGCGGGCCGGCCTCGGGGGAGGTCAAAATTGCCGTGCCTTTTACGTGATTAACCAGAGAAATCAGATTGGGTGCGGCTAGAATTTCCATCTCACCGGCCCACGCAGCTTCGGGTCCGTTGGCTATTGGACAAATCAATCCCAGATCAGCACTATTGGCGGCCATGGCGGCGGGTAACGCTCCGGTGACTGCGGCAATTGACCCATCTAGTGACATTTCTCCGATCGCAGCAAATCGATCAAAGGCGTCTTCGGGCAGAACCCCGATCGCCATCATCAGCGCCAAGGCAATCGGCAAATCGTAATGAGAACCTTCTTTGGGTTGGTCGGCCGGGGCCAAATTGACCACCAGACGTTTGCCGGGCATGGCCAAGCCAATCGCCGCAAAAGCCGCCCGGACCCGCTCGCGACTTTCAGCCACCGCTTTGTCGCCCAATCCGACAATTGAAAAACTTGGTAGGCCGGAAACCAGTTGCACTTGCACGTCAACCGGACGGGCTTCTATGCCATCAAATGCATATGTTGTGATCCGAGTGGCCATGCTCTCCCCCCAAAAGTTGAGCCAGAACGGTAGACCCGTTAGAAGAGAATAACAAGAACAAAAGTAGAACATTTGCTCAAAATTATTTTCTTTCCCTTTTTTGCTCGGTTACGATTGACTCAGATTGTTTCTCCGAAACCCATTCGATTCCCAAACGGGTCTGCGATCCTAAAGTCTTTCAACCCCCAAGGTCGGTCTCCAAGTTCAAGGTATATGTCAGCCCCGTGCGTCTGACACCTTCTGTAAAGCGCTTCAACGCCTACCACATGAAAGAAAACGAAACTGGTGCCCGAAGGTCCAATTGTTGGATCGTCGATCAGGTGAATCTCAAACGGGTTGCCAACAGCCATATCTTTGGGTCCAATCCCGACCCGAACAACGGGATCGCCCCAAGACCATTTCTTTTCGAACCCTAGAACGCCACAATAAAACGTTGTCGCGATTGTGAGGTCGCTGACGACAAAGAGAGGGCTGGCCCCTTGATAGGCGAATGGACTTGTCATTGCCTCAGTCTCGCTCATGTTTGACTCACTTTGGCTGTCAGTACATTTGGCACCAAGTTGGTTCTCTTGGAAGAACTGCTAAATTCCTGCCCCCTGCGAGGGTGATAAACTCCGCCTTGTCAAATACATAAAGGACCTCGACCAAGGTAACAACCTACCCCAACTTCCCTTCAATGGCATCCCACAATAGGGCCGTGGCATTGATGCCGGTAAACCGTTCCAGTTCACGGACCCCGGTTGGTGATGTTACGTTGATTTCGGTCAGTTGACCGCCGATCACGTCAATGCCGACAAAGAGCAAACCGCGCCTTCTCAACTCCGGCCCGATACGCTTGCAAATCTCCAGATCGCGCGGCGATAACTCCACCGCCGCAGCTTGACCGCCCACATGCATGTTGGAGCGGGTTTCGCCCTTTTGTGGAATCCGGTTAAAGCCACCGGCCAATTCACCATCAATCAGGATGATCCGCTTGTCGCCTTGGGCCACCGACGGCAAAAAGGCCTGCACCATGACCGGTTCGCGGCTGATCTCAAAAAAGGTTTCCAGCAAGGAAGAATAATTGCTGTCATCCGGTTTCAACCGGAAAACCCCAGCCCCGCCATTGCCGTATAATGGCTTGATAATGATGTCTTTGTACTTGGCCCGAAACTGCGCGATGGCCTGCTCATCACGACTGATCATGGTCGGCGGCATCAGATCAGCAAACATTAGGGGAAATATTTTTTCGGGGCTAGAACGCACCCAGGCCGGATCATTGACCACCAAGGTTTCACCCTGCACCTGTTCCAGCAAATGGGCCGCCGTAATATAGGCCATATCAAATGGTGGGTCCTGACGCATCAGAACCACATCGGTTTGCTTGGCCAGATCAATGACCCGCTCTGGTCCCAGATTTACATGATCGCCATGCTTGCGCCGGACTGTAACCGGGCGCACTCGCGCCTGAACGCGGCCTTCGACATAAGACAGGTGTTCCGGTTGATAGACCAGACAGGCATGGCCCCGGCTTTGCGCTTCTTCGAGCATGGCAAAACTAGTATCGCCATCAATATCAACTGATTGCACCGGGTCCATCTGGACGGCGACCTGGATTTGTTTTGTCATTGTTGCCAATTCCTGTCTTGATCAAATTTGCTGCAAAACAGGTAGGCGGACCCATGACCGAACGCAAGGCCGGGCGACTGGCGCAATTTACTCGTCTACGCCCGCCAGATCATCTTCTTCACCGCCGACCAATTCATCTTCGAGTGGAATGGCCGCCTCTTCGGGAACCACCTCTTGGTCGCGGGTTTGCGGGGTGACCATATAGCTCACTACTTGTTTTACATTGGGCACCAACCGGGCATGAGCAACAATACGTTCCATTTCACCTTCCGAGCGGGCCAAGCCCAACAGATACACGATCCGGTTGCGGGTTTCGATATTGATGTTGGTCGAGCGCACTGCACGATCCGAAAAAATTCGAGTGCGAACCCGGGCGCTGATCCATTTATCTTTGGTTCCGGCCCAAAATCCCTTTTTACCCCGGACTTCAATTTCGTTGGCCACCTGGATTACTTTGGGAGCACTCCACGCGATCCGTTCCGCATCCAAGCGCAATTCCGGAGTTTTAACATATCCGGCCAGCAGGGTCAGACCATCCGCCACCTCGACACTAACGCCACCCAAAGCACCATGACGGCGCAAACGGGTGCGGACCGACATGGTAGCGCTGGCATCATCGACACTACGCCCCATGGTCCGCTCTTTGGAGGCGGCACCCGTGACTGCGCCAACCACACAGGCGCTGAGCATAGGGACCAGTCCAAGACACAATAAGAGCAGGAATTTACGCATGTTTTTTATCCATCGGCAAAAGCGAATCAATGGCTCTTATCTTGATCCACAAAGGTTAAGTGATTGATCTGTTTCCCCAACCGTCATCCCCAAAAGCCGCCTTCAAATGGCTGGGCCAGCGCCATGGCCCCAGAAGGATCAGGTCAAACCGGGTTTCCCAATCCAGTCTTTTCGGCGTGTTTTGGGCTAGATACAAACTGGCGGATCGCACAATCCGGTCAGCTTGAAACGGGGAGACATCCTCAGACGTAGCGCCAGTGCGGCGATATTTAACTTCGATAAAGACAATGGTTTTGCCGCGCGTCGCAATCAGATCAATTTCCCCAACCGCACAACGAAAGCGCCGTTCACGAATTTGATAGCCTTTAAGCAGCAACCAATAGACCGCCAACGCCTCGCCCCAGCGACCAAAGCGTTCGGCCCGGCGCTTATTGGCTTTGCGATCCAGTTTCAAACTCATGATGGCTTGGCACGCAAACCAAGTGCGCGTGCATACAACTCCCGAACCGGAAGGCCGCACATTTGCGAAACTTCCCGTGCCGCCGCCTTGACCCCAAAGCTTTCCATTGCCTCTTGCAGGGCCAGATCAATTTGTGCCTCGCTCAAGACCGGCCCGCTGGTTTGGGGTGGACCAAGCAGTAACACACACTCACCCCGGATTTTTTGATCCTTCAGTTGGTCAATCAGTTCCGGCAAGGGGCTTCGTACAATTGTTTCGTGAATTTTGGTCAGCTCACGCGCCAAAACCGCCGGGCGTTCGCCAAACACCTGCATCATGTCCCGGAGCGATGCCAGTACCCGGTTGGGAGATTCAAAAAAGATCAAGGTGGCGGGAACCGAAGCCAGTCCGTTAAAAAACTTTTGGCGCGCAATAGTTTTGGGCGGTGGAAATCCAGCATAGAAAAATTTATCGGTTGGCAGACCAGACACACACAATGCACTCAACACAGCAGATGGTCCGGGGATCGGCACAATCGGCAAACCTGCATCGGCCACCGCCCGACCCAATTTGAACCCAGGGTCAGAAATCAGCGGCGTTCCGGCATCACTAATCAAAGCAATAGCTTGGCCTTGCTCCAACCCTTCCAAAACAGACGCCCTTACCTTGTCGGCATTGTGTTCATGATAGGGACGCATTGGTGTACTGATCCCGTATCGGTCCAGCAATCGCCGCGAGTGGCGGGTATCTTCGGCCAATATCAAATCGGCGGAGCGTAAGATATCCAAGGCCCGCAGTGTTATATCCCGCAGGTTTCCAATCGGCGTGGCGACCAGATACAGACCCGCATCCAGTTTCGATCCACCGAAACGGTCATCTTCTTGCCCTTTTTTGTCGTCATGAATTGCTTCTGTCATCTGGGGTCGCTATCCAAGAGGTCTGTTTTGCATAAGTTTGGACGGAAATGGTGATTGATCCAAGAGCTATATTGAGCCTTTGTCTGACCAGTTTGTTATTGGTCAGCTGTGTCACAGATGATGGACAGGGGCCACCCGGCCCGTACGTTCCGGCCCAACCCCCCGTGGTAACCCAACCGGAACCCGACCCGGAACCGACAACAGACACCTCCAAACCATCCCAAGGCACAGAACTGGTTTTGCCGCATACCCAAGGCAGAACATTGGTTCGGATTGCTTTGCTCCTACCATTTTCAGCCAAAAGCACGGCGCTGCAAGATCAGGCGCGCTCCATGTTGGCGGCGGCTGAACTGGCGGTGTTTGAAAGCGGTGATTTGCGTCTGGTACTGATCCCCAAAGACACTGGCGGCACCAGCGCGGGCGCAGACCATGCGGCGCGAACCGCCATCGAGGACGGCGCAGATATTTTGGTTGGCCCCCTATTGGCCCGCTCGGTTTCCGCCGCAGCCAAACAAGCCAGACCCCATAACATTCCACTGATTTCGTTCTCGACCGATCAAAAGGTGGCAGGCAACGGCGTTTACCTAATGAGTTTTCAGCCGGAAAACGAGATTTCCCGGATCATTGATTTCGCCAGCAAAAACGGACATTTTAATTTTGCTTTGCTGCGTGGGCAAACCGCCTATGGGCGACGGGTGGAAAAAGCCATGCTTCGTCAGGCGCTGGCCAATGGCGGTAGTATAACTGACATCGAAATTTTCCCACGCGAGACCAACAAAATGCGCGGTCCGGCCTCTCGTATTGCCCACACCGTTGAACGCGAAGAGGCGCTGGATGCTTGGCAATTGGCCGGTGGAATTGGCGATCCGGCGCTCGATCCTGAATTTGCCTTCGAATTGCCCTATACGGCGGTCTTGCTACCAGAAAGCGGCATTCGCCTACAATCCTTGGCGCCCTTGCTGCCCTATTTTGATGTGGACCCCAGGAAAACTAAATTCTTGGGAACCAGTTTGTGGCATGATGAAAGCCTGTACCGTGAACCTGCTTTGTTAGGCGGCTGGTTCCCCGGACCGGACCCACAAAGCATGGAGGCCTTTTTGGGTTCCTATCAGCGAGCCTATTCGCAAAAACCGGAGCGGCTGGCCCCGTTGGCCTATGATGCCATCCGGATTGCCGGAATCATTTCCGAAGCAGATGATGATGGGCAAATTCACATTCGCCGGGATTGGCTGGAAGATGAAAACGGCTTTACCGGCGCAACCGGGTTGTTCCGGTTTTCAAAAAATGGCTTGGTCGAGCACCAATTGGCGGTTTTCGAAATGCGCCGTGGCCGCTTTGAGGTCATTGACCCGGCCCCAACCGCATTTGATTTGCCTTCATTCTAAGGCATTCCTGGTTTCATTTACCCCCTCATCCCCAACCCTCTCCCATGGGGAGAAGGTCGGGATGAGGTGATCCCAATAAAAAAAGAATGCGCCGGATGCATAACTCAAACCAGAAGATCAAGCGCGATCCGGTCCACCAATAACGGACTGGACGCAATAAGCTGTCCCTTTTCAAGACGAACTGTGCCGGCTTGCAGCGAGCGGGCCAACCGATTTGCATCCAGTTTGGCACCGGCCCGGCTTTGCATAATATCCAGACCAATCCCGTCGGGCAGACGCAAACCCAGCATCAGACGCTCGGCTAGATCATCATCGGCTGACAGGCTTTCCAGCTCCAATGCGCCTAGCCCATCTTGCTGCACGTGGTTTGCGTAGTCCTGCGGTCGCCGCAAATTAGCCACAGCGTGGCGTCGCCCGTTTACCTTCACTCGACCATGGGCACCGGGGCCAATGCCGATCCAGTCATCGCCTTGCCAATACAACAAATTATGGCGAGATCGATTGGCTTGGCCTGCACAATGATTGGAAATTTCGTAAGCTGGCATTCCTGCCGCGCCTAAAGCCGTTTGGGTCAGGTCATAAAGATCGGCCGTCTGGTCATCTGGCATTGGTTGCAATTTGCCGCGCTGCTGCCATTTGGAAAATGCCGTTCCCGGCTCAATGCTCAAACAATAGAAAGACAGGTGCGACAGCTCCAGCGTCAAAATATCGCCAAGCGCACTTTGCCATTGCTGGCCGGTTTGATCGGGTAAACCATAGATAAAGTCCGCAGAAACTAAATCAAAATGGGTTTGCGCCAAGGCCAGCGCCCGGGTTGCGCTTGCCGCCGTATGGTCACGCCCCAAAAACGCTAATTGTGCATCATCAAATGATTGCACCCCCAACGACAACCGGTTCACACCCATTTGGGCAAAGGCCTCATAGCGCGCCGCGTCCTGATCGGTTGGGTTGGCCTCCAGCGAAATCTCGATGTCGGATGTAAAGCCGAAACTGTGCTCCGCCGCTTGCAGGATTTTTTGTAATTGTGTCGGTTCCATGCGCGACGGGGTGCCGCCGCCAAACGAGATCGAAGCCAACGGCTGGTTAGTATCAATTCGCGCCGCCCATTGCTTGATCTCAGCAATCATCGCTTCAACCAAAAACCCAGTGTCCTGTCCACGATCCCGGCGCACATTAAAATCACAATACGGGCAAATCCGGGCGCAATAGGGCCAATGGACATAAAGGCCAAGCGCCGCCCCCGGCTTTGTCTCAAGCGAACCCATCAGAACAAATCATGGCGCAAGAGCTTTTGAAAGGCCACATGGCGGTGACTCATTGCATTTTTCTTGTCTGGGTCCATCTCGCCAAAGGTCTGGGCCTCTCCATCCGGCACGAACATCGGATCGAACCCGAACCCGCGTGTGCCGCGCAACGGCCAAACCAATTTGCCGTGCACCTCGCCGCGCTCGACAATCTGCCGACCATCGGCAAAAGCCAACGCCAGAACACAGACAAAGCTGGCTGACCAGTCACTTGCATTTTGTTCTCGCAATTTTTCAGCAACCCGGCTCATGGCAGAATACCAATCGCGCGAACCGTCCTTTTGTTCCGCCCAACGGGCCGTATAAATCCCTGGATCGCCACCTAATGCCGCAACACACAGGCCAGAATCATCCCCCAATGCCATTTTTTTGCTACGGCGTGCCACATCGAGCGCTTTTAACACGGCGTTTTCCTCAAAACTGCTGCCGGTTTCTTCCACATCAGGCAAACCCAGCGCCAGCGCGCTTTGCATTTGCATACCTATGGGTCGGAACAAATCCTCAAATTCAACGATTTTGCCAGAATTGTGGCTGGCCAGAACCAACTCACATACTTTTGAACAAAGCATTTGCCAGACTCACTCATTTTTTACTTGATTGAAATTCGATATAGGTTTATCGAATATCAATCACTCTATTCGCAACGATCTGTTACTACCAGCAAGAATACCAACAAAAAGGCCAACTTTTGTGAAAGCCCTCGGCAAAAACTCACTCGCGACCTTCCTTAACACTATTTTGGTGTTGGTCAGCTGGTTTTTGTGGGCCGCTTTGGCCGTGTTGTTTCTGTTCGGGTTGCCAGCCTTGGTTATTGATTCTTTCCATGATCTTAGCTGGGTGGCCAAAGCGCCACCTCCGGCACTGGTTTGGCCGTTTTCAATTATGTTTGCCATCTTTGTGCTGGCTACACAGGTGGTCATCAGTCGCTTACGAAAGATATTTGCCACCTTGATTGCCGGAGATCCGTTTGTGCCGGAAAACGCCACGCACCTGCGAACCATCTGGATGATTCTGGTGGGTTTTGAAGCCCTGAATATGGCGTTTTCATCCGGAACCTTGTTGGCGCAGCGCGTCTTTGGCGAAATGTTCGCCGGATTGCGCGGGGAATTTCATATGAATTGGTCGCTGTGGCTGGCAGTTGCCGTACTTGTGGTATTGGCCGAAATCTTCAATGAAGGGGCAAAAATGCGACAAGAACAGAAACTGACAATTTAGGACTGATATGGCCATTCGCGTAACATTGGACAGAGTATTGCTGGAGCGACGTATGTCGTTGACCGAACTGTGTGACCGGGTCGGCGTTACCATGGCCAATTTATCAATTTTAAAAACCGGCAAAGCCAAGGCTGTCCGGTTTTCCACCTTAGAGGCCTTATGCCGGGAACTGGAATGTCAGCCCGGAGAACTATTACAATTTGTCGAAGAAAATCAGGAGCGCGACGCAGCAGAATAGCCGATTAAAACCAGTTTCCGGGCCGCCCTTAATGAGTGGTTCGGATGACGGCGGGAACGAGAGAGCAGGTGAGATATGACGTTCACATCACACCTGTTTCACATCAAACGCCCCCCAGCGCGTTCCCGCCGTCAATTCTACCCTAGTCTATTTTGCAAAAGCTTCAAACCCTTGGGCAGTTTTCCACCAAAGTTTATTTCAAAGCATCTTGTTGTAATTTGAACAGGGCTTCACTTGCCGTTTCGGCCAATTCCATCAATTGAGCAAATTGTTGTTTGGACATCGGTCGGTCTTCGGCTGAAGCCTGAACCTCGATCAATCCACCAGAGCCGGACAGCACAAAATTGGCATCGGTCTGCGCCGTGGAATCTTCGGCATAGTCCAAATCACAAACTGCCGTGTCTTCCCAGATGCCACAGGAAATCGCCGCGGCCTGATCAAACACCGGATCATGCACAAGCACGCCACGATCCAACAGCCCGAGCACAGCCAGCTTCAAGGCGACCCATGCGCCAGTAATGGAAGCCGTTCTTGTGCCGCCATCGGCCTGCAACACATCACAATCCAGAACGATTTGCCGCTCGCCCAATTGGCCCAGATCAGTTACCGCCCGCAAAGATCGACCAATCAGCCGTTGTATTTCTTGGGTTCGTCCCGATTGTTTGCCCGCAGCCGCTTCACGCCGACCCCGTGTGTGGGTAGCGCGCGGCAACATGCCATATTCGGCAGTTACCCATCCCTTGGCCTTACCCCGCAACCATGGCGGCACCCGATCATCGACGCTGGCTGTACACAAAACTCGGGTATTGCCGAACGAGATCAGACACGACCCCTCCGCATAGGGAGCCGCACCGGTCTCAATGGTAATTTCGCGCATCTGGTTTTGGTCCCGGCCCGAAGGTCGCCCGGTGTATGACATGGTATTCTCCTAGATTTTTCTTTGACACAGCTTCTAACCTTGCCCGGCGCGGTAGAAAACCCCAGATTAGGGCAGATGTATATTTTATAGGTTTCCCCATGGCACCCCTGCGCGGGCCGGACATTGCTGATCTTGACCAACGCTCTCGCCAGATTTTTCGCGAGATTGTCGAGGCATATCTGGCTGGCGGCGACCCAATAGGTTCTCAAACACTGGCCGCGACCGGCACAAGCGGCCTGTCTTCGGCCTCAATTCGCAATACCATGGCCGCCTTGACCTCGTCAGGCCTGCTGATGTCGCCACACAAAAGCGCCGGGCGCATTCCGACCCATAGCGGCTTGCGGCTGTTTGTTGACGGCCTATTGCAATTTGGTGATCTGGATGATGTTGACCGTGCCGACATTCGCGGACGATTGTCTGACCGCCCCATAGAGCAGGCGTTGGATGAGGCCTCCAAAATGCTCTCCGGGTTGGCTGGCGGCGCCGGGTTGGTACTGGCACCAGTCCAGGATCACGCCTTGCGCCATGTAGAATTTGTGCCGCTTTCCACCACCGAAGCCATGGCCGTTCTGGTTTATGAGAACGGATCGGTTGAAAACCGAATCATGACCGTGCCCGCCGGAACTACGCCGTCTGCGTTGACTGCGGCTGGAAATTTTTTATCCCTGCGATTAAAGGGCCGATCGCTGTCCGGCACACGAGACGAAATATTGCAGGAAATTAAACACCACGATCATGAGCTGGATCGCGCCGCAAAACTGATGATTGAAGATGGGTTGGCCCATTGGTCTGACCCACCGGATGGGGTTCGAACCTTGATCGTGCGCGGTCGGTCTCATTTAATCGAAGACATAGAGACCGCCGAAAACTTGGAGCGCATCCGGATTTTACTGGATGAACTGGAACAAAAAAAGGAACTGATTTCCCTGCTGGATGAGGCTGGTAAAGCTCCCGGGGTCAAGATATATATCGGCGCAGAAAACCCTTTATTCAGTTTGTCGGGTTCAAGTGTGGTCACGGCACCCTATATGAATGCCAGCGGCCGGGTTCTGGGCGCTATCGGCGTCATTGGCCCGACCCGGATCAATTATGCCCGGGTTATTCCGATGGTGGATTACACCGCGCAGGCTCTGGGGTTTTTGATGCGCCGGACGACAACTAAGTGATGGAAAAACGAGACATGACCGATCAACAACCTCCTGAAGAGAACGCCCCAGCCAATCAGAATGATGAGGCAGAGGAGGCTCCGAATGCGGAACAGGAACAGGACTCAATTGTTCGTCTTGAGGCTGATTTGGCTGAATCCCGTGACCGGATATTGCGTCTGGCGGCTGAGCTGGAAAACGTACGCAAGCGCTCAGAGCGGGCCGAGCAAGACGCTCGAAAATATGGCGTTTCAAGATTTGCTGAAGATATGCTGAGTGTCGCCGACAATCTATACCGAGCGCTGGAGACCGTACCAGCAGAAGCTCGTCTGGATGCCTCCGATCGAATGACTCAATTGGTTGAAGGTGTCGATATGACCCAAAAATCCTTGCAAACCGCATTGGAACGGCACGGGATCAAACGGATCAACCCAAAGGGTGAGAAGTTTGATCATAATTTACATCAGGCCATTGCCCAAATTCCATCGACCGAGCACCCCAATGGGACCGTCGCTGAAGTGGTTCAACATGGATACACCATTGGCGATCGGGTGTTGCGCGCAGCAATGGTTGCAGTCTCGACCGGCTCACCATCCCAGACAGGGGCTGAAAGCACACCGCCTGACCCGGAAGCAAAGCCGGGCAGCACGATTGACACTAAGGCGTAATTTCATTGGGCGCCCTGCGGCATGTTTTGTTCTGGTCGATGCTGGCCCTTGCCAACCTATCGTTACCAACAATTGTCTTGGCGCAAACCAACCAGACCACGGCGCTGTTAGCCGAAGGCCGCCAGATCGCCCAGCGTTATGGCAACCAGCTTTGGCCCGGTTTCAGCCAGACCCGGTTTGACGTATTGCTGGTCACCCAGCAGCAGGAGCTTCTGTTTTGTGCAAAAAACCGGCCCGATGGGTTTGAGCCATGGCGCTTTGACCCGGAAACCTCTTGCCCGGTCTACATCAGGAAACCGGGTCAGTTTTCCCCAAAAACCCAAGTGACCCTACACCTTGATGGTTCTGGCCCGACCATTGTGATGGGCGAGCCGCAATCACTTGAAGACAACCCCGCCGCCTGGTTGGCCACGCTCTGGCATGAACATTTTCACCAATACCAAATGTCGCGACTTAGATTTCAAAACAGGCCTGATCAGACCGATCCTTTTTCGTATTCCAATCCAGTACCTGCGAAAGTGTTGACCACATTAAGCCGTCAATTGGCCGAAATCCTGCGCCAACCAGACCGCAAAACCCGGCTGCATCTGGCACAAGCGTACGCCACCAATCGGACAGAACTTTTATCGCATTTGTCCGACCCGGACCAAACCTATCTGGAGTTTCAATTGTGGCAGGAGGGCGTGGCGCGCTACACCGAGTTGGCCATGGCTGAGTTTGCGGCAGGCAGCACCGTTCAAATTGGCGATACCCCCCATGATTTTGCTGCATTGGCTGCAAACTTACGAAGACGGGTTTTGCAAGTGCTATCCGACCCGGAGCCGATGCGCCATCAACGAGTCCTATTTTACTCCATCGGCGCAGCCGAGGCATTGGTGCTTGATGAAATAAACCCGCATTGGCGAAGTTCGTATCTAACTTACCCGTTTGCGCTAAAAAACCATTTTGCCAAAATCGTAACAACCCCGGTTAGCGACTGACCTTGCACATTCAACAAATTTTGTTCTAGGATGATGGAGCGCTTGGGGGCGTGTCAGACAAGGGGTAAACCATGACACTTGCAACCATTGCAGCGATTGCTGCAACCGATCCTTTTGCGGCCACTGAAACCTGGATGAACACCATGACCGCCGAGCAAATTGCCCGGTCGAACGGTTATTTTGTTGGTGGGTACTGGCTGCAATTATGGAATTTTTTGATCTCACTTGCCGTGGCCTGGGTTTTGCTGACAGGCAAACGGTCTGCACGGATGCGCGATTATGTTTCGGGCAAAGTGCCGCGCTGGCTGGTTAGCCCGTCCTATATCGGACTGTATGTGTTGATCACCACCCTGCTGGTTTTACCGATGACCGTGTATCAGGATTTTTTCAGGGAACAGCAATATGACCTGATGAACCAGACATTAGGCGATTGGTTTGGTGAACAAATGATCGCGTTTTTAGTTGACCTAGCGCTTAGTATGCTGGCGGTTTGGGGTCTGTTTGCTCTGATCCGTAAGTTGGGCGCGGCTTGGCGCTGGTGGGGCGCTGGCGCAACCATCAGCTTTATGGCTTTGATGATCATGGCCGCACCGGTTTATATTTCTCCCCTGTTTAATGACTATACGCCTATGGAAGAAGGGCCGCTTAAAACGGAAATTCTGGCCATGGCCGAAGCCAATGGCGTACCGGCTGACAATGTCTATGTTTTCAATATTTCCAAACAGACCGACCGGGTCACAGCTAATGTTTCCGGGTTTATGGGGACCACTCGCATTTCACTGTCTGACACCCTGCTCGAGCGGGTGTCACCCGAAGCCGTAAAATCAGTCATGGGTCATGAGATCGGTCACTATGCGTTGGGCCATATTTACGAGATGCTGGTCAATTTTGGATTGGTAATTTTCTTCGGCTATGTGTTTACCCATTCTATGTATGGATGGGTTCAACGCCGATGGGGCTCTGCTTGGGGCATTGGTCCGATCGGCGATATTGCCGGTTTGCCGCTATTTTTCGCCGTGTTGTCGGTGTACTTTTTCATCACAACACCCGTTACCAATTCGATCATTCGATCCAATGAGGTAGAGGCGGATATTTTTGGCTTAAACGCTTCGCAAGAACCAGACGGCAATGCAGAAGTTGATATGATGTTGGGCGAATACCGCAAAATGCGCCCCGGCAAATGGGAAGAGATTTTATTTTTTGATCATCCATCTGGTTATAACCGGGTGCTGATGGCCATGAAATGGAAAGCCGCCCATGAGGTGATTGAGGCCAATGTGCTCGATAATCCATCCGATACTGACGAATAACCAACTTTATGTGCAAAGGTTCAGTTTTGAACTGGACCTTTGCCCTGTTAGGCCATGCGCCCTAACTACCGAACCACCCGCATCGTCAGATTGATCCGCCCACCTTTGGGCACCAAGGTTGATGTACCCGGATAAATTCGATCAATTCCGTGAAAGCAACGCCGTGAGGCGCCGCCCAACACGACGACATCTCCCGAGGACAGCTTGAACGAGCGGGTTGGGTCTTTTCGGTTCAGGCCGCCCAACCGATAAAGCGCCTGATCGCCCAAGGATACCGAAACCACCGGCGCATCGCGCGCATCTTCGTCAGCATCCACGTGTAGGCCAAGCTTTGCGCCTTCCCGGTACCAGTTGATCAGACAGGCTTGCGGAGCAGCTGGCCAATCGGCCACATCCTCCCAAAGGTCCACTAATTTGGGCGGCATGGGTGGCCAAGGCTGGTCCGTGCCCGGATGGGTTTCGCAATAGCGATACCCCGTTTTGGCCGATACCCAACCCAGCGGACCAAAATTGCTGCCCAATGTGCTCAAGGGCGTTCCGGTTCGCGGCATTTTACCCCGAAAAAACGGAGCATCTTTGGCGGCTTCTTGCACCGCTTCAATCAGGCTTTGTTGTTGTGTCCGGCTCAAATATCCCGGCAAATACCGAAAACCCTGTGGCAAGGCATGGGTCATTCTAATCGTCCGTTTGTTGTGGGCTTGCCTTTGCGGAAAGACAACAAGGATCAGAGGTCTCTGCCTCTATTTTCTCCAACAGAACGCAGGTTGCTAAAGGCTCTTCTGCCGTTGGTTTTTCATAGCGCCACCCGGCACAATCCGAACCATCTTCTTCGCACAATTGGCCACATTGGTCTGGAGTCAGGTTCAGTGTTGATTGCATGAAGTATGTAGGTCCGGAAAACCGCACATCTTGTCTATCGACAGGAGGAGCACCACACGCAGAAAACAACAACCCAACAAATAACAGGGTGAATTTATTCATGTTGGAAACTCTAGCGTGGAAAAGCACAATAGGACAAAACATACATTTTTTCGGACCAACGACAAGTTTCAGCCAAACCTTGCGACAAAAACCCCTAAAACCCTTGCGGTTTCTATTTTTCTACCCATATCGGCCATGAAGCGCTCATTATCGGGCAAAATAACCATTTTAAAGGGGATTAGCCCCATATCGGTGCCAAACCGGGCCGTAACAAGCTGATCTGCCGCAAGCTCAGGAGAGTAGTATGGGAAAAGTAATCGGAATTGACCTCGGAACCACCAATTCCTGCGTTGCCGTCATGGACGGCCGGGAACCAAAAGTTCTGGAAAATGCAGAAGGCGCTCGCACGACACCATCTGTTGTCGCCTTCACCGAAGATGGCGAACGACTGATCGGGCAAAGCGCCCGCCGTCAGGCCGTAACCAATCCAGAACAAACCTTTTTTGCGATCAAGCGTTTAATCGGCCGCAATATGGATGACCCGATGGTCAAAAAAGACATTGATATGGTGCCGTATCATATCGTCAAAGACAAAAGCGGTGCCGCTTGGGTCAAGGGTCGGGAAAAAAATTATTCCCCATCTGAAATTTCAGCTT
This sequence comes from Robiginitomaculum sp., assembly GCA_002733805.1. Classification (GTDB taxonomy): domain Bacteria; phylum Pseudomonadota; class Alphaproteobacteria; order Caulobacterales; family Maricaulaceae; genus Robiginitomaculum_B. The sequence continues at coordinate 153,522 of NVXG01000001.1, read as the reverse complement.
TCATTTTGCAAAAAATGAAAGAAACCGCCGAGAGCTATCTGGGCCAAAAAGTCGATCAAGCTGTGATCACGGTTCCTGCCTATTTTAATGATGCCCAACGCCAAGCCACCAAAGATGCCGGTAAAATTGCCGGTTTGGAAATTTTGCGGATCATCAATGAGCCAACCGCAGCCGCATTGGCCTATGGCTTTGAGAAAGAAGACGGTAAAACCATCGCGGTCTACGATTTGGGTGGTGGTACCTTTGATGTCTCCATCCTTGAAATTGGTGATGGCGTATTTGAAGTAAAGGCCACCAATGGCGATACTTTCTTGGGCGGTGAAGATTTTGATGTTCGCATCGTGGATTATCTGGCCACTGAGTTCAAAAAAGAACACGGCGTTGATCTACGCAAAGACAAGCTGGCCATCCAGCGGCTGCGCGAAGAAGCTGAAAAAGCCAAAAAAGAACTGTCCAGTTCCAGCCAATATGAAGTCAATCTGCCGTTTATCACCGCAGATGCTTCTGGTCCAAAACACCTGACCATGAAATTGAGCCGGGCCAAACTGGAGAGCCTAGTCGGGGATCTGATAGCCAAAACCATTGATCCTTGCAAAAAAGCCTTAAAAGATGCCGGGTTGAAAGCCAGCGACATTGATGAAGTGGTGTTGGTTGGCGGGATGACCCGCATGCCAAAGGTACAAGAAACCGTCACCAAATTCTTCGGTCGTGAGCCACACAAAGGCGTGAATCCCGACGAAGTGGTTGCCATGGGCGCAGCCATTCAGGCCGGTGTGTTGCAGGGCGACGTCAAAGACGTGTTGTTGCTCGATGTCACACCATTGTCGCTGGGCATTGAAACCTTAGGCGGCGTATTTACCCGGTTGATTGATCGCAACACGACCATTCCAACCAAAAAATCACAAACCTTTTCCACCGCCGATGACAATCAAAGCGCCGTAACCATTCGGGTGTTTCAAGGCGAACGCGAAATGGCCAGTGACAATAAAGTTCTGGGTCAGTTCGATTTGGTCGGGATCCCACCCTCACCACGCGGTGTACCACAAATCGAAGTCAGCTTTGATATTGATGCCAACGGGATTGTTTCAGTTGGGGCCAAAGATCAGGCCACCGGCAAAGAGCAAACCATCCGCATTCAAGCCTCTGGCGGTTTGAGCGATGCCGACATCGATAAAATGGTCAAGGAAGCAGAAACCCACGCCGAGGAAGACAAAAAACGTCGCGAATCGGTTGAGGCCAAAAATCAGGCCGAAGCCCTGCTTCACCAGACTGAAAAGCAGATGGAAGAATTTGGCGACAAAATCGAGGGTGACGACAAAACCGCGATTGAAGCGGCCATTGATGATCTGAAATCCGAGCTGGAAGGCGAAGACGCAGAAGCCATCTCGACCAAAGCGCAAGCCTTGGCTCAAGCCTCCATGAAGTTGGGCGAAGCGATGTATGCCCAAAGCAAGGCCGAAACGGAAAGCATGGACGGTGAACCCGCCGCCGATGAAGATGTGGTCGATGCCGAGTTTGAAGAAGTCGAAGAAGAAGAAGACGACAACAAACAAGACGCATGAACCATCCACTGAACAGCGAAGAGGCCGACCGACAAACGGTCTGGCCTCTTTGTTGTTTTGCTTAAGTCCGGACCCCGGGGAAACAAAATGAGCACTGCCAAGGCCTGTTATTATGAAACGCTGGGAGTCTCCAAAACTTCGGATGGCAAAACCTTAAAAAGCGCCTATCGCAAGCTGGCCATGCAATATCATCCGGATCGAAACCCGGATAATGCCGACGCCGAACAAAACTTCAAAATCGTATCCGAAGCCTATGGTGTGTTGTCCGACGAGCAAAAACGGGCGGCCTATGACCGGTTTGGCCATGCTGGCGTTGATGGTTCGCGCGCCGGTGGCGGTGGCTTTGGCGGCGGACAGTCCGCCGATTTTTCAGATATTTTTGAACAAGTATTTGGCGATGCTTTTGGCGATGTGTTTGGCGGCGGTCAACGCAGTAATTCCGGCCCGGCCCGTGGCGCTGACTTGCGCTACCCGCTGGAAATTAATCTGGAAGACGCGTTTGCCGGCAAAGAAGTCAACATCAAGATACCCACCACCAAAACCTGCGAAGAATGCGAAGGGTCTGGCGCAGAACCCGGCACCGAGATTGAAACCTGTTCAACCTGTCAGGGCCATGGACGGGTTCGAATGCGCCAAGGTTTTTTCACCATGGAACAACATTGCCGGGCCTGTGGCGGACAAGGCACCACAGTAAAATCACCCTGCACCGGGTGTGATGGCGTGGGCACACAAGCCACAAGGCGCGAACTATCGGTTACCATCCCGGCCGGGGTCGAAGACGGCACCCGCATCCGGTTATCTGGTGAAGGCGCTGCCGGGACCAGAAGCGGCCCACCGGGTGATCTTTATATCTTTGTTTCGGTTCGCCCTCACGCCTTGTTTGAACGCGAAGGGGCTGATTTATACTGCCGCGCGCCCACCCCGATGGCCGTGGCCGCATTGGGCGGTGATATCGAAATGCCAACCATTGATGGTGGCCGCAAGCGGGTCAATATTTCGGCCGGGGCGCAAACCGGCAAACGCTTGCGCCTGCGCGGTCTTGGAATGAGCCGTCTGCGCAGGCAGGGGCGCGGCGACATGATTGTCGAGCTGTATGTGGAAACCCCACGTAATTTGAACGCCCGGCAAAAAGAGCTGCTCGAAGAATTTCGCGAAGAGTGCTGTCCAGAAAGCCATCCGGAACACACTAGCTTTTTTGAAAAAGCCAAAGGGTTCTGGGATCAAGTTACCGGCGAAAACTGAGTCTCGACGAACGAGACCTATTTGGTATGCTCGCCGCCATGACCAATATCCCCGCCCCACCTGATTTTTCACACCGTTTGGCTGATGTGCTGGCCGATGGCTTTGCTGATGATCCGGTAATGAACTGGACGTTTGGCTCTCCAAAACCACAAAAATTTATATTCCAAACCCTAGCTGACCAATTGTACCTTCAAAAAGGAAGGGGCGCTCTTCTTCCCGTCGCCGGGCAAGATGCGGCTGCATGCCTTTGGTTGCATGCCGGGGGCAACAAACAATTGCCATTGGTTCCCACCTTAAAAATTGCCAGTTCCATTTTGCGCCATGGCGGCCCGGGCTCGGTGCTCCGCACCTTAAAGCTCGATGCCCGGCTCGAAAAAAAACACCCGAATATTCCGCACGTTTATCTGTTTGCAATTGCGGTGCGCGACGGCTTTCAGGGCAAAGGGCTGGGTGGCAAGGTCTTAGCCCCCATGTTGCAGCATTGCGATGAGCATGGTTTGCCAGCTTATCTGGAAAACTCCAAAGCGCGCAATCTACCCTTTTATCGCAAATTAGGTTTTGAGGTGTTGGAGCAGTTCGAGCCGGGCGGGTCTTGTTCACCTCTCTGGCTGATGTTGCGCCCACCCAACACTTGAGTTTGCGAAAACTCCCTTCTTGTGCTTGGGTGCCCTTTCACCACAAATAACAAGGTCCAAGCATGTCGGCAAATCCACTACGGATCATTCTTGGCGGACCCGGTGGCCGGTTAGGATCTGAGATCAGCAAAATCATTGCAGATCAAATCGATCTGCTGCTTACCGCCGGAATGGGTCGAAACGATCAATTTTCGAGCACCACTCCCGACTTTGATTTGATGCTGGATGTCTCGACTTGCGACGGTGTGGTGGCACATTTGGCTGAATGTGTTCGCTTGAACAAGCCGATAATTATTGGCGTAACCGGATTTTCAGATCAGCAAAACCAGCAGATCAAAGCCGCCGCAATGACCATCCCCGTTTTGCAAACCGGCAATTTTTCGATCGGCATTAATCAGCTTTTGCAACAAGTCAAACAAACCGCCAAAGCGCTTGGACCTACCTGGACCGTCCAGATCAAGGACATTCATCACACCGGTAAGAGAGATTACCCCTCCGGCACGGCTCTAATGTTGGCGCAGGCCATAATGGATGGGGTCGGCAAAGAAATGCCGGTAGAAACAGTGCTTTATCCAGAAAAATCAAACTCTGACGCGGCACAAACCATCTCCATTATTTCGGTTCGTAAAGGCGATGAAATCGGTCGGCACGAAGTACTTTTTACCAATACTAGCGAAAAAGTAGTGCTGGGTCATACCGCATTACGTCGTTCAGTATTTGCCGAAGGTGGGCTGGTTGCGGCGCGTTGGTTAGCGGGAAAGGCTCCCGGGCTTTACCGAATGAGTGACGTTTTAGGTCGCTAAGATTACCACTCGCCAATATTTTCCATGCTGGCCCATGGCTCCGCTGGGTCCAACGGTTTGCCCTTTTGCAAAAGCTCGACCGAGATCCCGTCCGGAGAGCGCACAAAAGCCATCCGCCCATCACGCGGTGGGCGGTTAATCGTAATACCCAATTCCTGCAAATGGGCACAAAGCTGATAAATATTTTCCACCGAATAGGCCAAGTGGCCAAAATTTCGGCCGCCGGAATATGGCTCATCATCCCAATTGTGGGTCAGTTCAACCATCGGCAAACCGGCCACCAAGCCTTGTTCCTTGCCTGTATACCGATCACAATCGGCGGGGCTGGCCAAAAAAATCAACGTAAAACGACCGGCCTCATTGTCGACCCGGCGCAATTCGGCCAAGCCCAAGCCATCACAATAAAAAGCCAACGATGCATCCACGTCGCTGACCCGCACCATGGTGTGCAAAAACTCCATCAGTTTTCTTTTCCTTTTTTGGGTTTGCTCAGGTTTTTATCGAGCGTCAGACCGGCATCGCCACGAACCAACGGCGACCAACTTGGCCGTTTTCGCCCAGCCTTGCCGGTTGACAGTGGCGCATCACCGCGAATTTTTCGCAAATTTTCTTCGATGGGTGCCGTATCATCCCGATAGAATAACCGGGCCGTCACATAGGCCACACCACCCCAACTGCCTATCAACCCAAAAAACAAAAAAAACGAATAAACCAACGGCCCATCGGTGCGTAATTGTCGACGTACCTCTTCGGCAATCGTGGTGGCGATCGGCGCGTTTGGATCGACTTCCTGCACAATGACATTGGCATAGATAAAGGTCAGTGCCATGACCGCGAGCGGGGTGACCAACGCAGCAACGGCCAACGCGCCGGTGGCAAAGGCCAAACCACGCGGAGAATGCGCCCGTGTGTAGGCTTGCGTAAACTGTTCTTCGCTGGTTTTGTCGGCTTGTTTTGAATTGTTGGTTTGAAACACCAGCCATTCTTCGGCGGCATCGCGGTGCACCACCCAATACCCAACCAAGGTTCGGATTATTCCAACAATTAGAATAAGCGCAATCAGCCCAAGGGCGATCATCGGTCCGGTATTCATAAAAAGTACCTCGTTTTGAAACCAAAGAGACAGCTTATCCGTTTGCGCCTTCCCATGCCAGCATTGATCGCTTGCGGTCCACGCCCCAATGATAGCCGGTCAGCCGACCGTCTTTACCCAACACCCGATGACAAGGGATGAGCCATGAAACCGGATTGCGACCCACAGCGGTACCCACCGCTCTGGCAGCTTTTGCATCGCCCAGACGCGCTGCCAATTGGCCGTAGGTTACGGTGCGGCCCGGTGGAATGGTCAGCAAAGCGCGCCAGACCTGCCTTTGCCAATCGGTGCCATATAACGCCAGTGGCATCCGGGCATGTTCCTCAAATATCTGTTTGGCCCAGTGGGCAGCAATCTGGTCATTGCGGGTAAACTCGGCGGCTGGAAAGCGTTGCTCGAAATCAGCAAGCCCCAAAGCCTCGTCTCCGGGATCAACAAATCCTAACGCCGACAACCCGCGCGGCGAAATGAGAAACATACCCATGCCAAATGGAGTTGGGGCCGCCCCCCACTCAAAGCGTAATCCGGCACCGCGCCGTTTGGCATCCCCTGGCGTCACCGCCTCAAAGGCCAGAAACAAATCATGCAGTCTGGATGGTCCGGACAGTCCGGCATCCAGCGCTGCGTCCAGAACGCTGGTTCCACGCAAAAGAGAGGCTCTTGCATCATCATGGGCCAGCGCATCGACCAATCGTTTGGCTGACGTGCCGGTCCAGCGCGCAAAAACCCGGTGGAAATGGTGAACGCCAAGTCCGCAATGGGCTGCCAGCTTGGCCAGATCTGGCCGGTCCCGCCAATTCTCGTCAAGATACGCCAGCGCCTTGGTTACCCGTTCATAATCTGTCTGGGCGGTTTGCAATGTTTTCAAATTTGTCATTTGATAGCTATAGCAATGCAATAGGATTCGCCGCCACCCGAAAACCGGCTTGGCAAAAAAGGGGTTTGGTTTGATAAAAACACCAGCAAAACAACAACGGCCCATTTCACGGGCAAAAATCGCGACGATTTATGCCCATTTGCAGGAATTGGACCCGCACCCAAAAACCGAGCTGAATTATTCAAACCCATATACTTTGGTGGTAGCCGTGGCGCTTTCAGCCCAAGCAACCGATGTCGGGGTCAACAAAGCAACCAAGGCCTTATTCGCCTTGGCCGACAATCCCAAAGACATGCTGGCCTTGGGCGAAGATAAAGTTCGCGATATGATCAAAACCATCGGGCTGTTTCGCAATAAAGCTAAAAACGTGATCGGCCTATCGAATAAATTGCTGGAAGAGTTTGGCGGCGAAGTTCCGCAAACCCGTGAAGAGCTGATCTCTTTGCCGGGGGTGGGTCGGAAAACCGCAAACGTGGTGCTAAACGTTGCCTTTGGCCAACCGACCATTGCGGTAGATACCCATATTTTTCGGGTGGGTAATCGCACCGGAATGGCCCCAGGCAAAAATCCGGATCAGGTTGAAGACGTGTTGATGCGGGTGACCCCGCCTGAATACCTGCAACACGCCCACCATTGGCTGATCCTGCATGGGCGTTATACCTGTCTGGCCAGAAAGCCCCGGTGCTGGTTATGCCGGGTATCCGATGTCTGCCGGTTCAAGGACAAAACGCCTGCCCCGGACGAGGGTCAGAACTAGTTTACAAAATCGCACCAACCGGATCGATCTTTTTGCCCGTGGGCCAAGCCTGCGGCCAAGAGTAAATCACCCAAATCTTCACCGGCCAACAATCGAATATCGGCGACAACCCGGCCAGCATATTTGCCAAACCGGACATTCTGCAGCTCTACATTTCTGGCATTGGTTTCGTCAATTTTTGTCTGCACAAACTGGGTGGCAATCCGGGCCAGATCCCGCTCTTTCTCGCAAGCGGGCCGATATAGCTCTGGTGCGTTGATCCGGGCCAACCGGACCTTTACCTCAACCCGATGCCCCGGCCAGATCAGGGCACGAACCGCCAGAGTATCGCCATCCACCACGCGCAACACTTCGGCATAGATCGGTCCTTGTACCCGATCCGCCGCAAAAACAGGGAAGCCCAATAACCCTGATACCGCGAAGATGTAAAATAACACTCTCATAGGTTGATCGGAATAGATTGCTGTTGTTAGGATTAATATCCTATTAATAACACAAAAGCAAACGCCCCGAGCAAACCCGGAGCGCTGTTTCTTTTCGCGTTCAGTGTTGAAAAAGGCGTTTGCGGTTTAGTCGCCACCTCCGCCACCCATTCCGCCGCCGCCCATCATGCCGCCACCCATGCCGCCACAATCGCAACCGTGCATCTTCTTGCCTCTACCCCGATTGTGCGAGCGCATGCGAATGATCGGTGAACGACCAAACACGCTGGTCGAACCGGAAGAGCCAAAGGCACCGCCGCCACCGCCGCCCGAATATATGATTCCCCCTGACCCAACGCCGCCGTTCAAGGTAGAGTAGAAATTGTTGACGGAAGCCGTCGCAACTGACGCGGATGCCGAAGCGGATGCGGATGCCGAAGCCGAAGCATGTTGAACAATAGAAACGGGATAGCTGGCAGATGTTTGCGTCCAGCCCTGCATGTTGGCCGATGCCACAGGACAAGTCACGCTGATGTTCTGCCCGTTTGGTCCCAACGTAAAACAGGCTGAACCGCCAGACGAATAGGAGTGGTGGGCACTTTGGGCACTGTACCCACCGGAATATCCACTGGAATACGTTCCGCTGGAAATCACTGGCTGTGTATATGGTGTCGGCGCGGGATGCGTCGGTGCGGCATAGCTTGTCGCCCCATATCCATATCCCCAATGACCATCATAAAGCGTGTTGTGTCCGGCGCCTCTGGTAACCAGAACCTGCCCGACATGGGCTTGGGGAACATGTTGTAAAATAGTTGGCTCACCAGCCGCAAACGACCCTGCGCGGTAATGCGTGCTGTGTGCGGTGTTTTTTGCATCATGATGTGAGGTAACCGGTGGCTGGCTGGTCCAGACCGGCGCGCGGCTTGTGGTATGACTAGCGGTTGAATGAACCGTGCCACCCAGTAAAACTTGGTTATTAGCGGTCGTGTTCGACCAAACCGAACGAGAGCCGTTGTATGGCGTTCTTGGTGTATTGCGTGGATCAGCCACCGGTCCCAATTGCTGACCATTGGCAGCAATCCACCGTGAAGCACAATTGATGCTTTGTGCATTGGCGCTGGTTGTTCCGGTCAGACAAAAGTCGCTGGTTCCAGCCAAAGCGGCCCCGCCGCTCAATCCCATGACAGGCAGTAAAACTATTCCGGCAATCAATTTCAACGAACCCATGACGCTTTCCTTTTCCCAAAACAGGACATGACAAGCTACGTCACGCAAAGCCCATGCCGAAACGCCTGTCCCAAAAAGGAGAATTCCCACACGCCATTGGAGTCTACTCAAAAATCGCTGGTAATGCCTTTGCGCTCCCAATCCCCATAACGGGTTGGCTCAATGCCGCGCGGACCGCCGGTCTCACTTGGCATTTGCTTTTTCTTTTCAGCAGCATCGCGCCGCTCTTGCGCTTCGGCCAAAGCGCGAACTGCTGCTTGTTGCCTGCGAATCTTGGCTGAACCGTCATCTTTGGCGGTGTTTTTGCTCTTCGTCTTCGGGTTCATTTTTTTGCACTCTCGTGGGCAAGCATGCACTTGGCGGCTTTACAGACCCAAGCCGGGGCGAGTATGGACCCTGCATGACAAAAAACAACGACAAACCCTATCCCCCTGACCCGCGTGGTTGCGCGGTGCGCGCTTTGGAATGGGTGTTTGTACGCCACTTGCCGCTGGATCATTTTTTTGCCGGTGATAAAGGGTTTTTGGCGTTACCCGTCAAAGATCGGGCGCTGACCCGAGCCATTACCGGCACCACCTTGCGCCGCTTGGGTCAAGTCGATGCTGTCATCGATACATTATTAGCCAAACCCCTGCCCAGACAAGCAAAAACGGCTCGACAAATTTTGCGGGCTGGAATCGCAGAATTGTTGTTTTTGCGCTCGGCAGCGCATGGCGTGGTCCATTCCTTTGTTGAGCTGGCTGGCCGTTGGCGCGCGGCGCGTCCCTATAAAGGATTGATCAACGCACTGTTCCGGCGGGTAACCCGCGAGCAACAACAATTGCTGGCCGATGTCCCGCTTGTTTTGAACATCCCGGACTGGCCCGGCGAAAATTGGGATAAGCTGTATGGCGATGGTACGCGAGAACGCGCCGCCCAATCCATGTCAGAGGCTCCATTTGCCGACTTGAGCGTGTTCAAAGATGTTGAACAATGGACCAAGCGACTGGAAGGCCAAAAACTGGGAACCCAGACCGTTCGCCTCTCCAGTCGTGGTCGGATTGAGAAATTCGATGGGTATGATGAAGGCGGCTGGATCGTTCAGGATCTGGGCGCGGCCTTGCCAGTCCACATTCTAGCCCCAAAACCAAAAGAAAATATATTGGATCTGTGTGCCGCCCCCGGCGGAAAAACCATGCAAATGGCTGCAGCAGGTGCCAGTGTGACCGCATTGGATAATAAAAAAGCCCGTATGATCCGGGTCGAGGAAAACCTAAAGCGAACCAAATTACCGGCCAAGCTGGTTTGTGCCGATGCGCGTAAATGGACCTCTGAAACCCAATTTGACGCCGTTCTGCTCGACGCGCCATGTTCTGCTACCGGCGTGTTTCGCCATCACCCGGATGTACATTACAACCACCGGGCCAGCGATCTGGATGAACTGACGGCCAATCAATTGCTGCTGGCCCAGCAAGCCGAACGCCTACTCAAGCCCGGCGGGCGCATGGTGTATTGTGTTTGCTCGGCCGAACCCCAAGAGGGCGAAGACGTTGTCACCAAATTGTTAGAGGGCAGCGACCTGAAGCTGGACCCCATTTCACAAAAACAAGCCGGGTTTGCCAGTGAGTTTTTAAAAGACGGCATGGTCCGAATTCCCCCCGGCTCCCTGCTGGAGCAAGGCGGTGTCGATGCCTTTTTTATTGCGCGGTTCCGCAAGGTCTGATCTCAGTCAGATTTAAGTGTGTTCAGCGCTTGTTCAGAATTGATCAATTATCTATACAGGATCGGGGGCTGAAACCTGTAATGCACGCATAGGAAAACCCATGTTGAATCAAATCTCTTTTCATCGCGCACTTGGTGCGGCTACGCTTTCTTCGGTTTTATTACTCGGAGCTTGCGCATCTGACCTTGGCGCCAATGACTATAATCGCAGCAGTATCGGCGAAATTTCCCGTTCGGATTCGGGAATTGTTGTCTCGTCACGAGCCATTCGGATCGAAGGCACCCAGAGCGGTGTCGGCACAGTTGGTGGCGCGGCCATTGGCGGCTTGGCTGGATCTGAACTTGGTGGAGACGATACGGGCCGCGCGGTCGGCGCTATTTTCGGAGCCATTCTTGGTGGCCTAGCAGGCTCTGCTATTGAAAAAGGTGCAACCCAGCGCGACGGTTTTGCCTACACGGTCCAGCTTGACCGCGATGGTGAATACCTGACCATTACCCAAGGCGGCAATGTGCCAATTGCCAATGGCACACCAGTCTGGGTGGAATATGGCGCGCGCGCCCGGGTGATCCCAAAAAACACCCAAGCCGGGTATTAAGTCACAAACCACCAAAATTTGAATACGCCGGCTCGATTAACCCTCGGCCCGGTGCTTTTCATTTTAAGGTTTCAGCTTTAGTATCTCACCCGTATTGGCGGAAACCCCGCCCTTGGCACGGCGGAACCATCGGGACATGAGCAAGCCCAGTTTGGCAGACTATTTTCAGGGTGCCGTTTTGCGTGTGCGCCAAGCGGCCAGCGACGAATGCCATGCCATGCCCATTTACCGCTCCGTGGTTTTTTCTGGCTCGGCGCCCCTCTTGCAAAAACCATGGCCAACACGCCCGTTCACACCAGACTCGGCGCTCGGCGAAGAAATCGCTGGAGGTCTGTTTACTCTCGCCGGTAAAAGATTATTTTTCTCTAACATTTCTGATGCGTGGACCAAGCCAACCCCGTCCCGGGCTTTTGCCTCTTCTTTACACCGATTTTGCTGGCTACAGGATTTGGCCGCATTTGAAGCGCACGAGGGAATTGCCGAAATTGCTCGGAACCATGTGGATACTTGGATTGGGCAATATGGCCGTTGGAACCGCTTTGCTTGGAACCCGGCAATTACGGCGGAACGCTGTTTGGCCTGGCTCGGCGCCTCGCAATTTCTATTCAGCGGTGATGCCGTCGCCACCAGCACCCGGCTGGATAGTCTGGGCAAGCAATTACGCCATCTAAAATCTGTTGCTTCCGTTTGCCAAGCGGGTGAAACACGGTTGTGGGTCGCCATCGCCCTGTCCAGCGCCGGAACCTGCTTGTTTGGCATGAGGGGCTTACAAAAAACCAGCCTTACTCTGCTTGAAAAAGAATTGGCTCAGCAAATATTGTCCGATGGGGGGCACATCAGCCGCAACCCGGAAACCGCATCGCGCATCCTGTTGGAACTTGAGACTTTGCGTAAATTACTGGATCAACACAAAGCGATTGAGCCACCCTTTCTTGCAAAGATCATCCAAAAATTACAACCCTTTGTCGGGTTTTGCACCTTGATGAACGGCGATCTGGCTTTGTTCAATGGGGGCGGCGTTGGCGACAAGACGGCCATCCGACGCGCCTTGCCAGCCACGGTCAAAAACGAAACCCCCTTTTTACTGGCTCCCCATTCCAGATACCAACGCTTACAAACCCGTCGTTCGGTTTTATTGTTCGATTGCGGCGGTGCGCCGGATGGTTTGTATTCACAAGACGCACACGCCGGGGGCTTGAGCTTTGTTTTTGGAACCCGCGCCGAAAATTTGATTGTTAATTGTGGTTGGTCAAACGGCTTGGGGGCCCAATGGCGCGCCCCGAGCCGAACCAGCGCCGCCCACTCTACTTTGGTCATTGATGATGTCTCATCCAGCCGCATTCCGGTGAAGGGGCTGACCACCAGCCTGCTTGGACCCATTTTATTTGATAGGGAAGAACCCATGACTGCGCGGCGCACCGAAGATGATGGCGGCGTTTGGTTGAGCGCCTCTCACCGCGAATATGTCGGGCGCTATGGGTTGCAACATAATCGCCGATTATATCTCAATCGAGAGGGAACCGATCTGCGCGGGGAAGATTGTCTGGAACATCCGGTTGGCATGGAAAAAAGCCGGGATTTGCAACCGATCCCGTTTACCGTGCGGTTTCATTTGCATCCCGAAGTTCGGGCCTCCATTTCGCGCAGCGCCTCAGATGTTCTTCTACTGCCACCCGGCGGCAAAGGTTGGCGGTTTCGAACCGATGCCGGGCCATTAAGCCTGGAGCCATCGGTGTATCTGGGCGAGGGTGCGCCACCACGGCGCAGCTTGCAGATCGTAATTAGCGGCGCTGCCGATCCAAACGGAATCGGGCAGGAACCCAGCAACCGCGTCCGTTGGTCCTTGCGACAAATCACCCCCGGTACTTAAAATTTACTTGCTTGAACCAACGAACGCCCTACACCGTTGCGAACATCAGAAACCAGACAGGGATTGAGCCAATGATTCGTATAAAGCGGGCTTTGCTCTCCGTTTCCGACAAGACAGATATTGTTGAACAAGCCCGGCAATTGGTCGCAATGGGTGTCGAGCTAGTTTCAACCGGAGGCACCGCCAAGACCTTAAGCGCTGCCGGATTGCCGGTACGGGACGCGGCCGAACTCACCGGCTTTCCTGAAATGATGCAAGGCCGGGTGAAAACCCTGCACCCAAACATTCATGGCGGTTTACTGGCCCGGCGTGATCAACCAGATCACATCTCGTCCATGCAACAACACGGCATCGAGCCGATTGATCTGTTGGTGGTCAATCTCTATCCGTTTGAACAAACCCGGGACAGCGGCGCAGATTTTGCCACTTGTATTGAAAATATAGATATTGGCGGCCCGGCCATGTTGCGGGCCGCAGCCAAAAACCATGCCTTTGTTGCGGTCTGTACCGACAGCGAAGACGTGCAGCAAGTTTTGACTGAAATGGAGACCAACGACGGACAAGTCAGCGCAAAATTGCGGGCATGGCTGGCCGCAAAAACCTATTCGCGCACCGCTCATTATGACGCGGCGATCAGCAATTGGTTTCAGGCCCAAATTGGCGAAACTTCTCCAAAATACCGTTCGTTCAGCGGGGTTTTGCAAGAAGAATTGCGCTATGGCGAAAATCCACACCAAAAAGCGGCAATTTACCGAACTGGCGCAAACCAGCCCGGCGTGACCAACGCGCAACAAGTCCAAGGCAAGGCTATCAGCTACAATAATTTGAATGACACCCATGCCGCCTTTGAACTGGTCGCTGAATTTCCCGCCGACAAACAAGCCGCCATTGCCATCATCAAACACGCCAATCCGTGTGGTGTGGCGGTTGCTACACAACAAATAGCTGCGTGGAACGCTGCGCTGGCTTGCGATCCGGTCTCGGCCTTTGGCGGGGTGATCGCCGCTAACCGGAAGATTGATCTGGAAACCGCCGACGCGATCTGCAAATTGTTTGTAGAAGTGATCATCGCCCCTTCTGCCAGCGAGGCCGCGTTAAAGCGGTTAGCCAAGAAGAAAAATGTACGCGTATTGCTGACCGGTGCGATGCCAGACCCATCGCGGCCCGGTCTAGAAGTAAAATCCTTGACCGGCGGCTTGTTGGTACAGACCCGCGATAATGGCCAAATCGAAGATCTATCTGGTTTTCAGTGTGTGACCAAAACCAAACCAACCGAGCAACAACTGGCCGATCTAGCCTTTGCATGGAAAGTGGCCAAGCATGTCAAATCCAACACCATTGTCTATGCCAAGGGCGGTTCGACCGCCGGCATCGGGGCTGGACAGATGAGCCGAATTGATGCGGCTCGCATTGCCACCCAAAAAGCCGAACAAGCCGCCGTGCTTGCTAAATGGCCCCACCCACGCACCCAAGGTTCGGTGGCAGCATCAGATGCCTTTTTCCCATTTGCCGACGGTTTGCTTGAGGTAATTGAGGCCGGAGCCGTTGCCGTAGTGCAGCCCGGCGGATCGATCCGCGATGATGAAGTAATTGCCGCCGCAGATGCAGCCGGAATTGCCATGGTCTTTACCGGCATGCGTCATTTCAGACACTAACCGAAACGGAAACCAAAATGAGCATTTTTCATCTCGCCTTCAATGTCCGTGACTTAGATGAAGCCCGGACCTTTTACGGCAAATTGTTGGGGTGTGCCGAAGGTCGCAGCACCAAAACCTGGGTTGATTTCAATTTTTTTGGTCATCAAATATCCCTGCATTTGGGCGAGCCGTTTCAAACCCGCAATACCGGTCAGGTTGGCGGATTTGAAGTACCGATTCCCCATTTGGGGGTCATTCTGGACTTGGTATCTTGGCAAAAACTGGCCGACCATTTGGTTGATGCGGGAACTGCTTTTGTGTTGGCGCCCAGTACGCGCTTTAAGGGCGAGCCGGGCGAACAAAAAACTATGTTTTTTCATGATCCCTCCGGCAACTCGATCGAGATCAAGGGTTTTGCCGACATGGGCCGCGTTTTTGCCACATGATTAACCTGTATTTTTGTGCCCCGGCTGACCTCTGGCAAAACTGGAAAGCCCCCTTGCGCCACGCGCTAGATGAGATTGGTTTGCCGCATCAATTGTCTCCCGAATGCAACGACCCCAGCCAAGTTGATTATCTGATTTATGCCCCCGGCGGCCCCGTCTCTGATTTTTCTCCGTTTACCCGGGCCAAAGCTGTTTTGGGCTTGTGGGCCGGCGTTGAGGATGTTGTTACCAATCCATCCCTGCACATTCCGCTGAGCCGAATGATCCAGTCGGAATTACGCGATGGCATGGTTGAGTGGGTGGTCGGTCACGTCTTGCGGTATCATTTGGGAATGGACCAGCATATTTTGAACCAAGATGGGGGTTGGAACAGCGAGGGACCACCTTTGGCCCGCGACCGATCTGTTGTGGTTCTGGGTTTGGGGGAAATTGGTCAAGCCTGCGCCAGTGCGTTGGCCGCTCTAAAGTTCAATGTTTTGGGGTGGAGCCGGAGTCAAAAAATCGTTGAAAACGTAACTTGTTTTCATGGGCCAGACGACTTATCCCGCGCCTTGGCACAAGCTGAAATACTGGTTTTACTGCTGCCGCTAACCGCTGAAACCCGCTTGCTCATCAATGCGAACCGGATCGCTCAACTGCCGCAAGGTGCGGTGATATTGAACCCGGGACGCGGTTGGTTGCTGGATGAGCGCGCTTTGCTGGATGCACTGGAAACCGGCCAAATCGAGCATGCCACGCTGGATGCCTTTCAGCGTGAACCACTACCAACTGACCATCCGTTTTGGTCACACCCAAAGATCACCGTCACCCCGCATATCGCCGCTAAAACCAGGCCGCAATCCGCCGCTTGTTTTATTGCTGAAAACATCCAACGACGCGAACAAGCAAAACCATTACTCGGGTTGGTCAACCGGCAAGCCGGGTATTAGAACCCATCTTTTCTTCGGCGAATTTCCGCGAAAACTTCGACATCAGAAGCCCCTTGCATCTCCAATTTGGCCCGAATGGCCGGAGCATCGGGACGCAAAAACGGATTGGTTTGTAGGTCGGTTTCCAGCAAGAATGGCACGGTAGGTTGATCTTTTTCACGAGCCTGACGAATCGCTGCGCCCCGTTCCAGCAATTG
This sequence comes from Robiginitomaculum sp., assembly GCA_002733805.1. Classification (GTDB taxonomy): domain Bacteria; phylum Pseudomonadota; class Alphaproteobacteria; order Caulobacterales; family Maricaulaceae; genus Robiginitomaculum_B. The sequence continues at coordinate 137,528 of NVXG01000001.1, read as the reverse complement.
CTGATTTTCAGGATCTACGCTTAAGGCAAACCGCAAATTATCCGCCGTGTATTCGTGAGCGCAATAGATCAGGGTTTGCGGCGAAAGGTCCCTGATTTTTTGCAAACTCGGCCACATATTGCTGGCATCGCCTTCAAACAACCGCCCACACCCCAGCGCAAACAAGGTGTCCCCAACAAAGGCTTTTCGTTGTTGATCAAACACATAAATCACATGGCCCATGGTATGTCCCGGCGTATGCAGCACTCGGGCTTTTATGGTGCCGACAAACACTTCGTCTCCATCTTCGACCCACCGATCAGCATTTTGGATGTATTTGGCATCACCCTTTGGTGCGATCACCTGACAATTCCAACGCGCCACCAGCGCCGCATTTCCACCAGCATGATCAAAATGATGGTGGGTGTTCCAGATCGCAGTTAGTGACCAGCCTTTTGTCTCAAGCATTCGGGTGATCGCATCGGCATCCGGGCTGTCTATACTGATGGTCTGGCCGGATGCCGGATCATGGACCAGAAACCCGTAATTATCCGAAAGGCAGGGTATTTGTACAACTTCGAGCATTTGTTTTCCTTGGCAATTGGTGGTGGTTTGGGCATGTTTGGTTTCACAAGGATCAAAGCATGCAACCTGATGTTCGCGAGTTAAGCAAATTTTACCAAACCCGTCTTGGTGAAATGACACGATTGTGCATCTCTCGTCGCTTGGGCGCTTTGTGGCCCGACCTTTCCGGCCGCGATGTTTTATCCTTAGGCTATGGCTCTGCCTTGCTACCGATGTGGGATGGGCAACCGCGCCGCCTGGTCAATGCCATGCCATCTCGCCAAGGTGTCGAGCAATGGCCCGCAACTGGCCCAGTTCAATCCACCTTGGTTGATCCACTTAGCTTACCGTTTGCTGAAAATAGCTTTGACCGAATTTTAATAACCCATTGCCTCGAAGAAGTTTCCGACCCCAGCCGGTTTTTACAACAAACCACACGAGCGTTGGCGGCGGGTGGGCGGCTAGCCCTGATTGTGCCGCACCGGATGGGGTTATGGTCAGCCAGCGCCAGCTCACCGTTTGGCCACGGAAGAGCCTATTCAAACTTCCAGTTGAGCCAATTGTTGGAGCAAGCCGGATTAAAGCCCACGGCGCGAACCCAAGCTCTGTTTGCCCCACCACACAATTGGTTTGCCGCACCAACAGGCGTTCGGGCCTGGGAACGTACCGGAGAGGTTTTCTGGCCGTTTTTTGGGGGTGTGCTGTTGGTTGAAGCGCAAAAAGTCCGCATGATAGACCCTAGGGCGCGGCAGATTCGCCCGGTTTTTTGCCCGGAGCCACCCTCATGACTAACCCCAAAGACGATCTTGCCAGCACCCGCCGCGCCATTGATGCCCTTGATAATCAGATGTTATCATTGATCGACCAGCGATTGGCCTTGGCCAAAAGTCTGCGCGCCTTAAAACCCGCCGGTAGAGCCGCGTGGGACCCGGCCCGTGAACATGCGCTACTGCAACGCTTGCTCAATCGAAAATCCGATACCTTTCCAGCCAGCACCTTGGTCTCTATGTGGAGCGCCCTGATCACCTGTTCATTGATGACCCAAGGCCCGTTGGTTTTGTTGTGCCGCAATCCAGAACAGGAAACCTTGGCCAAACTTGCCTTTCCTGCTTCCCCAACCCAGAAACTCGACATCAAGAATTGGCGGGCTCAAACCGCTGAAACCCCCGGTGCTATTGCGGTTTTACCCCTGCCCGGCCCGGATCAGACCTGGTGGCGCGAGCTGGTTCGTCCCGGTCCAGCATTACGCATTCAAACCTGCCTGCCGAAATGGCCCCCAAACCAGTATGGCGCTTGTTGCGTCAGCATGGGTCCCGCCGTTTATCAGGAAGGAAAAATCAATTGGGTCGTTCAAAATCAGACTGACGAATTGCCGACTGATGCCGTTGTGCTGGCCCGTAGCGACGGATTGGTTTTGTTTGAAACGGCACAACCTACGGCACAATCTGACGCACCCGGAACTGGCTTGTCCCACAAACTGGATCAGCCTATTTCTATCGGCAGTTTCTATCCGCCTTTGCAAATTGGATAAACCAATGACCCATCAACCTGAACCCCGCTCTGGCTTACTCGATATTATGGCCTATCGCGGTGGCGTAGCCGATGCCCCAGGATTTGCCGCACCGATCAAACTGTCTTCCAATGAAAATTGTTTCGGTGCGCCGCAATCGGCCATTGATGCCTTGATCGAAGAAACGGCTCGGCTGGAGCGCTACCCAGACGGTGGCGCACTTCGATTGCGTGAAGCCTTGGCTGCCAAACATGATCTGCCTGTAGACCAGATTGTCTGTGGCTGTGGCTCAGATGAATTGCTGCAATTGCTAGGTCGTTCGTATTTGCGCCCCGGGGATGAAGTGTTGTTTTCAGCCCATGGGTTTTTGAGTTACAAGCTCATCGCCCTGCAAAACGAGGCGGTTCCAATCATGGTGCCGGAAGATGATTTATGCGCCAATGTTTCGCGTATGCTGGCTGCGGTGACCAAACGCACCCGCCTTGTTTTTGTGGCAAATCCCAACAACCCAACCGGCTATATGATGCCAAAAAATGACCTCTATCGTCTGCATGCCGGATTGCCCGAAGATGTGCTTCTTGTCATTGATGCGGCCTATGCCGAATATGTCGATGATCCGGCATATTCCTCTGGCATGGAACTGGTTCACAAACACAAAAACGTGCTGACTACCCGCACCTTCTCCAAGGTATATGGATTGGCCGGATTGCGAATTGGTTGGGCTTATTGTTCGGAGCAAGTCGCCGCCGTGTTAAACCGGGTACGCTCACCCTTTAACGCAAACCGACCAGCACAAGCCGCAGCCATTGCCGCCTTGCAAGACAACGCTTTTGTGGCGCGCTCTGCGGCCCACGTACAAAAGTGGCGACCTTGGCTAACCGATGAAATCAGCAAGACGGGCATTCGGGTCTATCCCAGCGCCGGAAACTTTATTCTCATGGGGTTTAATAATGACCCGGAAAAAGCTGACGCTGCCGAACATTTTTTGATGAAAAAAGGCCTGATCTTACGAGGCATGCGTGGCTTTGGTTTGCCGGGGTTTTTGCGCCTGACCATTGGATTGGACGAAGAAAACCAAGCTTTTGCCAAGGGCTTGGCCGAATTTATGGCGAGCTGAGCAAAAGTGGCGTTGAAACTAACCGAAATGGCCCAGAGTAAATGCCGCCTTTCTTTAGTCGAAACGACAATTCTGTTTCATCAACCCCGCCGGTTAAGACAGAAAAAATACCGAGGCCCTTTTTCTTTTCAAAATTAAACCGGGATTGATCCAGCGCGGCAATCAGATCGGCCGGGCGCTGCATCTTGATTTTTAATGGCCCAGCGGCATAGCCGTTTTTATCCAGATGAAACGTGCCGGACAAATTGATCGAGGCCTGCTCGGTTCGGGCATAAGCCCGCTCCAGAACGAGATGCCCGGATGCGGCACGAAACGCCGCCAGATCCGGTTCGCCGCGCAGCGCTGACCATGAAAAAACTTCGCCCTGTAGCTCGATTTGCTGGAGGTCTCGCAGCGGCATGTCCGGCCAGTTTGGCCGCTCGGCGCGGGCATATAATTTGCGACTGTCCGGATCGGTGCCGGGCCGCAAATGGGCATCAAGATTTTGCGCTGAATATATTGGCTGGTCACTGCTATCCGATAGTTGGGGCGCAATCATCTCTAAAGAAAACCGGCTGATTTTTGCCTTGGTGATTTTGATTGAAGCGCGGGTCCGGGTCGAATGATAGGTCCATTCTTGATCCGTTTGATTTCGAATACGGATATCTTCTGGCAATTCCGCAATCAGATGCGACAGCTTCCAAGCCATTGCATGCAATCGAAAAACCGGTACAAAAACCTGTGCGCCGCCTTGTTCGGGTGGCAGCGTAATTTGGGTGCCTTCCAACGTGAGCGCAAAGCGATAGGGCCAGCCAGATACGTTCATTTTTTGCGTTTCGATTTGGATATTTTGGGTACGATACCTCTCGATCTTTGCTTGCGCTTTGCCGGTTATCCAGTTCGCCGCGATAAACCAATACACGGTCCACAGCACAACAAACACAAACAAGCTGCCAAACAGCAACCAGTATTTCAGGTTTGAACTGGTTATCATTTTAGGTTGGTCAGGCAATTTTGTTTTGCTTTGGACTGGTGCGCTGGGACAATTCGTTGCTTGCGGTTTCAATACTATGTTCCAATTGCTGCATAAACTCGTGTCGATCCAGTCCCGACGCGATTGGCGGCAAAACCCGCACAATGATGGTTCCGGGCCTAAAGTTCAGTCCGTGCGCTGGCCAGCACAGACCTGAATTTAATGCGATCGGCACACACGGCACATTCATCGCCTTATAAAGCGCAGCAACGCCTGATTTATAAGGAACCTTAGCGCCCGGCAAAACACGAGTTCCTTCTGGAAAAATCAAAATCTGTCGCTCATTTGCCGCCCGGTCTGCGGCCTCTCGAACCATTTTTCGCAAAGCCCCCGCGCCACCTTTTCGGTCAATGGCCACATTTTTTAACTTCATCGCATACCAACCAAACACCGGTAGCCAAGCCAGCTCCTGCTTCAGGATCAGCGCTGGGAATGAAAAAAGCTGCCACGGGATCAACACATCAAACATGCTTTGATGCTTGGAGGCGATCAACACGCCTCCGGCTGGAATATGTTCGCGTCCTTCGACGACAATTCGTACCCCGAGTAAGACTCGGATGCCCCAAAACATCATTTTTAACCACAGATCGACCGGCCAGCGCGCCCACGAGATCGGCAATGCCAAAACCGGCAAAAACAACAGGCCGAGGATCAGGATCAACCCATACATCCAGATCAGAAAAACAATGCCACGAAGTCGGTTCATTGTTGGGTGCCCGCTGGGGCAGAACCAGATGACCCAAACAACAGGACCACCAGATATTTTGCATACTCAACCAAGGTTCTACGAACCATGCGCTGCCGGGCTGGGCCATTGCTTCGTACTGCAACGGCTTGTAATTGCACGCCGGGTAAAACGGCTTGTAACTCCAGAAGAGCGCGCGGCATGTGATACCCGGAGGTCACAACCAACAAGCTGTCATATCGATGCGCGTTGGCCCAAAGAGCAATTTGCCGGGCATTTCCTATGGTGTTCTGGGCCTGAACATCCACATCAACACAGCATTGCAGATTGGCTTTTGATAGGCCGGAAAGGTTTAACAGGTCTTGCTGGCTGACCTTGGGGTTTACCCCGGAAACCAACAGACGCTGTCCGCTTTGTTTTTGTAACAGCCAGGCAGCATGGCGAATTCGCTCTCCGGAACCGCCGGTCAGCACCACGATACCTTTGGCCGGAGAGGGCGAGGACGCTGCGTTCATCCGTTCCGTGGCAATGGCAAACGCCACAAACCCGGCGACCAGATTGACCCCCAGCGAGATACTCAACCAAAACCCGAATGCTCGAACCATCAAACCTGCCTTCGCAAACTGTTCAAAACCGAACGATGTGCAGTCCAGCCCCCAACCATTGCAGTAATGACCGGCACTGGCAATAACAGCAAAAAACTGCCCAATCCCGGCTGGATAGAAAGCCCCATAAATGACGCATCCCCGACTCCGCCCAACATCAAAACGATTATACTGATCGCCGCCAAACCAGCCCCCGATGCCCCGGCTTTCAAGCCGAGCAAAACAAACCTTCGGCCAAAAAGCCTTGCAATGATCTGATCTCTGGCTCCGACCAAATGCAAAACATTGACCAGATCTTTGCGCGCCGCCAAGCCGGAACGGGTGGCAAAGCCGGTAACCGCAATGCTAGCCGAAACCAGTAGGGCCAACACCGTAATTGATAAGATCTGAATAATGCCAGCCGACCGGGCCAGATCACCGGCCCAACGTTGGTGGTCATCAATGCTGGCGATAATGCCTGCGCTCTCCAGCGCTTCGGATAAACCTGTCGCACTGGCCGGGTCTTTCTTGGTCAGGCGAACATGAACCAATAATGGAATCGGCAAATCATCCGGAATATTGTCGGCACCAAGCCACGGCTCCAGCAGGTTTTTTGCTTCTTCACGAGACGCCACGTGTATGGCTTTTACGCCCGATATGCCCAATAAAACAGAAGCCGCAGCCTGCGTTTTTGCCGGATCACCGGAAATGACCTGCACGGTCATTTCGCTTTGTAAGGCCTGTTTCCAATGATTGACGTTTTGCACAGCAAGCAAAGCAACAATTGCCGCCAAGGAGGCTAAAAACACAATAATAGCGATCACAAAAAACAACGGACCGTCATGCTCGGCATCAGATGGCAATAATTGGGCTTGTTTGCGCTCGGTGCTCATTTGGTCCTCCGGGCAGGTCCGGCCGGTTTGAACGACAATTTACCATCCTCGATCGTATAAATATCCGCCGAAATAGACCTTACCAGCGCTAAATCATGACTGGCAATCAACACGGTGGAGCCCAATCGGTTCAATTCGGAAAACAACCGCATCAATCTTTTGCCCATTTCCGGGTCGACATTACCGGTTGGCTCATCAGCAATCAGCAATTCCGGTTTGGCCACAACCGCACGGGCAATGGCTACCCGCTGTTTTTCACCGCCGGACAAGGTGGCCGGACTGGCATCCAGCACCGAACCTAAGCCAACCCAGCGCAACAGGTCTTGCACATCGTCTTCATATTCATGGTGTTGGCGACCGGTAACCCGCAAGGGTACCGCTACATTTTCAAACACTGACAAATGGTCTAACAGCCCAAACCCCTGAAATACCACTCCGATTTTGCGGCGTAACTGTGCCATCTCGTCCCGATCACAAAGCGCGGGTTCGCGGCCAAATAACTGAACCGAACCCCGGCTGGGTTGCAGGGCAAGATAGATCAATTTCAAAAGCGTGGTTTTTCCCGCACCGGACGGTCCGGTCAAAAACTGAAAAGAACCTGGCTCCAATTGCAGATTGATGTCGGTTAGTACTTCAGGGCCATTGTCATACTGCATACCAATATGCGACATTACCAGAACCGGGGCGGTTTTCCCGGTTCGCGACTTTGCCTTGGGTGACAGGCTTGATCTGGACTTGGGCGAAGGAATGAGCGACCTCTGTTTTTTGGTTGATACTGGTTGATTCGACTTTGACATGATACTGACCTGCCCGAACTGTTCCATGCGTTATTCTGCCAGCGCGACCGCCATTGGTCCGGCTGGGCGTAAGGTACGATGTGCTTCGTGCGGACACAACTGGTTGGTTGATAGCGGCGGCGAAGAACAAGGCACCTCCGTCGAAGCCAAGAAGGACACCCCTGAACCAACATCAGAGCCGGCCGAAGCAATATCTGCACCCGAACCGGAAGTAGAAACGCAAAGACCACGAGACCCACAAGTTGCCCAAGCCATGCGCGCCCGCCGCGAAGCTGAGCGGCAAAAACAAAAGCGCCGACGCGCCATTGGAGCTTGGACTGGGATTATGGCCAGTTTTTTGCTGGTTCTGGCTTCCGCGTGGGTGTTTCAGGTTGATGTCGTACGCATTTGGCCCAAAACAGCCAGCGCCTTTGCCTTGTTAGGTAACCCGGGAAACTTGTATGGGTTGGAAGTACATGAAATTACCGCAGTTCGAAAAACGCGCGATGGGGCTAGTGTACTGCAAATCAGTGGTCAGATTGTCAATGTTTCCAAGCGCGAACAACCGATCCCCCTATTGCAAGCCGAATTACTCGATGACAAGGATCAAGCGGTTTTTTCTTGGCGAATTGAACCGGACCAAACCCGGCTGCAAGCTGAACAATCCTTTGGCTTTGTAACCGAGGTCCGCGACCCACCGCCGGGCGCTTTGCGTGTGGTGATTGCCTTTGCCGATGAACTAGTTCAACCCAAATCTGCTGTATCAGAGCCGGTAAAACACCAGAGTGAGCCGACAACCCCACCCGTCGAAGAGCGCGGTTCCGGGCACTGACCCCAAGCGCTTTGAGATCAGCTTGGCTGATTCAAAATCGCTCCAACAATCGTTCCAGATAGTTCAATTCTTCGCGTGGTTTTTGCTGGTCAGCCGCGCGTCTGCGAATTTCATCCAGTATTTTTCGGGCCTGTTGCGGGTCAATCTTGTCCGGGACATCGGTCCCCTCAGCGCTTTGTGTGCCACTATTTCTTTGGCGACCAAACGGGTCGCGTCGACCCCGGCCATTTTGTCCCTCGCGGCGATCCAACATCTCAGCGGCCAAGGTTTCCGCGCCCTTACGCAATTGACCAAACGCCTGTTGCCCTTCGAGCAATCCTTGTTTTGCGTCGCCTTTACCCAGGGCTTTTGCCGCTTCTTCCATGGCTTTTTGGGCAGCAGAGAGGGCTTGTTGTGCGCCGCTACCCTCGATTGTTGCGCTTTGCCCCAACTCCTGCAACGCACCGCCCAAAGCGCCTTGCCGTTCGGCCATTTCGCCCATTGAGCCGGATGCAGAACCGTTCGGCTGGTTTTGACCCGATGCGCCGCCGCTAGAGCCGGACGGTTCGCCAGCGCCTTCTTCTGCATTTTGGCTTTGCAGCGCGTCATCCAGAATTTCACGTTGCTTACCGAGCATATCGCCTAGCTCTTCCAGCGCTTTACGCATGGCTTCGGCGATCATATCTTCCTCGCCCTCGCCGCCTTGCCCGCCATTGGCCAAGCGCATTTTCATGTTTTGCAACATCTCGGCCAACGCTTTTAGCAAGGCTCTTGCATCACTGGTTGCGCCGGTTTCAGACAGGGCTTTGAGCGCATCCAACATTTCCTGCAATTGATCGGCTGACATTGAATTGCCCGCGCCGGACCCGTTGGCACCGCCTTCTTCCAACGCCGCTTTGGCCAACGCCTGCAAATACCGTTTTACGGCCATTTCGTACTTTTGGCTGAGGCGCTCCAATTCCGATGGGGCCGCCGATAACAACAAAGCATTTTGCAAAGCTTTTTCGGCCAGCTTCAACGCGGCGGCGGCGCTTTCCAGCTCTCCGCCTTCAGCCCGCAAGGTAATTTCCCACATTTCCGGACCCAATCCAACCAGATCAGCTTGACCCCTAGCCTTGAGAAGGCGCTCGCGCACATAGACCATGCCGAGCCAGACCATCGGGTCTTTCACGCCGGTTTTGGGAGATCGCATCACCGACCCCATCAGGGTCGCCGAGCGTTGAATGTTTGCCGGGGCCAGACTTAATCGCTGCAAAGGCGTTTCCGTAAACAACCGGTCATTACCGATCATTTCTTGGTCCATTTCAAACGATTCCGGGTCCTCAATTTCTGGCTTTGCGGCATACGGTCCGGGTTCACGCAATATCATCAGGCGCTGTTCGGCCAACGCCTTAGCCAACGGCCGCACAAACAACTTTTCCGGTAATTTGATAAAAACCGGCTGGCTTTGAGTCGTTTGACCGGCGCCGTCGCGGGCCTCCAGCACCAAATGAACCGGCAGGCCAGCCAATATGTGCCGGGTCAGGTCCAGCGATATTTCTTGGGAAATTTTTGCACCTTTTGGCAGAACCAACCTCTGCCGATCATTAGTTTTATATGGGCCATCATCAACCGCCTCGATCAATAGATCGACCTGCTCCACGACAAAATCATCTTGCGCTTCCAAGGCAAAAACCAATTCGTCTATCTCATTGACATCCGGACCTGCTGAGAAGCGAATGACCGGCGGCTGGTCGGTGCGGGTCAACAAGGCCCACGCACCGCGCGCACCGCCGCTCAGAGAAAGCACGGTTTCACCATCTAGCTGGACCCGGCCCTCAAACACACCATCGCCCAACTGGACCAGTTTTCTTTTGCCGGCGTCTTTTCCGGTCTTTCGCAAAACCGGCGGGCGGCGCGCCCCACTTACCCGCACCACAAATTCGGATCCGGGCAGGGCTGAAGTTGCTGCATCATTGTTCTCACCAAAAAACACCGGTGGCAAGTTGGCGTATTCCGGCGGATTGAGCCAAGCCTCAACCAGCACGCCCTGACCCGGCTCTAACAAGATACCTGGGTAAAACGCAGCACCCAACCGACCAACGCCATTTGGTCCGGCAAAAACCAATCCGGCGATCAGACCCAGAACCGCTAGAATCCGAAACGCCCAGACATCCCGCACCGCCCAAACCGATTTGGGTAATTTTGTTGGAAGGTTTTGGGTTTGCGCGATCATCTGGCGCTGGTGGGCCAGCCATAAAGCGCGGCTCTTTGCCCCGCCATGAGTTTGCCGATTATCTTTTAGGGCTTGTACGGTTCCTGCCGCTAGTTCCCCGTCAGCTTCGACCCGACGTTCAACTTGGTGGCGATTTGGCCACTTTGTTCGTCGCCAATTGCGTTGCAAAAAATAAATCGTTGCGACAAGCCCAAGCAACCCCAAGACCAACCGAAGCGGGTCTCCGGTCTGCTCAAACAAACCGGCCAGCGCCAATGCGATAAAAAACACCGGAAACAACAGGGCCGGAAACAACAGGCCGAGTACCGCCTCGGCGGCCAATGCCGCACGGCTCCACCACAGCGCCAAAGCCAGCCGGACAGAATGTCGTTTAGTTTCCATTCTTCCCTTTACCACGCGCCTAACCTTTGATGGAACCAGCTTCTGCTTAACCTTTGGTCATGCTAGTCGTTTTCGGTGTCAGATTGTTTTGCTTCTGGGGCCACTTTTTCCGGCGTAGAGCTGGCTGCATCCGGCGCAGGATTGCCCCACATTGGCGGCGGCACGGCGGGTGCGCCGCGTACGCCACAGGCCGCCAAAGCCAAGCTAATCAGAAGAAAAATAGTGGTTTTTATCGGTTTGGAAGGTTGACGGTTCATGAGAGACGTTCTTTCCATTTCTTGATTTGCAACAAGACCTGATCCGGCGCGGTTCCGCCAAAAGAGGTCCGACTATTGGCGGAATTCTCGGCCGATAATACCTCAAGTATCTCCGGTTTGATAGACGGTTCAATGAAACGCATTTGCTCCAGATCCAATTGTTCCAAACGAACCTCTTTTTGTTCGGCCAAACGAACAATTTGGCCGCTGATATGGTGTGCCTCGCGAAAGGTTTTCCCGCCCTCTCGAACCAGCCAGTCGGCCAAGTCGGTCGCCGTGGAAAATCCGCCGCCTGCAGCTTCGGCCATTTTTTGCCGGTTCATCTTGATATCACCAACCAGCCCGCTCATCACAGCCAAGCACAAATCCAGCGATTGCATGGCGTCAAACACCGGCTCCTTGTCTTCTTGCATGTCTTTTGAATAGGCCAATGGCAGGCCTTTCAGCACGATGATCAGGTTTTGCAACGCTCCGGCAATGCGGCCGGTTTTGGCCCGGATAAGCTCGGCAGCATCCGGGTTGCGTTTTTGCGGCATGATCGAAGAGCCGGTGGAGAATTTGTCACTGAACGCACCAAACCCAACCGCCGTTGCCGTCCAATAAACCATCTCATCAGCAAGACGCGACAAATTTACCGCGCAAATGGTCGAGGCAGACAGGGCTTCCAACGCAAAATCCCGCGACGAAACCGCATCTAAAGAATTGGCCATTGGCTGGTCGAACCCCAACGCCTTGGCCGTTTGGTGTCGATCAATTGGAAACGCGGTTCCGGCCAGCGCCGCCGCACCCAAAGGGCACTCATTCAGCCTAGCCCGCGCATCAATAAAGCGCCCCGCGTCGCGATCGAGCATTTCGACATACGCCAGAAAATGATGGCCAAGGGTAACTGGCTGGGCCGTTTGTAAATGGGTCAGGCCGGGCATAATCGCATCATGATACTCGTCGGCGCGCGCCACCAGAGCCGTTTGCAACTCTCGTATCTGATCAATCCGGTGATCCAAAGCGGTGCGTAACCACAAGCGAAAATCAGTTGCCACCTGATCATTACGCGAGCGCGCCGTATGTAATTTACCCGCTACCTGGCCAATGATCTCGGCCAGCCGGGCCTCCACGTGCATGTGAATATCTTCGCGAGCGGCATTGTATTCAAAATCACCAGCCTCGATTTCGGTTCGCACCTGTCGCAATCCGTCGGTAATTTTTGTCACTTCTTCGGCTGCAATAATTCCGCACGCGCCCAGCATTTCAACGTGGGCCAAGGAGCCTTCAATGTCCTGATCTGCCATTTTGCGATCAAACCAGATGCTGGCATTGATGGTTTGCATCAACTCATCGGCTGATCCGGCAAATCTACCCCCCCAAAGTTGATTGACTTTATCGTTTTTTTTCTGTGGCATGGAACTTCCGGAAATATTGTTTGTGAGTTGCGATTTATGCAAAAATTATCGAAAATAGCTTTGTACCTTTTATTGGCCATCGGCTTGGCCGGTATTTTATTTGTCACGGCCAAATCATTGATCAACCCGAACGGCAAACAAGCCCGAAATGAACAGAATGACAAGAGCAGCCAGCCTGTTCTGGGCCAATTGGTCACCCTGAAACCCCGCCCATCGCGCCCCTCGGCCATTTTTTTGGGCCAAGACGGGACAGAGTTCATTTTGGAACAGTTCGAGGGCAAAGTGGTTTTGCTCAACATTTGGGCCACATGGTGTGAGCCGTGCGTCAAAGAAATGCCCTCACTGGATGCCCTGCAAGCCCAATTGGGCGGTGAGAATTTTGTGGTGGTCGCCATCTCCGAAGATCGGTCAGCCGAAGAGGCGCTGGAGTTTTATGAGAAAAACGCAATCCAGAATTTGACGTTTTATCGCGACAAAGATTTTGGGCTGGTTCGCGAATTATATGTTAAAGACTACCCCACAGGTCTGCCAATCAGCGTTTTATACGACCGACAGGGCCGTGAACTGGCTCGGTTGTCCGGTGGCTTTGATTGGATTTCAGAGGCGGCCATTACCCGGATCGAGCAAGCCATTTCAGTCGGTGCGGGATTGGCGGAATAACATCACCAGCGCTCCGGCGCAGATTGAGATTGCCAGCCAAGCGGCATCCTCGGCCCAACCATCGCGCATACGGGTCAACACAAACCCCATCGCGGCACAAACCAACAACACCACGGCTAGCGGCCATTGGTTTTGTGCAATTGGATGATCCGGTTTGGCGGGCATTTACTGTTCCAGCTTGAGACAATCTGAACAAGATACCAGCAAAAGCTGCGCCAATCGAATCATTTGAAAAGGACTCGATTTGAAACCTAGGAGCCTTCAACCGGGTTTGCTCTCTATTTCCCAGCCCCGTCTGCCTTGTAGGCACTGAAATCCACATCTTCGATTTTGTTGATCTGGTGGAGGACCAAGACGCTGACGGCAATGATCAAAGTCAGAAACAGACTTAAGAAAACTGGCTCATATTGGGTCAGGTTAAAGTCTGCCACATGATTATCCACGGTCAGATACAGGCTCAACAATATGCTGGAAAATACATTGGAATTGACCGCAACCTTGATGGACCGCATCTGATCGGCCCGCGCTTGGTGCGGGCCATGTTTTTTGCCCTTGATAAACCGGGCGGTCATCACGGCTAGGAAAAAATGCGATAGGGTGACCATAAAAATATAAAAGTATATTCGAGTTGCGTGCTCTGATCCAAATCCGTCACCAACCAGAAACAAGGTCAGCCATGTGCCATATAAAACCACTGCCAGCACGACAACTGGCAAGGGAATAAAGTCGGACAGCCGACGGGGGGTGAGGTCGGCTGTCCGGGTAGGAAGCACAGCAATTTTTCGCATATTGCCATACCATTTATAGGTCAAAATTTCCAAAAGCATGTGCGGTGCAATCTGCAATCCGAAATAGAAGATGACAAAAACCATATCTTCATTGGCCTTGATCATGCTGGGTTTATAGTCCGAGGTCGCCATCAAGATTAGTAACCCCAAGCCAAACGAGGCAATGATCACGTTCACAACCCGGTACACGCTCATTGCTTTTCGGGCTATTTTATCCGGGTTCACAAAGAGCGAGTTTTGATACAACTTTGGATATTCAGCCATTGAATATGTATCCAGAACATATTGATTGCGGCGAATCATTTTTCTGGGAAAAAATATGAAATGAGCAAAATCTGGCTCAAAAAGACGGCGTAAAACAGGAGTTCGATCGACATGTCAGTTTTCCTTGGTTTGGCGGTTGTGCATGGCATCGGCAAAGGCAATCCGGATCTCGGAATCGGTGGTGCCTGCGCCTCTTAATGTTTCAATGGTTTCGGCCAATTGGGCAAAAGCCCAAGCAGCCAGATCATTTGTGCAATTGGCAATGGCATCCGGATGAACAAACGTTCCCCGATAGCCTTTAGTCTGAATGATCTGATCCCGCTCCAAGAGCTGATAGGCTTTGGCCACCGTTTTGTTGTTCAATTGCAGATCATTAGCCAATTGTCGGATGGGGGGCAGCGCGGCACCGGGCACCAGACTTTTGTCGAGCACCCTTTGCTTTATCTGATCAACCAATTGCGCGAAGAGCGGCGATTGGCCCTCTGTATTGATAACAATTTCCATGAAAGTGCGTTGCCTTATATGTACCATTCATAGTATGGGTACAACAGGAACAGTTAAGATGCAACAGCTTCGTGGGCTTCCGGATCAAAAAAGGAAGTTTTATTACAGAGCCTTACTCGGAACAGAAAAGAAATTTCTAGCTATTTCCGTTAAAAAACAACCATATGCGGCTGTATGTGCATGAATATATGCCGCTTCCGGTTTGTTAAAAATTGTTTTGATCTTTTGCTCTACCTGGCCATCCGTGTCCAATTCCGCACCCAACAACATGCCGGTTTTGTCAAATATCCGCAGAGCAATCGAGCGGCCCAACAAGACTTCAGGCAATTGATCTTGCAACATTGTGGTTTGCGTGGCCGCCGGGTCCACATAAATGGCATAGGCAGATCGAAACGGCGTTTCGACCGCGTGGCTGGTGAAATTCAACAGCAAGGCTGGTTGTCCGGTTTTAATGTGTTTCAAGGTAATCCGGCACGGATAACCGGTATCAGAATCGGCCACTTTCCGCAGAACACCCTTGCGCCGCAACGCGGCAGCATCCAACCCGAAAAGCGGTTGAAAGGTTTGTGTCGGTAAGCCAGTAATGCAAAATGCCATGATCGATCTCCTGATGAAAATCGATCATGGCGAAATGTGTTTTAGGCGACCACCCGAATACCGGCGTGGGGGCCGGGTTCTTCAGGCTTAAAGCAGGGCTTCCAGTTCTGGAATTGCGACAAATAAATCCATGACCAAGCCATAATCCGCCACTTGGAAAATCGGCGCTTCTTCATCCTTGTTGATGGCGACGATTACCTTGCTGTCTTTCATACCGGCCAAATGTTGAATGGCCCCTGAAATACCAACGGCAATATAGAGATCGGGTGCCACCACTTTGCCGGTTTGCCCGACTTGATAATCATTGGGCACGAAGCCCGCATCGACGGCGGCGCGACTGGCCCCGACCGCTGCACCCAATTTGTCGGCAATGCGCTCCAGCATGACAAAATTGTCGCCTGAAGCCATACCCCGACCGCCTGAAATAATAATTTTGGCAGCGGTTAGCTCTGGTCGATCCGATTTGGTCAGCTCTTCCGAAACAAACTCGGAGCCAAATGGCCCGGCTGGCGCGTCAATGGTTTTTACCGAAGCGCTGCCGCCCGCATCAACTGGCGCAAAAGCGGTGGCCCGCACGGTGATGATTTTTTTGGAGTCAGATGATTTTACCGTTTGCATCGCATTGCCCGCATAAATCGGCCGGACAAAAGTGTCGGCTGATTTTACTTCGGTGATTTCCGAGATTTGCATGACATCCAGCTTGGCAGCGATCCGGGGCAAAACATTTTTACCCGTCGTGGTGGCCGAGGCCAACAGCGCATCATACTCATCCATCAACGGCACGATCAAAGCGGCCATTGGCTCGGCCACTTGTTTGGCTAAATCGGCACTGTCCGCATGTAGTACAGTCGAAACACCGGAGAGCTTGGCCGCGGCTTCTGCAACAGACCCAGCATTGTGACCCGCAACCAGTACGTCCACATCACCACCCATGGCAGTGGCGGCGCTTATGGTTTTGGCGGTTGCATCATTCAGGGCCGAATTGTCGTGTTCGGCAATTACCAGTGTACGCATTAGAGCACTCCCGCTTCATTTTTCAGTTTATCGACCAGCTCGGCCACGCTTTCCAAAATAACCCCAGCCGATCGGGCGGGGGGCTCTTCGGTGCTCAACACGTCAAGGCGCGGCGTAATATCAACCCCGTAATCATCCGGCTTCTTCACATCGATTGGTTTGCGTTTTGCTTTCATGATGTTTGGCAGGCTGGCATAGCGTGGTTCGTTCAAACGCAAATCCGTAGTGATCACTGCCGGAATTTGCAGTTTCAAGGTTTGTAGCCCGCCATCAACTTCGCGGGTCAGCAGCAAACGATCGTCTTGCTTGACCAGCTCCGAGGCAAAGGTACCTTGTGGCCAATCCAGCAAGGCTGCCAGCATTTGCCCGGTCTGATTGCTGTCATCATCAATCGCCTGTTTGCCCAGAATAACCAGATCAGGTTTTTCTTCGGCCACAATTTTGGCCAGCAGCTTGGCTACAGCCAACGGCTCAACCGTTTGGTCGGTTTCAACCAAAATGCCCCGGTCAGCGCCCATGGCCAGCGCGGTCCGAATGGTTTCCTGCGCCTGTGTCGGGCCAACCGAAACCGCTATGATTTCGCTGGCCAGACCCTTTTCTTTCATGCGAACGGCCTCTTCGACAGCAATTTCACAAAATGGGTTCATCGACATTTTTACATTGGCCAGATCGACCCCTGAGCCGTCGGACTTAACCCGAACCTTTACATTAAAATCCACCACTCGCTTTACCGCAACCAGCACTTTCATTTTTCTCTCCTGTCTGCCAGCCCTTACCCAAGGCCAGCCTTTCAAAAATAGGGGTAAACAGTGCGCCCCCGCCGGTCAACCGGCTGTTTTGTCACTTACCTCACGGCTCGCCCCCGGCACCCACAAAACTTCTTGTTTGTCGCCGATATTGACCCACCGCGCCGCAACAAACAAATGATCTGATAGCCGGTTTAAATAAATCAGGGCTTCGGAATTTACCGATTGATTTTGCGCCAACAAATACGCCTCGCGCTCTGCTCTTCGGCAGATCGCCCGCGCCAGATGCAACCGCGCCCCAGCCTCCGAACCACCGGGCAGAACAAAACTCCGCAAGGGCTGCAGATCTTCATTCATCTGGTCAATTTCCTGCTCCAGCCGGGCCGTTTGTTCCGGCACCACGCGCAAGGGAGGAACCTTTGCCTTCTCGTCCGATCCGGGGTGGGATAGATCGGCACCCAGATCAAACAATTCGTTTTGAATTCGTGACAGCGCACCAGACAGCTCTTTGTCCTCTACCGCCAAAATTGCCAAGCCAAGCGCGCTATTTAGCTCATCGACCGCACCAAAAGCTGCAACCCGTTGGTCGGTTTTGGCAACACGGCTGCCATCTGATAGGTGCGTTTCGCCGCCATCGCCGGTCCGGGTGTAAATTTTGTTCAATCGGACCATTTATCCGCCAGTTCGGGATTTTAGATAAAACCCGACCATCAGTGCGATCAGTGCCACAGCTTGTAAAACCACCCGGAGCCGCATGAGCTTATTGGACCGCGTCGCTTTGTTCTCGCCGCCGTGCACCATGTTGAACAGGCCGCCAAACAGGGTCAGCACAACCGCAGCAAGCGCCCCAAAAATCAAGATGTTTATGGCCATTGTTTTTCCTTATTCCCGGATTAACTGCGCCAATGCAGCGTTTTTGCTTGCACCGGATTGTTGAATTCTGTACCGGATTTCTTCGCGTTTTCCCAAGCCTTTTTTAGGGAAAAATACCATTTGGCCTGCACGTCCGCATCATGAATGAGCATCAATTTGGGATCATAAGCCAACCCTTTTTGCTGGGCGTTCACCGCATCGCGGTCTTGCCCGACAAAAACATCCAAACCTTTTTTGACCAAAGCCTTGGGAAACAGCCCCATAACCGGGTGATCCCAATACATCGAGATACTGATCCGGGTCTTGTTTTGATTGACTGGAGTAACGGCGGTAAAGCCAACCACATGGAGCCCCCCAACTTCGATATATTCCACCCGGATACCCGGCAATTGAAAGCGGATTTCCGTTTGTGGCTTCGACCCCAGCAAGCGATACAAAAACGAATTGCTCGAAGGCACATGCGGCAACATGGTAAAGCCGCGCTCCACAGGCCCAAATTTTTTGGACTTTTCATGCATGGATTTTTCGGTGCGCCACCACCATTGCCGGTGAATAAAGCCGATATGAGCCGGGTCCATCAACCCGATCACTGCATGGTCAACATGACAATCAAACACGGTTGAGGTCGTTAGTTTTGGCGTGGTGTCGCCAACCATGTCCAGCCGGATCGGTTCGTGATCTGGCTCGCCCTCACCTTGATAAACCCAGATCAAACCTTGTTGTTCGCGCACATGAAACGACTTTGTGCCGATTTTCGAGATATCCCGACTCGCAGCTTGTTGTGTCGTCAATGACGGAATCCCGGCACACTGCCCGCCGGTCGTAAAGCGCCACCCATGGTAGGGGCACTCAACCAACGTTTCGCCTTGTTGTTCGACCAAACGCCCACCGGATAGTAAAATTGCCCGGTGCGGACAAATGTCGCGCAAGGCAAAAACCTTACCATCAAAACCCCGGCCGATCAGGACCGGTTGCCCCAACAACTCAACATGCAGGTGCTGGCCAGCGGCCAGTTGTGCGCTCGTGGCACCAAAATACCAAAGATCAGATAAAAACATGGTCACAAGTATATCCCCCTTCGCTATTTTCGAAAGGGTACTGTTTCCATCAACCCCACAATTTTAGTCTCGCTTTTTGGGGCCGCGCGGTTTAAGTCCAAACCAACAATTACCGAAAGGCTTCTGACATGAAAAAAATCCTGCCGCGAGCCGGTCTCTTTTTAGTCTTTTTGTTTGTCGTGCTCTCGGTGTTTTGGTGGCGCACCATGTTATGGACCGGGCAGCTTAGAGGCGTTCGGGCTCATTTTGATGGCCAGTGTACATCTGCCGCCAAAATTGTCGGGGCCGAAGATCTAGTGATCGATCGCGAAATGCGCTTGGTCTACATTTCCAGCCACGACCGGCGGAACCCGGCCTCGGCTGGCTCGATTTGGGTCATGCCTGTCGATGCCCCCGAAACGGCCAAGCCACTGGCTTTGCCGGATTTAGGTGGTGCGCTTTTTGCCCCACATGGGATGGATTTGTTGATCACCGAGGATGGCTCACGGTTTTTATTTATGATCGACCATGGCTCGGCACCCAAACAACTGGTGCGCCTGTTCAAAGTTACCGGCGAAAGCTTAGAGCTGGTTCGCACCTTTGAAAGCCCCGCGTTTTACAGCCCCAATGATATTGCCGCCGTTTCTGAAACTCAGTTTTACCTGACCAATGACAATCGCGAAAAGCTTGGCTCGCTGGACGCTTTTTTGGCTGTGTTGTTCAAGCGCCGGACCGGCAATGTGGTGTGGATGGATGATGGTGAGGCCAAAGCTGTGGCTGACGGGTTTTCCTATGCCAACGGAATTGCCACCTCCAACGATCTGAACCAACTCTATGTCAGCTCAACCATAACCCAGGATTTACGCATTTTTGATCGTGATACCGCGACCGGCGAGCTGACCTTAATTGACTCTATCTTTTTAAGCAGCGGCTTGGACAATGTTGATGTCGCCGAGGATGGCTCCCTTTGGATTGGCTCACACCCGCGTTTGTTTGATTTTTCAGCCCACGCAAAAGATGCCGCCAAAGATAGCCCCTCGCAAGTTTTTCGACTCAACCCCAAAGACAAATCCATCTCGGAGGTTTTTGTCTCTGATGGGGCAGATTTAAGCGCCTTGTCGGTTGCGGCTCAAATTGACAACCTCATTTTCATGGGCGGCGTATTTGATACTCAAGTTCTCGTCTGTGAACAAAAATCCCAACCTGATGCGGAGACCTGAAAGAATGCCAAAAGACGCCCGTTTTGATGTACTTGGTATTGGCAATGCCATTGTTGATATTATCGCCACCGTACCGGAAGATTTCTTGTTCGAACAAGAAATCACCAAAGGCTCGATGACCCTGATCGATCAGGATCGAGCGCAAAGCCTGTATGCCCGCTTTCCGGCAGCGACCGAAGCCTCTGGTGGATCGGCCGCCAACACCATTGCTGGGGTGAGCAGTTATGGAGCCAAAGGCGCTTATCTGGGCAAAGTAGCAAAAGACGCTCTGGGCGATATTTTTTCCCATGACTTAAAAGCCATCGGGGTTTCCTATTCGGTTGCCCGCCTAGAAGGCGGCCCCCAAACCGCACGCTGTCTGATCGCAGTTACCCCGGATGCACAACGCTCTATGTCGACCTTTTTAGGGGCATCGTCTTTATTTTGTGCTGATGATCTGGATGCCGACCTGATCCGCGACTCCCAAATCACCTATATGGAAGGTTATTTGTTTGACCGAGATGCGGCAAAACAGGCTTTTGTCGAGGCGGCTGAAATTGCCCGTGCAGCGGGCCGTAAAACCGCCATTACCTTGTCTGATCTATTTTGTGTCGATCGCCACCGCGCCGCGTTTTTGCACTTGATCAAAGGACATATTGATATTGTCTTTGCCAATGAGACCGAATTGCTCTCGCTGTATCAGACAACATCGTTTGATCAGGCTGTGGCACAAATCCGAAAAGACAGTGATTTTGCCGTCGTGACCAAAGGCGAAAGCGGCTCGATGATTTTAAGCGGCGACGAAACCGTTGAAATTGCCGTTTGCCCTGTTACTCAGGTGGTCGATACGACTGGCGCCGGGGACCTCTATGCGGCCGGAGTTTTGTACGGTCTGGCCAGCGGATTGTCTTTGTCGCGTTGTGGTGAACTTGGCTCCAAAGCGGCAGCAGAGATTATCTCCCACTATGGCGCGCGCCCGGCAATTTCGCTGGATAGCCTGTTATAACAGGGTTTTTACACCGAAATTTTATTACACAACCTGCTGGCTTGGTTAACGGCCCGGAAACGCATCTCTGATAGCTTATCCCAAAATGTGGGCGAACCAACGAGTTCGAGCTTCCGGAGTGTGTGGTGAAACTTCTGTCTTATTTACAAAATAAACTGGTGGTTAAAGCCACTTTGTTGTTTTCGACTGCCATTTTGTTGGTGGCCTGTCTTGTGGTGGTTGTGGCCTCCCGCGAAGAGCAGGCGGCGCTTCACCAACTGGCTTTTTATCAAACCGAAGCCTACAGCTTGTCTGCGGCGCTTGATGTCGTCGAGCCTCTTCAAACCCAAAACAACGCGTCTGTCGAAAACCGTCTACAACAAATCAGCCAGCACACCGGCTTGATTAGTGTCTTCGCCTTGGACCAAGCGGGGGCTGTCTTGTCCACGGGTCAAAACCAGGTTTCTGCAATTGCAAAATCCCAAGCACAGCGGGCTTTGGCTACTGGCGCCCGTCAGGTTCATCGGACAAAGAACCGGATTTTGTTGTCCATTCCGGTTCTGGCCAAAAAGCAACCAATTGGCGTTCTGTCTCTGGCGTTTTCACCCCGTGCCATGGTCCCCGGATTTTCTGCTATTTTGGTTGATAATTTGTGGAAAGGGTTTGTTCTTCTCGGGCTGGGCCTGCCGCTTTCCCTACTGATCTTTATATATCTGTTTTCTCCAGTCAAAGAGCTGATCCGCACCACAAATAATGCGGCTTCTGGCGATCTGTCCGTTCGGGCCAACGTTTTGCGGCGGGATGAATTTGGTGTCTTGGCTGGCGCCATCAACTTGATGCTGGAACGCATGAAGACAAATCTGGACCGGACCCGTTGGCTGGCCTATGGCGACGAGATCACCCGGTTGGCCAACAAAACGGCCTTTTCGGAACGGCTTCGCGTGTTGGTCGATGATGGAAAAGTTCCCGGCACTCTGTTCCTGATAGATTTGGATGGTTTCAAACGGCTTAACGATGCCTATGGGCAGGAAGAAGGCGATAAAATCCTCCGCACAGCAGGCGATCGCTTGCGCAAGGTAATCGGCCGCTATGTTGGTAAATTAAAGCAGGACGAGAACACGCCTGGCCCAATGCTGGCCCGATTTTCCGGTGATGAATTTGCGCTGCTGGCTCCGGGCTGCGTTTCCGCGCCTTTGGCCCAAGAAATTGCCCAAAGCATTTTATCGGCAATTTCCGAACCCATGGAAGCGGCGGGCCAGCCAATTACCCTATCGGCCCGTCTGGGAATTGCCATGTTCCCGCACGATGCCAGCGATTCAAAAACGCTGCTCAACAGCGTTAATTTTGCCATTGATGTGGCCAAAGAAAGCGGTGGCAATACGTGGCAGTTTTTTGAACCCAGCATGACCCAGGCCGCCATCCGGCGCATTACCTTGCAAAATGAAATGCGCCACGCCCTAATTAACCGGGAATTCATTGTATATTACCAACCCAAAATAAACGTGCGCGATGGATCGATCGCCGGGTGCGAGGCGTTGGTCCGGTGGCAAAAGTCTCCGGGTAAAATCCTCTCTCCCGGTGCATTTATCGATGTGGCGGAAGAAACCGGCTTGATCAATGAAATTGGTGATTATGTCTTGGCCGAAGCCTGTGCTGCAGCTGCGCGCTGGGCCGATGAGGGCAATCCGTGCCCGGTTGCGGTCAACGTTTCTGCCCATCAATTTTCCCGAGATAATTTTTCGGAATTGGTTACTCAGATTCTCGAAGAAACCGGCTTACCTCATGAATTGCTGGAGTTGGAGCTGACCGAAAGCGTCGCCATGACCAATCCGGAGCGCCTGATGGAACAGGTCGCACCCTTGCGGGAGCGCGGCGTTCGCTTTGCCATTGATGACTTTGGCACGGGACATTCGTCCCTGTCCTATTTGACCCGCCTTCCATTTGATGTGTTCAAGATTGACCAATCGTTTGTTCGCGAAATGACCGAGGACAAAAATGCCCGAGTGATTGTTCAAACGATTTTGGCCATGGCTGAATCATTGGGATACCGCACGGTGGCTGAAGGCGTGGAAACTCGTGAACATTTTGCTTTCTTGCAACTGCACTGCTGTGATTATGTGCAAGGATATTATTTCTCCAGACCGGTGCCGGAAACGGACTTTACCGCGCTTTTGGTCCAAGATCACCAAGGCCAACAACGCAAACTTCGAGACCAACAACCGGTTCCGTTGGCCCAAATCGCCTGATTTAGTCGCTTTACCCTTGAATTTATGCGTCGGACAATCCAATTGTGAGGAGACTTGCAACGGAGAAGGAAAAGCATTTGTCCGATCGATCGACAACCAATGCAGCCAATTGGCGTGGCACAACCATTTTGGCGGTTCACAAAAACGGCAAAACGGTAATTACTGGCGACGGCCAAGTCTCCATTGGCTCAACCGTAGTAAAGGGCAATGCTCGAAAAGTTCGTCACTTGGGGGCCGAAGGTCAGGTTATCGCCGGATTTGCCGGAGCCACAGCCGATGCCATGGCTTTGTTTGAGCGGTTGGAAACCAAGCTGGAGCAATACCCGACCCAATTAACCCGGGCCTGTGTCGAGCTGGCCAAAGACTGGCGGACCGATCGCTATATGCGCCGATTGGAGGCTATGTTGCTGGTGGCTAATCGCGAAAGCATTTTGATTTTGACCGGCGCGGGTGATGTTTTGGAGCCAGAACACGGCATCGCCGCAATTGGCTCCGGCGGCAATTTTGCCTTGTCCGCTGCACGAGCCATTTTCGATTATGAAAAAGATGCCGAAACCATTGCCGCCAAAGCGATGGAAATCGCTGCTGAAATTTGTGTGTACACCAATCGGAACCTAACGACCTTGGTTCTGGAAAAACAAGAAAAAGCTAAAAATGAGTGAGTTTTCACCCCGGGAAATTGTTTCCGAATTGGATCGCCATATTGTCGCCCAAGGCGATGCTAAACGGGCCGTAGCCATTGCCTTGCGGAACCGCTGGCGCCGTCGCCAGATCACCGGCTCATTGCGCGATGAAGTAACCCCAAAAAATATTTTGATGATCGGCCCAACTGGCGTCGGTAAAACCGAAATCGCCCGGCGTTTGGCCAAATTAGCCAATGCGCCCTTCCTCAAAATTGAAGCTACCAAATTTACCGAGGTCGGTTATGTGGGTCGCGATGTTGAACAAATTATTCGCGATCTGGTTGAATTGGCTATTTCCATTGTCCGCCAAACCAAGCGCGACCAGGTAAAAGCCCGCGCCGAAAAAGCCGCCGAAGAACGCGTATTGGACGCACTGGTCGGCGAAAAGGCTGCCGTCTCCACCCGGGATAGTTTTCGAACTCGTCTGCGGGCTGGTGAAATGGATGATCGCGAAATTGATATTCCTTTGCGAAACACAAGCTCCCCGTTTCAAAACATCGAAATTCCTGGCATGCCCGGTGCCGGCATGGGAATGCTCGATTTAAGTGAAATGTTCGGCAAAGGCGCCGGCCAACAACCGGTTTCCAAGCGGATGAGTGTGGCCGACAGCTTCAAGCCCCTGTTGGAAGAAGAATCGGATCGACTGTTGGATGACAGCCAAATAACCACCCAAGCCATCAAATTGGTCGAAAATGACGGGATTGTCTTTTTGGATGAGATCGACAAAATTACCTCACGGGCCGATCGCGGCGGCGGCGATGTTTCACGCGAAGGTGTGCAGCGCGATTTGCTGCCCCTTATTGAAGGCACAGTGGTTTCGACCAAACACGGCGCGGTAAAAACCGACCACATCTTGTTTATTGCCTCTGGCGCATTTCATATAGCCAAGCCATCTGATCTGTTGCCAGAGTTACAGGGTCGCCTACCCATCCGGGTTGAGTTACGCGCTTTGACCCGCGAAGATTTTTTGCGAATTCTGACCGAGCCGGAAAACTCATTGATCCGACAATATACCGCCCTGATGCAAACCGAGGGCGTAACTTTGGAATTCAGCGACGCGGCAATTGCCGCCTTGGCCGATATTGCCGCCAACGTAAATGCCAATGTGGAAAACATCGGAGCGCGTCGCTTGCAAACGGTTATGGAAAAATTGTTGGAAGAGATCAGCTTTACCGCGTCAGATCGTTCTGGTGAAACCATCCAGATTGACGCGGCTTATGTAGAGGCTCAATTGGGCGATCTGGCCAAAAATACCGATCTATCCAAGTTTATCTTGTAGGTTCCGGCTATTTAATCGCTCGCAAAAACACATACCACGCGCCGGACCCACCATGGCGCAAATGTGCTTGAGCAAACCCACTGACCATGCTTGAAAACTCCGGGTTGTGCAGCCAATTGGCCAAACTGCGGCGCAACACGCCGTCTCCCCGCTCGCCCTTTCCGGTAATGACCAAAATGCTCTGTGCCCGGTGTCTGGGCTGGTTTTGTAAAAACCCCAGCAGACGTTCCCGGGCTTCTTGTTCAAACATGCCGTGCAGATCGATCTGCGCGCTAATCTCGACCCGCCCTCGTCGAATTCGTCGGTGACCATCCTCGCGAACCGGCGGTTTGGCTGCGGCTTTTCGCGCGACTTCTGCTTGCGAAGCACCCCCACCAAGATTTCCATCGCGAATGGGTCGGCCCGGCATTGGTTTGGATTTTTCTTCGGGCTTTTGTTGGTTTTTGCGGTTTGGCGCTTTTTTACGTAGCGGTTCGCTCTGTGCCTTGATCCGGGTCCAGATCGGGTCTTCGTCCGATGAGTTCGGGCTCAACTACTGTTCTTTCGTTGCTTGGCCATCTGATTGGGCATCAAAGTCCACCAACGCGAGCTGTGTTTTTGAATTCCAGCCAACGCGCCCGCTCCGGTACCGGACCCAAAAAATAAATCACCGCGCAACGCACCCTTGATTGCACCGCCGGTATCTTGCGCGATTGCCAAAAACTGGGTGGGTTTCCCACGCCAGTCTTTTGGGTTTTCCGGCAGCTTTGCCGCAATCCAGATCGGCGACCCAAACGCATGAAACCTTGGATCAATCGCCAAAGAGGCTCGCGCTGTCAACGCCACGCCTTGGGTGCCTTTAGGTCCCAATTGCGAGTTCAGAATCTCTTGCGATTCAAAAAAGATATAGCGTCGATTGGTGTTCATCAGTTGTTGAGCAGCGGTCGGTCCGGCTTGTTGCATCCAGTTTTCAATGGCCTTTTTTGATGCATTTTCAGCCGTTAATTCACCTCGGTTAATCAACTCCCGCCCAATTGACGAATAGCGCAATCCATTATGACCTGCAAAGGCGGCTCGTTTGGTTGCGCCACCCGCAAACCGGATGCGACCAGAGCCTTGTACTTGTAAGAAAAACACATCGATTGGACGGCCCCAAGCCAGTGGTTTTCCAGTTGATTGGCGAATTTCACCTCTGGAGTAATAGGGCTGCAATTGTCCCTTAGAGACCCGACCCACCAATTTTTTGTCCGGCAGACTTGGGTCCATGCGGCGTAGGGAAACCGTAACCAAATCATCCGGGCGGGCCAGAATTGGCTCGGAATACTCTAGGTCCGGCGCGGCACGTACTGGTAATTCTGGCTCATAATACCCGGTCAACAATCCTTGGTCGGTATTTGGCAGAGACAAGGCAAACGGGGTAAACCAAGCCTCAAAAAACTGCCGTGTCAGATTTTTTGACAATCCAGCTGGGTTTTGTTGCAGCTTTCGGGCTTGGGCACAGGGTAGCCCCCAATAGTTTGTGTTGCCATTTGTTTGGCCCGTCGCTTTGGTCAGCTTTTTACACGACCCCAAAAAGGCCAAAAGGGCCGGGATCTGAGTTTGTTCATCCCATCCGGGCAACGCATCAAAACCAACTTGTTGTCGAAGAACTCCGTCGGCATCTGCGACAAGAGGGGCTGGCGCGTCTGTTTCTGGCAGAATTTCTTTTGTTGGCGGCTCTTCCGATTCCGGAACGGTCACGTCTGGTTGCACAGGTCCGGATTTAGAGGTGGAAACACAAGACAACAGGACCAAACAAAAAGTCAGCGCAAAAATTGTTTTGCCCGCGCGGCCGATAGAATTGCTCAAATGCCTCATGCTGTCCCCCACTCCGGTCTTGGTTTCAGGCAATGGCGGCCACCGCCGACAAGCGCCAGTTAGGGTCGGCGCTGTTTAGGTCCCGGCTAAAGGTCCATTGCTCGGTGGTTTCAGCAATTCCACCTTCTTTTTCAACCGTTGCTTTCCCGTCTTTATCGGTTTCGATGACCGACAGGTCCGTGTGGAACTGCACAGTTAAAAAGGCTTTTTTCCGTTCGACTGAAGCATCAATTATTTTGGTGTCCAGCATGCGAACAATATCAATTTGTACGGTCTGCCCATTGGTTTCGCGCTCGGTTATCGCGCCATCATACGTTTCAAAAACGTCCCTTTCGAGTAGGTTTTGCAAGGTTTCCCGATCCCCTGCGGCAAAAGCTTTGACAATCATTTCATAGGCCGCTTGTGCGCCATGCAAAAAATCCGCCGGATCAAACCCAGGGTCGGTTTTTTGCAAAGCAGCTAACCCGGAAAATCCCATTGTTTTTGGGCGAGGTGCGGATACGGGTTCAATTTTATCCGTTGGCCGGGCCTGTTGGCTTGCTGCAGGCGGCGGCGCGCCCACATCTTTTCCCAACACTGAATACAATTTAGCCAAAACCATTACTGCGAGACCGGCGATCAAGATTAAAACAAAATAGTCCATTGGGTCGGGCGCTTTTCAAAATGGGGGCTGAATAATATCTATATCGACATTATAACCCGGTTCGCCTGCTTCTGTCAGCCCGGCGCTTGCTGTTATTTGCTGCTCGTGGTAACAGCCGCCAACTTTTTTAATCGGGCCCCAGCTTTTTCCCGGCCCAAAACTCTTCTCCCAACGTTCAAGGATCGATCGATGTCTGATACCAACGACACACCAAACCAACCGGCTGACCCAGCCACTGCTGCTAATCCACAATTGCGGATTTTAACTCAATATGTGAAAGACCTTTCCTTTGAAAACCCCAATGCACCAAATTCGATGCAGGGCGGGGATGCGCCAGCCATTGATATGCAAATCGGCGTCCAAATTGATCCCGTACAAGACGGTCTGTGGGAAGTTGGCTTGCCGATCACCATCACAGCCAAACGAGACGACAGCGTCTTGTTTTTGGTCGAGCTGCTGTATTGTGGCCTGTTTTCTCTGGAAAATATCCCGGCTGAAGGCATGGAGCCAATGTTGCACATTGAATGCCCTCGCCTGCTCTTTCCTTATGCCCGGCGGATTATTTCCAGCATGACCCAAGACGGGGGCTTTCCTGCTCTCCCGTTGGACCCAATTGATTTTGCTGCTGTCTATCGTTCTCGCCTGCAACAACTGGCCGACCAGCAAGCCACTGAGCAAGAATCTAGTGAGCCTGACGCTGCATCGGCTGCGGACAAAGAACCAGATTCAAAAGCCTAGTCTTTATTGCTTTAGATAGCGGCGCCAAATCGCCTGCTCACCCAATTCTTCCAGGAACTTGGTGTGAGCAGCGCGCTCCGCATCTAGTAATCGGCTGGGCAGAGCTTTTTGTCGCGGTTCCCGGCGGGTCCACTCTGCCTGTTCGCCTGACGCTGTTTCGCCGGCGACCGACAGGTCGAGCACTCGCTCGCGACCCCCATTTAATTCCAAATATACTTGAGCCAAAAGTTGAGCATCAAGTAAGGCCCCGTGAAAACCCCGGCCGGACAAAGAAATTTCCATCCGCCGACAAAGCGCGTCCAATGAGTTTGAGGCTCCGGGAAACATTTGTCGAGCCAAGACCAGTGTGTCAAAAAACTGGGTGTCTGGCAGTGTCGGTTTTTCGATGCGCTTTAGTTCTGCATTGATAAAGCCCCGGTCAAAGCTGGCATTATGGGCCACAAGGCGCCCGTCACCGACAAATTCCAGAAAACTGTCTGCGACCTCCGCAAACAACGGTTTATCCCGATAAAACGGTGTTTCGTGACCGGTGATTTTGACCACTTCGTCCGGGATCTCGCGTTCCGGATTTACAAATTTCTGCCAAGTATTGCCGGTTGGCAGATAGTTTATCACCTCAACACAGCCAATTTCGGTGATCCGATCCCCGCCATTGGCCTGAAACCCGGTGGTTTCCGTATCAAAGATAATTTCGCGCAACTAAACCCCCGGCACCATTTTCGGGTTGTCCGGTTTTTTTCGAATCAGCCCTTGGCGTATGTGACGCAAAACGGCGGCGACCTGCAAGCGGGCATCTTCAATCCCCTGCTCTGTCAGAATCAGATAATCGGCTTTTTCTCGTTTCTCGCTATCTGGCATTTGTCGGGACAGGATTTGCTCAAACTTGGCTGTGGTCATTTCCGGGCGCGCCAACACGCGTTTTCGCTGAACATCCGCCGAAGCGCTGACCAACACCACCAAATCAATCAAGGCCTCCCCGCCCCCCTCAAACAATAAGGGAATGTCGTACAAGACCATTTCCGCACCATCCTGTTGCTTTTGTTTGGTCCAAGCCGCCCGCTGTTCGGCCACCAGCGGGTGTACTAGTTTTTCCAACGTGGCAAAATCGGCTTTGTTGTTGGACAGATGTGCGGCCAGTCGTTTTCGATCTACCGCACCATCTTGAATGACCTCGGGTAACCAAGCCCGTATCAACTCCACGGCAGCACCGTCTTTGGCATAAAGAGCGTGAACCGTTTGGTCCGCATCAAACACCGGTATGCCCGCTTCTGCAAAAAGTAGTGCCGTGGTTGATTTGCCCATGCCGATTGAGCCGGTAATTGCCACAAGGATCATATTACTTGGCTCCATCTTGTTCTAGCTGGGCCAAAGCACGGTTCATTGCCTTGCTGTCCTGTGGAGGTTTCGCCCCAAATAATCTTTCAAAACAGGGTTTTGCTTGTGAAACTAACATTTCCAAACCACCCAAAACCCTTAAATTTTTCTGTTTTGCTTGTGCCAACAGAGGCGTCAGTAACGGCTTATACACTAGGTCATAAACCAAGGTCTCTTGGTGGCAAAAAGCCAAATTTATGTCTAGCTTTCCAAAGCCAGTCATACCAGCACTACCGGCATTGACCACCAAGTCGGGCGAGAACGACGGGTCATTTCGCTCGGACCAAGCCAGACATTCCAAATTGGAAAATTCCAACTCTTCAGATAAAAGAGCTGCCTTTTCATCCGTGCGATTACACAATAAAACCCGCTCGATGCCGACTTGTTGCAAACCGATCAAAACTGCACGCGCCGCGCCGCCCGCTCCAAAAACACATGCGCGCTTTTTGGACAAACCCCGTTGATCTAAAACCCGCAATAATGGTGCAAGAAATCCGTGAACGTCCGTATTGTCGGCGTAAATTTTTCCCTCAGCTCGATACAAAAAATTTGCGGCGCCAACTTGCTGGGCCAAGGGAGAAACAATGTCGGCTAAATCCAACGCAGCTTGCTTGTGCGGCAAAGTAATGTTGGCCCCAAGAAAGTGAGAATCTGCAAAATACTGCAACATAGTGCTGTTAAATTGCGCTGTGCTCAACTTAACAGCTGAGTAATTGCCTAAAGTACCTGTTTCTTGTAACCAAGTCTGGTGCAGCAATGGCGACAGGCTATGAGCAATTGGATCCCCGACCACACAAGCCCAAGGCATTTGGGTTTCAGGTCTGCTCATGATCGCAACCCTCCATAGGTTCGCAATGCGTCCAATACCGGAAGCAAGGCCAGTCCCAGCATCGCGAAGTGATCCGGCCCAACCGCATCAAACAAGCCAATGCCTTCTTTTTCCAATTCGTAACAACCGACACTGGCTAAAATCCGCTCCCCGGCTTGCTCTAAATATGCTTCCAAAGCGTAGTCCGAAAAGTCTCGCATCTGTAATTGGGAGCGGTGGTCCTGTTCCCAGATGATTTTGCTGTCTTTGGCCAACACAACCGCCCCAACCAGATAATGCTTGCGACCCCGCAATTGCAAAAGACGGGTCCGGGCCAGCGCCATACTTGACACTTTATCTAGCGAGCGCCCATCCAGCTCCAAAACCTGATCGGCCCCGATGACCAAGGTTTTCGCAGGGGCTGTTACGGCTAATGCTTTAGCCCGCGCCAGAAGACTGGCCAGTTCAAGTGGGGTTAGGTCAGGATTTTGGTCTTTGAGCTGTTCTTCGTCGACCTGTGGCTGGCAGATCTGAAACTTCAGACCGGCATTGCGTAACAAGCTTTGGCGAATTTGGCTGGTTGAGGCCAGAACGAGCGGACTAGTTTGCATCTCTATTCGCTTTCGCCGCGCTCTTGCAATAAAGACAGGATTTTGGCGGCGGTTTCCTCAATGGATCGCCGGGTTACATCAATCACTGGCCAATGGTGCCGGGCATAGAGTCTTTTGGCATTAACCACTTCTTTTCGAACCTCTGCCTCGTCGATATAGGAAGTTGTGTGCTCTTCATTCAAGGAAAGTAAGCGATTTCGGCGGATTTGGACCAGTCGTTTTGGACTAACCGTCAGGCCAATCACCAAGGGACCGTTTTTGCGCTGCAGCTCATCAGGCAAGGGCAAGCCGGGAACCACCGGTATATTAGCGGCTTTTACGCCGCGATTAGCCAGGTAGACACAAGTGGGTGTTTTCGAGGTCCGGCTGACCCCGAGCAGGATTACATCCGCATTATCGAGCCGCGAACCCAACTGCCCGTCATCATTGGTTGTTGCATAATTCAAAGCATCAATCCGCCGGTAATAACTGTCATCGCGCGCGTGTTGGGCTCCGGTTTCGTGAATAATCGGCGTGCCGAGATATTGGCTCATGGTTTTCAACAGTGGGTCCAGCACATCCATGCACGGCACAGAGTTTCTGGCGCACCATTCCAACAGATGGTCCCGCAAGGACATGCTGACCATCGTGAACATGACCAGACCGGGGGCCCGTTCCATACTGGCCAAGACCTGATCCATCTGCCGTTCAGATCGAACCATGGTGTGCATGTGTTCAATCGGAATCAGGTTGGAAAATTGGGCGCAGGTGGCTTTCATAACCCCGGCCAAGGTTTCGCCGGTTGAATCCGAAACCAGATGAACATGCAAGAATAATCCAAGTTTATCGGGTCGGGTCATTGATAAATCCGGGGCGAAACCCGAGGCTGAATAGCCCAGTTTGACCGTGCAAAAAGTGTTAATAAAGTGTTAACAAAATCAGAACAATTCATGGCGTTTTTCCGGCGTGTCAAAAGACCACACCGAGTGTGATCTACTTTCCCTTGCTTTTCCACAGCCTTTTTGATCCACATGCAAAATCGAGAGAAAGAGTTTTAACTGGTGATAAAACACCAGAGTAAAAATACTCTTTCTATCCATCTGAAATGGCGAGCATTTTTCCAAAAACTTTTGTGTCTTTGCTATGTAAGTTGTGGAAAATGTTGTGGATAACCCAGCATAGATTGGTATAAAATAGTTATCACCAAATTTGACACGCTTACTACAATCTAAACAATCTTAATATATAAATTTCTTTAAAAGGAATAATCCTTTGCCTCGAACAAAGCTGGTAAAAACCCTCGAAGGGGCTTGTCTGCCAAGGCCTCCGGTCTGGATCATGCGACAAGCAGGTCGCTACCTTCCTGAATATAGAGAACTGCGGACACAAGCCAAAGATTTTGTCGGCTTTTGCTTAAACCCGGAAATGGCAGCCGAAGCCACGTTACAACCCTTGCGCCGGTTTAATCTGGATGCGGCAATTTTGTTTGCTGATATCCTGTTAATTCCAATGGCTTTTGGAATGAACTTGCGGTTTGTGCCCGGCGAAGGTCCTAAACTGGATCCGGTGTCACCTGGTGATAATCTTGATCGCTATCGCCAAGCTTGGTCATTGGAAAAACTGGCCAATATCGGAGAAACCGTTAGTCGGGTTCGGGCGGAACTGGACCCAGAAACCGCCTTGATTGGATTTGCCGGCTCACCATGGACGGTCGCGACCTACATGGTTGAGGGGCAGGGCAGCCGGGATAAGTGGAATACCCGGTTGTGGGCTTGGGAAAATCCAGAAAGCTTTGATGTCTTACTGCGCCTGATCGAACAGGCAACGGTCGAATATCTGATTATGCAGGTAAAAGCTGGCGCTCAAGTGCTAAAATTATTTGATTCCTGGGCTGATAATTTACCGCCGGCTCTATTTGAACGAGTGATTATCACCCCAACCCGGCGGATCATTAACGCATTGCGCGAGCAGGGGATAACTTGCCCGATTATAGGGTTTCCACGCGGATGTGGTAGCCTGATCAAACCATATGTTGCCGAGACTGGCTGCACAGCTATTGGGTTGGATCAAAGCCAAACCGGACAAAGTGTCGATCAGCTTTTGCCAGACAACTTCCCGGTACAAGGAAATTTGGACAATGCGCTTCTCTGTGCAGGAACAGCCGAACTGGAAATTGAAATTGAGCGGATCATAGAGGATTTTTCTGGCCGGCCGCATGTATTTAATTTGGGCCATGGTATAACCCCACTAACCCCGATTGCCCATATGGAACGCTTGGTCAAAGCCGTGCAGGGCCATTGAGCCAGATGCCGGGTACAGGTCAAAAAACAACTGTCGTTTTGTTCAATATGGGTGGTCCAAAGGATCAAGCATCGGTACGTTCCTTTTTACGAAATCTGTTTGCAGACCCAGCGATCATGAACCTGCCTTTTGGGTTGCGCCATCTGTTGGCTGAATGGATCAGCCGCCGCCGCGAAAAACCAGCACAGGCTAATTATCAGCTTCTGGGGGGTGGATCACCGTTGATGGGTGAGACAGAAAACCAACGCGCTGCATTAGAAAAAATGCTGAACCAGCAA
The DNA here is from genome assembly GCA_002733805.1 of Robiginitomaculum sp. Taxonomy (GTDB): domain Bacteria; phylum Pseudomonadota; class Alphaproteobacteria; order Caulobacterales; family Maricaulaceae; genus Robiginitomaculum_B. The sequence continues at coordinate 103,904 of NVXG01000001.1, read as the reverse complement.
AACCAGAACGACAAGTTTTTGTGTGTAACCGCCATGCGTTACTCACAACCAAGTACCAGTCAAGCTATTGAAAAAGCGCGCGATTTCATGCCGGATCAGGTTGTTTTATTACCGCTCTACCCGCAATATTCTCATACCACATCCGGATCTTCCTTGGGAGAATGGGTAAGAAGAGCTCGAAAAGACAATTGGAAAACCTTTTCTATTGAAAGCTACCCAACCAGCAAAACCTTTATCAAAGCCCATGTAGAGCAAATCCTGCAAACTTGGAAACAGGCAAACAGCCCGCAAAATATCCGGGTGTTGTTTAGCGCCCATGGCTTGCCGGAAAAAAACATTGCGGCAGGCGATCCATACCAATCCCAGATCGAAGCCAGCGTTGCAAAAATTATCCCGAAATTGCCGGACGATCTACAAGATTGTCAGATATGCTATCAAAGCCGGGTTGGCCCGCTAAAATGGATTGGTCCGAACATGATTGATGAAATTGCCCGGGCAGGGCGGGACAACAAAAACCTGCTAGTTGTGCCAATCGCTTTTGTTTCCGAACATATTGAAACGCGGGTTGAGCTGGATATTGAATGTGCCGAACTGGCCATTCAGGCTGGAATAGAGATATATTTACGGGTGCCAACCTTGCGAACCAATGAGCGATTTATCGAGGCCTTGGCCGAACAGGTGCAAATCGCGTTGCAGGGGTCTGTATAATGAATTTAATTGCCGAACACTATGATTGGTGGCGAGCCGGGCATATCATTTTTGTGATTTTCTGGATGGCGGCTTTGCTGTTTTTACCCCGGCAGTTTGTCTATCAGTTTCAAACCAAACTTGGATCAAAAGCCGCAAAAGCCCTGATTGAACAACAGGGACGTCTGGTTCGAATTATTATGAACCCGGCCGGCTTGATGACGTGGGTTTTTGGTCTTTTGTTACTGACCAGCGTGACGGCGCGCGCCGGGACGATGGATGTTTTTATGCAGCCTGCTTGGATCCTTAAACTCATATTGGTGTTGGTCATGACCGGCATTCATGAGTTTTACTTACGGCAACAGCGCAAATTTGCTGTGGATACCCGCCCGCACAGCGAACGGTTTTGGCGAATGATGAACGAAGTACCGGCGGTACTGGCGATTGTGATCGTAATAACTGCCGTGGTTTTCCTGTAAAGATGCTTGACGCATAGGGTTTGTTATGGTTTTCGTGGCCTCCCTTCTTTTCGGAACTGGCTTTGTCTGGCTCCAACCCAATATAATTTAATCTGACCAACACTTGGTTTGCGCGTGGCTGTAATAATTACCAGCCGGGCTGACTTGTGGTCATTTCAATCAAGGTAATACCAATGAGCGACGAAACAGCACCAGAAATAGAAATCACAGAATCTACAGAAGCGGCAGAAGCAAATGAAACCAATGAGGCGCCGTTTGGGCTGACTCGGATGACGGTCGAGGAGCTGAAAAAGAACTCTCCCAAAGAAATGCTCGACTTTGCTGAGAAGCTGGAAATTGAAAACGCTTCAACCATGCGCAAACAAGACATGATGTTTGCCATTTTGAAGGACCTGGCCGAATGCGGCGTGGAGATCATCGGGCAGGGAACATTGGACGTGACCCAGGATGGGTTTGGGTTTTTACGCTCACCAGAAGCCAACTATCTGGCCGGCCCGGACGATATTTATGTCAGCCCGGCCCAAGTCAAAAAAATGGCGCTTCGCACCGGCGATACCGTGGAAGGTGAAATTCGCTCGCCTCGGGATGGCGAGCGCTATTTTGCGCTGATGAAAGTGACGCAGATCAACTTTGATGACCCGGAAAAAACCCGGCACAAAGTACATTTTGACAATCTGACCCCGTTATATCCAGAAGAACGGATGTTGATGGAAAGAAAAGACCCAACCGCAAAAGACCGTTCGGGTCGGGTAATTGATATTGTGGCGCCCTTGGGCAAAGGCCAGCGCGCCTTGATTGTGGCGCCGCCGCGTACCGGTAAAACCGTGCTGCTACAAAACATCGCCATTGCCATTGCCGAAAACCATCCGGAATGCTTCTTGTTCGTGTTGTTGATCGATGAGCGGCCAGAAGAAGTAACCGACATGCAACGCACCGTAAAAGGCGAGGTGATTGCCTCTACCTTTGATGAGCCGCCAACTCGCCATGTGCAGATCGCTGAAATGGTCATCGAGAAAGCCAAGCGCTTGGTCGAACACGGCCATGATGTGGTAATTTTGCTCGACTCAATTACTCGACTGGGCCGGGCCTATAACACCGTGGTGCCCTCATCGGGCAAAGTGTTGACTGGCGGGGTGGATGCCAATGCCTTGCAGCGACCCAAAAGGTTTTTTGGGGCGGCGCGAAACATCGAGCATGGCGGGTCGCTGACCATTATCTCGACCGCATTGATTGATACCGGCTCGCGGATGGACGAAGTGATCTTTGAAGAATTTAAGGGCACCGGCAATTCCGAAATTGTGCTGGATCGCAAGGTCTCGGATAAACGGGTATTCCCGGCGATTGATGTGACCAAATCCGGCACCCGCAAGGAAGAGCTGATTGTTCCTAAAGACCAATTGGCCAAGACCTTTGTCCTGCGCCGGATCATCAACCCAATGGGCACCATTGATGCGATTGAGTTCTTGCTGGAAAAACTTCGTCAGACCAAAACCAATGATGAATTCTTTGACAGCATGAACACCTGAACCAGCACAAGCCGACCTTGGGAGAAACCAACATGACCATCAAGCTATACCATGCGACCCATACCCGCAGTTTGCGGGTTCTGTGGCTGCTCGAAGAAATGGGTCTGGAATATGACCTGAAGAAAGTGGACCTAAAAATGGGGGATACTGGCGGCGCAGAATATGCCGCTATAAACCCGCTGCAAAAAGTTCCCAGTATTGAAGTCGGTGGAAGCCTGATGCAGGAAAGCACCGCAATTCTCGAATTTGTTGCGACCAAGTTTGGCGGAAAAGAGTTACTGGTTGCAGAAGATCACCCGGATTATGGTCGGTTTTTGCAATGGATGCACGGTGGCGAATCCGGGTTTGGCATGTACCTGTCTGTCTTTTTTGGGCACACCATGTTGTTGCCAGAAAAGGATCGCAACAAGGCTATGGCCGGCTTGGGCCGCAGACAATTTGCAAAAGTTGTTGCAGCAATTGGGAAACGAGTTAGGAGCCCGCCCCTATATTGCAGCCGACAAGTTTACCATTGCCGACATTTCAGTGGGCTATATTGCCTATGGTTTGAGCTTGGTTGGTAAGCTGGAAGAGTACGCACCAGAAAATGTCGTCATTTGGGCGCAAAAACTATTGGCGCGAGATGCGTTTCAAAAAGCTGTATCTCTTTGATTTAATGAACTAATTGCCAACTGGAAACGGACATACGTCCAGAAGTCCATCATCGCGCTGCAAGGCGGCACGAACCGCGAACGTTCGGTCCGTAGCCAGAATGACCGCCTCTGGTCCGATAAATTGGACATATTCATCATCTGAATTGCTGGAGGCTAATCTGCGATCCAGCGCGCCCATGCTAGCCACGATTGGCTCGATGCCCAGCGCAGATAAATGTTGAACGCGGCCTGCTTCCGGTGTGCCAATGCCCATCCAGCCCAAAGCCCGATCGGCTGGAAACCCTTCTTGCAACAACTGATCCAATGCCGCGCCGGAACCAGCCGAGATCGAAAGCATCGCGGAAGGGGCCAGGTTGTGAAAAGCTCGGGCTTGGGCGGCGCTATAGGAGATCATGACAATTTGTCCGGTCATGCCGGTCTGGCGCAGCAGAGCAGTAACGTCCTGATACGGAGCGCCCGGCTTAATATCGAGTTGCAAAATAGCCGGTTTGTCTTTCGCCCAAAGCAAGGCGGCTTCCAGCGTCGGAATTGAAAAATCTGTTTGTTGGCCATTTACATCTAACAACCGAGAGCGGGATAATTCAGCCCAGCTCAAACCGCTGACCGGACCAGAGCCGGTGGAGGCGCGCCCCAAATCATCGTCGTGATACAAAAATAAAACGCCATCAGTGGATTGGCGCACATCTACTTCGAGCAGGACCGGACCAGCTGCCACATTATGGGCGAAAGTCTCAATGGCATTTTCGGGGTAGTCACCAATTGGCCCACCGCGATGGGCGCTGATCAACACCCGACCTTCTTCGCGCACACAATCAAAAAACCCAGCCAGATCGACTGGAGACTTGATTGGTGTTTCAACCGGCGCTTCTGGTTGTGGCGAACACGCGCTAAGCAAGAGGACCAAGGCGGGCAGAAACTTAAAATAGACCATGGCGGGTTTTTCCGATACGGACAAATGGAAGAAAAGCAGGCAGGCACTGGCATAGGCAATTGCTTGGCAGCGGTAAATAGGCAATGAGTGAACCCTCAGGAAACCCGCCATGCATAAACAAGAAACAGACACAATTTTTGCTTTGTCTAGCGCCCGTGGCAGCGCTGGAATTGCGGTATTACGCCTGTCTGGCGATCAAGCGCTTGGCGCAGCAAACCGCTTGATGGATGGGAAAGAACTGGTTCCGAGAAAGACCCATTTGCGCTGGTTGACCAACCCGCAAACGAAAGAACAGCTTGATCAGGCTTTGGTGCTTTATTTTGCCGGACCGAACAGCTTCACCGGCGAGGACGTGGTTGAGCTTCATTGTCACGGTTCAATGGCGGTGTTGGATGCGGTGTCGAGCTGTCTGCTCGATCTCGGGTTACGATCAGCAGAGCCGGGCGAGTTCACGCGCCGCGCCTTTGACAATAATCGATTGGACCTGTTGGAAGCAGAAGGGCTGGCCGATTTAATTGATTCCCGTACCGACGCGCAACGGCAACAGGCCTTGGGGCAAATGGGCGGCGAGCTAAGCCAACAAGTCGAGATCTGGCGCAGCCTGTTATTGGCCGCCTTGGCCCGCATCGAAGCAGAGATAGATTTTCCGGATGAAGAAGACGTTAGTGGATCATTGGTGGGGCAAACAGAGCCGGGACTGGCAGAATTGCAAAGCTTGTTGTTGGCCAATTTGCAGCAAGCGAACCGAGGCACCAAGGTTCGAGATGGTTATTTGATTGCGCTGTTGGGCCCGGTAAATGCCGGAAAATCAACCTTGTTGAACGCACTGGCCGGGGAGGAGCGGGCAATTGTCTCCGCAGAACCCGGGACCACACGGGATATTGTCGAGGTGCAACTGCAAATTGGCGGGTTTTTGGTGACCATTGCCGATAGTGCCGGATTGCGCCCATCGACAGACAAAATCGAAATCGAGGGCATCCGCCGCGCAAAAAAACTAGCAGAGCGGGCCGATTTACGCCTGTTTCTCAACGACGGATCAAAATCAGACAAAGCTGCCGGGCGCGAGTTCTTGTCCTTAGCCCAGGAAGGAGATCTGTTTTTGCGAACGAAAACCGACCTGCTGCTTGACCCAAAACCAGCACAACAAGGCGAAAAAACGGATGAATTAAACGTTTCTGCCAAAACGGGGACCGGGTTGGAACAGGTCTTGTTGCAGATCGAAACGCGGGTCACCCAAACCCTGGGCAAGAGTGAAGTGCCAGTTTTGACCCGGGCGCGTCATATTGATGCGGTAGGGCGGGCTGAACAGGCCGTGCAAGCGGCGCGAAACGAGCTGACCAAACCAGACGGGGCCATGCCTGAGTTGGTGGCAGAGCATTTGCGAGACGCTAGCCAAAGCCTTGGTTATCTGGTGGGTCGGGTCCATTCAGAACAAATCCTAGATGAAATTTTCAACGGCTTTTGCATCGGGAAATAACGGCAGCCAATTGTTTCACGTGAAACAATTGCCCTAAAGCAACTCGACTCATGTTCAGAACTTCGCTATGGCAACGCCAAGTTCAGGCAATTTCTATTTTTTGGCGTAAACATGTCCAACTCATTTGATGTCATCATTATTGGCGGCGGCCATGCCGGGTGCGAAGCGGCAGCCGCTTCGGCGCGTCTGGGCGCAAAAACCCTGCTGCTAACGCCCGACATTTCCAATTTAGGCCAGATGAGTTGTAACCCAGCCATTGGCGGATTGGGCAAGGGGCACTTGGTTCGAGAAGTTGACGCGCTGGGCGGCTTGATGGGCGTAGTGGCTGATCTGTCGGGCATTCAGTTCCGTTTGTTAAACCGGCGCAAGGGCCCTGCTGTTCACGGACCACGCACCCAGACCGACCGAAAACTGTATCGCAAAGCCATGCGAAAATTAATCGAAGGACAGGAAAATCTGACTTTGGAATTTTGCATGGTTGAGGATTTGATCTTGCAGGATGACCGGGTGGTGGGTGTGCTGGACGGGGCGGGCAAAACCTGGAACTGCCAGAGCGTTGTGTTAACCACCGGCACTTTCTTAAACGGCATGATCCACCAAGGGGGGATCAAAATTCCAGCCGGGCGGAAGGGCGAAAAACCATCGATTGGTTTGGCCAACACGCTGTATGGTTTGGGCCTGCCAATTGGAAAATTAAAAACCGGCACACCGGCCAGATTGGATGGGAACAGCATTGATACCAGCCAACTGGATTGGCAGGAAGCCGATGAACAACCCGTGCCGTTCTCGTTTTTACATGACCGGATTGAATTGCCGCAAATCGCCTGTGCGATTACCCACACCAATTTAGAAACCCACCGAATTATTAGTGAAAACCTACATTTTTCAGCGGTTTATGGCGGCTCGATCACCGGGCGCGGCCCACGCTATTGCCCAAGCATTGAAGACAAATTGCACCGCTTTGCCGACAAAGACAGCCACCAGATTTTTCTGGAACCAGAAGGGCTAGACGACCCAACCATTTATCCGAACGGCATTTCGACCTCATTGCCGGAAGACATACAATTGCAATTCCTGCGGACCATTCGGGGGTTGGAAAATGTGCAAGTCAAGCAATACGGCTATGCCATAGAATATGACTATATTGATCCGCGCGCTCTGCGGAAAACGTTGGAAACCAAAAAAATTGCCGGGTTGTTTCTGGCTGGACAAATTAACGGTACGACCGGATATGAAGAAGCTGCGGCGCAAGGGGTAATGGCCGGATTGAACGCTGCGTTGCAAGTCGGCGGGTCGCCCGCATTTGTGCTGGATCGCAGCCAAGCCTATATCGGCGTAATGATAGACGATCTAATTTCACGCGGGGTTACGGAGCCGTATCGGATGTACACCTCACGGGCCGAATACCGGCTGTCTTTGCGGGCTGACAATGCGGATCAAAGACTAACGCCATTGGCGATTGCTGGCGGATTTGCCGGAGAGGTTCGCCAAGCCCGGTTTCTAACCAAAATGGAAAAGCTGGCTGAAGCACGGCTGTTGACCAGCCAAAACCCTAAAAGTCCGACAGAGTTGGCTGCGCAAGGGGTGCAAATTAATCAGGACGGCGTTCGGCGCAACGCTTCAGATTTACTCGCCTATCCCGATATTGATTGGCAGCGGGTTTGTTTGTTGTGGCCGGAATTGCAAAACATAGAGCCGCAAATCGCTTGGCAGGTGGAAACAGACGCGCTGTACGCTGGGTATTTGGAGAGACAACAGGCTGACATTCAGCGCTTCAAACAAGAAGAAAACCGCCATTTGCCTGAAAGCTTGGACTATTTTGCCATTTCAGGCCTGTCGAGTGAGGTTCGGGAAAAACTGCAAACCATTCGTCCGGCCAGCTTGGGCCAAGCCAGCCGGATCGAAGGGGTTACCCCCGGCGCATTAAGTGTGTTGTTGCATTATGTGCGGCGCGAACAGCAGAAAAAACCGGCATGATTGCGGCGAAAACCAGCGAAACGTACGCGAAACAACAAGTTTCGAACATTGTTTCACGTGAAACAATGGAGCGGTTTGAGCAAATTCACCGCGCCTTGGTGCAATGGTCCCGGCGATTTAACTTGGTTGCGCCCTCGACGTTGCCGCAATTCTGGTCGCGCCACGTGTTTGATAGTGTGCAATTGTTGGATTTGGCCCCAAAAACTACCAAAAACTGGTTAGACTTTGGGTCTGGCGCTGGGTTTCCGGGGTTGATATTGGCCATTTTGTTGCGAGATAGGCCGGGGGCCAAAGTAAAGCTGATTGAATCGGTTGGTAAGAAAACAGCCTTTTTGCAACATTGCGCCCGGATCACCGATGCGCCCGCGATTGTGTTGCAACAAAGAGTCGAGCAGGTCCCGGCGGAGTGCGCCGAGGTGATAACTGCCCGCGCCTTAGCCGGCGTAAGTGATCTGTTGGTTCTGTGTGAGCGGTTTACCGGGCCGCAGACCGTTTTGTTGTTTCCCAAAGGAAAAAACCTCGAACAGGAATTGACCATAGCCCGTAAGGAGTGGGACATAGAGGCAGAAATCCTGCCCAGCATCACTGATGAACAAGCGGGCATATTGCGGATCAGGAAATTTCACCGTGTCTGAAACATCTCATCCAAAACCACGCATTTTGGCGGTGGTTAACCAAAAGGGCGGGGTTGGAAAAACCACGACAACCATCAATTTGGCCACCGCTTTGGCGGCAATTGGTCAAAAAACCCTGATTTTGGATATTGATCCGCAAGGCAATGCCTCAACCGGGATGGGTATTGGCCACGAACAGCGCAAAAAAACCACTTATGACGTGCTGGTTGGGGAAGAACTGTTATCAGACGTTATTTTACCAACCAGTGTGCCAAACTTAGGGCTAGCGCCCGCACATTATGATTTGGCCGGGGCCGAACTGGAATTGGCCAATGCGCCCCGGCGATCCTATCGGATGAAACAGGCGCTGGACCGGCTATCTGACGACACGGCAATCCCGTATGATTATGTACTGATTGATTGCCCGCCGTCTTTGAATGTGTTGACGGTCAACGCCCTGACCGCGGCCGATGCCTTATTGGTGCCGTTGCAGTGTGAGTTTTTTGCGTTGGAGGGCTTGTCGCAATTATTGCGAACCGTTGAACTGGTGCGCTCCAGCTTGAACCCGCGATTGGTTATTCAGGGCATTGTGCTGACCATGTATGATAGTCGCAATAATCTGGCCAGGCAGGTTTCGGCTGATGTTCGGGCGCATTTTGGCGAGCTGGTCTACCAAACCATGATCCCGCGAAATGTGCGGATTTCCGAAGCGCCGGGCTTTGGCAAACCGGCACTGATCTATGACCATTCATGTGTCGGCAGCAAAGCGTATATGAAGTTGGCCAGTGAGCTGATCAAAAGAGAACAAATCAAAATTGAGGCGCCCGCATGAGTAAATCAGGAAAAGAAACCGGCTTGGGAAGAGGGCTTTCAGCTCTGCTGGGTGAGCCAAACTTGGCCGCAAGTCAATCAGTTACCAAGGGGACAAACACCCAAAGTCTGCCGATCGATTTGCTGTTGCGAAATACCGAACAACCGCGACGTTATTTTGACGAACAAGAGATGCAAAAGTTGACCGATTCCATCCAGCGCCAAGGGGTCTTGCAGCCAATTTTAGTTCGACCCATTGTCGGCACATCGCAATATCAAATTGTGGCCGGGGAGCGCCGTTGGCGGGCGGCAGGTAAAGCGGGCCTACATGAGGTGCCGGTTTATATTCGCGAGCTGTCTGATCGGGAGGTTGTCGAAGTTGCGTTGGTTGAAAACATGCAGCGGGCTGATCTGAACCCGCTGGAAGAAGCGCATGGCTATCGCGCCTTGATCGACCAGTTTCACCATACCCAACAAGAGGTGGCAATTGCGGTCAGTCGCAGTCGTTCGCATGTGGCCAACACGGTTCGGTTGCTTGATCTACCCGAAGCCGTGCAAGAGCTGTTGGTGTCTAGCCAGATCAGCGCTGGACACGCCCGGGCTTTGCTCGGCGCCAAAGATCCGCACATGCTGGCCGAACAAGTTCTCGCGCGAGATTTAAGCGTTCGACAGACCGAAAAGCTGGTACAAAAATCTTTGCAAGCGCCGGAAACCAAGAGCCGCGCCGCCCACAAAAGCACTAGTAAAACGGCCGACACCCGGGCCTTGGAGGCCCAATTGTCGCAAAGCCTGGGGTTGCAGGTCGAGCTGCAACAAAAGGGAAAACAAGCCGGGGTGTTGCGGATCGAATACCTCTCGCTGGAACAATTGGATGATTTGTGTCGCAGGCTAAATTCTAATTAACGAACGCCGGGGCTGAATTTGGGATGAGGGGTGCCGACAAACAAGGCAATCAAGTTCTTTCAAATCAAACAAGTAAGTTAAAAAACACTACTTTTCAATGGGTTACCGAAGAAAGAGCCAACACAAACCGCCCAAGTATCCCGTTGATATTCCCAAGTCCAGACTTGAGTTCGCGCTCGGTTTGCAGGGCTTTTTCGAGCGTTGTATCCAGTCGGTGTAGCGACCAGGATTGGCATTGCCGCAAGAAATGATCGCGGCGCATTACGAACACCGGTGGCCGTAATTTAGAAACGGCAGCCGGGGCAGACGCGCCTGCTTTGCAAGCTGCCGCAACTTCGTGCAATCGATACAAATGGCGGGCAATGGCTCGGACAATCATCACCGGCGCTTGCCCGGCTTCCAAGGTGCGGCGCAGGGCAATATCCGCTTGCTTCGCTTGCCCGTCGATACAGGCGTAAACCAGATCGTCCAGTGAGCTTTCCCCGGCAGGGGCAATGATGGCCGTGACATGCTGCGGCCCGACTTCCTGTCCCGGTTGGTCGGCCAGATAGCACACTAGCTTTTCGATCTCCATTCGCAGCAACCGGCGATCCGGCGGGATCGAGGCGACCAGGATTTCCAGCGCCGCTGGATCGATACCGTGTCCGGCTTCGGACAGAATTTGCTGGCATTGGCGACCCCGCTCGGCTGGGGTATCGGGATAACATGCCAGCGCGATTGCGTCGGTTTTTGCTGCATCAAAATTTTTGCGTAAACTGCTGGACGGGGCCAAAGCGCCTGCTTCGACAATCAATTTGGCAACCGGGAATGGGTGGTCGCCGCCAAAAGCGCAAAGGACAGAAACCGCCGCCTTTACGTCTTCCACGGCCGGGTGTTTCAAATGAACCAGTCGCGGCCCACCGGTCAGGGAAAACGCGGCCATTTCGTCAAGCAGGCTGATCTGGTTAGTAGCCAATTGTCCAGCGCTGAGAACCGTTTCCGAAAACGGATCAGCGGCACCGCCCAACCAGGTTTTTTTCAAAGCAAGCACGCGCTCCGAAACCTGCCCGAGGTCTTGGCCGTAAATCAGCGCTGCAAAAACAGCCTCGTCGGGCTGCCGCAAAAATCGATCAAATCCGGAGCCGTTCAGCTTCATTTTACTGGGGCAGGGTGTGCCGCAAAATAAAACGCCAATTGATCGAGCATCATATCGGAAACCATGGCAATGGTCCGGTCTTCAGCATCTTGCTCGGCGACTTGCGAAGCATATGGATTGTCCGGACTGTCAAAAGACGAGGTACTGCGCGCCACCATCGAGGTCAGTTTTTTCCCCTTTGCATCGAGCAATTGCCAAGAGGCCACCATCTCAATTTCATAGCGTGTCGCGACATTATCAATTCGTACCGCCAAGCCGGAGCGGTTGGAGCGCAAACTAACTTTCAATTGATATGCGCCGCCGTGACCGACCTGGATGCTGGCCCGGTCGGATAATTCCTGTGCCAAGGTAAAGCCATTTCGTCCGGAGATGGATTCCAGACGAATATCAGCCAAAGCGGTTCGAAAAGAGCTGTTTTGTCCATAAACCGGCGCAAACCCGGCGCAGGAAACCAAAGCCGGCAGGCAGAGCAAAAGAAAGGCAAAAGAGATGTTTTTCATATTATTTGGCCACAATGTTGATAATCCGATCGGGAACGACGATCACCTTTACTACATCAAGACCGCTCAAAGTGCGAATAATTGCTTCATCGGCCATGGCCAAGCTTTCCAGTGTGCCCCGGTCGGTGCCCGGTGCAACCTGTAATTCGCCACGTTTTTTGCCATTGACCTGAATGGGAATGAGAAGAAGTTTTTCTTGTACCAGCGCGTCATCATAGGTCGGCCAAGAGGTGGTGGCGACCATGCCAGCATTGCCCAGTTCTTCCCAGCAACTTTCAGCCAAATGGGGCGCAAACGGAGCCAGCAATTGAACCAGACAATTGGTTGCTAGACGTCTGGCCCAGATTTGCGCTGGTTTTGCATCTGATGTTTTGCGTAGTGCGTTCAGCAATTCGTACAACCGGGCCACAGCCCGGTTAAAGCCCAGCGCCTCGATATCTTCGCCAACCGCCTTAATGGTTTTGTGAGTCAGTTTATGAAGCGGGTCTTCTGCGCCACCAAAACCATCTGGAGCTTCGACCGGACAATCTAGGCCCGCCGTTTTTTGCACTTCGGCCCACACCCGTTGCACAAAGCGCGCTGCGCCCTCAACCCCGGCTTCGGTCCATTCCACATCACGATCGGGGGGCGAATCTGATAGCACAAACCATCGGGCCACATCGGCTCCGTATTGCTCAAGAATACCGGCCGGGTCCACGGTGTTGCGTTTGGACTTTGACATTTTTTCAATGCCGCCAACCTGCACGGCTTCGCCGCTTTTGGTTTGCCATTGACCGTCTACCCGCACCACTTCTTCTGGGGACAGCCAAGCTTTTTGATCATCTCTATACGTTTCGTGGGTCACCATGCCTTGGGTGAACAATCCGGAAAAAGGCTCGCCAGATGGTAGGTCGAGCAAGCCGCAATCGCGCAAGGCCCGGCTGAAAAAACGAGCATAAAGCAGGTGCAAGACCGCGTGTTCGACTCCGCCGATATATTGATCGACCGGGAGCCAGGCTCTGGCGGCTTCTAGGTCAACTGGCGCGGCATCGCGCGGCGAACAGAACCGGGCAAAATACCAAGAGCTATCGACAAACGTGTCCAGTGTATCAGTTTCGCGGATGGCTTCTTTGCCGCATTTCGGACAATCGACGCGTTTCCAGCTTGCGTGGTGAACCAGCGGGTTTCCCGGTTGATCAAAACTGACATCTTCGGGCAAGGAGACCGGCAGGTCTTTGTCGGGCACCGGTACCGCACCACAATCGGCGCAATGGATGATCGGGATCGGACAACCCCAATAGCGTTGACGTGAAGCCCCCCAATCGCGCAACCGATATTGGACGCGGGCTTCGCCTGCGCCCGTATCTTCAATTTTCTGAATGGCGACTTTAATCGCCTCATCCACCGGCAACCCATCCAGAAACCCGGAATTGTAAAGGGTGCCAGAGCCGGTCCATGCGCTGTCGGTAATTTGGTAGGCGCTCGCGTCTTCGCCTTCCGGCAGCACGACGGGCAACACTGGAAGATCATATTTTCTAGCAAAATCTAGATCGCGCTGATCGCCCGACGGACAGGCAAAAATCGCGCCGGTGCCGTAACCCATCAGCACAAAATTAGCCACCCAGACCGGCAAGGTCTGATTCGGCAAAAACGGGTGCTGCACGGTAAATCCGGTATCAACCCCTTCTTTATCCGCTTTTTCAATCACCTCTTCCGAAGTGCCGAGCGAAGCGCATTTGCGAACAAAGGCGGCCAGCTTTGGGTTGTCTTTGCAAAGCGAAGCGGTAATTGGATGTTCCGGGGACAAGGCAACAAAACTCGCCCCGAACAAAGTATCGGGCCGAGTGGTGAACACCTCAATACCATCGACGAAGCCTTCGGGCGGCAGACCAGCAAAATCAAAGCGCAGGGCCAGACCTTGCGAGCGTCCGATCCAGTTCGTCTGCATGGTGCGGACTTTATCGGGCCAACGGTCCAAGCCGCCAATGGCCGACAACAGGTCATCGGCATAACGGGTAATTCTGAAAAACCATTGATCCAGTTCACGGGTTTCAACCAATGCGCCAGAGCGCCAGCCGCGACCATCAACCACTTGTTCATTGGCCAACACGGTGTTTTCAACCGGGTCCCAGTTCACTTTGGAGCCTTTGCGATAAACCAGATCGTTTTCCAGAAACTTCAAAAATATCTTTTGCTGTTGTGCGTAATATTCCGGGTCACAGGTGGCAAATTCCCGGGACCAATCCAGCGAAAACCCGAGGGATTTCAACTGCTCGCGCATGGCGGCGATATTTTGATAGGTCCAGCCTTTCGGGTGAACCTTTTGCTTCATCGCCGCATTTTCAGCCGGAAGGCCAAAGGCATCCCAACCCATTGGATGCAACACGCTGGTGTCTTTTTGGGCGCGCCAATAGCGGGCCAACACATCGCCCATGGCATAATTGCGGACATGGCCCATGTGCAATCGCCCGGACGGATAGGGGAACATTTCCAGAATATATTTTTTCTGGTGGCCCTCTGGCGGCAAACCAACCTCAAAGCACTTGGCATCCTGCCAGCGATTTTGCCATTTTTTTTCAGAAGCCGCGTGGGGAAACCGGGTCATGGCGCAACACTTTCTTTTCTACGCAAAGCCGGCGCCTTCCGCTGTTTGGGGCCGGCACTTGTGTCTGGCCTATTTCAAGGTGCTGATTTTTAATTCCCGGGCGCGGGTCAAAATCGAGTTTTCAATCTGAATTTCAGTATCCGGGTCAATATTGGCTGCAACCCAATTGCCGGTTTCATCCTGCGTTTGTTTGAACACGGAAACCTTCAGCCCATCAGCCCGCAGACGAGTATCCAGAATATAGACGGTGGCTTTGAACCGCTCTTTGGGTGCCGCAGCATCGGAATGCCAGCCGGTAATAATCACACCGCCGTAAGGATCGGCCGATTGAAGCGGCATAAAATCAATAGTTTCCAGTGAGGCGCGCCACAAAAAGCTGTTCACACCAATACCGGCTAATTGTTTGGACGACGCGCCAGAAAACGGCGAAATGCGATTGGCAATTGACGAGCCAGATCTAGAACAGCCGGAAACCGCCAGTCCTGCGACCAAACAAACAGCAAGTGCAATGCGAGAAGTAGATATTTTCATGAGTCCAATCACCAAAACCAGCCAGCCAGACAGCTCGAAGAAAGCCGTTTATAGCAGGTTGTTTCGTGCTGGCTAGCGCCAAGTGCGGGCAAGGTGTGTTGCGTCAAAATCTATCGTGTTGACCCAAGGCGTTGCTCGAAGGCAACAAATTGTAACAAGTGTTCAATCCAGCCGTGCATCTGCTTGACGCTTAGCGTCGGCTCGTTCAGAAAAAAGGCACGGAACCCGGGGGAAAGGGGCCGAACGCGCCCGATTGCAGGGCAGCGCGCCAGATCAGCGAAGTTTTCGCCAGATCATGAGCCGCGCACCTGCAGTCGGTGCGCTTGTTTTGCTCCGCCGTTGTTTCCGGGTTGTTGCTTTGCGCCAGAATTTTTTTGGGCGGAGTGATTTAGTAACCTGTTTGCCGTATTCTGGGCACAATCGGTTACTAGGAGTAGGTTTTACCGGCGAGCAGTTCGTCAAAGGAGAAACAAACGTGCGGGCACTTCGGCACATTTCAGGCGGGATGGCGATTTTGTTCGCCAGCGTTGGCCTTGTAATGGCGGACCCGGTTGTTTCTGCTGACGAGTTGCCGATCTCTAATGACCAATTGCCGTGGTATCGCTCATTTACCTTGCGTAGCGCTGAAGTTTCTGATGGGGCATTTTTACCCCTGAAACGTCCTGATATTGAAATTCGTCCGGGCAGTCAGTGGGGCGTAACCATTGGTCTGGAAGAGCAAGACCCTTTGTTGGAAAGCGTTGACCGGATGAGTGCCGGTGCGTTTTATGAATTTTCACCCCGGTTTCGGATTGGTGGTGGGCTTACCTTTGCCGCACCCGGTGAATTGCGGATTTCCACTCCAGAAGATCGTATCCTGCCGGTTCGGCCGATTGATGATGAGCCAGTGGTTCGTATTGAGTCTTCCATCAAGTTCTAGAGTCTGCCTTGTCTGCATTGGCCGCCGAAACCAGCGCAATTCCCTGACTCAACCCCTGTAACCGAGCCACATTTATGCGCGTAATGCCGCCCAGCGCCATGACCGGACCAGCAACTTTCTGGTGCGCCAGTCCAAACCGGCAGAGACCCAAAGGCTTGCCCGCACTTGGGCTGGTTGAGGCAAACACGCTGGACAGCACCACCCAGTTAGCGCCTGCGGCCAACCCGGCGCGCGCCGCTCGTACCGAATGAGCTGCGGTGCTAATCAACGAAAATCCGTACCGGGCGCGAATGCGCGGCAGTGCTCCAAGGGCGCGCTCTGGTAAATGAACCCCATCGGCCCCCACAGCCAAGGCCAAAGCCGGATCGTCTCCGATTAAAAAAATCAACTTCCTGACTTGGCAGAGGTGGGATAGTTGACCGGCGATCTCGAAGCGGTCTTTCGCGCCAAAATGCCGATAGACCAATCCGCTACCCGGCGGCAAATTAGCGGCTAAGTGCAACAAATCCGGGCTGCGTTTCGGATCGGTAAAAACCAACAGGCGCGGCAAATTGATGAGTGTGCTGCGCGCGGCAAATTTTGGTCGCGCAACAATGCTTGCGATCGTCAAAAGGCCCGTATATCTGTTACCCATCATGAACCAAACCCTGTCTGAAATCAGCACCAAGAGCAAGCAGATCGCCGCAAAGATCGAAGCCAGTGCCAAAGCGTCGGGACGAAACCCGCACGACATCACATTGGTTGCGGTTTCCAAACGGCAACCCATGGAGCGAATCGATGCGGCGTGGGAAGTAGGCCATCGGGTGTTTGGTGAAAACCAGGTGCCAGAAGCCGAGCAACACTGGCAGCAAAAACGAGCCGATGGCGTGGACGTTCAACTGCACCTGATCGGGCACTTGCAGAGCAACAAAGCCCCGCGAGCCGTAGAATTGTTTGATGTGATTGAAACGCTGGATAGTTTGAAGTTGGCTAAGGCGCTGGATGTTGCGATGGGAAAAACCAGGAGAAGCCCCGAAATACTGGTGCAGGTCAATACCGGCGAAGAACCGCAAAAACACGGTATTTTTCCCAAAGACTTGCCAACCTTTCTCGAACAGGTCGCGGCAGAAACGCAAATTCAGGTGGCCGGGTTGATGTGTCTGCCGCCGCAAGGACAGGAACCGGGCCTGCACTTTGCCTTATTGGCCAAACTGGCGGCGCGGCACAACTTGCCCAAATTATCGATGGGGATGAGTTCGGATTTTGAGACGGGTATCCTTTTTGGGGCCCATTTGGTGCGGGTCGGCTCTGCCTTGTTTGGCGAGCGCCAAAGCCGCTAACCGGCGGGTTCGGGTAAAATTTCCAGTTGAGAGCCGGGCGTTGCGCCGCGCAACAGGGCTCGCAAATCCAGTTCGGATATGGCGACACAGCCTCGGGTTGGCGCCCAGTTTGCCCGGGCCACATGCAAAAAAACAGCGCTGCCCAGCCCCGGAACCGGCGGTTGGTCATTATGCCCTAGCACCACCAACAAATCATACAGCAGATCTTCGCGGGTCAATTGTTCATTTGATGCCGGATACGGCCGGACAACGGGTCGGTTATAGGCTGCGTCTTTTGGCTCATCACACCAGCCATCGTGGGGCTCAAGCGCCCGGCAGGGCAAGTCGGTTTGGGGCGCTTTGAGCCGGTCGGCCCGAAACAACACCCGGCGTAAAGTATAGGTGCCGATCGGCGTGGTGCCATCGCCCTCACGCTTGCCCGCAGCGGCAATCAAACCGCCAGAGCCGATCACCGCCCGGCAGGAATGTCCCGGCCAGACCAGTCGGGCTGGCGTTTGCAAAACAACTCTCATCGAAACACATTATCGTGTTTTGGCCCAAAACCCAACTTGCCAGTTTGCAAGGACGGGGGCATGGTGCCGAAATGAGTAGAACAAAAACAATTCTGATAATTGATGACGACGATGACTTGCGCGAAACCTTGTGCGAGCAGTTTGAGCTACACGAAGAATTCTCAACCCTGTCAGCGGCCACCGCGACAGAGGGGATCAGTATGGCCAAGAATGAGCGGGCAGACCTTATCTTGTTGGACGTTGATTTGCCGGACATGGATGGGCGCGAAGCCTGTCGGTTGTTACGCAAAGCGGGAATTGCCGTCCCAGTGATTATGCTGACCGGGGCCAAAACCGATGCAGACCAGATTTTAGGTCTGGAATCCGGGGCCAATGATTATGTGCTGAAACCGTTCAAATTTGGCGTATTGCTGGCGCGAATACGGGCGCATTTGCGCTCGCACGAACAAAGCGAAGAAGCGGTTTTTACCATTGGGCCCTACACGTTTCGTCCCTCAATGAAGCAATTGGTCGGACCAGATCAACGCAAAGTTCGTTTGACCGAAAAAGAAACAGGTATCTTAAAATACCTGTACCGGGCTGGCGGCAAGCCGGTTATGCGCGACGAATTGCTGCACGAAGTTTGGGGCTATAATGCCAATGTGACCACCCACACGCTGGAAACCCATATCTATCGTCTGCGCCAGAAAATCGAACCGAACCCCGGTGAGGCGCGGTTGTTATTGACCGAGGCCGGGGGTTATCGCCTGACCCGCTAAAAGCCGGGTTCAATTCTTTTGCAATGACCGGCAAGAGTGGTGCCAATTAGGCGCGCCCCACTCTAATCATGTTCAAAGGTAAGCGAAATGGGCGCGTGATCAGATGGGCGCTCCCACGACCGACATGCGGTTTTAGCCTCAAACGTTGGATTGGTTTTGCCAGCGGCGCCGCTCTGTAGCGCTTTGGAAAACCAGATATGATCCAGTCGCCGACCGCGATTGTGCAGGGTCCAGTCTTTGGAGCGGTAACTCCACCAAGTGAACAATTTTTCCGGCTCCGGTACGCAAAGCCGGGCCATATCAACAAAGCCAAAGCTGTTCAAAACTCGGGTTAGAGCTTCGACCTCAACCGGGGTGTGGCTGACCACTTTCAGCAATTGTTTGTGCGACCAAACATCATATTCGCCTGGCGCAATGTTCAGATCACCAACCAAAATTACTTTGGCGGCCGCCTGATCGTTCCGCTTGGCAAAGCTGGCTTGCAGTCGATCCAGATAATCCAGTTTGTGGGCAAACTTTGGATTTGTCTTTACATCGGCTTCATCGCCACCGGCCGGGATATAAAGATTGAGCAGCTCAATTCCCGCCACCTCAACCCGTTGGGCGCGGGCCTCTCCCCTCTGGCAAACCTCCGGGTCTGGCATTTCTTCCAAAGGAAGTTTGGAGACAATGGCTACGCCATGCATCCCCTTTTGGCCACGAATAGCCTGATACGGATACCCGGCCTTGGCAAAGGCTTTGGCTGGAAATTGTTCGGCCAAGCATTTGATCTCTTGCAAACACAAAACATCTGGGCGGTCCTCAGCGGTAAAACGCTCAATCTGTGGAAACCGTAAGCGCACCGAATTTACATTCCATGAAGTGATTTTCAGAACCATTTTAGTTTCCTGTCAAAAAAGATTGAAGCTGGAGCCGGTAATGCCTACCGGCCACCGCCCGCGATTAAACAAAGACCAGCGCAAGATAAACGGATGGTCCGGCTGCTCTTCATCCATGTTCGACAAAATGGCTAAGGCCATGCAATGGGCGCTTTGGACCACATGGCCAACCATGGCGTTTTTGGCTGCTTCATCATAATGAGGCGAGTGTTCAAAATGTTCGATAACTGCGGCACTGGCGACCTCTGAGACTTGTCCAGAAACCAATTGTAACAAGGCATTGGCTCCCTCTTCACTGGTTTGGGCCATGGCTTCCATGTGCAAGAAGGATCGCAATTGTTCTTCGGTTTCCCACGCATCCGGGTCTTCACCGCTGGCTTCTGCTGCGCCCAAGGCCTCGGCTAAATGGACCAAACGAGCTTGTTCGATATGGGGAAAGCCCAAATTTTGTACATAGCGCTCGGCCAGATCGCGATCCGCCGGGTCGAGCGTTTGTCCAACCCGGGAAAACAAGGGCGCAGCGGACAGGCTATCCGAAAAGGCCTTGGCTCGTATCAAATGCGGGATTTCATCGAGCAATTCTGTGTAATTATCAGTCATTGGGCTAGCAATACTGGTTGGCCCGAAGAGTCCAGCCTTGTTTGTTATCTGCGGCGACCACCGCGCCGCCGCTCTTCTTCGCGAATAACAAACATCGAGGCGGCCAGTTTGTTGCCCTCGACCGCATCACGAAGGATGAAATCAACTTGGCCGTCAAACGGGTTGGTCCAAGTCCAACCTAAAAAGGCCAGTTCTGGCTCAGCAAAAATTAACGTAAATTCACCATCAATTTCTTCGTCCGGGTCTCGCACCGTTACCCGGGTCTCATGGGGCATTTTTTGGATGCCCACGAGGTCCATGCCCCGGGTCAGGTCAAACTTTCTGCGAAGCAGGAATTTGTACGGGGTCCATGAAATACGGACTTGATCAATAGTTTCCAGATCTTTGTCGATTTGGGCGATATTGCGACCATCAGCCACGATCAGCAACGGGCTTTGGTCATACTCAATTCGCAACTTGGCGGGTCGGTTCCAATAAAAGGTCCCGGTTTCCAAGCGGCCGTTTTCGGCGGTTTGTACAAATTTTCCTTCAATTGATCGAATGGAGCGCACGAATTTGTTAAGCCTTCTGATCTCGGCGTCCATGTCAACCGGAACCGGCTCCGAGGTTGGTTCGGCGGGCGCTCCGGTTTCGACCCCAAGGCTGGCCTCGGGTGTTGATGCGGCTTCCAGCTCATCGGCAACGGAAAGTGGAGCCAGAGAAAAGGCCGCTCCCGTTAAAATCAAAGCCATTGAGGAGGCAAGGAACACAGATTTCATTGTACTATCCTGTTGTGAACCGGAACCATGACGCAGGTCCGCGACCAAAATGTGGCGGGCCTGTTCAGAGCGTATTCAGGGTCTTCCATAGAACGGACTATTCGGGAAGCAGGATTTCGCGTTTACCTGCATGGTTGGCTGAGCTTACCATGCCTTCGTCCTCCAAGCGCTCCATCAAAGTCGCCGCCCGGTTATAGCCGATCTGCAAGCGTCTTTGCAGGTAAGAGGTCGAAGCCTTGCGGTCGCGGGCAATAATTGCCACTGCTTTGTCAAACAAATCATCGCCCGTGGAAACGCCGCCAAAACCACCGCTTTCACTGCCCCCCACATCTTCGGCGGTAACGTCATCCACATAAACTGGCGCGCCTTGTTTTTTGAGGAAAGAAGCAACCCGTTCCACTTCCTCGTCGGAAACAAAAGGTCCGTGCAAACGACGAACCCGTCCGCCGCCCGCCATGAACAACATATCGCCCATGCCAAGTAATTGCTCCGCGCCTTGGTCGCCCAAAATGGTCCGGCTATCAATTTTTGAAGTAACCTGAAAACTGATCCGGGTTGGAAAGTTGGCCTTGATGGTGCCGGTGATTACATCAACGGATGGGCGCTGGGTGGCCATGATCACATGAATACCTGCGGCGCGGGCCATTTGTGCGAGGCGTTGAACGGCGGCCTCAATGTCCTTGCCCGCCACCATCATCAGGTCGGCCATTTCATCAATGATCACCACGATGAACGGCATGTGTTCCAGTTCCAACTCTTCGGTCTCATAGATCGGTTGGCCGTTTTCCTGATCGTATCCGGTCTGCACGGTGCGGGTCAGTTTTTTGCCTTTTTTGGCGGCTTGCTCGACCATGGCATTATACCCGGCTACATTGCGAACCCCTAGTTTGGACATTTTCTTATAGCGCCCCTCCATCTCGCGGACGGTCCAGCGCAAGGCGGAAACCGCCTTTTTGGGATCGGTCACCACCGGGGCCAGCAAATGCGGGATGCCATCATAGACTGACAATTCCAGCATTTTGGGATCAATCATGATGAAACGACATTGATCCGGCCCATGGCGATACAGCAAAGAGAGGATCATCGAATTGACCCCGACCGATTTGCCCGAGCCGGTGGTCCCGGCGATCAACATATGTGGGAACCGCGCCAGATCGGCAATAAACGGCTCACCGCCAATCGTCTCGCCCAAGGCAAGCGGCAAACTAGCTTTAGATTTTTCAAACTGCGACGAGGAAACCGTATCGCGGAAAAACACAGTCTCGCGTTTGGCGTTAGGCAGCTCGATACCGATTACATTGCGTCCCGGAATGACCGCGACCCGACAAGCAACGGCGCTCATCGAGCGGGCAATATCGTCAGATAATGCAATGACCCGTGATGATTTTAAGCCGGGGGCTGGCTCCAGCTCGTACAAAGTAACCACCGGGCCGGGCTGCACATGAACGATCTGGCCGTTAATGCCAAAATCACCCAGAACCGATTCCAACAATTCGGCATTTTGCCGCAAACTGGTCTCATCCACGGCGCGCGAGCGAACGGTTGGCTCGGTCAATAAATCCAGATGGGGTAGTTCAAAATCCGAAGACTTCACAAACGGCATGGCTAGTTGTTTTTCTCGTGCGGCGCGGGTTCCGGTTTTGCGTTTTGGCTTGGCGGCAACTTTAGTTTTGGTTTTTCGTGCCGCAGGCTTGGTCCGGGTCCGTTTGGTCGGGCTTAGCTTGGCCGTAGTTTCTTCTGTGTTTCGCAGGCGGGCGATTTGGTTTGCAACCCGTGCCGCCAAGCTGGAGACCGTCTCGCCAACCCGTAAGGCGTCTTCCCGGCGCAGGGCAAACGCCCAAACATAGCCGCTCAAGGCCAAAAACAAGGACAAAAACCCGAGTGCCGCACCGCTGAACGGTCCGCCCAAGAACTGATGAACCGGCAGATAAATCACGTCACCCAGCAGGCCGCCCAATCCAGTGGAAAACGGCCATGCAACCGGAACCGGCAGAGCCGATGCTGCAACGGAAAGCAAGGCGGAAGCTCCCAACGCAGCCCACACTTTGGAGCGCGCAAACAGGCTGGAACGATGTGGTCGTAACAAACGCACCGCACCCCAGATCACAAAGCAAAGCGCAAAGGCATAGCCGCCCCAACCGACAAGCTGCAAAGCAAGGTCAGAGGCATAAGAGCCGGCTAACCCGAACAAATTGGTGACGCTCTGTCCTGACGAGGTATTCCATGATGGGTCCAGCGCCGCATGGTCGAACAGGGCACCAAATAGGAAAAACCCAAAGGCCAGTAAAAACACACCGCTGACGCGCATTTGGATCGACCTCGGAATGATCTGGCTTAACCGAAACCCGGCATGATCTTGAGAATAGGATATTTCCGCCATGAAATGTCTCGCCCGTAAAATGAAGCCAGCCCTAACCTAGTCAAAAGTGGTAAAGGTTTATTAATTTTTGCGGGAAAAAGCCCAGACGGAACCCTTAAGAAACAGTTTCCTCCCCTGCTTGCGGGGGAGGTGCCCCAAAGGGGTGGTAGGGATCTTTTTGGTCAAAGGCAGAAAAGCCGCAATTCCCCTGCGGCAACCTGGCTGGATAAAAGGGCTGACCCGGACCGGCAATCGGGGTAGCTTGCCATCATGGACGATGCAAAACAAAAGTTTGATGTGGCCATTGCGGGGGGCGGTCTGGTCGGACTGACCTGTGCCTTGGCATTGGACAGTGCTGGCTTGCGGGTCATGGTGATTGATCCACTGCCGTTTGAAAACCAAATGGCCAAGAGCTTTGATGGCAGATCTTCAGCCATTTCCTTTGCCAATATGCGGATGTTACAGGCTTTGGGCGTTAAAAAACGGCTGGGCAAAAATATTGGTCCGATCAACCAGATATTGGTCAGTGATGGCCGCGCGCCAGATGGATTGCGCCCCGGTGGGGCTGGACCGATGTTGTTGCATTTTGATCGAGACGAGCTGTCCGGCGATGACGAGGGCGAGCCGCTCGGCTGGATGGTTGAAAACCGCTATATGCGAATGGCACTGCTCGATGAAGCGCGGGGGCGCAAAAATATCGTCCTGTCCCCGGAAACTAAAATTGCTGACAAAACTAGGGATGAGGCGGGCTGGCAGGTTACACTGGACAACGCACAACAGATCAGCGCGCAATTGTTGGTCGGAGCCGAAGGGCGCAACTCGCCCTTGCGCCAGCAAACTGACATTCGCACCCACAATTGGGGCTATAACCAATGGGGTGTGGTCGCCACCATCGAACACGAACTGGATCATCAGGGCATCGCCCATGAATATTTTCTTCCCAGCGGGCCGTTTGCTATTTTGCCATTGTCCGGACGCAGATCATCGCTGGTCTGGACCGAAAAACCGGCCTCGGCCCAGTATTTGAAGACTTGTAGCGATGAATTTTTTCAGGCTGAGTTAGAGCGCCGGTTTGGCGATTTCTTGGGCAAACTGACCCCGTGCGGACCGCGTTGGGCCTATCCACTGACCTTGATGGCGGTCGAGCGATATACTGCGCCGGGTCTGGTGCTGGTTGGCGATGCGGCGCATGGCATGCACCCGATTGCCGGGCAAGGCTTTAATGCCGGGATCCGCGACGCCGCAGTGCTGGCCGATGTGCTGGCTAACACGGCGCGAGCCGGTTTGGACGTAGCCGATGCCACGGCCCTAAAAACCTATGAACAGCGCCGCCGTTTTGACAACGCGTCTCTACTGGCGGCGACAGACGTATTTGTACGAGTATTTTCCAACGACATTACGCCCATTCGTCATTTGCGCGGGCTGGGCATGGGCGTGGTCGATGCGATTGGTCCCTTGCGCCGGTTTTTCGCCAGCGAAGCTGGTGGCGGTATCGGGCCCCTACCTAATTTGCTGCGCGGTGAGCTGCCTTAATTGGATTGGGCTGCGCGAGCCAAGCGGCCACTGTCGATCAGGATGGCCAGCACGGTGGCGAAATAAATCAACGAAACCGACAAGGGCAATAGGGTCATTCTGGCTTCGGGCATGGTGGTCCAGATGGAAAACACCATCAAGGCTCGAATGATTGAATGAGCCGAAAACAGAGCCGTGCGCCCGTACATCCAGCCAATCACCGGCCAGTGGATCGACAGGCCAATCGCCAAGATCAAAATGGCCAGCTCTGGCGCAATTTGCACGGCTGCGACCAGCATAGGCCAAAACAACAACATGCTGATAAAAGCCGGGATCAGCAGGCTGCTGAGTGCCTGCTTGTCCTTCATAAAGTTATTTTTGAAAAATTTGGCCAATAGCAAGGCCAACGGGAAAATCGCTCCGGTACCAAATAGCGCCGCCATGAACCAGCTTTGCATGGGTAAAACAAACCCAAGACCGGCCATGACCAGCCAATAAACTGCCCCGGCTAATGGCACAGGAAATCCGCCGCGCAGTCGAACATAGGTCGCCAGACGCTCCTTTTTTAAGGCTGCCGCCAGTTCATTCGTGTTCATTCTGCCAAATTCCGGGCTTCGTCCTCTAACATAATTGGCACGCCATCGCGGATCGGAAAAGCCAATTTAGCCTTTTTGGAGATCAGCTCTTGTGCATCCCGGTCATAGACCAGCGGTCCGTGAGTTATTGGGCAAACCAGCAGTTCCAACAGCTTTGGATCAGGCTCGCGAGTTTCAGGTTTTTCAGCTTGGCTCATGTTCCGTTTTCCTGTCAGGTAAACAAAAGGGAAGATAGTTGTCGCCGCCCCTTGGCGGTGATTTCGGACGTGGGGCCGGCCGCTTCAAACAATTTTAACAGCATTTTGCGCGCCGCCTGATCGTTCCAGTTCAGATCAGTTTGTAAGATCACAAACAAAGCATCCATCGCCTCGACCATCTGGCCTTTGCCAGACAAAGCTTCGGCCAAGGCAAAGCGGGCGTTAAAATCAGACGGGTCCGCATCAACCGCCGCCAACAACGGAGTTAGCTCTTCGTCGGTCGGGGCGTTCTGCACCAGCTCCAACGCACCCAGCACCGCGACAATGGCGCTGTGTTCTTGGTCGGTCTCATTGACCATTTCCAGCACACTTTTGGCTCCGTCCACGTCATCATTGGCCAGATAGACTCGGGCCATGCCAGCCAGTGCATCCGGGTTTTGACCATCCAGCGATAGCGCCGCCGCATAATCCTGTGCTGCGCCGCCCAAATCACCTAGATCCAGCGACTTTTCGGCCCGCGCCACTAACTCCAGAACTTCCTTGCCAACATCTGCATCGCCGGTCAGTCGGTCGATAAAGGCTTGCAGCTCACTTTCAGGCAAAGCCCCGGTGAACGCATCCACCGGCTTGCCATCCTTAAACCCAAACACAGCCGGGATTGAGCGCACTTGCAATTGCCCGGAAATACCGGGGTTTTCATCCACATTGATTTTGACCATCCGAACTTTGCCGGCCGCTTTGGTTACCAGCTTTTCCAGTGCCGGTCCCAATTGCCGACACGGGCCACACCAAGGCGCCCAGAAATCAACAATCACCGGAACGGTTTTGGAAACTTCCATGACGTCCGCCATAAACCCGGCATCACTGCCATCCACGATCAGGTTCGGGTCGTTTGAAAGATCGGTAGGGGTTTCCATAATGCAAAGCCTGTCCTGGTTGAATTTGAATTGTTCAAATGGCCCTAATTGCCCGGCAAAACAAGGGTGGTAGGTTCACCTTCCTCTGCGGCAAAATTGACAAATAGTGGTTCGTGACCGCTGGCCCGGGCAAATTTCAGCAAATCATCCGCTGAAATAGCGGTGGTTGCATCGTTTTTTAACGGATGAAAATTGACCGGGTCACAGGCCAACAGGCTCGCATCCAGCACAAAAGTAACTTGCCCCGCTTGATCGTTCAGTAGCGAAAAGGCGGTCACCGAGCCAGGAGTTACCCCCAGCACCTGTTCCATCAGCTCGGCTTTGCCAAATGACAGGCGGGCGCAGCCCAGAACCTTGTGTAATTGATTGAGGGCAATTTTGGTATCCCCAAGTGCCGAGAGCAAAAACAGCTTTCCCTTCTTGTCTTTCAGGAACAGATTTTTGCTGTGGCCGCCCGGCAAAGTAGCTTTGATGTCAGCGCCTTCTTCGACGGTAAAGATCGGGCGATGCTCTGTGGTCTGGTGCAAAATGCCCAAATGATCCAGAAATGCAAACAGGGAAGTGCGGTCGGCTGGCATCTAATTTCCCAAAAGCTGATGAAAGTTCAAAACCATGTCTTGCATTGCTGCCCAGTTTACGCAATAAGGCGCGCCTGTCTGGTCTTGAACCGGCCAGAACCCCAATTGGATGCGGGCGTAGCTCAGGGGTAGAGCGAAACCTTGCCAAGGTTTAGGTCGTCAGTTCGAATCTGATCGCCCGCTCCAGTTTTTCTTTTCTTTTTGACTTGGCCACAGAAATGTTGCGGCTCTTGGTTTGGAGAAAAATGAACCAGCCTGATCCCATTCTTTATATTGATGCCGATGCCTGTCCGGTGCGCGGTGAAGTGTTCAAGGTGGCGGCCCGCCACTCCGTTCCGGTCGTTTTGGTCAGCAATACGTTTTTGCGCATTCCGCGCCACCCTTTGGTCAGCCAGATCGTGGTTGCCGAAGGACCGGACGTGGCCGATGATTATATTGCCGAGCGGGTCGATGCGGGTTCGATTGTCATCACAGCCGATATTTTGCTGGCCGAACGCTGCCTGAAATCAGAGGCCATTGTGCTTGCCCCAAATGGCAAACCATTCACCAAAGACAGCATTGGCGGGCAAGTGGCGACCCGGGCGCTGATGAATGATTTGCGGGTCGGCATTGGTAGCGAAAACATCGGTGGCCCGGCAGCCTTTACGCCGGCGGATCGCAACCGATTTTTACAAAACCTGCACGAGGCGGTGGTGCAATTGCTTCGGCGGTAGGTCGGATCGGACCGAAAATAGGAAACAGCGGGCATGGACCCACCGTCAAGCCGGAGGGCGGCGAGTAATGAGCGGTGCGGCATCCCCATTCTGCTTCCGGCTTCGCGCCCCTTTTTCCTTTTGCTTCCCTCCGGCTTGACCGGAGGGTCCAGTACCAAGCGTCATTTTGTATTGTCACGCTGTTGATGCTGCACACAATAAAACCACAATGAAAACCCAAACCCCGAACACACCTTGACGCTAAAATGACAGTGAAATCACACTTGTTGACACTGCTTGACGCTTGTCTTTCGAGACTAATTTTGACTTGTTCCCGGCCGTTCTGGCTTTGATACAATAGGCGTGCAAGTGGTTCTTATCGGCCCGTTTTCGGCTCTTTTATATTGTAAATCAATGGATTATATAGCTATCCAGCAGGGTAGATTATCGGTTTTTGGCTCGCGATCCCGTCCTGTTCAGTATCTTTTCCCCGGCACAAATCTGCCCCCGGCCTGACGGTTTTCTTTTTTGGTACAAAACCCGCCTTTATCGGACAAAAATCACATAGCGCGTGGTTTTCCCGACCAATTCATAAGATGGTTTTGGCAGGTCATCCGGTAAGGGGGCCAGCCGAGGCCATTTGACGGCCACCCGCTTTTGCGCGGATTCTAGCGCGCAGAGGATCAACTGGCTGGCATCCGGGTCTTCGCCAACGATTGCGCGCAAATCGCGCATCGGCTGTTTGACCAAGGCTGATTTCACCCGCGCCGGGTGCATAGGGTCGATATAAACGGTGTTCGGGATCAGAGCAGGCAGCAAGTCACGAGCATCACCGGCCAACAAGGTAATTCTGGAAGCCGGTTCGGACAGCAAAGGTTCAGCCTGCCGAGCGTCGTCTAGGGCGTGTTGCAAGGCGGCGTGGATCGGCGCGGCGCGCTCGATCAGGGTGACCTTGGCCCCCAGATGGGCCAGCAAAAACCCGTCGCGGCCCAACCCGGCTGTGGCATCGACAAGCTCCGGAGTGCGGCCCTTGGTCAGGCCCAACGCCTTGGCCAGCATTTGCCCGCGATCTCCGCCATGAGTCAGGCGGTGGCGAAAGGCAGCATCGGTAAAGCTAATGGTCGGGATCGTCTGGTCTGTTTTCAACGAAACAACGATCCCAAAATCCCGCGAACCAGTTTCCGGGTAACCTGGGTGCTGGCCGTGCGAATGGCCGACCGTAGGGCGGCTTCGCCAATGCTTTGCCGCCGGGAAGCGCGCCGCCTTGTACCAGATCGTCGGGTCGGTCGCTTGGTTCGCATTTCAGCCCGCTTTTCCTTCTTGGCCTTCTCTGCTTCGGCTTCAGCGATTTTGGCGGCCTTCTCCTTGCGTATGGCTAAGTTTTCATACGCGGAATCGCGATCAATATCCGTGTCATAAACCCCGGCCACCGGTGAAACGGCTTGTACCTCGTCGCGTTCGTTTTGCTCGGCCGGGCCCAACCGCGAGGATGGGGGCCGGATCAAGGTACGCGCGACCATCGAGGGCCGCCCCTTTTTGTCGAGGGTCGAAACCAACGCTTCGCCAATCCCCAGCTCGGTAATGGTGGTTTCGGTATCAAATGCCGGATTGGGCCGAAAGCTCTGGGCCGCTGCCCGGACTGCTTTGCGCTCATTGGGGGTATAGGCCCGAAGCGCATGCTGGATGCGGTTGCCCAATTGGGCCAGCACCGAATCAGGGATATCCCGTGGGTTCTGGGTAACAAAATACACCCCGACCCCTTTGGAGCGGATTAGTTTGACCACTTGTTCGATCTTCTCCAGCAAGGCTCTGGGTGCGTGTTTGAACAACAGGTGCGCCTCGTCAAAGAAAAACACCAATTTGGGTCGGTCCGGGTCACCAACTTCGGGTAATTCCTCAAACAATTCCGAGAGCAGCCACAACAGGAAAATCGAATACAGACGGGGGCTGTGGATCAATTGGGTGGCGTCCAGAATATTGACAAATCCCCGGCCAAAATCATCGGTTCGCATAAAGTCTTTCAAGGAAAGGGCTGGTTCGCCGAAAAACTGCTCGGCGCCATCGCGGTGCATGACTAATAGTCGACGCTGAATCGCGCCGACACTGGCCCGGGTGACATTGCCGTATTCGGCCGAGATATCGCGGGCATTGTCGGCCATGAAGACCAGCAAAGAGCGCAGGTCTTTCAAGTCGAGCAGCAACAGGTTTTCCCGATCGGCAATTTCAAAGCCGATGGTCAACACGCCTTCTTGGGTTGGGTTCAGGTCCATCAGACGGGCCAACAAAACCGGACCCATTTCAGCAATTGTAGTTCGAACGGGGTGGCCTTTTTTGCCAAAAATATCCCAAAAAATCACCGGTGCAGCTTCGTAAGAGAAATTGTCAAAGCCAATTTTGTGCGCTCTGGACAACAATTTGTCGTGCAGCTTGTGGTCGGTCGAGCCGGGAACGCAAAGGCCGGATAAATCGCCTTTGACATCGGCGCAAAACACTGGCGTACCGGCTTCGGCAAAGCCCTGAGCCAGAATTTGCAAGGTAACCGTTTTGCCGGTGCCGGTGGCCCCGGCAACCAGTCCGTGGCGATTGGCGGCGCGAAGCAACAAGATTTGCGGATTGCCATCGTCTGCACCGCCAATAAAAAGAGTTTCACTCATTGCTGGTTCCTAGCTTGTTTCTTCACCGCCACTTCGGGCAGAATACCGGCAATCGTATAAAACAGGCAATGGCCAAGGGATTAGAAAAAATGGATACAGCAACCCGTTCCGGCATCATGATCCTAGCCAGCGCCGCAGTGATTTTCGCGCTCTATTGGTTTCGCGATGTGTTGGCCCCGTTTGCGCTGGCGGTGTTTCTGTGGCTGGTGATTGACGGGTTTTCCGAGATGATCGAAAACTCGCTTAAAATTATCCCGCGCTGGTTTGCCCTGACGCTGGCATTGTTGGTGGTCGGGATCGGGATCGCAGTGAT
This sequence comes from Robiginitomaculum sp., assembly GCA_002733805.1. Taxonomy (GTDB): domain Bacteria; phylum Pseudomonadota; class Alphaproteobacteria; order Caulobacterales; family Maricaulaceae; genus Robiginitomaculum_B. The sequence goes on along the minus strand of NVXG01000001.1, from coordinate 73,535 downwards.
CGGTGTAGTCATTATCGACACCGCCAATGGCATGGTGTCCAATTCCGGAGCATATGCCTCTCGCCTGAATGAGTTGGTCTCATCGGCTTATGGTGCGTTTAGTACAAACACGCCGCCCACCGTGGATCAATTGCTAGTCCGGGCCAACCCGGCGCGGTTTCTGGCCGACATCGCCCAAGCCCTGCAAAGCCTGACCTCGGACGCCTTGTTTGTGGCGGTCTATATCGGGTTTTTGTTTGGGGCACAGTCCAATTTTGCGGCGAAGTTGGTCGCCATGTTTCCCGACCCGGAAAAACATGCAAATGCCAAAGCACTGGCTGGCTCTATGCGCTTGGCCATTGAAAAATACCTCTGGGTGCAAACCGTAACCGCAGCGGCCACGGCGTTTGGCTCGTGGGTGGTGATGAAATTTGTCGGGGTGGATCAGGCGCTTTTCTGGGCTTTTGTGATCTTCTTGTTGAATTATGTGCCAACCATCGGTCCAATTATTGGCACGGTTCTGCCGGTCATGTTTGTTCTTGTGCAGTTCGAAACCTATTGGCAACCGGCCATTGTGGCGACCGGAGTCGGGTTTTTCCAGTTTTCGATCGGGACGTTCTTGCAGCCCAGAATGCAGGGCGACAGTATGAATTTGTCTACCTTGGTGGTGATTCTAACCTTGTCGGTCTGGGGGGCGATCTGGGGTATTCCCGGCATGTTCCTATCGGCCCCGTTAACCGTCATGTTGATGATGGTGTTGGCTCAGTTTCCGGGGACCAGATGGATTGCCATTTTGCTGTCGATGGACGGCCATCCTGAAAAAGGTCTTAACCTCGACCCCAAACCCGGCCTTTGATGGCCAAAGTTTGGCCAAGATCACACGCATGTGAACTTGAATTGCTCAATCGTGAGAAGTCAAAAGCAGAAATGCCCGCTAGTCTGATTTTGCTGCTCTTCGCGGCAAACTTGGGAACTCGGGACGAATTACCTAAATTTAGTTCAGGCCGGCGCGTGCGCCCCCCAGCCTGCATAGCGAGGCCTGTTTCGGGTCGCCGGACACTGTCCCCGTTCGGCGACCCACCTTCTTTCAAAGTCACGAAACTGACCCCTAAAAGATAGTGCTTGCGAAGAGGACGCAAACCCCGTTACTCCTGTAGGTACTGACGATCTATAGGCCCGAAAGGGCAAGGATGCCCAAAGTGAAACGTCTTTGGGTCAGCGCCGATCCAGGAGGGTTTTATGAGCGCAAATAACGGCAGTCATCTCGCATTTCAGGCCAAGGAATTTCTGACACTGGCGCAAAGCGCCGCGGGCAAATCCTTACAAACCGATGGCGACTTGACCGACACGACGCGTCGGTTTCTGATCGGCATACAAGAAAATGCGGTTGTTGACGATCTGCAAGGAATTTCGATCAAAGACGCGCTGGCTATGGCCAGTGCTTTATGGGCCTTTGGGCAAACTCGCAAGCCCGGCGAAACTCTGGTCCGAATCGTCCCTGGATTGGGCGAAAATGATGTTCCGATTGGCCGTGATGTGCTGGAAATCTTCACGGGAGATAAGCCGTTCTTGGTAGATTCTGTGATGGGTGAGCTTGCGCGCCAAGGGGTTCAGACCCGGGCCATGTTTCACCCAGTACTTGATTTGGGGCGCACAGAGGAGGGCTTTCGGTCAGATGAGGCTCCGGTAATCCGCGAATCTATTATTCAGATTCATATGGAGCCGTTGGGGGCCGACAAAAAACAAAAAACGTTAGAAGGGATTCGGGCCACATTGTCCGATGTTGAATTGGCAACCGGCGACTGGATGGCGATGCGCGAAGCCATGAACCGGGCCATTGAAGAACTGTATAATGCTCCATCCGCCGCGCCAGAAGAAGAGGTAGCGGAGTGTATTGAGTTTTTGCGCTGGCTGCGCGACGAGCATTTTGCATTTTTGGGTTCCCGACAATACGTGTTTCCCACCGATGCAAATGGCAATTTGATCCATGCCGAGCCAGATATCATCGAAGGTACTGGTTTGGGCATTTTGCGCCGGGATGAGGCCAATGTACTTCGAAAAGGCTCGGAACCTTCCCTTCTGGCACCAGCCACCCAGGAATTTTTGAACAACCCGACTCCGTTGATTGTCGCAAAATCCAATATGCGCTCCCGGGTGCATCGCCAAGTTTATATGGATTATATTGGGGTCAAACGTTGGCGCGAAGATGGACAGGTTATTGGTGAAACCCGCTTTGTTGGCCTGTTCACCGCCGAAGCCTATGACCGCATGGCGCGTGATGTGCCGTTGATCCGCAGAAAAGTTCGGCGGGTCTTGATGCGCGCCCAACGAGGCGCCGGTAATCACAACGCCAAACGGTTGCAAAACATTGTGGAAAACTATCCCCGAGATGAGTTGTTCCAGATCAATGAAACCGAATTGCTGAACATTTCCCGAGGTATTTTGCACTTGTTTGATCGCCCAAGGCCGCGCATTTTTGTGCGTCGCGATCAGTTCAACCGCTTTGTCTCGGTTTTCGTGTTTGTACCGCGTGAGCGCTACAACACAAGGATGCGCGAAAACGTCGGCGAAATGCTACGCAAGGCTTATGGTGGGCGTTTGTCGGCCTATTATCCACACTTTGGTGAGGGGCCGTTGGCCCGGGTCCACTTTATTATCGGGTTGGACCCCAAAAACTATTTGAACCCGGATCCGGACGATCTGGAGCACAAGCTGGTTGAAATGGTTCGTTCTTGGCACGACCGTCTGGAAACTCGGGCTCGAGAAGCCAAGGTACCCAAACAAATTCACCAGCGGCTGCCGAGCTATCGGCACGCCTTTTCTGCAGCCTATCGCGAAGCCTTCGGAGCGCGCCAAGCCGTTGGCGATGTTCTCAAAATTGAAGAACTAAGCGCAGAAAACGGTTTGGTGGCACACGTCTATCGTATGAAACAAGACGGCCCGGCTACCTTGCGGGTTAAGCTATACCGACAGGGAGAAAGTCTGCATTTGTCAGCCATGATGCCGATGTTTGAAGAAATGGGCCTGAATGTTCTGACCGAGGCCAGCTATCCCATTCGCCGCAAAGACCAGGAAGAGGTCTGGGTTCATGCCTTTGAAATGGTCCGGGCCAACGGCGAACCGGTTGATCTGTCGCTGATCCGCCAGCCAGTTGAAGACGCATTTGTCGCTGTATGGTCCGGGAAATCCGAAAATGACGGGTTCAACCAGTTGATCTTGTCGCTTGGGGTCGATTGGCGCTCTGTGGCCTTTTTACGAACCTGTGCCAAATACCGCCAGCAAACCGGACTGGACCCCAGCCAATTTGTACAAGAAGAGGCTTTGGCAGAAAGTCCGGCAATCGCCCGGCAATTGCTCGATCTGGCTCATACCCGGTTTCACCCGACGGCACATAAAACCTTGAAGGCTCGCAAAAAAGCACAAGACAAACTCGTCGAGCAGATTCTGGTCAATCTGGATAGCGTGGCTAGTTTAGAGCACGACAAAGTGCTCCGGCGTTTGATGCGCCTGATCTGTGCCGTACAGCGCACCAGTTTTTATCAAACCGATAAAACCGGCGCGGCTCTATCACGAATTTCCATCAAAATTGCCAGTCGCGAACTGACAACCGTACCGGCACCAAAACCGTATCGGGAGATATTTGTCTGGTCGCCATCGGTTGAAGGGATTCATTTGCGATTTGGTCCCGTAGCGCGCGGCGGATTGCGCTGGTCTGACCGGCGGGATGATTTTCGCACCGAAGTGCTGGGTTTGGTCAAAGCGCAGCAGGTGAAAAATTCGGTAATTGTGCCGGTTGGTTCCAAGGGTGGGTTTTTTCCAAAACAGCTCCCGAAAACCGATGATCGGGATGCTTTCTTGAAAGAAGGTATCCGGTCGTACAAGGTCTTCATTTCGGGCCTACTGGATATTACCGATAACCTAGATGCCAAGGCCAAGGTAATCCCACCGAAAAACACGGTGATTTGGGACGGGGAAGACCCGTACCTAGTGGTCGCCGCAGATAAAGGGACCGCAACTTTTTCTGATATTGCCAATGGATTGGCGGATGATTACGGGTTTTGGTTGGGGGACGCTTTTGCCTCTGGCGGTTCGGTTGGGTATGACCATAAAAAAATGGGCATCACGGCGCGTGGCGCTTGGGAGGCAGTCAAACGGCATTTCCGTGAAATGGGAAAAGACATTCAAACCGAAGACTTTTCCGTTATCGGTGTTGGTGATATGTCGGGCGATGTGTTCGGCAATGGCATGTTGCTATCCAAGAAAATCCGTCTATTGGCTGCGTTTGATCACCGGGACATTTTTATTGACCCCGACCCGGCGGATACGGAAACGAACTGGACAGAGCGCAAAAGGTTGTTTGATTTACCACGCTCCAGTTGGAAAGAGTACAATCAGGATATGATTTCTAAAGGCGGGGGCATTTTTGCCAGATCGTCCAAATCAATCCCGATGTCACCTGAGATGCAAAAGCTGACCGGGCTAAATGTTTCAGAAGTTACGCCAACCGAGTTGATGGCTGCGCTGCTGAAAGCCGAGATTGAGTTGCTGTGGTTTGGTGGGATCGGCACCTATATCAAGTCAGATGAAGAGCAAAATTGGGAAGCTGGCGACAAAGCAAATGATGCGATCCGGGCGGATGCGGATCAGGTTCGGGCCAAAGTAATCGGCGAGGGGGCCAATTTGGGAATTACCCAGCGTGGCCGCATTGTGTTTGCGACACACGGCGGCCGGATCAATGCCGATTTTGTTGATAATTCAGCTGGCGTTGATACGTCAGACAATGAAGTAAACTTGAAAATCCTGCTGAACAGCGCCGTACAAAGCGGCAAGCTCAGCGTTGAACAGCGCAACGAAGTGTTGGCCAGCATGACTGATGATGTGGCAGCTCATGTGCTGGACCACAATTACCAACAAACCTTGGCGTTATCACTGGCTGAGTTTACAGCCCAAAGAGACATGGACGCCTATGGCCGGTTTATGGAGCATCTAGAAGGACAGGGTCGCTTGGACCGCGAAGTGGAATTTTTGCCGGACAGTGATGAAGTTCTGTCGCGCCAGCAAAATGGCCCGGGAATGACTCGGCCCGAGATCGCCACGTTGATGGCCTATGCTAAAAACACACTGGTTGAAGATTTGGTTGCAGGCAAGGCCCCGGATGACCCGCATTTTGAAACCATGTTGCGAAACTATTTCCCCCAACGGGTTCACGCATTTGAAGATGAGCGAAAGACTCACCGTCTGCGCCGGGAAATTGTGGCGACCGTTTTGGCCAATGATATGATTGACCGGGGTGGTCCGACCTTTCCATACCGACTCTGCGGCAGCGCTGGGGTAGGGCCCAACACTGCAGCCTTGTGTTTTGAGGGGGTTCGGCAATTGTATGGGTTTGAGGATTTGGTCGTTCAGGCCAATAACCTCGACAACAAGATCAGCACCAAGGCGCAATATGCCTTGCATGGCGAGATCATGCAGGTTTTACGGCGGCAGAGCTATTGGTTGGCTCGGCGCAGCAAAATGCTGGACGATGGTCTGGGTGCCTTTTTGGGTAAATACCGCTCCGGGATAGAGCTGCTTGGCGAGAATATTGTCAAATACCTCTCCGCGTACGAAATTGAAAATGCCAGTCGTCGGGCGCGCGGTTTGGAGAAAACCGGTGTGCCGCGCGATTTGGCTAAAAAAGTTGGCTATTTGCGGACATTGATCTCGGCCAGCGATGTGGTTGATCTATCCTTGCAGGAAAACTGGTCCCTGCTGTCAGTTGCCTGCCTGTATCACGGGTTTGGCGATGTGTTCTGGTTCGACCGGTTGCGCGGCGCAGCCAGCTCGCTGGAAGCTGCCGACCGATGGGATCGTTTGGCGGTGCGTCGTTTGATCGAAGATTTTTACCGGGCCCAACAGCGCCTGACCCGCGCCGCAATGGCTCATATTACCTTGTCACCAAGGGAACTTGGTGCGGGTCGCGAAAGTCCGGACCGAAAATGGGCCGGGCAAGCCTTGGGTTCCTTTGTATCGGTAAACGCCAGTGCGGTTGAGCACGCCCATGCTGCGCTTGAAGAGTTAGATCGCGGGCAATGGACATTGGCAAAGCTGGCGATTGCCAACACGCAAATGCGAGAGCTGTCGGTGAACGCGGTTAGTTAGCGAAGCTTTTTTGCGGCAAGGCCTGACCGACAGGTGGCTGATCCAGATTTAAGGTCTGGGGCAGTGCCTGTTGCAGGGTCGGGCCGAATCGTAATCCAAAGCCGTACGTTGGTTGGGCGCTACAGCCCCCTGCGCCAAATGTAATGAGCAATAAGCCGCGGTTTTCCGGCAGGGCCTGCAAGGTCATTGGGCCAATGCAGGTGGTCATGGCAGCCCATTTTGCAATTGCCGGTGCAGCTTGTGCGGTGTTTCCATTGCCGGTCGGTGTATTGGGTTGTGTGGCCAAAAACCCGACAAGTAACAAAGCTAGAATTTTACTGAGCATGGTGGGCCCCCCAAAACATTCTTAATGGTTTATCCGTTTTCGATGTCGCGAAAGTCTCGGCGCAGCTTCCACTCTTTGGAGGTTACCGAACGTTCCAGATCAGCCAAGCGATCGTCCAGGTCCCGAAATTGATAGCGAAGGTTGGAAAAGGTCGTGTGTGGTTGACGCTCAACACCCCGCCAAAACGCATCTTCTTCTGGCTTCAGTTCTGGGGCTTCCTCTTGCCGATACCGGACCGGCATCATCAAACAGGCGACGAAATAGGCGATGACTGAAAGCGGCCCAAGGATAAACAGCGAAACCACCCAGCCTAAGCGAACCAAAGTTACGTCCAAATTGAAATAGTCAGCAAATCCAGAGCAAACGCCGCACAACCCGCCGCTCTTTTTATTGCGATGCAAGCGGTGTGGATTTGGAGGGCGGGAATATTCTTGATTGTTCATTTTGCTTCCTTCGTATTTTTTGTCTCGAGATGAACCGTGGCGGCGGCTTGATTTATATGCGCGCCGACTATGCCTACGTTTCATCTTTTTTTCTCCAATCGGATTGTTCCGCATCCAGAATGGCTTCAAGTGATTCAATTCGGTTTTCCATCCGCCGGGCGCTGCGCCATAGGTCTTCGAGCATATGCTCGTCATCGGCTGACAACCCTTTTTGATCCCGCCACTTGGTAATGTGGTGAAATACAATCCAAGTTGGCGCGACAACCACCAGGGCAAGTATGGCTAATACATCTATCATGTTGGCTCTCTTTTATTCAGGTTGGTGTTCAGAGGAAAAATTAGGCCTTGGCCGCAGATTTTGTCTGGGCTGGCGCGCTTTTTTTGGCCAGACGGCTTTTGAGCAAACTTAACTCTTTTTCGATGCCTTCCTGGTCTTCCAGTTCAACAAACTGGCTTTCCAAACTTTTGCCTTGGTTGAGATCAAACGCATCTGCTTGGGCCTCTAGCTCGTCGACTTTGCGCTCCAGCGAAGCATATCGGGACAGAGCGTCTTCGATTTTGTGGTCAGCAACTGACTCGCGCACCCGCAAGCGGTTTTGCGCGGTATTTGAGCGGATCAACAGAGCTTTGTGTTTGGCTTTGGCTTCATCCAGCTTGTCCTGCAACTTGCCCATGTCCCGCTCCGCCTTTTCGATCGCTTCATCAATGATCTTCATTTCATTCTGCAAGATATCAACCATGGCTGCTGCTTTAGATTTGGCTTGCAAAGCGCCTCTGGCCAGATCCTCACGACCTTTGGTGACGGCCAATTCTGCTTTGGCGGCCCACTCGTTTTCGGCTGCCTGAAACTTGGCCAACTTGCGTGCCACATGCTTTTTGTCGGCAATAGCCCGGGCTGCTGCGGTGCGGACCTCGATCAAAGTGTCTTCCATTTCCTGAATGATCAGGCGTGCGATTTTTTCCGGGTCTTCGGCCCGTTCCAGCATTGAATTGATGTTTGAGTTGATGATGTCGCCCATTCGCGAAAATACACCCATTTTAAGTCTCCTGAATAATCTTGTCTTGAAAGCGATAAAGTTGGGTTGGCCTAGAAAAACATGCCGCCAAGCAGCAGTCCGGCAATGAAAAACCCCCAACTCTCCATGGGTCGGGTCCGTAAATAACGCCAGAACCGTGAGCTGATTTCACGCCAGTCATCACTTGCTTGGGTCCGTTCGCGTTGCGCATCTTCATAGGGGTCATATTCTTTAGTCATGGCTTGCCCTTTTCGGCTTATCTTTTCTCATCGACCAACCACAAGGGCCAGTACGGTTAACAAATAGCAAGACCCGTGCCAGTTTTGTCAAAACATTCCAATCCATTGAAAAATAACAATATTAAAAATAAAGAGTTTTATTTTGTATGAAAATTTTGTGAAAAACACATAAATACCTTGAAAAACACGATAGAATATGGTGAAAAACACAGATGCAACATTCCGCCTCCCTCCCGGCGTTGGTTGGGCAATCGCCAGAGTTTTTGCTTGCTCTGGACCAGATATCGCAGGCCGCCGGTCTGGATCGACCTTTGCTGATCATTGGCGAGCGAGGGACCGGCAAGGAATTGATGGCGGCCCGGGCTCATTTTTTGTCACCGCGTTGGTCGGGCAATTATGTGGTGGTCAATTGTGCCTCGCTTTCGGAAACGCTCTTAGAGTCCGAACTTTTCGGACATGAGGCTGGGGCCTTTACGGGTGCCAGTGCCCAACACAAGGGTCGGTTTGAACGGGCCGATGGCGGGACTTTGTTTTTGGATGAAATTGCCAGTGCTTCGCTTCGGGTGCAGGAAAAGATTTTGCGGGTGGTCGAGTATGGTGAATTTGAACGGCTGGGCGGGCACGAAACCATTCGTTGTGATGTCCGTTTGTTGGGTGCAACCAACCTTGATTTGCAAGAAGAGGTGCGGCGCGGCGCGTTTCGAGCTGACCTGCTCGACCGGTTGGCCTTTGAGGTGGTGACCTTGCCGCCTTTGCGGGCGAGGTGGGAGGATATACCGATCCTGGCGCAGCATTTTGCCACGCAAATGGTTCGAGAGCTTGGCGAGGAGCGCTTTGGCGGGTTTTCCATGGATGCCATGCAAATTTTGATGAAATACCATTGGCCGGGCAATGTTCGGGAACTCAAAAGCGTAGTCGAGCGCAATGTCCATCGGGCAAAGGCTCGTCTGGTTGAGGGAGTCGTGGCGGTGGATGAGATTCAGCTAGATCCCTTTGCCTCACCGTGGAGACCAAAACCAGCTAGCATTTCTGCTCCGGAACGAAAATCCAGTTTGGCGCTGGAAGCCTTGCCAGAACCAAAATCAGAGCAGTCTTTCGCAGATCAGGTAAGCCGGTTTGAGCGCATTTTACTGCGCCGAGCATTGTCGGATCATCATCAACATACGGGAAAGGCGGCAAAGAGCCTGCATTTGACCTATGATCAGATGCGCCATTATGTCGGCAAGCACAAACTGGTGCCGAAAAAGGCTTCTCGAGCTGATTGAGCGCTAGAATAGAGGCAATTCGTCTGGTCGCCGGGTTTCGACCCCGAACATCCGGACATCGACCAACGCCTCGATCAGCTCATCAATGCTGACTTTGTCAGGGTTGGACAACCACCAGTCCAAGGCATGATAAACGAACCCAATTTCACCGCGCGCGGTAATTTCCGGGTGGATATTTACAAAGAACCGACCGGTTTTTTTGCCTTTTTCCAATTGCTCGCAGCGCACTTGGGCAATCAGGTCAACCAATTGTCGTTGCAAGGGGTCATTCGGTGCGCCTCGTGACAAGAGCAGTCGAAATAGATCGGCATTGCCTCGTGCAAACTCAACGACTTTGGTCATGGCGCGAATATTGCGCTGTCGATCTGTATCAAGCGCGTCCTGCGTATCACGGTCGGATTCGTCCAACAGTAATGCAATAATCTGTTTGGTCCCCTGCTGCATGACCTCCTTGTACAGCGCGGTCTTGTCGTCGAAGTACAAATAGAACGTACCGACAGCGATTCCGGCTTCGCGCGCGATCTCGGTAATGCGGGCCCCGCCCACGCCGGATCGGGCAAACGCAGCCGCGCCGCTCGTCAACAATTTGAGGCGAGTTTCCTGCTGGGGCGCACGTTTGCCGGGTGGTTGTTTTTTTGACACCAAGTTTCCGATCAACTTCAAGAGTAAGGATAGCAAAACGAGCACAAAAACACAAATGAAGACTTGTTCATTAACTTGAATTGCAGACCGTGAAACCAAGCAAAGTTAAAATAATATCGTCTTTCTAACGGGGATACGGCGCGCACGATACAACGTCCTGCTAAAATACCGGCAACAAAAAACAATCCGTTAGCTGAGTAAACACCTTAAAAACAAATGTTCTTATCATATAAACAATATCAAAGAGCCATGCCGCGTTTCGGGCACAACCCAGTATAGGGTGGCGCGTAGGTCTGGGGATTTTCTGTTCTGCCAAACGTCAAGCAATGTCAACAAGTGTCCTTTTATTGTCAGTCAAGCATCAATGAGTGTGCGCGGAGCGCGCAACTATTGTGGTTTTAGTGTGCGGGCAGCTCGAACACTGACAATACAAAATGACACTTAGGGCGTGGACCCTCCGGCTTGACCGGAGGGTCCAGTCCAACTTAGCGCAAATGATAACCAACCAAAACTGGACCCCAGCTCTGGGGCCGGGGACCGGTGAGCGGCCCCCACCGGGAACAAGCCGCCAAGGCTTTGTTAACCCTGCCTGCCAATCGGCCATTAACGCTCCTGCGGTACACAAGGGAACAACAAAGTAGTTTGGAGTTGCACGTCTTATGAGTGACACATTTTATTCGGTAGATCATTCGGGAAACCGGCGGGAACAATCGCGCTATTTCTGGTTTTTGAACGGCACGTTTGACCGGATCAATTTTGAAACTGCGTTTGCCCGTATATCGCAAATCAAACCGCGTGAGCCATTTCGCTTCGTGGTCACGCCGAATGTCGACCATCTGGTTCGCATGCAAAAAGAGCCGGGCTGGATCAGAATGCTCTATGCCGAGGCGTGGCTGACGGTTTGTGATTCGCGGGTGCTGGAATTGATCGCCATGTTGTCCGGTGAGAAGGTTGATGTCACGCCGGGTTCTGATCTAACTAAAAGTCTGTTTGAGCGAGCCATAGACCCGGAAGAACCAGTGGTGGTGATCGGGGCTAGCGCCGATGTGGTCGACGCTGTAACCGAACGTTATGGTCTAAAAGACGTGCGTTGGTTCGAACCGCCGATGGGATTGCGTAAAAATTTGGCCGCCGTGCAGCAATGCGCTGAGTTTGTCGCCAACAACCCGGCCCGTTTCATCTTTTTCTGTGTTGGCTCGCCGCAGCAAGAAATCGTCGCCAAGGCCTGTCTGCGCCGTGGTGATTGTGAAGGGGTCGGCCTGTGCGTCGGAGCCAGTCTTGATTTTCTGGCAGGCAAAATTTCCCGCGCCCCCAAATGGATGCAAAAAGCCCGTATCGAGTGGCTGCATCGCTTGCTGAGCGAGCCAAGCCGCATGTGGCGACGCTATCTGGTCACCGGACCCAAAATCGTATTTGTCTGGTGGGAATGGCAAAAATCCCAAGCCAAAATGCGAAAACTGGAGAAGCTGGTAGCCTCCGGTGCGTTCTCACCAAAAGACTTGACCTGAAACCCCCAACTTTCTACCAAATGATCCGTCGGTACTTTTCAGATAAGAAAAGTGACAACAGGGAACACGGTGCGGAAAAGCTGATTTTCCAAATCCGTGGCTGTGCCCGCAGCCGTAAGCGGTGAGCTGGACGCAAATTGCCACTGGAAAAATCTTTTTCCGGGAAGGCGCGTCCATCGTTTGATCCGTGAGCCGGAAGACCTGCCGACGCTCGTCCGCTTCTGATCCGGGATCAGGTCGCAGAGGCGCGGGCCAAAAGCACCGTTCGTGACGAAACCACAAAACCGTCCACTGGTCGGGGGTTTTCCCTGTGCCGTGGACTTCGTCATGGAGAACGAAATGAATTTTTCTAAATTATCCGTTCTGGCCTTGGTCAGCACGTTCTTGACTCAGCCGGGATATGCGCAAGAAAGCAATTCCAGCGCGAGTGATGAGCTAATTCTGGTGATCGGGTCGCGCCGCCCAATCCCATTGTCTGAAGTGACTGCCGCCGCCAGCATTTTGGATGCCACGCAATTAGAGCTTCGAGGCGACACCTTTGTGGCCGATGCTTTGCGCCAAGTGCCGGGCATTGCGGTCAATCGATCCGGCCCGGCTGGGGCGCTGACCCAGATCCGTATCCGTGGTTCCGAAGCCAACCATGTGTTGGTGCTGATTGATCAGATGGAGGCCAGCGACCCGTTTACTGACAGCTTTAATTTTGGTGGCGCCACGACGGAAGGGGTCAGCCGGATCGAGATTTTGCGCGGCGAACAATCAGCCCTGTGGGGCACCGATGCCATTGGCGGCGTGATCAATATCTCGAATGAACCCTTAGAGGACGGGAAACAGTTTCTTGCCCGGTTAGAGGGCGGCACATTTGATACGGTTTCCGGGTCATTGCGTGCGTCGTGGGCTGAGGATGATTTCAAGCTGTGGGGTCAGGTTTCGGGGCTGGACAGTGACGGTTACGACGTTTCGGGTCAAAATGGTGAACGGGACGGGTTTTCCCATGTGACCGGTCTGGTCGGGGCCAATTTACCATTGGGGCCGGGTTGGACGATCAAACTCCGGGGCCGGGCGCAAAGCGTCAACACTGGATTTGATTCCGACACTGACTTTGATGGTCGGTTGAATGATGTGGCGCTAGAGCTGGATACCGATATTGCCATGGGCCGGATTGCCTTGCAGAGTGGCACACCAGAGGACCGTTTCCAGCATGAGGTTTATGTCTCTTATTTGGATAGCCGCACTGCCCAAGCAGCTAACCGGTCCAAAGGAACCCGCACCCGCATTGGCGGCCAATCTACCTTCAACTGGACGAGCGGTTCGGTCGATCACCATTTGACCGGATTAATCGAAGGGCGCTTTGAAGCATACGAAAACGATGGCGGCACCGGTGCCGCGCAAAACCAACAGCAGTCCAATGATATGTGGGCCGGGGCGCTGGATTACCAGGCCAATGTCGGACCGTTGACTTTGGCGTTGTCGGCACGATCGGAACAAAATAATTTGTTTGCCGACACCCAGAGCGTTCGAGCTGGACTGGCTTGGTCGGTTGCGCCGCTAAATGGACGGTTGCGGGCCTCGTTCGGGCAGGGAGTTAAAAACCCCGGCTTCTTTGAGCTGTTTGGTTTTTTTCCGGCCTTCTTTGTGGGAAACCCTGATTTGCAACCTGAAAAATCAACCGGATTTGAACTGGGCTGGGAGCAGAGTTTTGAACGGGGCAGCGCGTCGATCACCTGGTTTACCGCCGATCTAGAAAATGAAATTTTTACAGATTTTGGGGTGTTTCCTTTTACGGCAGGCAACCGGACCCGTGACAGCCAGCGTCATGGTTTTGAACTGGCGGCGAATGTTAAGCTGATGGAAGGACTGCAAGCTAGCGGTTCCATGAGCTTCCTGCGTGCCGAGGAAAATGGACAAAAAGAAGTTCGTAGGCCTGACTTTCTGGCCTCGTTCAATTTGCTGTGGAGTGATCCATCGGACAAGTGGCAGGTCGGGCTGGGTATCGACCATAATGGCGATATGCAGGATACTGACTTTGCCACATTCCAACGTGTGACCTTACCGGCCTTTACCTTAGTGCGGGCCAAAGTCAGCTACAAACTGGCCGATACGTTTTCGATTTACGTACGCGGGGAAAACCTGGCCGATAGCCAATATCAAGAAGTCGTCGGCTTTGCGGGACAGTCCAGAGCCATTTATGGAGGGCTAAGTGCAACCTTTTAGGATCATAGTCCCTATTCTGTTCGGGGGCATTTTGGCGAGCAGCGCCATGGCCGCCGAGCCGAAACAGATTGTCTCCACATCTCTTTGTGGCGATGGTTATGTGCTGGCCTTGGCCGAACCAAGCCGGATCAAAACCCTGTCTTGGCAAGCAGACGGGCCGCTATCATTGGCCCCAAAGGACGTACGCGGCAAAGCGGGCGCGTGGCCGGAAGCCGAAAGCCTGTTGGCACAAGCCCCGGCCAAACTGGTGTTGGGTCCGGGCGACAAACCAGCCGCAACTCAATTGGCGCAAAGCCGGGGCAGTCAGGTCCATGTTTTGCCGTGGACCGACGGTTTTGCCGGGATTGAAGCGGCCATACAGGGTTTGGGCGAATTTCTGCACGAGACAGAACGGGCCGCTTTGGTGGTTTTAGATATGCAAAATCGGCTGCAACATCTGGCCGAGCGCAAGCAACGCCGAAATCTAGACGATGCCCTGCCATTGCGGGTGTTGTATCTGACCCCGACGCTGGGTACCGCCGGAGCCGGGACCATGGTCGATGCGGCGATCCGGGCCGCCGGGGGTCAAAATCTGGCGGATGATCTGGGCATTTCCGGGTGGGGGCAAATTCCCATTGAGCAATTAGTCACACACCCGCCCGATCTGATCTTGAAAAGCTTTTTCACCGATGGACCGCCCAGCGCCGTACAGTTTCGAAGTAATCATTTTGTGCTGCGCCAAATCAGCAAAAAGACACCGTCGCTGGAAATTCCCGGTGCGCTTTGGGTGTGTGGCGGACCCTATCTAATCCGTGCGGCCGAGCAGATCGCCGATCAACTAGACCTAATGTCCAAGGGTGAACCGTCATGACCCGGTTGGTTTTCATTCTTACTGTTTTGCTGTTCGGACTGGTTTTTCTCTCCTTGTCTTTGGGGGCGCAATCCATCGGGTTGGCCGATTGGTTGGCCGCCTTGATCGGTCAGGGTGATCCGGTTGATCGGATTGTTTTGTGGCAAATCCGCTTGCCACGATCTTTGCTGGCCTTAGTGGTCGGGGCCGGGTTGGGCGCATCGGGTGCGGCCTTGCAAGGGTTGTTACGCAATCCATTGGCTGACCCGGCTGTGGTTGGCGTTTCTTCTTCGGCCAGTTTGATGGCGGCTCTGATGATTTATAGCGGCTGGGCCAGTACCATGCCGTGGGCTATTTCGGTGGCCGCAATGGTTGGTGCTGCGGTGGCGGCGCTTTTTTTGCTGGCCTTAAGTGCGGCGCGGGCTTCGGCCACCGGCTTGATCTTGGGCGGGGTGGCGCTGTCCTCATTGGCCACGGCCTTAACCGCGTTGCTGATGAATTTATCGCCCAATCCGTGGGCCTTGTCGGAAATCGCCTATTGGTTAATGGGGTCAGTAGCCGATCGTTCCTTGTCGGATGTCATGCTTGCCGCGCCATTAACCGCCTTGGGTATTATCGTGCTGGTCCGGGCCGGGCGCGGGCTTGACCTGCTGACTTTGGGCGAAGACACGGCAATGGTGTCCGGGTTTTCGGTGGTGCGGACCGGGCGGCTTGTGGTGCTGGGCACCATGCTTTGTGTCGGGGCTGGCGTGGCGGTGGCCGGAGCCGTTGGCTTTGTCGGCTTGGCCGCGCCCCATCTGGTTCGGCCATTTTTGGGCCATCAGCCGGGGCGGTTGGTCTTTCCATCGGCATTGGTTGGCGGCGCGTTATTGCTGGTAGCCGATATGGTTTCGCGCGGGCTTAGCGGGCCGGGTACGCAGCTCTATTTAGGTGTGGTAACTGCTTTGCTCGGCGCGCCATTGTTCTTGTTTTTGATCTGGCGCTATCAAAGGGAGCATTTGTGAACATGCTCAAGATTAAACAACTTTCTCTCAAGCTAAGTGATCGCCCAGTTTTGCAGCAAATTTCCTTGCAAATGGCGTCGGGTCTGAACGTCATTGTCGGACCAAACGGTTCGGGCAAGACCAGCCTGTTACGCTGTATTGCCGGGTTATTGCCGGTGGAGCAGGGTGAGGTTTTGTGGCGCGGGGAAAGCCTGTCCGCCACGCCAGTCCAAGAGCGGGCCAAGCTGTTAAGTTATCTGGCTCAAAACCCGCCGGTGCATTGGCCGATAACAGCCCGGGCCTTGGTGGAATTGGGACGGCTCAACCCGAGGGAAAGCCAGCAGCAGGCAGATCAAGCGATTGACCGGGCTATGGGGCTTTGTCTGGTGTCACAATTCGCCGACCGGCGGATGGATCAGCTATCGGGCGGTGAACGAGCCCGAGTATTGCTGGCCCGGGCTTTGGCGGTTGAGGCTGATTTGTTGCTGGTTGATGAGCCCAATGCGGCGCTGGATCCGGCCCAACAATTGGCCATGATGCAGATTTTGGCTAATCAGGGAAAAGCTGGCAAAACCGTATTGTGTGTCTTGCACGATCTGCCCTTGGCCAGCCGTTTTGCTGATCATTTGATCGTGTTGCAAGGTGGGAGGTTGGTGGTAGAGGGCAAACCAGAAACGGTCTTGCCCGGACCAGAATTACGCGCTGCGTTTGGATTGGCATTTGATGCCAAGGGGCATTTTGTGTAAGTCCTGACCTGTGCAGGAAAAACCATTATGATCGAAGGTCAATATACCCAAAGCTGGGGAAGTTTCGCGCCGACCGGGTTTGAGGCCGCCGCCATCGCGCAAAGTGTGCAAGCGCCAGACAGTTTGTGGGGCTCGTTGGCCCGGCGCATGGTGTTAACGGCACGAAAAACCCCATTGGATGTCGAGCGCTTTGGCGTGAAATTGCGATTATACCCGAGCGATAATTTATGTGAGAAGCGCGCGCTGCTAACCCCGGAGCGGTTTGATCCCGCTGAGCGACATATCTTGTTGGATCGGATCCATCCAGAATTTCGGTTTGTCGACATCGGAGCCAATATTGGCCTGTACTCGTTACTGGTGGCGGCGGCTGCCGGACCGAAGGGCCGGGTGTTGGCGGTCGAGCCGCAACCGGTGATCAAACAACGATTGCGCTTTAACTTGCTGGCCAACAAGTCTTTGCAGATCATTCATGCCGATTGTGCGGTCGCCGCCAAAAAGGGCGTGGCGCGCATGAGCCTGTCTAGGCAAAACCGGGGGGCGGCCGGCTTTGCCTTGCGTTCCGGCGCAAAACCAGACGACGAATTTATGGTCCAGACCCGGGTGTTGTCTGAATTGCTGCACACCCACGACATGCATGGAGCCGATGCCTTGAAGATGGATATTGAAGGGGCCGAAGATCAAGTGCTGCCCGGATATTTTGAGGATACCCCAACGGAGGGCCTGCCCAAACTACTCATTTTGGAACGCAATCCAGACTGGTCGGTCGATTGTATCGAGTTGGCGCAAAAATGTGGGTACCGGTTGATCGAACAGGCCCATATGAATGTCGTGTTGGAACGATAATTTTTCGCCTATTTGGCGCAGTACAAGCCATGCAGGGCTTGTAATACGGCTTCGACTTCGCCGCCGGCCACGGAATAGTACACCGTTTGCGCTTCGCGCCGCGTGTTGACAAAGCCGTCATCGCGCAACCGGGCTAGATGTTGAGATAAAGCCGATTGGCTCAGCTCAACCTGCTTGGCCAACGCGCCGACCGAATGTTCGCCATCGGCCAAGATGCACAAAACCAATAATCGCTTTGGATTGCTCATCGCTTGCAGCAGGGATGCGGCACGACCTACATTTTGCTGTATCTCTTGCAAAGCCATATTCTGCATATTAGTATTTACTCATATTCAAAAGCAAGGCAGAAATGCCCCGAAGAGGTTTTTTAGCCTATTTTGTGTGGGATAATTGTTAATGGCACCGAAAATCAACCAACCCACCGTCAAATCCTTTTTTGATCCGGCCACCTTTACCGCTCAATATGTGGTGCATGACCCAAAAAGCGGTAAAGGGGTAATTATTGACCCGGTGCTGGATTATGACCCGGTTTCGGCCGGAACACAAACCAGCTCTGCCGAACAGATTGTGGAATATTGCTGCCAGCAACGCTTAAATATCTTGTGGATTCTGGAAACCCATGCCCATGCGGACCATATGAGCGCCGCCGGATTTTTGTCTGAACAGCTTTCTGCCAAAACCGCCATTGGTCAGGGCATAACCAGCGTGCAACGCCATTTTGCACCCTTGTTTGGGTTTGAGCCAGAGTTCACCTGTGATGGTTCACAGTTTGACCTTTTGCTGCTCGATGGCGATATGCTTGAATTGGGCGAGTTGCAGATCGAGGTGCTGGCCACGCCGGGGCACACCTTGGCTTGTGTCAGTTTTTTGATCGGGGATGCAGTGTTCGTTGGCGATACTGTGTTTATGCCAGATTATGGTTGTGCCCGAACGGATTTTCCGGGTGGAGATGCGGCGCAATTATTTCATTCGATCCAACGCCTGTACGAACTTGCCGATGAAACCCGGATGTTTTTATGCCATGATTATCTGACTCCGGGCCGCAGCGAATTTGTGATTGAGACCAGTGTCGGCGCGCAAGCCCGTGATAATGTCCAGATCAATCGAAACACCAAATTGGACGGTTTTGTCAAACAGCGAAATGCGCGAGACCAAGCCTTGTGCATGCCCAAGTTAATCCTACCGGCTTTGCAGATCAATTTACGAGCCGGTCAATTGCCGACTCCGGTCAAAAACGGTATTTCCTACCTGCAAATCCCGCTAAACCAGTTCCACAAACCTAAAAATTCGGATCCGTCATGAAAATTCTAAACTTGACCGAAACCTATTCGGTCTCTCCGCAAGTGCGAGCCAAAGACATGAGCGCGTTGGCTGAGGCTGGTTTTACCGCCGTGATCAATAATCGCCCGGATGGCGAAATGTGGGGCCAACCCAAAGGCGCTGAAATTGAAGCGGCAGCCGAGGCGGCCGGTTTGGCCTATTTTAATATCCCGATCTCTTTGCGTGGGTTGGACCCGGCCCAAATCGAACAGCTAAAAAAAGCGCAGTCCAAAACCAAAGGCAAGATACTGGCTTATTGCAATACCGGCACACGCGCGGCCAATGTCTGGGGATTAAGCCAAGCTGGCATGCTATCGGCCGAACAGATCATTGCGGCCGGTACGCAGGCTGGATTTAATTTGAACGGACTGCGCCCTTATCTGGGTGGGTGAACGGGGCTAGGTTGCGATACGGGATCCCCTCGCCCTCGCCCTCTCCCATAAGGAGAGGGAGTTCAATCGCCCCGTCTCCCATCTCATCCCCGGATCAAGTCCGGGGCAGGCTCTGAGGTGCTGCGTAGCAGCTTCGAAGGATCGGCAAAAAACCCAAATTACCCGTTTCGGGCCAATAATTGATCCAGAACATCTACCACCTGCTTGGACGCGAGTTCCATTTTGGCCACTTCGGCCTGTGCGCCGGCAATGTCACCTTCGGCGAAATGGCGCGCTGCCGCTTTGCCGTGTTGATGAACCGCAGCATGAGGCGTTTCCAACTGCCCAAAGGCGGCGTGGTTGCACAAAGTTGGGTCGGTTACTTGATCGACCCATTTTCCCAAGCGACAGGAATGGTGATCGGCCAGCTCATTCTCGGTCAGATTGTTCAGGCCAACCAGCATTTCGGACAGGTTTTTCTTCCACAAGAAGTGATCGGACTTGGCGCGTTGCAGCACATAATCTGCAATATCCCGGCTGTCCAACCCGGCAAACTGGGCATTGACCAATCCTTCGGAGGCCGAAACCGCCTTGATGACATGACCCGCATTGTTGGCAGCTTGTTTGGCTTCTTCTGCGACAGCAACAATACCTTCGGAGAGTTCGGAGGTGGCTTGCAACTGTTCGCTCAGTACGCCGGCCAACTCACTCATCCGCGCGGCATTACCGCTGACCAGGTTTTCAACATTGGCCACTTTGGCATTGGCATCCTCGGCCAGCACATTGCCCCGATCCACGGCTTCGCGGGCCTGACTGACCGCAGAAAGCAGGTCTGTCACATCCTCGCGCAGACGTGCAATACGTTTTTGAATGTCATCAGTGGCGGTCTGGGTCTGGCTAGACAGGGTTTTAACTTCGGAGGCAACCACGGCGAAACCGCGCCCGGCTTCTCCGGCGCGAGCCGCTTCAATGGTGGCGTTCAAGGCCAGCAAATTGGTTTGTGAGGCAATAGCATCAATGGTTCCAACAAATTCGCCGATTTGTTCAGCGGCGGTTTGTAATGCGGTTACCCGGGTTTCCATCGAAACCATGGTTTCGGCAATCTCTTGCGAGGCCTCATTCATTTTTATCAGGGCTTCAGCTGATTCGCGAGCATCGGCTGCGGCCGTTTCCATTTCATGGGAAGATGATTCAGCTGTTGCGCTGATCTGGCTCACGGAAGCATTTAATTCTTCGATCGCGGCAGCCATGTTGTCGGCTCGGTCATTGACGTCGCGGACGCTACCGGTGATTTTAGCAACGGCGGCCATGGCTTCGCTGGCCTGCATGGAAAATTGCACGGTGCGGCCCAGATCATCCCGATCTCGCTGTTGCAGGCTAGCGGCCAAGGCTTCGATCGCGGGGCGGCACTCGCTTGGCAAAACGGCGCTGATGTCTGCTTGCTTGCCCTCGCCTAAGGCCTGCAGGACGCCAGCAAAAACCTGGGCCTCACGCGCACCCAGAGTGGGTGCTCTGGCTGGTATAATGGCATCAGCAATAGGTGGTGTTTGTTTTCGTTGTGCAAAAACCATGGGGCGTATCTCCAAAACGGGCAATTTGGAACCAAATATCAACTGCTTTGGTTACTGCAATGCTAATTTTGGGAGGGAAAAACAGTTGGAAATGGACCCTCCGATCAAGCCGGAGGGGAGCGACAAGGGGGTTTGAGTCGGACAGGCAAAGAATGTCCTCAAGCAGCGAGGTTTGCCGTCGCGATAGGACAGGCAAAGAATGTCCTCAAGCAGCGAGGTTTGCCGTCGGATAGGACAGGCAAAGAATGTCCTCAAGCAGCGAGGCTTGCCGTCGCGATAGGACAGGCAAAGAATGTCCTCAAGCAGCGAGGCTTGCCGTCGGATAGGACAGGCAAAGAATGTCCTCAAGCAGCGAGGCTTGCCGTCGGATAGGACAGGCAAAGAATGTCCTCAAGTAGCGAGGCTTGCCGTCGCGATAGGACAGGCAAAGAACGTCCTCAAGCAGCGAGGCTTGCCGTCGCGATAGGACAGGCAAAGAACGTCCTCAAGTAGCGAGGCTTGCCGTCGCGATAGGACAGGTAAAAATGGTGGGCGCGGGCAGGATTGAACTGCCGACCCCTACAATGTCAATGTAGTGCTCTCCCACTGAGCTACGCGCCCGATCTTGGAGGGTCGATCTTGAAGGCCGACCCCGGATCAAATTCGGTTCGCGTCTATAGCGGCCTTGTGTTTTTGATGCAAGCGCTCAGTGTCAGCAGGTTACGCCGCCATCACTCGCTCAACCTCGGCAACCAGTTCGCGCAGATGAAATGGTTTGGACAGAACTTTTGCGTCCTTGGGTGCAGCCGATCCCGGATTAAGCGCAACAGCAGCAAATCCGGTGATAAACATGATTTTGAGGGAAGGATCAGTTTCGGCCGCTTTGCGGGCCAATTCGATGCCATCGACACCCGGCATGACAATATCGGTCAATAACAGGTCAAAATCCTTTGGTTGATCGTGCAGAGCGTCCAGACCTTCCTCGCCATCGGCGCAAGAAATAACTTCGTGTCCGGCTCTTTCCAGCGCGCTGGCCAGAAACCGGCGCATGCTATCGTCATCTTCGGCCAATAAAATTCGTGCCATAACCCAACTTCTCCAATGTTTTCGGGTCTTATCGCCCGTATATATTTCCATACCATGGCACAAGGAAGTAAAAGTCTGGTGAACAGGTCGGGGCTTGACGAAAAACATTTGGGTGGGGAAACTGGTTCCCATGAACATCTGGAGCACCGCTGATCCGGCCAGCCGGGCTGCCCGGCAGAAAGAATGCGAGCCGGGTTGGCTTGCAGAACCAGCTGCTGTCCGGGTAATCGCGCCCACCCAGATCACCAGCCCGCTGGTGTTTGCTTTTCCGCATTCGGGTCGTCAGTATTCGGCCAGCTTCCTGCAACAAAGCCGACTGGATCCGCTTACCTTGCGAAGTTCGGAAGATGCCTATGTCGATCAATTGTTCCCAGCCAGCGCCCTGCCCGGTGCCAGCTTTGTCCACGCCATGTTTCCGCGCGCTTGGTTGGATGCCAACCGGCACCCAGAGGCGTTAGACCCGGATATGTTTATCGGGTCATTGGGGGGTAGCGCCGGTCAACGGCAAAGTCCGCAAGTCTTGGCCGGTCTTGGGGTCATTCCGAAAGTGGTGGCGCAGGGCAAAGAGATTTATGCCGGAAAATTGCGCCGGGGCGAGATCAATTGGCGATTGTCGGTGGCTCACACGCCCTATCACCAAGCGGTTGCGGACGCGCTCAGCCGGGCGCGGGACCGGTTCGGGGTTTCAGTTTTAGTTGATTGCCATTCCATGCCCGCGATCTGTGCCGCCCAGACCCCGGCCGGTCCGATTGATGTGGTGGTTGGCAATCGCCATGGCCAGTCTTGTGATCCAATGGTGTCAAAGGTTCTGGGCGAGTTGTTGCAGGCCCAAGATCTGCGAACCGCTTCTAACGTTCCCTATGCCGGTGGGTATAGTGTGTTGCAGCATTCTGATTCGGATCGAGGCGCTCATGCGATCCAGATCGAATTGTGCCGGGCTTTATATATGGATGAACAATCAATCAAAAAGCATGAGGGGTTTGCCCAAACCCAAGGCCGGATGATCACCATCATGCAAAGGCTGGATCACGCGGTACGGGAAAATTTGGTGAGCGAACCATCAGGATTGGCGCAGTAGAGCCTCCAATACCACATCATTGGTTCATTTTGATACAAAGCCGAGCTTGATCCCACCCAATTGCACCGATTTGGCCCCGTTTTTCTCCAATCGAGAGCATGGGAAATAATCTACAATGTTTGGAAGTCATGTAAAAACAATAACTTACTTAATATTTTCTGTGCGGCACACCTCTTGCTAGGAGAGTTTCGAAAAACAGCGGATCGAACCCGCGGGAAAGCAGGAGTATTTTTGATGACCAATTCAATAGACATTTATGTGGGGCGTCGTTTGCGTCGTCGTCGCCGGTTGTTGGGTTTGACCCAGGCCAATCTGGGCGAGCAGGTTGGTATCCGGTTCCAGCAAATTCAGAAATACGAATGTGCGGCCAACCGGATCAGCGCCAGCCGGTTGTTTGATCTGTCCGAAGCTCTGCATGTTCCGGTGCAATACTTCTATGATGGATTGGGTGACAAGGATGTGGCCAATGATACCAGCTCCTTGCCATCCGATGTGTTGTCGCAACGCGAAACCATGGAATTGGTCCGGGCCTATTATTCGCTGGAAGAAGAGCCGCGCCGCCGCATGCTCGATCTGGTCAAAGCGATGAATCTTCCCTCGGCATAAATCAGGCTGACAACTAAACTCATAACCTTTGCATGACCGGAATTCTATTTCGAACATTTCCAGCAAAAGTGGGAACCGGTTTTGCGGCAAGGAAATGTGACAATATAAAAAACAGAGCAATTTCGATACAATCTAAATCGGAATTGCTCTAGGTTCCGGTCATGACTGTTTCTGTAACGATGATTTCATTCATTGGCCAGCTGGCCGATTTGGCTAGGAGACAAACCCTGTCCCGGTTTCGCCGTCCATTGGCCATTGAGAATAAACTGGGTGATGCGGGGTATGATCCGGTTACCGAAGCGGATCGGGGTGCAGAACAGGTCATTCGTGAGCAAATCCGCTTACAGTTTCCCGATCATGGTATTCGCGGCGAAGAATTTGGCATCACCGCAGCCAATTCAGCCTTTACCTGGGTGATTGACCCGATTGATGGCACC
The DNA here is from genome assembly GCA_002733805.1 of Robiginitomaculum sp. Taxonomy (GTDB): domain Bacteria; phylum Pseudomonadota; class Alphaproteobacteria; order Caulobacterales; family Maricaulaceae; genus Robiginitomaculum_B. The sequence goes on along the minus strand of NVXG01000001.1, from coordinate 49,917 downwards.
CGGGCCTTTGTCTCCGGATTGCCGGTCTGGGGCGTGCTGATTGGGTTGCTAAAAGAAGGTCAGCCCATTCTGGGCCTGATGGACCAACCCTTTACCGATGAGCGGTTTGTGGGCAGTCCGGACGGGGCATTTTTAACTCATAATGGCAGAGAACAACCGATCTCGGTGCGGCCGTGCGCCAAACTGGCAGATGCCACGTTCAGCACCACCGACCCATTTTTGTTTGCTGGTGACGAAGCGGCGGCCTTTGCTGCATTGCGTGAAGCCACTTGTTTGCAGCGTTATGGGCTAGATTGTTATGCCTATAGCGCCTTGGCGCTGGGCGGCATTGATCTGGTGGTGGAAACCGGATTGCAGGATTATGATATTTGCGGACTGATCCCGGTGGTCGAAGCGGCTGGCGGACAGATCAGCACCTGGTCTGGCCAGTCTGCCGCCAAGGGTGGGCAAATTATCGCCAGCGGCGATGCGCGCATTCATGCCGAAGCGTTGGAAATTCTAGCTCCCTTTGCCAAGGGCCCAGCCTAGAGTTTCAAAAATCCATCAATTCGCGCCATGAACGTGTCGCGCAATTCATCGCGTTCCTGAAAAATCTCATGCAACGCATCCTTGTCGGTTTGGCAGATCGAATTGGGTAATTGCTTACAGGCCTGCTCAGTCGCCGAATTGCTAACCAGCGCCTCGTGCCCGGCGCGGGTCAGCGAAATGGGCAGATCAATCTGCCGATACCCGGTTTTGCCTTGCAGCGATTTGAACAGCTTTAGGGCAGCATGCAGCCAGCCAATGGTCGGCCCGGCCAATTGTAATTTGGGTTCTTGTTTGTTGCGGCGAATATCACGATCAAACCGTTTGGGGTCCGAGGTCAATATCTTGGCGGCTTCCGGATCAAGCGCCCCGCCACCGGACAGGCCAGGAGGCGATAGTTTTTTAAGGCCAAGCGTCGATAGAAGCCGAATGGCATTGGTCATTACCGGACTGGCTCCGGCGAACCCCAACATCGGGGCGCAGCCGATCATTTTATCAAATTTCAAATGGCCCCGACGCAAGACGTCCATAGCTACGGCTCCACCCATGGAATGGGCCATCAAAATTCTGGGCGCGGGCATTTGGTCGGCAATCAATGGCCACAAACATTCCATATCCCGGGCGTAATCGCTAAAATCAACCACATGGCCCAATAAAGGGTTTTTGAGTAACCGGTCCGATAGTCCCTGCCCCCGGTGATCAATCACCGCCAATGTATATCCCTTGGCAGTCATTTCGCGGGCGAACTCAAAATACTTTTCAACATATTCGGAGCGGCCCGGTGAAAACAGGATGGAGCCTTTTGCCTTGCCTTGGGCCGGACAAATCGCGGCGCGCAAGCGGATGCCGCCATGACCTTCGAACCAAAATGCTTTGGTGCCGACTGGGGTTGGGTCATCATCCAGTTCGACTAATGGGGCAGGTTCAAGATCAGACATCGGCAGCTCTCAATCTTCTGGCCAGCTCAAGAGCGGCGTTCATGTCTCCGGAAATTTTCAATCGACCGCTAAACATCGCAGTCATCGGCTCAAGCGATCCGGAGATCAGGCGCTCAAGAATTTTCAACCGGGTTTTGACCCGACAATCGGCCCGGGCGGCAAAACTGGCGGCGTGTTCAATGGTCACCGGGCTTTGGCGGGCATCGGCAAATACTTTGCCATCGGTTCCAAAATCAAACAACACTGATTTACCAAACGGTTCAATGCGCGTGGCAGCTTGTTGGGCGCGGCTCACAAAATCTTCGATGGACCCGGGCTCGCTCATGGCTGGCTTTCTTCAGTGGTAGGCGCGGCGGCTGGTTTCCTGAACCGCAAAGTCATGCGATCACTTTCGCCAATGGTATCATAAATTGCCCGGTCAAAATCCGGGTTAGCAGCGCGCTCTTCATCATCGCGCGGGGAGCGTTGTACTGGGGGCAGGGTCCAAACCCCAAACGGGTGATCGGCCTCATCGTCCGGGTTGGCGTTGATCTCGGCGCTGGCCTCAAACAAAAATCCGGCTTCACTGGCCAAAGCTTTGGCCATGGCTTCTTGCACATACCCGGTCGGGGCTTTGGAATCCTGTACCGCAGCCGAAGGCAGACGGTGCTCCACCACACATAAAACGCCGCCCGGTTTTAACGCCGCATAAAAATCCGCAAAGGCTTTTTCGCTCATGCCGCGTCCCATCCAGGAATGTATATTGCGAAAGGTCAGGATGGCATCCTGACTGTCTGCCGGAGCAATCGGGCCAGACGTGGCGCTTAAAATGCTGTGGGAAAACTCGCCGTATAATTCACGGTCCGCATATTGTTCCAGATAGCGCAACAGCAAATCAGCAGCGGGCTGTGATCGGGTCGGATCAACGGCCACCGCCGTAAAATGTCCGCCATTGGCATGTATCCACGGCAGCAGGATCTGGCTGTACCAGCCGGCGCCGGGCCAAATTTCGGCGACCTGACCGGCGGGATCAATTTCACAAAAATCCAAGGTCTGCGCCGGGTGGCGATAGATATCCCGCGCTTTGGATTTATCGGTCCGCCAGTTTCCGGCCAAGACAGTGGACAGGACAGAATAATCAGGAGCCGTCACAATTTCGACGGGTGCTGCAGGCTCTGGTTCGGTTTTAGGTTGGCACCCAACCAATACGAGAAGGGCCAAAACGACCGAAACGCTTTTATGCATGTATTTTCTCCACCGCAAAACTGCCCCTTTGGTAAAGCCTGATCCGGGGTGTGACAAGTTGTCCCGCTCTTGAAATTATCCATTTATTTCCCACCTGCGTATTGCAGGGATGCTGATAATCAGGTCCCGGCAACGGCGCTGCTACCCGGTCGGGTGCGGAGCCAACCCGGCTCCGGGTCGCCCGGTTTCCCCCCACGCGACCCTATTGTTGCTCAAATGGAGAACAAACATGCAAACTTTTGATTTTACCCCCCTGTACCGAACACTGGTTGGATTTGACCGGGTGGCCGAGATGATTGATCAAGCGGCGCGAGCGGAACCTTCCAGCCAAGGCTATCCGCCATACAACATCGAACAGCTCGATGAGAACAGCTACCGGATCGAATTGGCCGTGGCCGGTTTCGAAGAAGATGATCTAGAGATCGAAGTGCGCGAAGGCGTGTTGCGGATTTCCGGGCGCAAAGAAAGCACCGACGACGGGCGCGATTTTCTACACCGGGGCATTGCCGAGCGAGCTTTTGAGCGGCGTTTTCAATTGGCCGATTATGTGACCGTATCCAGCGCCGAACTGAAAAACGGCATGTTGAACGTGGAACTGTTCCGCGAACTACCCGATGCCATGAAGCCGCGCACCATCAAGATCGGCACGAAGGCCAATACCAAGGCCAAGCGGATATCAACGGCGAAAAAAGCCAACTAACGAAGACGCATAAAGAAAGAGGCGGGCACTTTAGGGGGTGGCCGCCTTTTTTTGTACTAGGTTTATTGGTTTTAAGCCACCAAGCCCAATTCCTCGCGCAAGGCCGCACCTGTTGTGCCGCCATCGCCGCTAAGGCGCTGATGCAAAATGGTGTGCAAGGCCGCAGCCAGCTTGACCGCTTGCGGCACGTTTTCGCGGCTTGGGTTATTCTGTGGTCGGGTCAGTTCGCATAAGGCTTCGCCAAACAAAGTGACCAGATCATAGCCAAAGGTCAGGCCCTGTCCCTTGAAGTTGTGAGCGATAGAAAACATTTCAGTCATTTCGGCCAATAAAGCCTGTTCATCAGCCGCTTTGTGGGCCTTTTCAGCAAAGCCCAATAGCCGATCGGCATCGTTACAAGCATCTGCTGCATATTCTTCGCCCATATTGGCCAAGGCCGAGGCGGCTTGATCGGCCATGGCGGCCAAATCATCTGGTAGTTCGAAATCATCGTCAAACATGGCGGACCTTCGTCTATGCCGAAAACCAAGGCGCATCCTAAAACAGGATTGTTAACAACCGGATAAACCAGCACAAAAACGGCCAGCTCTGATTCTGTTATCGGATTTCAGGTAATTCCCGGGCGCGTTTTTCATCCAGATACCGGGCCGAAACGGGTTTCAAATTTTCATCCAGTTCGATCAATAGCGGGTTGCCGGTGGGAATCTCAACATGGACGATTTTATCGTCAGACACGCGAAACAAATGTTTCATCAGACCGCGCAGAGAATTGCCATGGGCCGAGATCAACAGGTTTTCCCCGGCCAACAATTTGGGAGCAATTTGATTGAGGTAATAGGGCAACACCCGCTCCAACGTCATTTTCAGGGATTCAGCGGTCGGTAAAACCTCACGCGGTAAATGGGCATACCGTCGATCACGGCATGGGTTTAGCGGATCATCCCAGTTCATTTCCGGCGGAGGGATGTCATAGGATCGCCGCCAGATATGCACCTGATCTGTGCCGTGTTTTTCGGCGGTCTCTTTTTTGTTCAACCCGGTCAGGCCGCCGTAATGACGTTCGTTCAGGCGATAATCCTTGATGGTTGGCAGCCAAGTGCAATTCATTTGGGCCAGCGCCAGCCAGAGCGTGCGAATGGCCCGGGTTTGTAGCGAGGTAAAAGCCGTATCAAAAAGAATGTCTTCTGCGTGCAAAAGCTGACCGGCGCTGATCGCTTCAGCTTCGCCCTGCTCTGTTAGGTCAACATCCATCCAGCCGGTAAAGCGATTGGCGAGGTTCCATTCACTTTGTCCGTGACGAACCAAAACAAGTACAGCCATATTCTTCTTCCTGAAAAGTCGCCTGATCGGCTAATGCAAAGCTGAGAAACAATAATTTTGCGCAAAATCGGACTTGCATCCGGCCCTGTCAATCGGCAATACCGGTTTCAGGTGTTTATCAGGAGAAACCGAGCCATGTTCGAGCCTAAATCCACTTTGCGCGCCAATACGCTGGATTTTGAAACCCAAGCCCTGATCAAACCAACCGGGTTTCGCGAATATGATGCGCGCTGGTGGTTCGGGCATCCGGGTTCGGATCGCGCCCCAGAGATCAATTTGTTGGGCATTCAGGCGTTGGGCCTGGGGCTGGGCACGTTGATCCATCAATTGGGCCGTGATCCTAAAATCGTGGTGGGCCATGATTACCGCTCGTATTCGACTTCGATCAAACAGGCGCTGATTGTGGGTTTAATGAGCGCCGGGATCGAAGTACACGATATTGGTCTGGCTCTGTCGCCAACTGCCTATTTTGCCCAGTTTGATTTGGGAATTGATTGTGTGGCCATGGTGACGGCCAGCCATAACGAAAATGGCTGGACTGGGGTTAAAATGGGTGTTGAGCCGCCTTTGACGTTTGGCCCAGAAGAAATGGACCGCTTAAAAGAAATTGTGTTGTCCGGGCAGGGTAAAGCCCGTTCCGGCGGGGGATACGTGTTTGAGCCAGAGGTGCGCGGCAGGTTCATCGCAGATCTGGCGGGCAGTATTCAAATCAAACGTCCGCTGAAAGTGGTTGCGGCTTGCGGCAATGGCACAGCCGGTGCGTTTGCCGAGGCGGTTTTGCAAGGGATCGGGGTCGAAGTGATCCCGATGGATTGCGAGCTGGATTACAATTTTCCAAATTATAATCCCAATCCTGAAAATATGAAAATGTTGCGCAAAATGGCCGACATGGTTCGGGCCAGCGGGGCTGATCTGGCTTTGGGCTTTGATGGTGATGGCGATCGCTGTGGGGTGGTCGACAATACCGGCGAAGAAATTTTCGCCGACAAGGTCGGGGTCATGTTGGCCCGCGATCTGTCTACGCAGTTTGAAAACGCCGTGTTTGTGGCTGATGTGAAATCGACGGGGATTTATGGCACGGACAAAGTCTTGCGCGATAATGGCGCCACCACTGATTACTGGAAAACCGGGCATTCCTATATCAAGCGCCGCACGACGGAGTTGGGCGCGGTGGCCGGGTTTGAAAAATCCGGGCATTACTTTTTTCGCCCGCCAATAGGTCGCGGCTATGATTGTGGGCTGGTTACCGCCATTGCGATTTTGGCTATGCTGGATCGTAATCCTGACAAGTCGATGGCTGACCTAAAAGACGCATTGCCGCAAACATGGTTGTCCCCGTCCATGTCTCCGGCTTGCGCTGATGAAGTAAAGTATGAGGTAACCGCCAAATTGATCGCTGAAGTTGAAGCGGTCTATGCCAATGGTGGAACCATTTTGAACCAAAAAATCAAGTCGGTGGTGACGGTAAATGGCGTGCGCTTTACCTTGGAAGACGGCACGTGGGGACTGATCCGCGCCTCGTCCAATACGCCCAATTTGGTGGTGGTGGTTGAAAGCCCGGTGTCCAAAGCCAATATGGTGGCCATGTTCCGCTATATAGAAAGCCTGTTGGCGGGTTACAGCGAAGTGGGCGCATTTGATCAGAAATTGTAATTTGGCGCCCCTCACCCCAACCCTCTCCCGAACGGCAGAGGGAGTCCTGTTCGTGGTTTGATGAACCTGCGCCCCTTCTCCCGGACTTATGTAGCAGAAGCACCAACATTATGACCGGACCATAACCCACAATCCTGCTATTGTGAATCCATGGCAAAGCGGTTCTATTCAGAGATCAAAGACTATAGCGAAACCCATAACGGGCTGCTCAAGAAGCGGGTTCAGTTGTTCCATGAGGCCGAACGGCTTGCTGAACAACTCGCAATGGCGAGGAACGACATCAAATCGCTTGATGTAGCATTGCGGATCGTTGGTTACACGGGGCAACTGAACGACATCATGCCGAAACAGTACCGGAAACTTGAATTTGTGAAGGGTGAATTGCTGGAAGGCATCATTACGGAACTCAAATGCTCCGAGCGGCCCTTAACGTCCCGCGAATTAGCACAAAACATTCTTGCGGCATCGGGTCAGGATATACGGGATAAGCGAACCGTGACTGATCTGACCAATCGGATCGGGCGCTCGCTTTACAAGCAACGCGCAAAAGGCAATCTGCTTGGTGTTCTGAACAAGAGGCACGTTGTTGAATGGCAGTTGCGGCCAAGGAGTCGGTAGTCATCAACCAAAAGCTAGACGAGCGCCGCAACATCCACTGGACATTGCGGCCCCGTAGCCGTTAGGCCGCTACGCTACATGCTCCTAGCTTCGAAAGGTTGTTAGCGGTGATACCATCTGGTTCAGTCGTTAAATACTTTCGGCCTGACGACCAATGCTCTTTAACAATAACCCATACGGAATTTCCATTTACCGATGTGTAATAGCGATGTGTTCCGCACTCGATATTTAGAATGGCTTGGTCAATGGTATGATACCAACTGGCCAAAAGCGAAGACCCGCCTCCAACACCATCAATTCGCGAATCGTCATCCGTACCATCGGATGTAACACAAGTAATTTGTAGTTCGGTTGCCATTTTATGGCTCCTATAATGGAGCCGTGCAAGGCAGTAGAATCGTGAAAATCTGTTGACAGTGTCGCCGAATCTGGCGATATTTCAATCGTGATCACAATCTATGCCTCACACGGCAGTTTCTAAAGCGTCAGGATGTATCAGCATCCTGACGTTTCTATTTATGGTGATTCTCTTCATAGAGTCGAGTCGGTGTTCTTGTTGGAACGAAGACAGAATAAAACTAGAACCCCCATTATGCTGCACGTTGCCAATACCCGCCAAATTGACGACTTTTAGGTGCAATTAACGCAGCCCTGACAATCCTCTTTGCAAGTCCGCCCGTACATTCCCGGCGATGATCCTCAAGCCAAGCAGCATGTTCTGCATACTGTTGTAGGTACTTTGGGCTTACCCAATGGTGCTGACCTGAAACCATTTTGCGAAGGCGGGAAAAGTAGCTTTCAACCCAATTCGTATGCACACCGCCACCAAGGGAGTATTCTGTGGAGTGATTGACCCGCTTCGTATCATAACCCCATGCCAGCTTGTCCCAATGGGTTGCTTCATCTGCAAAGATCGTGGTGCCATCCCGCACAATGCCGTGCGCCAAGGCAACTCCGTCTGCTTCGCTCTTGCGAACGAAAGGTAGTGTGCGCCCCATACGTTCCCGCAATGCGATCACAACGCGCCGTGTGCCGGTCTGGTGATGGCGCAAACGGCGGTCAATTCGTTCTGACTTAAAGTTCGCGGGGCGAATGTGACCACCAAAGTACGCACCATCAATTTCGACTTCACCATCCAACTTATGCGTATCGGTTTCATCTGCCAGACATTCACGCATTTTATGGGCAAGCACCCATGCGGTCTTGTACTGAACATCTAGCATCCGGCTGAACTGTACCGCGCTCATGCCCTTGGAGCCTGTCACAAAGACGCAGATAGCGGCCAGTAGGTCTGTGAAGTCCAGTTTCCGGCTATGTAGGATGGTACCACTGGTCACACTGTATTGGTGGTGACAGCCTTTGCATTTGAACTTGCGGCGTGTGGTGATGTTGTAGCTTTCATAGCAACCACATTGCGGACACACGGCTTCGCCATCCGTTTCAGGCCATCTAATTTGCCTGAACAGGTCATAAGCGGCTGCTTCACCCATCTTGTAAATTTTCTTTAGGCTTAGGGTTCTCGCCTTAGCTGTTAAAAGAAAATGTTGTGACATCATACTATCTCCATTACTTATGTAATAAATATAGTACATATACATGCACTTGTAAAGTGCATTTGTAATGATTATGTTACATAGGTAACGAATGGAGTACGAAATGTCAGAAAAAACAACCTATGAGGCCCGTGTAGCTGGAATGTTGAAGGCCGAACTGAAACGTGCAGGGATCACCTACGCGCAACTGGTAGATAAGCTGGAAGCTATTGGTGTGCATGAAAAAGAGGTGAATATCAGGAACAAGCTGGCACGGGGTAAGTTCAGCGCAGCTTTTCTGGTTCAGTGTTTAGAGGCTATTGGTGTGCGGGATTTACGACTGTGATTTGACCCATAAATACCCAATGCACACAAACATTAGGAATACAAAGATGTCACATGCTGAATTGCTTACAGAATTTGAAAACCGCCTGAAATCCGTAGGTATTGAAATTTTCGACGTTAAAAGCTTACACGTCACCGAGGACGATTTTGAACATGGGAAGTGCGGGTTCCTTGCTGGCAATCTCTTTCTGACTATTCCAGATCAAAAAAGTTAGTCACTAAGTTGCCAGTTCCAACCTTCGTACCCTTTGCATCTTTAGTTGTATTGGTGTGAGGATCATAGCTGGCAACTTTGGTTGCGGTAGTTGTCTTGTACGCAGTGATACGATTCTGCGCGTCGTATTTTGTGTATCCTATTTGCTTGCCGTGTGCATTTTTATATATAATTTTTGATGACATAATCACTCCTATCTGGAGCACATTATACCATTTTATGTGATTTGCATAAGGCTATTGGTGTGCGGGATTTGAGGCTATAACCTCAATGTATGGACTGGATAAAATACAATTACCCAATACCGATAATCATCACGATCTGTGTTGCAATGCTTTTTGGGGTTGGGCTATCTAGCCAAAGCAAACAAAATAACCACGCAGAATGCCGAGATGGCCAAGTGCATTGCTTTGGTTCGGATGTTTCTATCGGGATTGTGTGCAATGCTGAGAGAGGTTCCTCCGATAGCAACCAAGGGGTACAACAAGATCAAGAAAAGTATGAACTTGAGATCGCCGATCATATCGCGCAAGCGGAAATGGCGAATGCTGCTTGGATAGGGATCATTATCGGACTTGGTGGTATGCTGTTGATCTACAGAACCCTTGTCGAAACCCAAAAAGCTGCCAACTCCGCGAGCAAAGCAACCGATGCGGCTTGGGCGGCAGTAAAGATCACTCAAGAAATTGCTAAAAATGAACTCAGGGCTTATGTCTCGATCAAGCCAAAAATGGCCATGACTTCGCCATATGGCATCGCTCTTGTTGTCAAGAACGTAGGAAAGACTCCTTGTTTTGATCTGAGAGTAGATGGCGGATGGACTCATATCCCTGATAAGAAAGACGAAATTGAATTTATTGAAAACACCCACGAATCCGCTATTTTGAATCCCGGAGAAAGCCTTTCCCATCCGGTTATACTGTCCTTTGACCTTCCCGAAAATTTCACAAATGATGCGTGGTTCAGATTCAGAGTTAGTTTCAGTGACTTCCAAGATGAAGTTCGTTTTGTGGAGGGGGCTTACGATCTGCCAAGTGGGCAACATCCGATTATAATAGAAAACGAATTTGAAGCCATCAGGAGTGTTATGAGGGCTGGAGCTAAAAAAAATGACGCTGTGGGTAAGGTTGGTCGGTTGCGACTGCTGAACATGACTTCCAGTGATCAACCAAAACACAACGGCGATTAATTTAAGCATCACACCATCCCCTTGGTGCTTCTGCTACATAAGTCCGCCTTCTCCCGTGGGGAGAAGGTCGGGATGAGGGGATCGCAACATCAAAAGAAACTGGCGTGGGCTATCCCGCGTCAACGATAGCGGCAGCGATCTGATCAATCGCCGATTGGGCCATTTCAAGTGTATTGGCTTCGGCCATGATGCGGATCAGCGGCTCGGTCCCCGACGCTCGGACCAGCACGCGGCCTTCTTTACCCAATTGCTGCACGACCTTGCGGATGGCGGTTTTAACCGCAAGGTCAATCAACGGATTGCCACCAGTATGACGCACATTATGCAAAAGTTGTGGCAAAGGCTCAAACGGACGCAAGTATTGCGAAGCCAATTGCCCGGAAGCGGCCAGCCCAAGCAAAGGCAGCAGGCCTGCGATTAAACCATCGCCCGAGGGCAGAATTTCGGGCAGCAAGATATGGCCGGATTGCTCACCGCCCAGATTGGCCTTTATTTCGGCCATCCGGTCCGCCACATGGCGATCCCCGACCGCGCTTCGCTCCAGATGGACATCAAGACCGCTCAAATAAGTAGCCAATCCGCCGTTTGACATCACGGTGGCCACCACACTTTTCCCAGCCAGTTTGTTCTTGGCTTTCCAGTCTGTGGCCAACCGGGCCAAAATCTGATCTCCGTCAATCAAACCGCCAGTTTCATCGACCAGCAACACCCGATCCGCATCGCCATCAAACGCAATCCCCGCATGGGCTTGTTCGGACAGTACCCGCTGTTGCAGGCTTTGCGGGTGGGTCGAGCCGCAATTGAGGTTAATGTTGGTTCCATCCGGTTGGTGGTGAATGGACACAATCTCTGCCCCGGCTTCGGCCAGTAACATTGGTGCAAAACAAGATGCGGCCCCATTGGCGCAATCCACCACCAGTTTGATCCCGTGTAGGGGCCAGCCGGTAATCAGGCCGTGGACCAGCGCCAGATACGGGTCGGCCAGTCGGTTGTTGTCGGTAATCGTTGCCGCTTTGGCTGGTTTGCCCGCGAGTGGGTCAGCGCTCTGATTGATGATGGTTTCCATTTGAGCTTGCTGTGCGTCAGAAATCTTGCTCCCGCCGCTAGCGAACAATTTGATCCCATTGTCGCGCGCCGGATTGTGCGAGGCAGTGATCATCACGCCCAGATCAGCTTGTTGGCTCTGTATGGCCAGCGCCAAGGCAGCGGTTGGCATAATGCCGCCCAGTTGGACTTCGGTGCCCGCCGCGCATAGCCCTTCGGCCAAGGCGGTTTCCAGCATCGGGCCGGATTGTCGTGGATCGCGAGCCATGAATGCCGTGCCGTGGTCGGCCAATACTTGCCCGGCGGCAAATCCGACTTTTCTGGCGGTATCCGCATCAATCGGTGCGGTTCCGGCCAAACCGCGAATGCCATCTGTTCCAAATTTGATTCTGTTCATGGGATGGTGTTTCGCATACTCCGCGCAAAGCGCAAACCATTTGCCAGCCAAGGCGGCGCACAGTATCTATGAACATTAACTTGATCGTTTTTTCAAAAAGGCCGGGACTGCCATGAAGAAAATCAGAAAAGCGGTTTTACCTGTTGCCGGGTTGGGCACCCGAGTGCTGCCCGCCACCAAGGCCATTCCCAAGGAGATGTTGCCGGTGGTGGATCGCCCGGCCATCGAATATGTGGTGGAAGAAGCCAAGCAAGCGGGCATCAAGCACATTGTGTTTGTCACCGGACGGGCCAAAGGGGCGATTGAGGATCATTTTGACCGGGCCTATGAGCTGGAAACCACTTTGCGCGAGAAAAACAAGGCCGAGGTGTTGGCTGAGTTGGAGCGCACTTTACCCAAAGCCGGCTCGATCAGTTTTGTCCGGCAACAAGCCCCGCTGGGTCTGGGTCACGCCATCTGGTGCGCCAGAGATGTGATCGGCGATGACCCATTTGCGGTTTTACTGCCCGATGTTTTGGTCAAGGGTGAGCCGGGTTGTCTGGCCCAGATGGTCAAGGTGTATGACGAGAACGGTGGTAACATCATCGCGGTGGATGAAATCCCGGCGCAAGACGTAAACAAATACGGGGTGATTGATCCAGTTTCGCAACAAGGAAATCTGTACGAGATGCGCGGCATGGTGGAAAAACCGGAAATCGGCCAAGCGCCCTCACGGCTTAAAATCACTGGGCGCTATATTTTACAACCGGAAATTTTCAAATTGCTGGAAAACCAAGAAACCGGAAATGGTGGAGAAATACAGTTAACGGATGCCATGGTCCGATTGATGACCACGCAATCCTTTTTCGCATTGAAATACGACGGTGTAGATTTTGATTGCGGCGACAAGTTGGGCTATTTGCGGGCCATAGCCCACTTTGCCTTGCAACGCCCCGATCTGGCCGAAGGTGCCCGAGCCATATTTGAAACGGCCTTAGCCGAAAACAAACCGATAAACTAACCAAGAAGGAATTCTCTCACAATGCGCGTATTGATTTTGGGTGGTGACGGATTTTGCGGGTGGCCAAGTGCCTTGCATTTATCGGCCAATGGTCACGAGGTGACCATTGTCGACAATTTGTCCCGGCGTAATATTGATAACGAGCTGGAGGTCAGCTCGCTAACCCCGATCCGGCCGATGAGCGAACGGCTCAAAGCCTGGAAAGAAGTGTCAGGCCAAGATATAGCCTTTGTCCGGTTGGATGTGGCCCGTGAATACGGAGCCTTGCTGGCTCTGTTGCAAGAGTTGCGCCCCGAGGCGATTGTGCATTTTGCCGAACAGCGCGCCGCACCCTATTCGATGAAATCGGCGTGGCACAAACGCTATACGGTCGATAACAACTTAAACGCCACCAACAATGTACTGGCGGCCATTGTTGAATCTGGTGTCGGTTCGCATCTGGTCCATCTGGGAACGATGGGGGTGTATGGCTATGGCACGGCCGGGGCTAAAATCCCCGAAGGATATTTGACCGTTAAAATCGAAAACGGTGAGGGAGAGTTGGTCGAGACAGAAATTCTCTATCCAGCCAATCCCGGTTCCATTTACCACATGACCAAAACCCAAGATCAATTGTTCTTTGCGTTTTATGCCAAAAACGATCATGTACGGATCACCGACCTGCACCAAGGCATTGTCTGGGGCACCCAAACCAAAGAGACCCGACAGGACGAGCGTCTGATCAACCGGTTTGATTATGATGGCGATTACGGCACGGTGCTCAATCGGTTTTTAATGCAATCGGCGGTGGGTGTGCCCTTGACCGTGCACGGCACGGGTGGCCAGACCCGGGCCTTTATCCATATTCAGGACACGGTGCGCTGTATTGAGCTGGCGGTTGAAAACCCGCCACAAGCCGGGACACGAGTTTGTATCTATAACCAAATGACCGAAACCCACCGAGTTCGTGATCTGGCCCGGATCATTGCCGATAAAACCGGCGCCACCATCACCAATGTAGATAATCCACGCAATGAAGCCGCCGAAAATGAGTTGTTGGTGGAAAACGGTCGCTTGCTCGATCTCGGGCTGGACCCGATTACATTGGAGCAAGGCCTGATGGACGAGGTATTGCAAATCGCCGCCAAATACGCCGATCGTTGTGATCGTTCCAAAATTCCGTGCGTCTCCTATTGGAGCCATAAAACCAAATAGTGCCGCTCTGCACCGGTTCAGTGCGAGGTGGGGAGTCAAATTTTCGAGCAAATATGGCTTGCTATTTGCCATTATCCCTATATTAGCGGGGCGAGACTTACGTTACTGCTCCTGTTTCGAGGATCCGACTTTAGAATTTTTACGCAGAGCCCTTAACCGGGCCGGTCGCCTCGCGGTCGTTTCTGTTAGCTTCTAGAGACACCAAGACCTTCATTTACGGACTTTACTAATTCTTGGTCTTTTTCCGGTGGAAGCCGGAAATTTTTACTACTAGATGCTAAGGAATGCACCAATGACTACAGGTACTGTTAAATGGTTTAACGCCACTAAAGGCTACGGCTTTGTTTCTCCTGATGAAGGCGGCAATGACGTGTTTGTACACATCACTGCGCTGGAAAAAGCCGGTATTGCCGGTTTGAATGACGGACAAAAAGTTAGCTACGAAATCGTCACCAACCGTGGCAAACAAGCAGCCGATAATATCGAGCTGGTTGACTAGCTTTGACTTGGCTCGCTTTGGCGGGCTAAACAAACAAAAAAAGAGCCTGAACCTGGGTTAACCGGGTTCAGGCTTTTTTTATGGCAAAAGAGAAGGTGGTACTCGGGCCCGCCCAAAGCACCGGTCCCCGGCCTTGAGCTGCCGATGGCCGGGATGAGGGGATCGCAACGTTAAAAGAACTAGCTCGCAATTGCTTTACTCGATCAATTTGGCCGATCTGGCCCATTCGGTATACGTGCCGTCGCGCCGTGCGGCGATATCTTCAGGCGAAGGATTGGCAAAGATTGGCTTGGGTTCAATCCCAGCCCCATCCAGTACCCGGTTCATAAAATTGAACAAGGCACAGATCAGGGCAGCATCGTTTAAGGCTTCTTCGCTCCATCCTGCATCAAATACCGCTTGGGTATGTTTGGCTGTTACTTTGGCCGGACTTAAGGTCAGCACCCGCAAATAGGCAAACAGCGGTTTTAGCTTCGGCTCAATTCCGGCAGTTTGTTCATCGGCCACCAATTGATCAATTAGGGCTTCCTCAACGCCAAAGGCTTGGGCCATCAGCTTGTGCGCCCCGAAACAAAAATCGCAGGCATTTAAGCCCGACACAAAAGCTGCGATCAATTCACGCTCGGCCAAAGAGAGCGGTGAGGTGTCGTCTCGCAATATCTGGTCATGCAAGGCAATCAGCGGCGCGACTCCGCGCGGAAACCGGCGGAATAACGCCTCCAGACGGGCATCTTCGGGTAAGGACGGATAATGGGTCAAATCGGTTCTCTTTCAAAATCAGGAAATACAGAAACGGGTTAGGCAGAAACAGGAATATCGCAAACAAGGCCGGTCCCAGACAAGCCGCAATACCCGCCCGGATTTTTGGCTAGATATTGTTGGTGTTCTTCTTCGGCCATCCAGAATTTGGCATTCAGCTCAATTTTGGTGGTGATCGAACCCAAGCCCATCTCGCGCAATTGGACTTGCACTCGTTGTTGCGAGGCTTCTGTAATGTCTTGCTGTTGGCTGGACTGGGTGAAAATCATCGAACGGTATTGCGGGCCACGATCATTGCCCTGGGCATCGCCCTGGGTCGGATCATGCCCTTCCCAAAAAACGCTGAGCAGTTGTTCCAGCGAAACGCGGGCTGGATCAAACACCACCTGCACCGTTTCGGTATGTCCGGTGATTTTTTGGCAAACCTGACCATAATTCGGGTTTTCTTGATGGCCGCCTTGATAGCCAACCCGGGTTACATGCACCCCCGGGATCGACCAGAACAAGCGTTCCGCTCCCCAAAAACAACCCATGGCAAGGCCGATGACCTGCATATTGTCTGGCCATGGCGGCTGCAGGGATTGCCCATTTACAAAATGGGTTTGAGCATTTGTCGGTGGCAAATCAGTCTGTGGCATTATGTTCTTCATCCGGGCTTTTTCTGGATTTGGGTGCTCCCGGTCGGTTTGCCAAGACCAAAACCGCACAAAGTAACAGGATGGTCAGGGGCCACAGCCAGATGTCGGCCATGCCGCCTTGTCCGCCCATGATGTCGCCAAGGGTATGAAAGGCGGGTTTTCCTGCCATTACCGAGCGCCAGACACCGGCCGCAAACAAAAGCCCGTTTGCAATCAACCCACCTGCTAAAATGCTTCGAACCATCTGTGATCCCAAATCAAAAAAACCAGATAGAAGTGTAGCTAACACTTTTTATCCTGTCATGGTGTTGGTCGGCCTAAATGAATAAAAACGTTCGGCAAGTCCAATTTTTCTCAGAAACTCTCGCAAAATCGGTTTCCAGATTTCAGATTGTGCTCTATAACGCCGCCGACTTGGAAGGTGAGGTGGCCGAGTGGTCGAAGGCGCACGCTTGGAAAGCGTGTAGGCGGTACTCCCGTCTCGTGGGTTCGAATCCCACTCTCACCGCCATTTTCTGTCTCGCGGCGCGAAAAGGCGCCTCCGACGGGGCGCCCTGACCGGGCGACGCGCAGTCGCGCTTTGAAAATAGCGAAGTTCGAAGGTGATCCCACTCTCACCGCCAGAGTTCTTGGAGTATATTTTTGTAAGTAGGTGCTTTTTTGTGGCAATTAGATGTTTGTTCCTACTTTGTCAGTTGCAATCCGTTTCGCAGCGCCATGGCGTTTTTCAACGCGTTGAGGCTCAGTATGCACTCTTTGAGAATGGCATTTTGAATGACGAAGTCTGGCAATTGCGAAGACGCTATATCCGGGGGTTGATCAATATCCCGCTCATTGCAGAGATTTGGCAGGCGAGTAAAGCCAATGGGATGTTCACCCAGGCTTTTATCGCCGAGATAGACACCGCGTCCAACTCATCAATCCCTCATTACGTTGGTGACTCCCAAGTGGACATCGGAAGCTAATGCCAACTTCTGACCAACTTTTGTCGTTGGAAGTGAGGATACTAACGATGCCTTTTGGCGACGGGCGATTGGCTTTGCAAACTGGATCGCCTTGGTGTCCGGCAATGGTGCTGGACATATTGCCCTTGGCCTGCGCCGATCCGTAATAGCGGCTCGACAGCCACTTCTGCCACTGGACCAGTGGTTTGGCTGCGGCAATGGCATCGCGGTACCCACATTTGCGGCAATCACTGATCCCGTCATGGTTTTGACTAAAGACCTGAAATGTTTCATCGTGGGCTTGCCACACCTCCCGGCGCTGCCAAACGATTCACAAAAGCCACGCGCTTGGTTTCCGCAACGTTGAACAATACGATCAAGGAAGTAAGAGCGCTTGGCTCTATTGGAATTGACATAGCTGCGCAAAGCGCGGTTTGATGCCCGCTCTTACTTCCTGATCAAGGCGCGTTATGAGCGAAACCGGTTCCGCACCCAAACAAGTTCGCACCAGCCAGAAGAAAATTCGCGCAACCAACATGAAACGGATCATGCTGGCAGCAGAAGCTGTGTTCGCCGAAGCCGGTTTCAAGGGCGCAACCACCGACGCGATAGCGCGCCGCGCCGGGGTGCCAAAGGCCAATGTGCATTATTATTTTCCAACCAAAGCCAACCTGTACCGAAAAGTCATTGAGGACGTTTGTGAGTACTGGCTGGCGGCGGCTCCGCCGTTTGATCAATCGGACGACCCGGCCGAAGCGTTAAGTGGCTATATCCGGGCCAAAATGGATCAGGCCCGCGCCCGACCCAATGGGTCGCGGGTTTGGGCGATGGAAATCATCCGGGGCGCCCCGGTGATTGATGGCTATCTGCACGATGTTTTGCAGAGCTGGTTTGATGAGCGGACCACAAAAATCGAAGACTGGATCAAACTGGGTAAAATAAACCCGATTGATCCGCGCACCTTGTTTTACATGATCTGGGCCAGTACCCAGCATTATGCCGATTTCGCCCACCAAATACAGGTGTTGAACGAGGGCAAGCCGCTAAGCGACCAGCAATTTGCCGATGCCAGTGATCAAGTTTGCCAAATTATCCTGACCGGAATTGGCTTGAAGTTGTAGCCAAAACCTGATCGTTTGGTCAGATAATACTTGACCTATTTCAACATATTGCAGAGGGTGCTTCAGAATTAACCCCTCGGAGAGGGTGGTTGGTTTATCAGGGAGACAGACATAGATGGGCGAACATCTGGTCGCGAGCAAAACCGGAAAGGCATTGTCGGCTGACGAGGTCGCCGCCAACTTTACTGATTTGCATACGCCGCTGGCGGCGCAACTGGCATCGGTGCAAGCGACGCGCTGTCTGTTTTGTTATGATGCGCCCTGTGTCACCGCTTGCCCCACGGCGATTGATATTCCCAAATTCATTCGCCAGATCGCTACCCAAAACCCAATTGGCGCAGCCCGCACGATTTTAAGTGCCAACATTATGGGCGGCACCTGCGCCCGAGCCTGTCCGACAGAAATTTTGTGCGAGCAGAAATGCGTCCTGAAGGCTGGTGAAGATGAGCCAATTCCCATCGGGGCCTTGCAGCGCCATGCGGTCGACCATTTGCTGCAAGAGCAAACGACACATCCGTTCGTTCGTGGCCCGGATACTGGCAAGAAAATAGCGGTGCTTGGCGCGGGGCCAGCCGGTCTGGCCTGCGCCCATGCGTTAGCCGTTCAAGGTCATGAGGTGCAGATCTTTGAAGCCCGGCCCAAACCGGGTGGCCTGAATGAATATGGCTTGGCGGCCTATAAAATGGTCGATGATTTTGCGGCGCGCGAGGTGAAGTTCATTCTTGGAATTGGCGGGATCAAGATTAAATATCAACAAAGTCTGTCCCGGGATTTTGTGATGGCTGATTTGCGCGATCAATATGATGCCGTGTTTGTCGGCATTGGTCTGGGGCGGGCCCGCCGCGCCAAGATCGCCGGAGACGGGCTGGATGGAGTGGTCAGCGCGCTGGGTTTTATAGAGCAAATTCGTCAAGCAGATGATTTGTGTAAAATTGATCCCGGCGAACAGGTTGTGGTCATTGGCGGCGGCAATACGGCCATTGATGCTGCCATACAGGCCAAGCGGCTGGGGGCGCGTCAGGTGACGATGGCCTATCGGCGCGGACCAGAACAAATGGGCGCAACCCAGTGGGAGCAAGACCTGGCCGCAACCAATGGAATTGGCATGGTGCATTGGGCTGCGCCACAACGCTTTATTGGCGAGGGTGCGGTGAGCACGGTTCATTTTGAACGGATGGAATTGCAAGATGGCGGGCTTGGTGGAACCGGTGAGCATTTCACTTTGTTGGCGGATCGGGTCTATCTGGCCATTGGCCAAATGTTGAATGATGATGGTTTGGGCGGTTTGAAACGCGAGGCTGGTAAAATTGTTGTAGATGCCCACGGCCAGACCTCACTACCTGGCGTGTTTGCTGGTGGAGATTGCATTGCGTCGGGTGAAGACCTGACCGTACAGGCCGTACAGGATGGCAAAACTGCCGCGGCAGGAATACACCGCTTTCTGGAGGGGCAAGATGGCTGATTTGGGATGCACGATTGCTGGGATTGAGAGCATCAATCCGTTCTGGCTGGCTTCGGCACCGCCGACCGACAAACAATATAATGTGGAACGGGCCTTTGCCGCCGGGTGGGGCGGTGTGGTTTGGAAGACGCTGGGGGCTGATCCGCCAGTGGTAAATGTCACTTCGCGCTATGGTGTACACAAGGATACGGCGCGCAGTATTTTGGGGATCAATAATATCGAGCTGATCTCGGACCGTCCGTTAGAGGTCAACTTACGCGAGATCGAGCAGGTCCGTAAAAACTGGCCGGACCGCATCATCATCGGCTCGATGATGGCCCCGGTCGAAGAAGATCTATGGAAAGAGCTGGCCATCAAAATTGCCAATTCCGGCGTGCATGGCATTGAGCTGAATTTGGGTTGCCCGCATGGCATGTGCGAGCGGGGCATGGGTTCGGCCATTGGTCAGGTGCCGCAAATGGTCGAAGACACCACACGCTGGGTCCGCGAAGTGGTGGATATTCCGGTGTTTACCAAGCTGACTCCCAACACGACCGACATTTTGCTGCCTGCCGAATCCGCTTTGGCGGGTGGGGCCGATGCGGTGGCGTTGATCAATACGGTGAACTCGGTCATTGGGGTTGATCTGGATGTGATGGCCCCGATGCCGGTCTTGGATGGCAAAGGCACCCATGGGGGCTATTGCGGTAGTGCGGTCAAACCAATTGCCTTGCACATGGTTGCGGAAATCGCTCGCAATCCAGCAACGCAAGGTTTGGATATTTCAGCAATTGGCGGCATTACTACGTGGCGCGATGCGGCGGAGTTCATTGCGCTGGGGGCGGATGCCTTGCAGGTCTGCACGGCGGCAATGCTCTACGGGTTTCGGATCATTGAAGACCTGAATGACGGTCTGTCCGATTTTATGGATGCCAAGGGCTATCGTTCCATTGCTGATTTCAAGGGAATGGCTGTGGCCAATACGGTCAACTGGAATGACCTGAACATGAATTACGACCTGAAGGCCAAAATCGATCAGGACAAATGTATTGAGTGCGGGCGCTGTCATATTGTCTGTGAAGACACCTCGCATCAGGCCATTTTAATGCAAACCAATGAAGCTGGTGGGCGAGACTTTACGGTGATTGATGCCGACTGTGTCGGTTGCAATTTATGCCAGCATATTTGCCCGGTGCCCGATTGCATTGAAATGGTCGAGGTTAAAAACGACCTTCCTTATGTAACTTGGCCGGATCACCCTAAAAACACCCTCAAAGCTGCGGAGTAAGCCCATGAATGTCCCGGTTCCCAATGATCTGGATGCCTATTGGATGGGGTTTACCCCCAATCGGGCCTTTAAGAAAAAACCGCGTCTGTTTGTGGCGGCCGAGGGTATGTATTTCACCACTCATGATGGTCGCCAAGTGATGGACGGCATTGCAGGCCTTTGGTGTTGCAATGCGGGCCACAAACGTCCGCGCATCGTCAAAGCCATACAAGCACAAGTCGAGGAGATGGACTATTGTCCGGGTTTCCAGATGGGCCACCCCAAGGCATTTGAGCTGGCCAATCGGCTAAAAGCCGTGATGCCGGGTGAGTTGGATCATGTGTTTTTCACCAATTCTGGCTCAGAGAGCGTAGAGACGGCGCTCAAAATCGCCATCGCCTATCACCGGGTGCGTGGTGAGGGGCATCGCACTCGGCTGATCGGTCGCGAAAAGGGCTATCACGGGGTTAATTTTGGCGGCATGTCAGTTGGCGGCATGCCAGCCAACCGCAAAATGTTTGGTTCCTTGGTCAGCGGAGTTGATCATCTGCGCCATACGCACGGTCTGGAAGAAAACCTCTTTTCCAAAGGGCAACCGGAACACGGGGCTTATTTGGCCGATGATTTGGAGCGTCTGTGCGAATTGCATGATCCGTCGACCATTGCGGCGGTGATTGTCGAGCCGATTGCCGGTTCGGCTGGGGTGATCATGCCGCCCAAAGGTTATCTGGAACGCTTGCGGGAAATTACCAAAAAACACGGCATTTTGCTAATCTGGGATGAAGTGATTACCGGGTTTGGCCGGATGGGCACGCCATTTGCGGCCAATTATTTCGGCATCGAGCCGGACATTACCTGCACCGCCAAAGCGATCGCCAACGGAGTTATTCCAATGGGCGCGGTATTTGCCTCAAACCAGGTTTATGATGCCTTCATGCAAGGCCCAGAAGAGCTGATCGAGTTATTCCATGGCTATACCTATTCGGCCAATCCAATGGCCTGCGCCGCTGCTTTGGCCACGCTGGATACCTATGAGGAAGACGGCCTGTTTACGAAGGGCACCAAGCTTTGGTCCTATTGGGAAGATGCGGTTCATTCGCTCAAAGGCCTGCCTCATGTCATTGATATTCGCAATATGGGCCTGATCGGCGCGGTGGAGCTTGAATCCATTCCCGGTGCCGTGACCAAACGAGCCACGGAGGCGTTCTTAAAAGCCTATGACAAAGGCTTGCTGATCCGCACCACGGGCGACATCATTGCTTTTTCCCCGCCCTTGATTATCGAAAAACCCCATATTGATTTTATGTTCGAAACCATGCGCGATATTTTGGAAACCATTGATTAGGCCGTTCAAATGAACCAGATACACCACATTATCGGCGGACAAATGACCACCGGACAATCAGGTCAGATACAAGACGTCTTTAACCCGGCCACCGGCGAAACCATCGCTCAAGTGGTGTTGGGCGAAGCGGCTGAAATTGATGCAGCAATAACCGCCGCCTTGGCCGCATTTGAAGGCTGGTCAACTACCAGCCCGGCTCGCCGGGCCAAAGTGATGTTTGCGTTGCGCGATCAAATGAACCAGCGCCGCGATGAAATCGCCAGCACCATTTCCATGGAACACGGCAAGACCCATGCTGATGCCTTGGGTGAAGTTGTCCGGGCGTTGGAAGTGGTCGAATATGCAAGTGGGATACAAACCCATTTACAAGGTGATTTCTCGCGAGAGGTCGGACCGGGGATCGACACCTTTTCCGAGCGTCAGCCGTTGGGCGTAGTCGCCGGGATCACCCCGTTTAATTTTCCGGCCATGGTGCCGTTGTGGATGATCCCGATGGCGCTGGCTTGTGGCAATACCTTTATTTTGAAACCATCGGAGCGTGATCCGTCCAGCGCCAATCTGATCTTTGATTTGTTTCAAAAGGCCGGACTGCCCGACGGAGTGTTGAACATAGTGCATGGTGGCAAAGCGGCGGTTGATGCCATATTGGATCACAAGGACATTCAGGCGGTCAGCTTTGTCGGCTCTACCCCGATTGCTGAATATATCTACACACGAGGCTGCGCCGCCGGCAAACGGGTGCAAGCTCTGGGCGGTGCTAAAAACCATATGATTATCCTGCCCGATGCGGATCTGGATCAGGCCGCTGACGCTTTGATGGGAGCCGGGTTTGGCTCGGCTGGTGAACGCTGCATGGCCATTTCGGTGGCAGTGCCGATCGGCCAGGAAACCGCTGACCGGCTGGTGGAAAAACTGGCCCCACAAGTGGCGGCGTTGAAAATTGGCCCCAGCACCGACAGTGCCGCCGAAATGGGGCCGGTGATCACGGCGGAGGCCCGCGACCGGATCGACGGATGTATTGCTGCTGGCGAGGCAGAAGGCGCAACCGTAGTGGTTGATGGTCGCGGCCTGAAATTACAGGGCTATGAGAACGGTTTTTGGGTGGGCGGTACTTTGTTGGATTATGTCACCAAAGATATGAGCGTCTATAAAACCGAGATTTTCGGACCAGTTTTGAGTGTCTTGCGAGCCGAGACTTACGCCGAGGCGGTGAAACTGATTAACGACCACGAATACGGAAATGGCACGGCGATCTTTACCCGTGATGGTGATGCGGCGCGGGATTTTGCCAAGCGCATTAAAGTCGGCATGGTCGGGATCAATGTGCCGATTCCGGTGCCGGTTGCGACCCACAGTTTTGGCGGCTGGAAACGCTCCAGCTTTGGCGCGCACGGGATTTATGGCCCGGAAGCGGTGCATTTTTATACCCGGTTGAAAACCACAACCGCGCGCTGGCCAACCGGCATCCGATCCGGCGCCCAATTTACTTTTCCGAGCATGGAATAGAGGAATATCCACATGACCAAATTACGCGGTGGCCTGATTCAGATGGCCTTAAAAGCCTCAACCGAGAGCAACCCGGCAGCCATCACCAAGGCGATGATCGAGGCGCACATTCCGTACATTGAGGAAGCCGGGGAGGCGGGCGTGCAAGTCCTGTGTTTTCAGGAGGTCTTCACCCAGCCCTATTTTTGTCCCTCACAGGACGTAAAATGGTTTGAAGCGGCCGAGAGCATTCCAGATGGTCCGACGACCCGGCTGATGCAGGGCTATGCCAAGAAATATAATATGGTCATCGTTGTGCCGATTTATGAGGCCGACGATGTGGCGGGTGTTTATTACAACACCGCCGCCGTGATTGACGCCGACGGGACATATCTGGGCAAATATCGCAAAACCCACATTCCGCAGGTGGCTGGATTTTGGGAGAAATTTTTCTTCAAGCCCGGCAAGTCAAACTGGCCGGTGTTTCAGACCAAGTATTGCAAGCTTGGGGTCTATATTTGCTATGATAGGCACTTCCCCGAAGGTTGGCGCGCTTTGGCCCTGAACGGTGCTGAATACATTGTAAACCCATCAGCCACCGTGGCCGGATTGTCCGAGTATTTGTGGAAACTGGAACAACCGGCTTCGGCCGCGGCCAACGGGTGCTTTATCGGGGCGATCAACCGGATTGGACGCGAACAACCGTGGGATATTGGCGAGTTTTACGGCCAGAGCTATTTCGTCAACCCACGTGGCCAGATCGAAGCCGAGGCCAGTCGTGACAAGGATGAATTGTTGATCCATGATATGGACATGGATCTGGTCCGCGAAGTACGGAACTTGTGGCAGTTTTTCCGAGATCGCCGCCCGGACACCTACGGAAAACTAACCGAGAGCAAATAAGTAGACACCATCAGGGGCAGAACATGAGCCAAACAAATCGCCAACACGACCCGTCGCTTTATAATGCCGACATGGCTCCGGCGGCCGAAGATCAGCGAACTTGGGACATGTGGTCGTTTGCATCGCTGTGGGTGGCAATGGTGGTTTGTGTGCCGACTTATATGCTGTCCGGTGGGTTGGTCGCGGCTGGGATGAACTGGTGGCAGGCGGTGCTGACGGTGTTTTTGGGCAATGCCATTGTGTTGGTTCCAATGATGTTGATCGGGCATATGGGCGCAAAATACGGCGTGCCGTTTCCGGTCCTGTTGCGCTCGGCGTTTGGCACCAAAGGCGCTAAAATTCCAGCTCTGGCCCGGGGGCTGGTCGCTTGCGGCTGGTTTGGGATCAATACCTGGGTCGGTGGTTCAGCGATTTATGTCATTGCCAACGCATTGAGCGGCGACATGTTCAAAGGCGCAGACCTACCCGTGCTGGGTATTGATCTGGCCCAAACGGTTTGTTTCTTGCTGTTCTGGGTGATGCACCTTTATTTTATCAGGAAAGGTACGGAGAGTATTCGTTGGTTGGAAACCATGGCCGCACCGTTTCTGCTGGCCATGGGGTTGGCGTTGTTGGCCTGGGCCTATGTCAAAGCTGGTGGCTTTGGCGAAATGCTCTCCGCGCCCTCGCAATTTGTCGAAGGCGGCGCCAAACAAGGACAGTTCTGGCCGACGTTTTTTATCTCGCTCACCGCTATGGTCGGGTTTTGGGCCACCATGGCGCTCAACATTCCGGACTTTACCCGGTTTGCTAAAAGCCAGCGGGACCAGATGATCGGACAGGCCATCGGTCTGCCGATCCCGATGGCGCTGTTTGCCTTTATCTCAGTCGCGGTAACTTCGGCCACGGTCACCATTTATGGCGAAGCGATTTGGAACCCGGTTGATCTGGCCGGACGGATGGGCGGCATTGGGGTGATCTTTGCGCTGGCGGCTTTGGTGATTGCCACGCTGACCACCAATTTGGCAGCCAATGTGGTGGCCCCGGCCTATGGATTTTCTAATCTGGCTCCGTCAAAAATTTCCTTTCGGATGGGCGGGTATATTACTGCCGCCATCGGCATTGCGATTTTCCCATGGAAATTGGTCGAAGATGCCGGAGCGTATATCTTTACTTGGCTGGTCGGGTATTCGGCGCTGCTGGGTCCGATCGCTGGTTTGCTGATCGCAGATTATTTTTTGATCCGCAAAACCGAACTGAAACTAGATGATCTGTTTACCCATGATGGGCAATACGGCGCAAACAACGGCTGGAACGTTGCCGGATTATTGGCGCTGGCAATCGGTATTTTACCCAATTTGCCGGGGTTTTTACACGCCGCCGGATTTGTTAGCGTCGTACCAACCATGTTTGATACGATTTACAGCTATGCGTGGTTTGTCGGCTTTGGCGTTGCGGCAATTGTATATCTGGTTTTGGCCAAAAGAAATTGAGGAATTAAACCCATGAGTACACTGATACGCGGCGGCACGTTGGTTTCGGCCGAACAGACTTGGGTGGCGGATATTTTGTGCGTGGACGGCAAAATTGCGGCGGTCGGGCCTGATCTAGAGGCTCCGACTGGCACGACGATAATCGACGCGGGCGGGCAATATGTGATGCCGGGCGGGATTGATCCACACACCCATATGCAATTGCCCTTTATGGGCACGGTGGCATCCGAGGATTTTTATACCGGCACCGCTGCGGCGATGGCTGGCGGCACCACTTCGATCATTGATTTTGTGATCCCCGACCCCGAACAAAGCATATTGGAAGCCTATAAAACATGGCGTGAATGGGCCGAAAAATCGGCGGCTGATTACGGGTTTCATGTGGCGATTACTTGGTGGGACGAAAGTGTCCGCGCGGAAATGGGGACTTTGGTGCGCGAAGAAGGCATCAATTCGTTCAAGCACTTTATGGCCTACAAAGGCGCGATCATGGCTGATGACGAGATTTTGTATAACTCGTTCACCCGATCCTTAGAATTAGGCGCGATGCCCACCGTTCATGCGGAAAATGGCGAGTTGGTCTTTCAGCTGCAAAAGAAACTGTTCGAGGAGGGCATCACCGGCCCCGAAGGCCACCCCCTGTCGCGCCCACCTGCTGCTGAAGGTGAAGCGGCCAACCGGGCGCTACGTCTGGCCGAAGTGATCGGCGTTCCGCTTTATATTGTACACGTGTCCACGTCGGACGCGCTGGACGAGATCAAACGGGCCAAAGCCGCCGGTCAACGGGTCTATGGTGAAGTGCTGGCCGGGCATTTGATGATCGACGAAAGTGTCTACCAAAACCCGGATTGGGACATTGCTGCGGCCCATGTGATGTCACCGCCGTTTCGTAGCCTGGAACACCAAGCCGCCTTATGGAAAGGGCTGCAAGGCGGCGCGTTGCAAACTACCGCCACCGACCATTGTTGTTTTTGTGCCGATCAAAAAGCCATGGGCAAAGACAACTTTGCCCAGATCCCCAATGGCACAGCCGGGGTGGAAGATCGGATGTCGGTGCTGTGGACCCACGGTGTCGGCACAGGTCGGTTGACGATGAATGAGTTTGTAGCGGCGACTTCGGCCAATGCAGCCAAGATATTTAATATATATCCGCGCAAGGGAAGCCTGCAAATTGGTGCCGATGCCGATCTGGTGATCTGGGATCCAGCGGTGAGTAAAACCATATCGGCTAAAACTCACCACCAAAATGTGGACTACAATATATTTGAAGGAATGCAAGTCACCGGCTTGGCCTCGCATACATTCAGCCGGGGCGAGCTGACTTGGGTCGATGGCGATCTTCGTGCGATGAAGGGTGCCGGGCAATACATCAAGCGCCCAGCTTTTTCGGCGGATTTTCAGGCTTTGGCCCGAAACAAGTCAGCCAAACAGTAAAATTTACCAAATTCGCCGGTCTTGATCCAATGTTTTGGGGTTGTTTTCGTAAATACAGGCAGAAAGTCTAATTTTTGTGCAAATGGACTTTGCAGAATAGGTTCTATTTCATATAATAATTCTCCATTTTGTCCGATTTCGGTGAATTTGAGAGAAATATGACCCAGACCATGTTAAAATTTGCCAGAATTCCCGGAAAAATGCCGCAAAAGAGAGATTCGAAGCTTCGAAGCGCCGATTTCGATGAAGTTTATCAAAATTACCTCGAGACCAAAGCGCGCGAACAAGCCTCGCGGTGTTCGCAATGTGGCGTGCCGTTTTGCCAAAACCATTGCCCGTTGCAAAACAACATTCCCGATTGGCTGCAATTGGCCGCTGAAGGTCAGATGGAACAAGCTTACCGCCTGTCGGCACAAACCAATTTCATGCCGGAAATTTGTGGTCGCATCTGTCCGCAAGATCGTTTGTGCGAGGGCGCTTGCGTGGTCGAGCAATCGGGCCATGGCACCATTACCATTGGCGCGATCGAGAAACACTTGACTGATACCGCTTGGGCGAACGGTTGGGTGACCCCCTTGCGGCCGCGTATGGAGCGAAATTTGTCGGCTGGGATTGTCGGTGCCGGGCCAGCTGGATTGGCTGCTGCCGAGCATTTGCGCGAACTGGGTTGGCAGGTCAGTGTCTATGACCGATATGATCGGGCCGGTGGTTTGTTGATGTATGGCATACCCAATTTCAAACTGGACAAGGACATTGTCCAGCGCCGGATCAAACGTCTGCAAGACGGCGGCATTCAATTTGTGCTGAACACCGAAATTGGCCGGGATATTTCACTGGCTGATTTGCGAGCAAAACATCAGGCGGTATTGCTGGCCATTGGGGTATATGCGGCGCACCGTCTGGGTGTGCCGGGCAGTGAGGGTGTCGGAACGATTGAAGCTTTGCCCTATCTGGTACGGGCCAACAAGCGAGGATTAGGCGATCAAGTTTCGGCACAAACCGCCAAAGGTAAGAAAGTGGTTGTGGTTGGTGGCGGCGATACTGCCATGGATTGCGTCCGCACCGCCATCCGCGAAGGAGCCGATACGGTGACCTGTCTGTATCGGCGAGATGAAGCCAACATGCCGGGCAGTCACCGCGAAATGGTCAATGCCCAAGAAGAGGGCGTGGACTTTTCATGGTTGGCCGCGCCCAACCGAATTGTCGTAAAAAATGACAAGGTGCAAGCCCTGCAAGTCAGTCGGATGCAACTGGGTCAACGCGATTCCAGCGGCCGCCAGAGTTTTTCGGTCATTGCCGATGAGGATTTTAAACTGGAAGCGGATCTGGTCATTGAGGCTTTGGGCTTTGCCCCGGAAGAGTTGAGCAAAATCGCACCGGACCTGAAACTGTCACCCTGGAAAACCGTGGAGGTTCACCCGACCCGATTTGAAACCAGCCTGTCGGGCGTCTTTGCGGCGGGCGATATTGTCCGGGGTGCCTCGCTTGTGGTGTGGGCCATTCGCGAAGGGCGCGATGCGGCAAAAGCCATGCACGTGCATTTACTGGCGCAACAAGCGGAGGCGCAAACATGAGCGACTGGATCAAACAATACGAAGCCAAGCGCGATCTGCTCATGCAGCTCGGGGTTTATGACCCCCAAGACGAGCATGATGCTTGTGGTGTGGGGTTGGTTGCCACATTGAATGTAGAGCCGCGCCGCGACGTGGTCGAGATGGGCATTCAGGCGCTTAAAAATGTGTGGCACCGGGGTGCGGTCGATGCCGATGGAAAAACCGGAGACGGGGCTGGTATCTTGCTGGATATCCCCAGAAAACTGTTTGAGGAAAAAGTCGAGCGTACCGGCCACCGGCTAACCTCGCGGCCTATTGCTGTGGGCATGATGTTTTTGCCCCGCACTGATTTTAATGCACAAGAAGCAGCCCGGACCATTGTTGAATCCGAGTTATTGCGTAGCGGATTTTATATCTATGGATGGCGGCGGGTGCCGACCAATATTGATGTATTGGGGCAAAAGGCAGCCGATACCCGCCCGGCCATTGAGCAGGTGTTGTTTCACCCGCCCAAATCCCATGATGTAGAGAAGTTGGAGCGCGAGCTGTATATCGTGCGGCGCCGCATTGAAAAGCGGGCGATTGAGGCAGCACTGCCGGGTTTTTACGTCTGTTCGTTATCGGGCAAAACAGTGGTTTATAAGGGCATGTTTCTGGCCGAACAGATCGATGCGTTTTTTCCGGATTTGGCTGATCCGAGATTTATTTCTCGCGCAGCGGTTTATCACCAACGCTATTCAACCAATACGTTTCCCCAATGGTGGCTGGCACAACCGTTTCGGATGATTGCCCACAATGGCGAGATCAATACGGTCAGCGCCAATACCAATTTCATGAAGGCTCACGAAATAAAAATGGCCTCCACCGCCTTTGGGCGGCGGGCTGAGGATGTAAAGCCAGTTATCCAAAAAGGATCATCGGACTCTGCCGCATTGGATGCGGTGTTTGAATTGCTGGTTCGGGCTGGACGTCCGGCACCATTGGCCAAAACTCTGTTGATCCCCGAGGCCTATTCCAACCGGGCCGAATTGATGCCGAAAAGCTGGCGATATTTTTATGAGTATTGCAATGCGGTGATGGAGCCATGGGATGGTCCGGCGGCGCTCTCGGCCTATGACGGGCGCTGGGCAATGGCCGGGATGGACCGCCATGGATTGCGCCCGTTGCGCTATGCGATCAATGAACAAGGTATTTTGGCGGTTGGCTCGGAAATGGGCGTTTGCCCGATGGATGAAAAAACCATCATCAAAAAAGGTTCGATCAAACCGGGCCGCCTGATTGCGGTCGATTTGGACAAGGGCGAATTTTACGATTCGGCTCGGATGATGGATCAAATATCTTCGGCTCAACCCTATCAGGAATGGCTCAAAAAAGTTGTCAATCTGGATGACACATTGGCCGGACCGGAACCCAAATCGGCAATAAGCGGCCAAAAATTAGTGCAGCGCCAAATGGCCAACGGGCAAAGTTTGGAGGACATTCAGATGGTGTTGGCCCCGATGGCAGATGGAGCCAAGGAAGCCATAGGTTCGATGGGCGATGATACGCCCTTGGCCGTATTGTCCGACCAGTATCGACCCTTGTCGCATTTCTTTCGGCAGAAGTTTTCACAAGTGACCAATCCGCCGATTGATCCCTTGCGCGAAGCCAGAGCCATGGGCCTCAAAACCCGGTTTCGCAATTTGCGAAATATCCTGTCCGACGGGCCGGATCAAACCGATGAAATGTATGTATTGGACAGCCCGGTGCTGACCAATGGCATGTATGAGCGGTACATCAAGCTGGTTGGTAAAAACCAGCACAAACTGGATGTCACGTTCAAAGTGCCCGGCTCCGGAACCCACCGCGGAACCTGTTTGAAAACCAAATTGGAAGATCTTAAAAAAACGGCCGAAAAAGCGGTGCGGTCCGGTATCGAAAACATTGTCTTAAGCGACGAGCGCCAGTGTGAAACACGGGCCGCTGCTCCGATGATTTTATGCGTGGCTGCGGTGCAGACCCATTTGATGGCCAAGGGTTTGCGTTCATCTTGCTCAATTTTGGTTCGCTCGGCCGAGTGTGTTGATCCGCACTATTTTGCCGTGTTGATCGGTGCCGGGGCTACAGTGGTAAACGCCTATTTAAGTCAATATACCCTTGCGGAACGGGCGGCGCGCAGCCCGGACAAGCAGGATGCGGGTCAAGCCATCGCCAATTACAAAGTGGCGATTGAACAGGGTTTGCGGAAAATTATATCCAAGCTGGGGATATCGGTAATTTCGTCGTATCGCGGCGGTAATAATTTTGAAGCTCTGGGACTGTCGCGCTCGTTGGTCAGCGCCAATTTTCCGGGAATGACCAGCCGAATCTCCGGTATCGGGTTGGCCGGAATTGAGAAAAAACTGTTGGAAAACCATCAGCACGCTTTTGCCGATCCAGATGGGCAATTGGCTATAGGCGGGTTTTACCGGGTCCGAGCCAGTGGCGAAGTGCATGCCTATGGGGCCGACATGATCACCAAGCTGCAAACCGCAGTGCGCGAAGGCAATTACAATCTGTACAAACAGTTTGCTGAAATTGTGAATACCCAAAAACCGATCCAGATCCGTGATTTACTGGATTTCAAACCCTTGCGTGATCCGATTTCGACCGGTTCGGTAGAGCCGGTAAACGACATTCGAAAGCGGTTCTGTACGCCCGGTATGTCTTTGGGGGCGTTGTCGCCAGAGGCCCACGGCACCTTGAACATTGCCATGAACCGGATCGGCGGCAAGTCAGTATCTGGGGAGGGCGGCGAAGATCGCTCGCGCTATCAATTGTCAGCCAATGGCGACAATGCCAATTCTTCGGTCAAGCAAATTGCCTCGGGGCGCTTCGGGGTCACGACCGAATATCTCAACCAGTGCCGCGAGATCGAGATCAAAGTGGCGCAAGGTGCCAAGCCGGGCGAAGGCGGGCAATTGCCCGGGTTCAAGGTCACGGAAATGATCGCCAAATTACGCCATGCCACGGCGGGGGTGACCTTGATCAGTCCGCCGCCGCACCATGATATTTATTCGATCGAAGATCTGGCCCAATTGATTTATGACCTGAAGCAAGTCAATCCGGTGGCCCGGGTGTGCGTTAAGCTGGTCGCCAGTTCCGGGGTTGGCACCATTGCCTCTGGCGTAGCCAAAGCCAAAACCGATACGATCCTGATCGCCGGGCACAATGGCGGCACCGGAGCCACGCCGCTGACCAGCATGAAATATGCCGGTGTTCCGTGGGAGCTTGGCCTATCCGAAGTACACCAGGTTTTGACCCTGAACAATTTGCGCGACCAGATCACCTTGCGGGCCGATGGCGGACTTAAAACCGGCCGCGATATTGTCATTGCCGCCATGTTGGGGGCCGAGGAATACGGTATTGGTACATTATCGTTGGTGGCGATGGGCTGCCTAATGGTGCGCCAATGCCACAGCAATACTTGTCCGGTTGGTATTTGTACGCAAGACGATGATTTGCGTGAAAAATTTACCGGAAAGCCAGAACACATCATCAATTTGATGACGTTTATTGCCGAAGAGGTCCGTGAAATTTTAAGCGCGCTCGGGGTGACCTCGCTGTCGGAAATTATCGGGCGCACCGACTTGCTAGCACAAGTCAGTCGCGGGGCTGAACATCTGGATGATCTTGACCTAAATGCGGTACTGGCCCGGGTAGATACCAAGCCGGTGGTCGATAGTCGCGATGGGCGAAATGAAGTTACGGAATCGCTGGATAGCCAGATCATCCATGATGCCAGAGCCTTGTTTGCCCAAGGCGATAAAACCGAGCTGTCCTACAACGTCCACAATACCCAGCGTACCATCGGGGCGCGAACCTCGAGTGTTATTTATCACCAGTTTGGCGTAGAGGGTCTGCCCGATGGGCAACTTTGTGTGAATTTGCGCGGTTCGGCCGGTCAATCGCTAGGGGCATTTGCTATGCCGGGCTTACGACTGATCGTAGTCGGCGATGCCAATGATTATGTGGGTAAAGGATTGTCCGGCGGCCAGATTGTGCTGCATCCGCCAGCCGAAAGTCAGATCGAAGCCCGCCACAGCATGATCTTAGGCAATACCTGTTTGTATGGCGCTACGTCGGGCCGCTTGATGGCATCGGGCCGGGCTGGCGAGCGTTTCGCGGTTCGCAATTCCGGGGCGGTCGCAGTGATTGACGGGTGCGGCAATAATGGCTGCGAATACATGACCGGCGGTACCGTGGTTCTGCTGGGCGGAGTCGGTGATAATTTTGCGGCTGGCATGACCGGCGGCATGGCCTTTTTGCTGGATGAAAATGATTTGTTCGAAAATGCGGTGAACCCGGAAACTGTGGTTTGGCAGCGCTTTGCCTCCAGCCATTGGGAAGGGGTTTGCAAAGATTTGATCGCCGAACACGCAAAGCAGACCGGCTCTATATTTTCAAAAGGCCTATTGGCCAATTGGACCAATGACCGGCAAAAGTTCTGGCAGGTTATTCCCAAAGAAATGCTGGAGCGCCTAGAGCATCCCTTGTCGGACTAATAATTGATTAGCCAGCTATTGGGCGCTCATACCGCCGTCAATTTTTAGTTCAACGCCGGTAATAAACCGAGATTCGTCAGAAGCAAAATAAACGGCGGCCCACGCCACATCATCCGGCTCGCCAATGCGTCCCAAGGGCACATTGCGGGCCAGCGAGCGTTCCAGCTCTTGCGGGTTTTTGGCACCCAGCGCCGCACCCATTTCATACATGATCGGGGTTCGCACAAACGTAGGGTGCAGCGAATTGGAACGAATATCATATCCGGCGCTGGCACAGTGCAGAGCGACTGATTTGGACAACAGCCAAACGGCAGCTTTGGCTGAATTATAGGCGGCCATATTGCCCGCTGCGTACAGACCGGCGATCGACGAGATATTGATGATCGAGCCGGGCGCGTGGGGTTTCATGTACGGGATGGCCAGTTTGCACCCCAGAAAAACCGAATCCACATCTACGGCGAAAACCTTTTGAAATGTCTCCAAACTTTCATCTTCGACGGAAGCCACTGAGCCGATCCCGGCATTGTTGACCAGCACACTCAATCCACCCAGCCGCTCATTAGCCTCGCCCAATGCCTGTTCCCAACTGGTTTGGCTGGCGACATCATGGGCCAGTGCAAATGCGGCGCCGGGGTATCTGGCATTGATTTTGTCGGCCTCGGCGATTGCTGATGCGTAATTGATGTCGGTCAAGGCAATTTTGGCTCCCTCCTCGGCAAATTTGGCAGCCATTGCTGCGCCCAAGCCTGAACCTGCGCCGGTGACCAGTGCTTTTTTTCCAAGTAGTCTGTCGCTCATGATATTTTGGTTTTTCCCATATTTCGAGTGATGAAATAAACCACCAGACCGGTGCTGACAATAAGCAATGCGCCAAGGGCTTCAAGCGGGCGGCTGATTGCCACGAAGGTCAGGGTGAACCCGGTCAACGTCAGATAAACCAACGGCGTGAGGGGAAAAAACGGCACTCGAAACGGGCGCACCAGCCCGGGTTGTTTCCAGCGTAGAACCAACAGACCGAGCACCGTAAAAAAGCTGTTCAGGGCCAGTAATGCGCCTGAAAAGACCAAAATTTGCTCAAAGCTCGAGGTCAGAATAAACCCAATGGTCAGCAGGGTTTGAAAACGGATGGAGTTGACCGGAATATCATCTGTGTTGGTTTTGGCGAAAATTCTGAAAACTGGAAAATCCTCGCCCAGTGTTTGCAAAACCCGTGGCCCGGCAATGACCATGGCGCTGACCGTAGAGATCAGCAAAAAGGCCAGTGCGATTCCGATGAATTTGGCCCCGGTCGGGCCAAAGGCATATTCGGCGACAATAATGCCGATCTCCAGTTTTCCCGCCATGGCACCCATCGGGGCAACTTTCAGGAACATATAGTTGAGGGCCACATAGGCCACCATGACCACAAAGGTGCCAGTGAACAGGATTTTGGGGATATTGCGCCGGGGTTCAAACACCTCGCCGGTCAAATAGGTCGCTGCATTCCAGCCGGTATAGGCGTAAGATACATAGATCAGCGAGATCGCAAAGGCACTGCCCAGCATCAAGTTTCCATCGCCCGTCGCAGGCAATAATGAAATGGCTTGTTGCTCTGGCGCAAACACCAAAGCAAAGCCACAAAACAGTATAATGAACGCAACTTTCAGGCTGGTAAATATGGTCTGTGTCGCGCCGGAGTTCTGGTGATTGGTCGAATGAACAATGGTCATGATGACCACCAACCCGATGGCCAGCACTTTGACCGCCCAGCTATCGGTTTCCACGCCGGGTAAAATGGACACAAAGTACGTGCCGAACAAAATGGTCACCAGAGCAATAGGCGCGGCAAAGCCGATCAGGGCGGCGACCCACCCCGAAACAAATCCGGCTGCCGGGTGATAGATGCGCGATAAAAAGTTGTATTCGCCGCCGGATCGCGGAAATGCCGCGCCAAGTTCGGCATAGCTCATGGCTCCGCACAAAGCGATCACGCCGCCAACCACCCACAGGCTGAGTAAAACAAACGGCGAGCGGATCACGTCCAATTGATAGCCCAAAGAGGTAAAAACCCCGGTGCCGATCATATTGGCAATCACTACGGCGGTAGCTGTTTTGAAGCCGAATTTACGGCTCAAGAGGAGGGTATTTTCAAAGCCTGTCCCAATTTTCTGGCCGCGTCTTCAACGATGGACAAGGCCGTTGGGGACAGAGCGGTAAAATTGAAAAACCCATGGATCATCGACGGTGCATGGATTTCCTCGACGGCTGTACCGGCGCGGCGTAATTTCTCGCCATAAGCCATGCCTTCATCGCACAACGGATCAAACCCGGCCGTGATGATCAGGGCGGGTGGTGCGCCAGAGAGGTCTTCTTGTAGCAAGGGCGAGGCTTTGGGTTGCAAGGCTTCACTTAAATCTGGCAGATATTGTTGTCCAAAGAACAGCATATCCGCTGCGCTTAAAAAATACCCCTCGCCCAGAAACTCACGAGACAAGGTAGACCCGGCCAATTGGGTGGCCGGATAGATCAACAATTGAAAGGCTGGACCAATACCAGAGCCAATCATTTGGTTTGAAACGACGGCGGCCAGATTGCCCCCGGCTGAATCGCCGCCAACCGCAATGCATTTCGGGTCAATTTCAAAGCGGGCTGCTTGTGTCCGAATCCAGTTATAGGCGGCCATTGCATCATCAATTGCCGCCGGAAACGGGTGCTCCGGGGCCAAACGATACTCGACGGAAAACACTTTTGCACCAGAATGGTGGGCCAAGCGACGACACAAGGCGTCATGGGTTTCCAGATCACCGATGGTCCAGCCACCACCATGGTAAAACACCAGAGCGCCGCCATTTGCTTTGGCTGAGGCCGGGACATAAACTCGAACCGGAATGTCTATTTCTGTTCCCGATATGGTCATGTTGGTGACTGAGGCCAGCTCATCGGTTGGCGCTTCTAATTGCGCGGCTAGCGCGGCAAATAACTGGCGAATGTCGGCAATCGGTGCGGCCGAGATCGGTCCGCCCTCACCTTGGGCCATGTCTTTCAAAAAGGTGCTGATCCCTGCATCCAGATATTTTGGATCAAACCGTTCGTGCTGCATAAACCTACCCCAGTGCATTTTTTTCAAACATGCGGGTTTGTCAGGTTTTAGGCAAGCACAGAGATCAATTTGTCACTAACTGAGCCAATTGGTCGACCGATAAGTCTTGATAAGAGTTGGCCAGTAAAGTTGCGCCGGAAAAATCCTGCTGCATGGAATAACGCGCTGGGACGACAACGGTTGGTAATTGAGCGGCTCGCGCCGCATGTAGGCCGTGGGCGGTGTCCTCAAAAGCCAGACAGACACTGGGATCTAATTGCAGCCGCTCCAGCGCTAACTCATACACATCCGGGGCCGGTTTCTTGGCATGCACTTCGTCGCCGGCGGCAATCACTTCAAAGATCGAGTTGGCCGGCTGTCCAGTACAGGCCAAGATCAACGCATCCACATTGGGGCGTGAGGTGGTCGTGGCAATGGCCAGTCGCAACCCAACCCCTGTGGCTTGTTGGATCAGAGTTCTGATCCCCGGACGAAAGGCGATTTCACCGCCAGCAATCAGGTCCGTATAGTGTCGGGTTTTTTCCAAATGCCATTGGGCAATTCGATCCCGCCAACTTTGTGGGTCTTGGCCTAGATGATGCTCAACATAGGCCGCCATGCGCTCTTTGCCGCCGGGGGTCAGTAATAGCTGCCCATACAATTCCTGATCCCAATGCCAGCCCAGACCGTTGGTGGCGAAAGTTTCATTAAAGGCCCGGCGGTGGGCCTCTTCGGTTTCGGCCAAGGTACCGTCGACATCAAAAATCAGCGCTTGCAGCCTCATTGTCCGGCCAGCGTTTCCAAGTAATCGGGCAATTTGGTCCAATCAGAAAACACTTTTGCATGAACCATTTCGTCGATCTGGGCGCTGCGATAGCCTTCGCTGTATAGCAAAAAGGGCAGTTTGGCATTGTGTGCCGTCATCGCGTCGGTTTCGCTGTCCCCCACGTAGAAAGTCTGTTGGTTTTTAGCGCCCAATGCCTGCGCGCAAGTCAGAAGGGGTGATGGATCTGGCTTTTTTTGCGGCATGGAATCACCACTAACCACGGCGCCAAACAAATGGTCAATCCGATGTCCGGTCAGCACCAGATCGGTCATGGCTCCTGCCTTATTGGTGCAAATTCCAAGTCGCCAATTGGCATCGTCCAATTGCTCTAATGCAGCGCGCACCCCGGGATATAACCGGCCATGGGATACCGGATCGCCAGCATAGATTTCCATGTAGCGCGCAAGGTGTGTTTGTTCTTTTGATAAGCCACTGGCCAGCAAAACCTGATTGACCAGATTGGGAATTCCGTGCCCGATAAACCCGGTAATGGTCGTC
The DNA here is from genome assembly GCA_002733805.1 of Robiginitomaculum sp. GTDB lineage: Bacteria > Pseudomonadota > Alphaproteobacteria > Caulobacterales > Maricaulaceae > Robiginitomaculum_B. The sequence goes on along the minus strand of NVXG01000001.1, from coordinate 12,258 downwards.
AAAGACAAACCGGGGCGACCCAATTCCAGCAATAACTGGTTGGCGGCGGCATGTAGGTCGGGTGCCGAATCAACCAATGTGCCGTCCAGATCAAATATAGCGGTTTTGGTCACGACCGACCGGCATCACCCGCTTGGCGGATCGCCCGAATATTTTTCTGATAAAAGGAAACATCTTGTGCGCCCGGACCATAAACGGCGGAGCCAGCTACCAAAACATCGGCCCCTGCTGCGGTGACCAATCCGGCGGTGTCTGGATTGATCCCACCGTCTACTTCGATCAGAATATCTCGATCACCAATCATGGTTTTAAGTGTCCGAATTTTTTCAATCTGACTCGGCAAGAAACTTTGCCCACCAAAACCCGGATTGACGCTCATCACAATAATCAGATCGAGCCGGTCCAATACGTGTTCGAGTACGGAGGCAGGTGTGGACGGATTGAGCGCTGCTCCGGCTTTGCAACCCAGATCGCGGATTACCTGCAAGGTACGATCCAGATGGGGACCAGCTTCCGGGTGAACCGAGATATGATCGGCACCGGCCTTGGCAAAGGCTTTTAGGTAAATATCCACCGGTTCAATCATTAAATGCACGTCCATCACGGTTTTGATATGTGGCCTGATGGCGGCGCACACATCAGGACCAATGGTGATGTTGGGCACATAATGACCATCCATCACGTCCACATGCACCCAGTCACATCCGGCGGTTTCGATGGCTTCGATCTCGCGGCCCAATTGGGCGAAGTCAGCCGATAAAATGCTGGGTGAAATTTTGGTTGTGGTCATGAATCAGACTCCCAGTTTTTCGCGCCAACCCGGATAAATGGCATCAGCATCCTTAGCAAAGGTCTCAAAGGCCCGGGCCAGTTCCTTGTGTTCTTTGGCGTATTCTACCGGATCCGATCCGGCGCGCCAGCAGCTTTCCGCTTGACGCATGGATTTAGCGCCGGCGGCAGCGCCGTCTAAATGGCCATAACATCCGCCGCCTGCGGTCATGATTAAATTGGAATGTCCAAGATTATCAAAGAAACCGGGAATGCGAAGTGCATTCATCCCGCCGGAAATAATCGGCGTGGTCGGGTTCATGCCTAGCCATTCTTGACGAAAATACGGGCCGTCTGCCACATCATCGCAGATCATATGCGCCATGTCAGTGTCGGACTTTTCGCCCTCCATTTTGCCATAGCCCATAGTGCCGGTATGGATGCCGGACGCCCCTTGCAGACGGGACATTTTGGACAGCACAAATGCGGTATAACCTCGCTTGGCTTGCGGCGACGTTACCGCGCCATGCCCGGCCCGGTGATAGTGCAGGTATTGGTTGGGAAAACCGCGCCGCGCTGTGGTAATCGCCGCGGGACCAGTAACATACCCATCGACCAGAAACGCCACATGGTCTGCATTTTCCGCAAATGTTTCTAAAATGAACTCACCTCGCGCCAGCATTTCATAATGGTCATCGGCGGTGATATTGGCTGAGAACAGCTTAGCTTCCCCGGTTTCGTCTTGGGCGCGTTTCATGGCATCGGCTACCAGAGGAATGGTTTCTTTTAAGGGCGCAAAGACCTGGTTGCCTTGCGGTTCATCATTTTTAATGAAATCCCCGCCCAGCCAAAAATCATAGCAGGCTTGGGCAAAGGGTTGTGGCCGCAAGCCCAGTTTTGGCTTGACGATGGTGCCGACGATAAATCCGCCATCAACCACCGGACGACCCAAAACCCGCCACAGATCAGAGATGGTGGTTGCCGGACCGTCAAACAGGCGCAAATAGCGCGGCGGTACCCAAAAATCATGCATTTTTAAGTATTCAACATCGCCCATGCCCTGATTATTGCCGATGGCCAAAGTCAAAAATGAAGCAATCATGGCGCGACCGTCAGTGATATTGCGGTCAAACAAATCAACCGGATAGGCGATTTTCAGCAATTCGTTGGCTTCGTCGATCTCATAGACCAACGCATCAACCCCACGGGTGAAATCATCGGTGGTGGAGACACTGACATTGGTGCCGGTTGAGCTTTCTGCTGCCACGTGGGCCGCAGTGGCTAAAAAGTCGTCAAATCCGGCTTTGGGTTTCATGTGATAAGCCACCAGCACATGATCTCCACCCGCCATCAGGCTGGCATCGGTCAGGCTAAGATCGGCATAACGATCTGATTGATCCATTGGGTCTCTCCTAGTTTATCGTTTGCGGGTCAAGCGAGCCGCTCGCATAGCGCCGGGCCATTTCGGCCATGGGAATGGGCGTGATCTTGTGGGCATTGCCCGCAGTACCAAAGCGTTCAAATCGATCGACGCACAAGGCGCGCATAGCGTCGATCGAGGGTTGCAGGAATTTTCGCGGATCAAATTGACCGGGATTTTCCTGGGCAACTTTTCGAAATTGCCCAGCGATGGCCAGACGACAATCCGTATCGATATTGACTTTGCGCACCCCGGTTTTGATGCCCTTGGTGATCTCATCAATCGGCACACCCCACGTCTGGGTCAACTCCCCACCATACTGGTTGAAAATATCTTGCAATTCCTGCGGAACCGAACTGGAGCCATGCATCACTAAATGAGTGTCAGGCAGGCGTTTATGAATGGCTGCAACCACGTCCATGGCCAGAATATCACCATCTGGGGACCGCGAAAATTTGTGAGCCCCATGGCTGGTTCCCATGGCGATGGCCAAGGCATCGACCTTGGTTGCGGCAACAAAATCGGAGGCCTCAATTGGATCGGTCAGCAATTGCTTCTTGTCGAGCTTGCCCTCAAAGCCATGCCCGTCTTCTTTTTCGCCCTCGCCGGTTTCCAACGAGCCGAGGCAACCCAGCTCACCCTCAACCGATGCGCCGACATCATGGGCGACTTCAGTGACGGTCCGGGTGATTTCGACATTATACGCATAACTGGCGGGTGTTGTGGCGTCGGCTTCCAACGAGCCATCCATCATTACCGAGGTAAATCCAGCTTGGATTGCCGAATAACAGGTGGCGCCATTATTGCCGTGATCCTGATGCAGACAGATCGGAATACCCGGATACATCGCCTCGGCCGCCTCGACCAATTTGATCAACATGATGTCGCCAGCATAGGATCTTGCCCCGCGCGATGCTTGCAAGATAACCGGCGCATCCGTAGCATCAGCCGCCTCCATGATCGACAATACTTGTTCCATATTGTTGATATTAAAAGCCGGTACGCCATAGCCATGTTCGGCAGCGTGATCGAGCAATTGTCGAAGTGTGATGCGGGCCATTGGTTCGTCCTTCCCTAATCAGCCAAAATGGCTTTGGCTTTGGCGATGATGGCGGCAGTGGTAATGCCGAAATGCTCATACAAGGCCGGAGCAGGAGCCGATGCGCCAAAGCCGGTCATGCCAATGAAGTTACCGGCCGAACCGGTATAGCGCTCCCAACCAAAGCCAATGGCGGCCTCAACGGCAATGCGGGGTGCTTCGCCCAGCACACTGGCTCGGTAGGTGTCAGATTGTTGTTCAAACAATTCCTGACACGGCATGGAAACCACAGCCGCTGCAACGCCTTGGCGGGCTAAGGCCTCGGCGGCTTCTGTCGCTAGATGGACTTCAGAGCCGGTGGCGATCAGGGTCAGGTCGCGCCCACCGGACGGCTGACGCAAAAGATAGGCCCCTTTGGCGCTTAAGTTTTCATCAGTGTATTCGGTGCGTAAAGTAGGCAATCCCTGACGGGTCAGTGCCAAGGTGGATGGCGCGTCGGTGGCATCCAATGCCGCCTGCCAACATTCGGCGGTTTCTATCGCATCGCACGGTCGAAACACCATCATGTTGGGTAAAGCCCGCAACATAGCCAGAGTTTCTACCGGTTGGTGAGTCGGACCATCTTCGCCCAGACCAATACTGTCATGGGTCAGCACATAGATCACGCGAATGCCCATCAGGGCCGACAAGCGCATGGCCCCCAACATATATCCGGCAAACACCAAAAATGTACCGCCATAGGGGATGAACCCGCCATGTAAGGTCAAGCCGTTCATGATCGCGGCCATCGCATGTTCGCGCACACCATAGTATATATATCTGCCGTCATATTGTCCGGGGGCAATGGTATTCATGCCCGGGGTCAGCGTATTGTTGGAGCCGGTCAGATCGGCCGAGCCGCCTATTGTGTTGGGCAGAACGGCATTGATCACTTCCAGGGTTTTTTGGCTGGAAACCCGCGTGGCCTGTTTTGGTTTATCGCGGGAAATCGCGGCTTTTAGTTTGTTGATTACGCCGCCCAGTGCCGGTGAAATGGCCTCTTCTTGCACGGCCAGAAAGCTGTCACGCTTTGGCGATGCATCGAGGTTTCTTTGCCATTTACGTCGTTTGTTGATCGATTTCTTGCCGGCTTTTCGCCACGGCTCCAAAATACTTTGAGGGATTTCAAAGGCTGGGTATGGCCAGTTCAGGGCTTTGCGGGTTGCTTCAATCTCTTCGGCACCCAGCGGAGCGCCGTGGACTTTATTGGTGCCCGATTTGTTGGGAGCGCCTTTGCCGATTACGGTTTTTAAGGCGATCAAAGTTGGTTGCGTGGTATTTCGTTTGGCCGACAGTATCGCTCGGTGAATGGCCAGCGGGTCATGACCGTCTACGGATTTAACCTGCCAACCAGCGGCTGCAAAGCGCTTGGGTTGGTCCATCGTGGTAGAAAGATCTGTACCGCCATCAATGGTGATCGAATTGTCATCCCAAAACAAAATCAATTTGCCCAACTTCATATGGCCGGCCATATCAATCGCTTCGTGAGAAATGCCCTCCATCAAACAGCCATCGCCCGCCATCACCCATGTGTAGTGATCCACCAACTCATCGCCGAATTTGGCGTTTTGAACCCGCTCGGCCAGTGCCATGCCAACCGCTGTGGCAATGCCCTGTCCCAACGGACCGGTGGTGGTTTCAACCCCTTGGACATGGCCATATTCCGGATGACCGGCGGTAATGGACCCTAATTGGCGAAAGTTTTTGATTTGCTCCAACGTCATATCTGGATACCCGACCAGATAGTGCAGGGCATATTGCAACATGGAAGCATGACCAGCCGACAGGACAAACCGGTCCCGGTCGGCCCAATCCGGGTTGGCCGGGTCGATTTTAATGTGTTTTGTAAACAAAACGGTTGCCGCATCGGCCAAGCCCATCGGCGCGCCGGGGTGCCCGGAATTGGCCGCTTGAATGGCGTCCATCGCCAAAAAGCGAATCGCATTAGCCATCTGGTCGGCAGTTGCTGTGCTGGTTTGGGTGCTCATGGGTTTTTCCTGCTCTAAAAGGTACGTTTTTCGTTGAGCCGCATGATCAGCGGCGTAAAGATTAATTGCATAGCAAGGTCCATTTTATCGCCTGGAATGACGATCGAATTGGCCCGACTCATCCAACTGTCATGGATCATTGAGGTCAGATACGAAAAATCAATTCCCCGTGGATTGGCAAATCGGATGACCACCAATGATTCGCCTGCGGTCGGGATCCACCGGGCCATAAATGGGTTGGAGGTGTCGACAATGGGCACCCGTTGAAAATTAATATCTGTCTGGCCGAATTGTGGGGTGATCACATGCACATAATCATGCATGCGCCGCAAAATGACATCGGTCACCGCTTCGGTTGAATAGCCCCGTTGTTCCTTGTCCCGATGGATTTTTTGAATCCATTCCAAATTGATTACCGGCACCACGCCAACTTTCAGATCAGCATATTGGGCGACATTGATCTTGTCGCTGACCACCGCCCCGTGCAGGCCTTCATAAAAGAGGATGTCACTATCATCTTCAAATTTGGCCCATTTGGTAAATTGTCCAGATGGCGTGCCTAAGGCTTTGGCCTCTTCTTCGCTATGGACATAGGTCCGGGTTTTACCCTTGCCGGTTTCAGCATATTCGCGAAACACTCGTTCCAAGTCTTTCAAAATATTGGCTTCCATCGAAAAATGGCTAAACGTGTGATCGCCTTGTGTCGTGCGTTTTTCCAGCTCTGCTTTCATATCTACCCGGTCATAGCGGTGAAAGGCATCGCCTTCGATCGACACAACTTTGATGTTTTCGCGGCGGAAAATCTGATCAAAAGTATGCTTTACCGTACTGGTTCCCGCGCCGCTTGAGCCAGTTACGGAGATGATCGGATGTTTGATTGACATTGCGCTCTCCTCTTATTTGCGAAACAAGCCGCGTGGCGCAAACAGCGGCGCACGTGAGCCTAAAAACCCGGGACGATCATGATAGCGCGCCACCAGACGAACTTGTTCTTTGGAGCCAAACACAAACGGCACACGTTGGTGCAAATCGCTCAAATTTTGATCGAGTATGCGTTTGGAGCCGTCCGTAGCACTGCCGCCAGCTTGCTCGATCACAAATGAAACAGGGTTGGCCTCATATAATTGGCGCAGCCGGCCATTTTCATATCCTTTGCGTCCGTCACCCGGGTACAAAAACAGACCGCCACGCGACAGGATGCGCGACGCGTCGGCCACTAACGAGCCAACCCAACGCATATTGTAATCGGCGCGCAAAGGTCCGGTTGTTCCGGCCACGCAATCCTCGATGAAATTACGGATCGGGCGCAACCAATGCCGTGCATTGCTGGCATTGATGCCGTATTCACATTTGTTTTCAGCCAAACGAACTTCCGGGTCAGCCAGCACAAATTTTCTTGCCTTTGGGTCAAGGGCATACAATTCCACGCCGTCACCCGCCGTCATGATCAAAGTGGTTTGTGGGCCGTATACGAAAAACCCGCCGACCAATTGTTCTTCGCCACGTCGATAAAATGACGCCTCCGGCTTGCCCGGCACGGTTTGAAAGATCGAAAAAATGGTGCCAATCGACACATTGGTGTCGATATTGGATGATCCGTCCAGCGGGTCCGCCGCCACCGATATAGGCCCGTTTGGGTCGAATGTGTTGACACCTTCTTCTTCCTCCGAGGCGTAATAGGCGACAGGAACTTTTTGCAAGACCCGTTTGATGATCTCATCCGATTGAACATCCAATTCTTTTTGGGTGTCGCCATCGGCGTTTTCATCGCCAGTAACTGCCCCCAGTCCTTCGGCCAGCGGGCCTAGCGCGCACAGGTCGGATATTTCAATGGCGGCAATGCACAAAGCGTCAATCGTCGAGCAAAGCGCGGCTTTCAGATCGGCATCCGGAATGTTTCCGGCAAATCTACGGGACAGGTGTATAGTCATGGAAGGTTGGGCCCTAAACAAGTTGAGCTGTCTCCCTCATGAAGTGGCAGCAGCAAACTAGGTATTTTGACTATGTTGGACCAATGGACAAAGAAAGAAAATTGAAATTTTTTTTGTTTATGTTAAAATAAACTTATGTCACTGCAAAAAAATATAACATTCAAACAGTTACGGGCCTTCAAAGCGGTGCTAAAAACCGGTTCTGTCACCCGAGCCGCCGAAGAATTGTGTGTAACCCCGCCGGCGATCTCAATTCAGATCAAAACATTGGAGGGTTTGGTTGGGACCAAAATACTGCAACGCGGCCAGAACGGCTTTCAGGCGACCGACACTGGGTTGGAGATTGAAACCCTGTCGCAGCGCATTGAGGCAGCCCTTGAAACCTCTGCCAAAAAGCTGGATGCGTTAAAAACCGGCAAAGCTGGATCGTTGGGTATTGGCGTGGTCAGCACGGGTAAATATTTTGCGCCAACCATATTGGCCGCTTTTTTACGGTCTTTTCCAGATATTGATCTGCGCTTGGTCATTGGCGGTCGGGAGGAGATCACCCGGGCGTTGGGTAGCCGGGCGGTTGATCTGGCAATACTGGGTCGCCCGCCGATCAGTCTGTCGGTGGCCCATGATTATCTGGGCGAGCATCCTTACGGCATCGTGGTGGCCCGGGATCACCCCTTGGCCGATCTGGATACGGTACCAGCCGCCAAATTGTTGCAAGAAACATTTTTGATGCGCGAAGTCGGATCCGGCACCCGCGCGTTGGCACAACGGTACCTTGACCAATATGGCAGCGGGCAAAGCTATGCCGTGTTGGAACTAAATTCGAATGAGAGCATCAAGCAGGCGGTGATGGCCGGGATGGGAATTGCCATGCTGTCCTTGCATACAGCACAAGCCGAGTTGCAATCCGGTCGCTTGCTGGCCTTAAAAGCGCCGGGTCTGCCTTTGTTACGCAAATGGATTTTGGTTCATCTGGCCGAGGACCCCTTGTCGGATGCTGCCAATTGCTTTCGGGGTTTTTTGCTGCACCGACGACAACGTTTCATGTTGCCACCCGGTGACTAACCAGACAAACGGTTTTCAGTTACCGGTTGTTTTGACACACAAAATCTGTTCTGGTAAATCCTCAAATTTAAACAAGTGTTGAAAATAGTAAATCAAGGGGAAGTTCAATTGAGTGACAGCCAAAGTGTGTCTGTAGAAACCCGGACAGAAAGCAAAGCGTATCTGGGTTGGGTGATGTTTATTCTGGTGTTGGTGTACACGTTCAATTTTGTTGATCGCTCCATCATCAGCATTTTGGCGATCCCGATTCAACAGGAACTCGGAGTGTCCGATACCATGATCGGCGTCATGCGTGGCGTGGCCTTTGCCTTGTTTTATTCGGTGTTGGGCGTGCCGGTGGCCTGGATGGCCGATCGACACAACCGGGTGTGGATTATCGCTGCCGCCTTGGCTGCGTGGAGCGCCATGACAGCCGTTTGCGGCATGGCTGGTAATGCCGTTCAATTATTTTTTGCGCGTATGGGGGTTGGGGTTGGTGAGGCGGGTGGTATCGCACCATCCTACTCGATCATTGCGGATTATTTTCCACCCAACAAACGCGCCACTGCTCTGGCCATATTCTCGCTGGGTATTCCCATCGGCAGCGCCGTGGGCATTGTCTATGGCGGGGTGATGGCCACGGTTTATGGCTGGCGCATGGCGTTTATTGTGATCGGTGCGGTCGGGATCATTCTGGCTCCATTGTTCTTGTTTACCATCCGTGAACCAGCGCGCGGACGGTATGATGCAAAACCAGTAGAAGCCAAACCAAAATCAGTAACAATACTGCAAGTATTCAACTTGTTACGTACGAAAAAGTCATTCTGGCTCATCTCGTTTGGTGCGGCCTCCTCCTCGATTATGGGCTATGGTGTGTTCGCTTGGATACCGGCTTTCCTGGTTCGCAGTTTTGGCGATGAATTACCTGCATTTCTCTCGTTTTTACCGGGCTGGATGATTCCGGCGGGCGCTTCCAACCTGTTATATGCTGCATATTTTTTCTCGGTGATCATGTTGATCGGTGGCGTGGTCGGAATTTTCATGGGCGGGTTCATTGCTGACAAAATTGGCGGCAAGAATAAGTCGGTTTATGTACTGGTTCCGGCCATTGCCTTTTTGATCACGGTTCCCTTTTATATGACGGCTACGCTGACCAACTCCTTGGGCACTCTGTTCGTCATTTTGATGTTTCCGGTTGCGTTAAGCTTGGCTTGGTTGGGTCCAGTGATCTCGTCCATCCAGCATATGGTGCCACCCAATATGCGCGCCACATCGACCGCGATTTTTTTGTTGATCAACAATTTTCTGGGTCTGGCGTTGGGCGATGTTTTGCTAGGCGGCATGTCTGATTTATTGCGTGGCCGGTTTGGTGATGAATCTCTTCGTTACTCTATTTTATGTGGCACGGTGTTTTATCTGCTTGCCGCAATCCTGTTTTTTCTGGCAGCCAAACCGCTCAAAAAAGACTGGATTGGCTAAGGTAATTTTGCGACCCGGCACCGGCTGAACCAAAAAATTGTACAAGGGGTGACATTCTCTCTCGCCTTGTCTGGCGCGAGTGGGTAGGTTGCGCCCGATGTCCAGTTTCGAAGTCGCAAAAACTACAGGTCCCAGAGGAACAAGCCCGGCTTTTTTCTTTTGCGACCATGCGACCAACATCATCCCAGATGGATTTGCAGGGTTGGGATTAAGCGACAATCAACTGGATGATCACATTGCGTATGATCCCGGTTCTGCGGACTTAGCTGCGGCTTTGGCCGAAGCCTTGTCAGCCCGGATTTTGTTTTGTGGGTATTCGCGGTTGGTGATTGACCCCAATCGCGGCGAAGAACGTGCCGATCTAATCATGAAAACCAGCGATACAATTTCGGTGCCGGGCAATCAAAATTTGAGCGCTGATGAGCGCCACCACCGCTTGGCCCAATACTATCACCCCTATCATTGCAAATTATCTGATGAACTGGATTGTCTGACCCAGGCCCAGTCCAATCCGTTTGTCATTTCCATGCACTCGTTTTGTCGGGCCTTGCGCGGTGAACGCGAAGAACGCCCGTGGGAAGCCGGTTTGCTGTGGCGCGATGACCGGGCCAGCGCCATGACCGTGATGGAGCACTTGTCGGCCAACGGGGTCAAAGTGGGCGACAACCAACCCTATTCAGCCAAGCTGTATAATTATTCGGTCAACCGCCATGTGGGTTCCCGTGGTCTTCGCCATATAACGTTGGAGATCAGACAAGACCTGTTGAACTCGACACAAGCAATAAATCGCTGGCGAGATTTGCTTTTTGAACCATTGCGCGCTTTGATAGAGGCGTAATCAAAACGGGAATAGGGGGTCCGCATGACGTTGCCAGCTTTGACCATTGGGATCGAAGAAGAGTATTTGTTGGTGGATCCGGTTACCCGTGATCTGGCCGCCGATCCTCCGCCCGAATTGATGGAGGCTTGCAAGTCAGAGCTGGGCGAGCACGTCACTCCGGAATTTTTGAAATGTCAGATCGAGATCGGCACGCCGGTCTGTGACACCATTTCAGAAGCGCGGCGGCATCTGTCGTCCATGCGGGCTTGTATCAAGCGCAATGCCCAGAAACATGGGCTGGAGTTGATGGCCGCCTCGACCCATCCCTTTGCCAATTGGTATGGGCAACACCACACCCGCGCCCCGCGCTATGACAAGTTGAACGACGATATGGGCGGGGTGATCCGCCGCATGCTGATTTGTGGTATGCACGTTCATGCCGGGATTGAAGACAAGGATTTGCGGATCGATTTGATGAACCAGATGCGGTATTTTTTGCCGCACCTGTTGGCGCTTTCCAATTCCTCCCCATTTTGGGGGGGACGACGCATGGGGATGATGAGCTACCGGACCGTGGTTTGGGATGGCATGCCGCGTAACGGTATTCCCAACCGGTTTCAAAGTTGGGGCGAATTTGAGCGCCTGTGCGACGTGATGGTCAAGGCGGGTGCCATTGAAGACAGTTCCAAAATCTGGTGGGATTTACGCCCCAGTTCTAAATTCCCTACGGTGGAAATGCGAATTACCGACGTTTGCCCCCGGTTGGAAGATGCGTTGGGCATTGCGGCATTGTACCAGTGCCTGTTGCGGCGACTGGCCCGCTTGAAGCGCGCCAATATGAAGTGGCGGGCCTACCCAGACCTGCTGGTGCAGGAAAACCGGTTCCGGGCGGCACGCTATGGGGTTAATGGTCGTCTGGTCGATCTGGGCAAGGGCGAGATGGTCCCGTTTGCCGCCCTGCTTGAAGAGCTGATCGAGTTGGTCGAGGATGACGCGGTGGCTTTGAATTGTGTGCATGAGGTTCACCATTTGCGGCGCATTGTGGCGCGGGGTTCTTCCGCCATGCAACAGATCGAGGTGTATGACAAAGCAATGGCCAATGGGGCCGATGACAAGGAAGCCTTGTGCCAAGTGGTGGACCATTTGATCGAACAAACCGCCTATGATTTGCCGCCCAGTGACTAATAATCGCAAAATGGGTCCCAAAACGGCCCAGAAAAAATAAATTTGACTCAAAACTGGATTGTCCGCAGTGGATAGATCAGATGTCGGCAGGGTGTGTGCGAAGTTTGAGCTGGGTCGCCCCCGACCTGCATAGCCCCAAGAACCGTTGTTTTTGGGGGTTTTATTTAATTTACGATGTCAAACAGCCGAGAACGAGCGAAAAGATGCTGGTTCCCGTAGCCAATATAGCTGTGCCCGTATGTAAGAGGAGCGGCACCTTTTACGCCCCAAGCCCAAGCGTCAAGGAGCGTCAACAAGGGTAGATTGTTTGTCATTTTATTGTGCATGAGTGTGTGGGGTGCGCCAAACTATTGTGAAAGAAGTGCGCGGCGTTTTGGCAAGATTGTACCGCTAGCCGATCCTTCGAGGGCGCTTCGCGCCACCTCAGGATGAGGTGGGTGGTGTGAGTCTGGTCGTTTCAAAAAGGTCCTCATCCTGAGGTGCGAACGAAGAGAGCCTCGAAGGATTGGCCAGCGGTACAATGGGCATGGACCCTCCGGTCAAGCCGG
>NVXG01000009.1 GCA_002733805.1 Robiginitomaculum sp. | reverse complement strand
CACGGCGGCGACAATTTCGCCCTTGCGTTCCAGCGCGATGGAAATGGCAAAATGCGGAATGGCGTGCAGAAAGTTCGTGGTGCCATCCAGCGGATCAATAATGAAGCGGTGCGAAGGGTCAGTGCCTTTAATCTCGCCGCCTTCTTCCAGCAAAAAGCCATAGCCGGGGCGCGCTTCAGAAAGCAGGCGTACCAATATTTCTTCGGACTTGCGATCAGCGGCGGAGACAAAGTCTGCGGGGCCTTTTTTAGAGACCTGAAGGTTTTCAACCTCGCCAAAGTCTCGCTGCAAAGCACGTGCTGCTTTGCGCGCCGCCGCCGTCATGATGTTGTGCAAACCAGAGGCAATTACCATGGTCTTGATCCTGTTTTGTCGCCAAATGAAGTGGGATTAGTCAGCCCGTTTTACATAGGAGCCATCGGTGGTTGAGACGACAATTCTTTCGTCCACTCCAACAAATGGCGGGACCGAGGTCCGGACCCCGTTTTCCAAAATGGCAGGTTTGAATGAGTTGGCCGCAGTTTGCCCCTTTACCACCGGTTCAGTTTCGGCAATCTGCAAGATCACTTGCTCCGGCAGGCTGACGCGAATGGCTCGTTCTTCGTGGAATTCGATGCTGATTTGCATGCCGTCCTGCAAATAGGCCGCGCTGTCACCGATAAATTCCTTCATCAGTTCAATCTGCTCAAAAGTCTCGCTGTCCATAAAGGCCAACGTGTCGCCATTGTCGTACAAATAGGTATGGGGCTTTTGTTCCAGCCGAACTTTTTCGACTTTTTCCGACGAACGAAATCGTTCATTCAACTTGCTGCCATTGATCAGGTTTTTTAATTCAACCTGATTAAACGCGCCGCCCTTGCCCGGTTTGACCGCATTGCACTTGACCGCCAGCCAGAGCGAGTTCTGATGCTCGATCACATTGCCGGGACGGATTTCATTGCCGTTGATTTTCATGGGCCAACTTCCAAAGTGTCGCTATAAAGCGCGACCTCTATAGCACTGACCGAAATGTGCCAACCAGTTTTGCCAAAAAGGTGTGTGAAAATAAGCCGTTCAATCGCTGCCCTGCACCGGGGCCAGTACCGGATCAAGCACCGGGTCTGGCGCCGGATTGGCCGAAGCGATGGACAAGGGCATTTTGGAGCGGGCATGGGCTAGGTCGCGCACTACGGGCGGCAATGCATCGCGCAACACATCAGCCAAATGCCAGTATTCATCCTGAAAGCGATCCCCGGCAATGGCCCGCAAGGCCCATTCGTAAGCCATTTCACGATCCTGTTGGACCCCCTCGCCTTTGGCCAACACCAAGGCATACAGGTATTGCCCTTCCGGCTCTTCTAATTCGGCGGCTTTGCGAAACCAGCGAGCAGCGTTCGCTTGCAAAGGGGGTTCAACTCCAGCCAGAAACAAACCCAGAGCCGTCATCGCTTCGCGGTTCCCCGCCTCAGCCGCAGTGAGCAATTGTTGATGGCCTTTTTCGGGTGCGTAGACCGCACTGTCCGGATCGGCTTGCAACACACCGGCTTTCCAAGCCGCTTCGGCATCCCCGCCAAAAACAGCCGTGCGATACAATGCCAACGCTTCTGCATCCTTGCCTTGAGTCAGTAATAAATCGCCCAAAGCAGTACGTGCCGGGTTTAGCCCGTGAGCAATTGCTGCGCGAAATTGGGCCTCAGCCCTGATCTCATCCAAGGGTCCGCCATGCCCCGAAGCCAACGCCCGGCCCAGTGCCAACATGGCATCAGTACTGCCCAGTGTGACGGCTTTGCGTAAAAAAGCCCGGCCATCACTGATGGCCAGACCGCCGCGCGCAGCAAAAGCCATCCCGGCCAGCGCCAATACCGCATCAACTTCATCATCATCCGCCGCTTCGCGATACCATTTGACCGCATTAACCGGATTGGGTGGGCCACCCAGACCTTGATCCAACAAGATACCGAACAGCAGTTTGGCTTGGGGCTCGCCATTGGCCCCGGCCCGCGCTGCCAATACTCGCGCCTTGACATAATCTCCGCTTTGCCACGCTTGCCACGCTTCACCGACTTCCAGTCCGACCGGAAATTGATCCAGCCCCGGCAATTGAAGTTGCAATTCCGCAGCGTTTGGAGCGGCATCTTCGTCTTGATTGATTGTAAGCTTACCCGGCGCTGATTCAGTACTTGGTTTAACGCTTGGGGCTAAAGGTGGGCCCAGCTTGGGTTCTGTTTCCTGGGCTAGAACCGGCGCACTTAGGGCGGCCAGCATCAGGACCATCATTAAATTCTTCATTCAGCTTCCATCAAAGACTTCGCCAGTTGTTTGATCGCCGCCACCGGATCGGTTTCGGCATTCCAGATACCAGCGCTCAACGCCACAAAATCGGCTCCGGCCTCAGCCAGCGCACCGGCATTTTGCGGATTTATTCCACCAATTGCCACGCACGGCAGTTCAAACAGATCGGACCACCAGCTTAGCAAGTCCGGTGTCGCGGTAAATTCTGTCTTTTTCGTGGCGCTTGGATAAAAAGCGCCAAACGCCACATAATCAGCCCCGGCCTCGCCAGCTTCCATGGCCAAATGCCGCGAATTGTGGGCGGTTGCGCCAATGACCTTATCTGGGCCCAATATTTTACGAGCCGCTTTTACGCTCATATCACTTTGGCCCACATGCACCCCGTCCGCACCGAGTTCCCGCGCCAGTTCAGGGTCATCATTCAAAATGACGATGGTACCATGGCTTCGGGCAATCGGAGCCAAAACTGCAAACGCTTCGCCAACTTGCGCCGCGCTCCCGTCTTTCAAACGGATTTGCAAAGACGCGATTTCTACCGCCGCACACACCGCATCCAATTGGACGGCAAACCCATCCAGATCAGGAATTTGCGGCGGAGTCAGCAGGTAAATCTGGGTGAGGGACATCAAATGTTATTTCAGTTGTTTGGGCGGATTACCCGTCCAGTTCGGCCTCTTGCTCGGCGGTCCATTTGCCCAAGCTGGCCAGTGAGTTCATCTTGGCGCGGTGCGCGAAGGCTGCTTGCCCTGCCGCTACGTTTTTGCCTTTCCACGCTGCCAAAGCGGATTTTTGCAAAGCCCTACCAAATGAGAAGGTCAAATTCCACGGTAAATCATACCCGGCATTCATCGCGTTTAGGTGTACGGTCGCTTGGCGGTTGCCTTGACCACCCGACAAGAAAGCCACACCCGGCACCGAAGCTGGAACCGTGGCGCGCAATACCCGAACGGTTTTTTCCGCCACTTCATCCACATCGGCTTGCACGGCACAGGTTTTGCCGGAAATAACCATATTGGGTTTCAGCACAATCCCTTCTAGGGCAACACCGTGCATGTGCAGATCCATAAACAGATGTTTGAGCACCCATTCGGTAACCTCGGCATAGCGGTCAATCGTGTGTTCGCCGCCCATCAAAACTTCCGGCTCAAC
The DNA here is from genome assembly GCA_002733805.1 of Robiginitomaculum sp. Taxonomy (GTDB): domain Bacteria; phylum Pseudomonadota; class Alphaproteobacteria; order Caulobacterales; family Maricaulaceae; genus Robiginitomaculum_B. The sequence continues at coordinate 59,595 of NVXG01000009.1, read as the reverse complement.
AATCGGCACAATCTGCGCTTCCTGACAGATCGCTGCATAGCGGGCCAAAGCGTGGGTGTTGGTTGAAACACACGCGGCGCTCGGCCGGTGTCCGTCAATTTCAATGACCGCCCGCCATTTGGCAAAGCGCGCGCCCAATTGATAATATTCTTTCATCCGGTCCCGTAAGCCATCCAAACCATTGGTGACTTTTTCCCCGGAAAATCCGGCCATGTCATGCGCACCAGCATCGACCTTGATCCCCGGTACCGCGCCAGCGGCATCAATCAGATCAACCAAAGGTGTACCGTCATCACTTTTTTGGCGCAGGGTTTCATCAAACAGAATGACCCCCCCAATGTATTTGGTCATCGCTTCATTGGACCGAAACAACATTTCGCGCCAGTCGCGGCGATTGGTTTCGGTACTTTCCACCGCGATATTGTCAAACCGCTTTTTGATGGTGCCATGGCTTTCGTCGGCGGCTAGAATGCCCGTGCCGGGCGCAGTCATGTGATTGGCAATAAAGTTCAGATTTTCAAGATTCATTGGTGTCCCCAAGATTTGTTTTTTGGATTAGGTTGAAAGACAGCGAACCCCCGGCAGATCTTTGCCTTCCATCCATTCCAGGAAAGCACCGCCAGCGGTTGAAATAAAGGTAAATTGATCGGCGATCCCGGCCAGATTCAGCGCCGCCACAGTATCGCCGCCACCGGCCACCGAGATTAGTTTTTTAGCGTTAGTTCGTTTGGCTGCATAGCGCGCCGCCTCAAGTGTGCCCGTATCAAACGGTTCCATCTCAAACGCGCCCAATGGGCCATTCCAGATCAGGGTTTTGGCCCGATCCATGGCATCGGCCAAAGCGTCCACCGCCATCGGTCCGGCATCCAAGATCATTTCATCGTCGCGTACCGCTGTGGCCAACCGCGTGGTGTGCGCCGCATTGGCCGCAAATTCCTTAGCGACCACCACGTCTTTGGGCAGCAAAATCTCGCAGCCGGAAATCTTGGCCTTTTGCATAATGGTTCGAGCCAGCGAACTTAAATCCGGCTCACAAAGCGATGTACCGACCTTATGACCTAAAGCGTGCAGGAACGTATTGGCCATGCCGCCGCCGACACAGAGCATGTCGACCTGGGTGACCAGATTTTGCAGCAGATCAATTTTGGTCGAGACCTTGGCGCCGCCGACTATGGCCAGCACCGGCTTGACCGGGTGGCCCAAGGCTTGGGTCAGATGATCCAGTTCACGTTCTAGCGCCAAACCGGCAAACCCTTCCAAATGTCCGGCAATGCCCACATTCGAAGCATGGGCCCGGTGGACCACCGAAAACGCATCACTGACAAACAAATCGCCCAAGGCGGCCATTTGTTTGGCTAGCTCAGGGTCATTTGCGCTCTCGCCTGCATGAAAGCGGGTGTTTTCCAACAACAAGACCTGACCGGGCGCCATGTCGTCAATGGCGGTTTGCGCCACTGGTCCCACACAATCTTTGGCAAAGCTGACCGGGGAACCCAACACCTTGGCCAGCTTTGGTACCACTTGCGACAAACTCATGTGCGGGTCAGGTTTTCCGCCGGGTCGTCCAAAATGCGACAGCAGGACGACTTTTGCGCCTGCTTCGCATAAATACTTGATGGTCGGCGCGGCCCGGATCAGCCTTGTGTCATCGCTAACCCTGCCATCGCTCATGGGCACATTGAAATCTACCCGCACCAACACAGTTTTACCGCTGGGACTGGCTGTTTCTAATCGCCGAAAAGCAGACATCCGCCCGTCTCCCGACTAGAGGAACTTGCCCATGACGGCTGCCGTATCCGACATCCGGGTGGCAAAACCCCATTCATTGTCATACCAAGTCAAAATACGCACAAAACGACCGTCCATCACCTGAGTTTGCGGCAGAGCAAAGGTCGAGGAATTGGCGTTGTGATTATAATCGATCGAAACCAAAGGCGCATCGGAATAGCCGAGCACGCCTTTCATCGGACCATCTGCCGCCGCAATAATCGCGGCATTGACGCTTTCAACGCTGGCTTCTTTGGCCGTATCAAAACACAGATCAACACAAGAGACATTGGGGGTCGGAACCCGGATCGACGAGCCATCTAGCTTGCCAGCCAATTCCGGTAGAACCAGCCCAACCGCCTTGGCCGCGCCGGTAGAAGTCGGGATCATCGACATGGCGGCCGATCTGGCCCGGTACATGTCCGAGTGCATGGTATCCAAAGTTGGCTGATCGCCGGTATAGGCGTGAATGGTGGTCATATAGCCACGCTCGATCCCAAAGGTGTCATGCAGCACTTTGGCCACGGGTGACAGGCAATTGGTCGTACAAGACGCATTGGAAACCACCAGATCATCCGGGCCAAGTGTGTCCGAGTTGACCCCGAACACAATGGTTTTGTCCGCGCCACCGGCCGGGGCGGAAATGAGTACCCGTTTGGCTCCAGCCTTGATGTGGGCCATGGATTTTTCCTTGGAGGCAAAAAATCCGGTACACTCCATAACGATGTCCACGCCCAACGCGCCCCATGGCAAATTGGCTGGGTCGCGCTGCGCCAACACCCGCACCGAGCGGCCATCAACTGACAGGCTGTCTTCGTCTGATGTGACTTCGGCATTTAATATGCCATGTGAGCTATCATATTTCAGCAAATGAGCGCTGGTCGCCACTGGACCAAGATCATTGATCGCCACCACTTCAATGTCGGTTCGGTTATGCTCGATGATGGAACGAAATACCAACCGGCCGATCCGGCCAAACCCATTAATTGCTACCCGAATTGCCACGTCTTTCTCCTAGCAGAAGCCGGAAAAAGCCACCCGTGCCACCCGGCGTTTTTACAAATGGTTCAAACTGATTGTCGGGTCATAACCTGCCCTTATGTGCGGGGCAAGAGAGTTGGGGGAATTTACCGAAAATGTAACGAGAAACGCTAGCGTAGCGCCCGGATTTCACAGGCCCGCATGACCATACCAATTTCACCGCGCAAATCAGCCAAAATCCGAGCTAGTTCCAAAAATGCTTCGGTATTAGCGCGGTCTTGGATCTCATGAAAACGCGTAGACAGGTTTTGCAAATAGGCGCGCAGATCCGGATCTGACATGCGCTCCAGCTCGATCATTTGCTCGCCTTCTTTTTCAAGTCGGGCCAGTCGTTGATCAATCTGGTTCATGGTATTGTTCTCGTTAAAGTTGAAATCGATACCGCAGGGTAAGCTGCTGCGAATGACAGAGGGGGTCCGAGGCCTCGTTCGGCGTAAGAAGAAAACGGGGATGTCACTTCCGTACCAAAGTAAAGACAATCGAAACTCTGCCATTCACAGCAAAGCCAACCTAAGCTGATTTGGAATAATTCTAAACCTGTTAGAAATTACAGGGAATTAACAAGGTGTTACAGAACGATTTCCAGATGCCGAGCCGCTAAAATTACCGCATGCAACCTTGATTCGGCTCCCAGTTTTTCGCGAGCGTTTTCAATGTGGTACTGGACGGTGCGTTCGGTAATCATCAGAATCTGGGAAACGTCCCAATTGGTTTTGCCCTTGGCGACCCAGGACAGGCACTCGCGCTCTCGTTTAGTCAACACGCCGTGTTCGGCCTGCTGCAAATTGGCCGGCAATGGGAACAGCTGCGTGGCCTGTCGGTAAAACTCAATGCAAAGCATTTCCAGCAGCATCACATCACAATCGATAAACCCGGAAACATCGCCATGCACCCCCATCATGGCAAATCGGTTTAGCCGTCCTTTTAGCGGAAAGGAGTATCCGTCGATAATTCCCTGTTTGGCCCGCATGTCCATGGTTTTTTGTTCATCGCGGGTCGGATCCGGGCTTTTGGCAATATCGCAAAACCGGACCGGGATATTGGCGTGGATAATCTGGCGGGTCATTGGATCATGAAATATGTTTCCACCTTGCCAGTATTTTTTCAGATAGTTTTTGGGAATCGTACCGATCAACAGGTTTGGACCTGGATAGATATCCGGATCGGTCACTTCCACCAAAATAAAGGTATTCAGTCCCAATCCCTGGATAAATTGGTCAAAAATATCGGTCAATTGCTGTGCGTTTTCAGATAATTGTAGGGCGCGACAACAGGCAATGACTTCTGAATGTTTCAAGATCGTCGGGGCCACTTTTGGCATGTTGATCGCGCTCGGTATCACCAAAAGACAACCAGTTCACCTCTTGAGAATGCACTGTGCCCCGGTTCCAAAACCAGCACAAGTTGATTTTCACAGGTCCAACTGCAAATTCCTCCAAAGCCCCTATTTTCGACGAAGCACCGGGGAAACCCTTGCACGATTTCCCCCTTGGCGAACCGGGGTCCAAGGTGTCACAATGTAAAGATGAGCAAAACAGAACAAGATGATTCGTTCGCCAGCGGCACCCGGCGATTGACCCGTGCGCTGGAACAGCTCGAAACCAAAGCTACTCAATTACAAAAACGCCTGCAAAATGCCAGCGATGCCAGCGATATGGATGAAGACCGGGCCAGATTGGCCGCCGAACTGGACGAAGCGCGCAGCCGTGCTGCCAGTATGGAAGACGCCGCCAAGGAAGCCGGAACCGCGCTGGATGATGCCATTGCCGATGTCCGTGCTGCGTTAAGCGAAAGCGGGGCAAGCTGATGAGCAAGGTCTCCATCCGGGTCAATGATCGAGCCTTTTCCATTGGTTGTGAGCCGGGTCAGGAAGCCCATGTACAAAAATTGGGCGAAGCGTTTGATCAAAAAGTTGCTGAACTAGCTGGGCAGGTCGGACAAATCGGGGATTTGCGATTGTTCCTGATGGCAGCATTAGTGCTGTCTGACGAATTGGCCAGTTTGCGCACCGATGCCGGATCGGACCATTCGGCGCAATCCGAGGCCAAAGCCATCCAGCGGCAAGCCGCAAAGGCGGTGCATGATGCCGCAGACCAAGTCGAACAAATTGTCGCGCAATTGTCCGAATAGACCGACAATCGGTCCATTTGACGCAGGTTTTTGCGGTTTGCCACACAAAACCGGGTTTCACTTTTTCTATAAATGCTTTAGAACGCACCGCAGGCGGTTTCTGCGGCACACGTCAGGGGTAAAATCCCGGCGACCGTAATCTCTCCTGAGGGAACGATCCCTGATTGAAACCGTGGTTTCTTTCATATTGTGCCCACCTGTAAACTTGGGTCATCAGGGCATTTAACGCCCCAACGGTGTATGTGGAGCCGCCAATATGGTGCTGTTCAAAACGAACGACAAAACAGACCTACGATCAAAAATGAAACGCAAGCGCGGAACCTTGGCTTCGCTCTATCCGCGTTCCGGGTCGCAAATTGCCGCCCGATTTCCAGCCGAATTGGTAGCCAGAGGCGGCCTGACCATTGCTGGTTATGCGCCAAAGGGCAGCGAAATTAACTGCCTGCCCTTGATGGAAAAACTAAAAGCTCGCGGCGCACGCATGTGCTTGCCGGTGGTGGTGGCCAAAGACAAGCCATTGATTTTTCGAGTCTGGGAGCCGGGACAGGACCTGGTTCGCGGTGCGTTCGAGATTGACCAGCCCCCCGAAGATGCAGCAATTGTGGTACCGGATATGGCGCTGGTTCCGCTGCTGGCCTTTAATGCCAAGGGGTTTCGTTTGGGTTATGGCGGCGGCTATTATGACCGGACCTTGGCAGGCTTGCGCGAAGCCAATGAGCATTTTGTAGCGGTAGGGTTAGGCTATGAAGCCCAAGGTATTTCAAGAATGCCGGTGGAACGTCATGATGAAAAAATGGATTGGATTATCTCGGAGACCGAAGCCCATTCCATCACTCGCAAAACACCTTAATTTTAGACGCTCGCCGTGAAAGCACTGTTTCTTGGTGATGTGGTTGGACGATCCGGGCGGCTGGCCGTGGGTCGACACCTTCCTGATTTAATCGCGGAGCTATCTCCTGACTTTGTGCTGGCCAATGGCGAAAATGCCGCTGGCGGGTTTGGCATTACGGCAAAAACGGCTCGCGAATTGTTCGAGACCGGTATTGATGTCATCACCTTGGGCAATCACGCCTTTGACCAACCCGAAGCCATTGGGTTGGTCGCCCGTGAACCGGCTTTGCTGCGTCCAGCCAATTATCCGCCCTACGCCGGTATTCCGGGCAAAGGCACCTATTTGCATATTGGCCCCGATGGTCGCCGGGTTTTGGTAATCACCGTGATGGGCCGGGTCTATATGGATGCGCTGGACGATCCCTTTGCGGTTGTCGCACAAGAATTGGAAGCCTGTGCGCTGGTCCAAGAAGCGGATATGATTGTGGTGGAAATTCACGGCGAGGCCACTTCGGAAAAAGGCGCGATGGGCCATTTTTGCGATGGCCGGGCCTCGGTTGTATTTGGCACCCACACCCATATCCCTACGGCTGACGCGCGCATCCTCGAAGGCGGCACCGCCTTTATGACCGACCTGGGCATGTGCGGCGATTATGGCGGGGTGATCGGGATGGACAAAGAAGAGCCGGTTCGGCGCTTTACCTCGCGTTTGCGCGGCTCGCGCTTTGTCCCGGCTGATGGGATTGCCACGGTAAGCGGTTTGTTTGTCGAGACCGATGACACAACAGGTCTGGCCGTTTCCTGCACACCCATTCGAGTTGGTGGATGTTTGACGCCCAGCCTGCCGAACTTGGAACCATGACGTTTCGCTTTACAAGTATCGGGTTGTGCCTTGGGCTATTGGCCTGCCAAACCCCCGCCCCCGCACCGCTCAATCATGATTATCCAGCCCCGCCCAGCGTCAAGCGCCTGACCGAGGCCGGTGCCTGTCAAGGCGGATCAACCTTGGCGGCCCTTGACCTGCCTGTGCCTGCGTTTCCCCGAAGGGCCAAACGACAGGGTCGGCAAGGCTGGGTGGTGGTTTCGCTGGATGTCAGCTCGGATGGCACCACAAATAATGTCTTTGCCAGACGCTCTGCACCGCCCGGTATTTTTGATAAAACCACGGTGAAAGCGGTAGGCAATTGGACGTTCCAACCCCCGCAATCTGGCCAGCTTTCCGGTTGTTTGGTCTTTGTCAGCTTTCGGCTGGGTGCCGTGCAGATCGGTAAATAAACTGTACAAATCCGTAAACCTCGGAATAGAATCGCACCAAGGGTCCGGTTAATCGCGTGTTAAGCCAAAAAGGCCAAGTTGACCGCTGGCAATTTATTGCGCCCAACGATCCCATTCGCAGGTCATATTGAACATGGACCAGTACGCACAAACCGCTTCGATCATCGTCACATTGGGCGCCGTTTTTCTGGCGATCGCCGTGGCGTTGTGGGCCTTTCGCCTAACCGTTGGGGCGCGAGCGGTTAACCTGAAATGGCGGCTGCGGGCCATTGAATTAGAAGAACGGTTGAACCGGTCCATATCCGTGTTTGCGGCACATCCGGGATTGGTGCTGGTTTGGGCCGAAGATGTGGCCAAGCCGGATGATTTACAAAACCCATGGGGTGAGCCGGATCTGTTTGGCTCTTCCGTAGCATTGGGTGCCATGTTGAAATTTGCCGAAAACGCCGGTCATGATAACCCGGCCAAAGGCATTTTGGATGGACTGGCCGACTTTGAGGCGCGCAGCACCAATGGCGATGGCACCACCTTGCGGCAGGTCTTAAAAGAGCTTCGCCTGCACGGTACGGCATTTTCCCTAACCATTATTGGCGCATCGGGAAGGTTTATCGAAGCCGATGGCCGAGCGGCGGGGTCACAAATTGTGTTGTGGTTGACCGACAGCACCATCAAGGGATTGGAAGAATCCGGTGCGCGCGGCCGTCTTGAGGAGGTTCGTCATATCCTGTCCGAAGACCCGGTTGCCTTCATCGACATGCTGGGAAAAGCACCGTTTCCGGTATGGCGTTTGTCATCCGGACAAAAATTGATCTGGGCCAATACCTGTTATGTGCAAACCGTTGAGGCCAAAGATCTGGACGATGTGTTGAAGCAACAAATTTTCTTGTCACCGGACACCGCTGAAATGGCCAAAGCCTGTCTGGCCGAAAGTGATGCCAAAAGCGGGGTTTATCCGGTGGTAATCGATGGGGAATTGCGGCAATTGGAAATCGGCGCTTGGCCGGTATCTGGCGGGTTGACCTGCGTGGCCCGCGATGTTTCCGACAATGCCGCCTTACAAGCTAAAATGGAACGCCAGTCCAAGGCCCATGACGAGACGTTGGATCATCTGGCCGATGCGGTGGCGATTTTCTCTCCCGGTCAGCGGTTGATTTTTCACAATACGGCATTTCGAAATTTGTTTGATCTGGATGCAATCTGGCTCGACGAGCGCCCGGATCACGGCGCGTTGCTGGATCATTTGCGCGAGCGGCGGCGCATTCCCGATCAGGCCGATTATCAGGAATGGAAGGCCACCGAGCTGGAGCGGTATCACCAATCCCCAGATCAGGAAAATGTCGACGAGCTGTGGTTGCTGCCTGACGAGCGCACCTTGCGGGTCACCACCTTGCGCCACCAATTGGGTGGCTTGTTATATGTGTTCGAAGACATTTCCGATCAATTGACCCTGCAAACCAAATTTAACACGTTGATCAGTGTGCAACGGGCTACACTGGACAAACTGGCCGAAGCGGTAGCGGTGTTTGGCTCGGACGGCGGGTTGCGCCTGCACAATGAGGCCTTTGTCACCTTGTGGGAGTTGAACGAGAAGAAGCTGACCGTTGGGGAACCGTTCGCCAAAATCGCTAAAAGCTGCCGCGCTCTGTTTCATGACGAACGCTATTGGCAGGAAATGCAGGCGACCATTACTGATATGAGCCCCGAAGTGCGTGGACACCGCCAAGCCGAGATTGAGCGGGCCGACGGCAAAATCCTGACTTGGGTTTCATGGCCCCTGCCCGATGGTGCCACCGTTGTGGCCTGGGTCGACATCACCGATACCAAGCGGGTTGAGAAATCCCTGCGCGAGAAAAACGAAGCCATGGAAACCGTGGTGCGATTGAAAGCTGATTTTGTCAGCCATGTCTCTTACCAATTGCGCGATCCGCTCAATACCATTGTCGGTTATGCCGGAATGCTCAGCGAAAACATGGCCGGCGAGTTGGGCAAGCAACAACGCGCCCCGGTCGAAAGCATTTTGGCGGCGGGCAATCAACTGACCAATGTATTTAAAAACATTCTGGATATTGCGGCGATTGATGCCGGGACACTGGAATTGCAATTGGGCGATGTCGATGTGCATCAAATCATTGAAGAAGTTGTACAACTGGCCCAGACCCATGCCGAAGACACCCGGATCCAGATCAAGATTGATTGTGCCAAAGACATTGGCATGATCCGGGCCGATGGCACCCGCCTGAAACAGGTCATGTATAATTTGTTGGCCAATGCCGTCAAATTTTCCAAAAGCGGCGGCGAAGTTGTCATTGGCGGCACCCGGTTGAAAAAGGAAATTCGCTTGTGGGTGGCCGATCAAGGGGCCGGGATCGACCCCAAAGATCAGACCCGGGTGTTCGAAGCCTTTGAAAGCGGTGCGTCCGGCGGCGCTGGCTTGGGTCTCGCACTGGTTCGAAAATTGATCGACATGCACGGTGGCCGGGTCAGCTTGCAGTCCGAACCGGACAAGGGAACCAAGGTCATTTGTCATTTGCCTTTAAAAGCTAAAATCACCAATGCCGCCCCGGAATTGATGCTGGAAGACGAAGCATCCTAACCAACCAAGGAAGAGCGTTATGACCAAAGCAGACCAAGGTTCCGTACCGAAATGGTATTGGGCAATTGCCGCGATTGCGCTGATCTGGAATACGCTGGGTGTGATGGCTTATGTCATGCAAGTCAGCATGAGCGATGAGGCAATGGCCGCATTGCCTCTTTCGCAGCAAGACCTGTATGCCATCATGCCGAGTCTCTATATCGCGGCGTTCGCCATTGCGGTGTTTGCCGGACTGCTCGGATCACTGGGGCTGGTATTGCGAAAGTCGTGGGCCACTTTGATCTTTGTGATTTCGCTCATCGCGATTGCCTTGCAACAAATTTATATGTTTTTCCTAAGCAACACCTTTGAGGTCATGGGCGATGGAGCCAAAATCATGCCGCATATGATATTGGTCTTTGCGGTTTTTCTGGTTTGGTTTGCCTGGTTTTCACGCAGAAAAGGCTGGACGACTTAACGCACCAACACTCGGGTTTTATTAACGCCTGTCATGGTCAACTTGGGCCAGTTCGAAGCAACAGGCCAAACCAATGGATACCAAAAAACCGACCCAACCCGAGAGCCATTTCAGGAGCGCCAAAGCAGATCGCAAACTGTTGCGCGATGCGGTCCAAACCACGCAAACTCGCTCTAATTCTTACAAACTAGCGTTTGATGATCCAGATTTTCTGTTGCGCGATGAGCTGCGCTCGGTCCGGTTACACCTTGAGTTTATGAAACCTGGTCTGGTGTTTGATGAGCAAGGCGTGGATTCCACCATTGCCGTATTTGGCGGGGCGCGCATTCCGTCCCCCGATGGCCAACCAGTACGCACCGATGATCCGGCGCTGATCAAATCTCTGAATGATAAAGCGCATTTTTATGAAGAAGCCCGCAACTTTGCCAAAGCAGTATCGCGTTATTCGCTGGACCATGGCGGGCGCGACTGGGTGATTTGTTCCGGCGGTGGCCCTGGCGTGATGGAAGCGGCCAATCGCGGTGCAGATGATGTCGGAGCGCGCTCGATCGGCTTGAACATTGTCCTGCCCCACGAACAGGCCCCCAATCGTTACGTCACCCCGGAGCTAAGTTTGCAGTTTCATTATTTTGCCATTCGCAAAATGCACTTCCTGCAACGAGCGCGGGCGTTGGCGGTGTTTCCCGGTGGATTTGGTACACTGGATGAAATGTTTGAAACCATGACCCTGATCCAGACCAAGCGGATTGATCCGATGCCCGTCCTGCTGTTTGGGCGCAAGTTCTGGAACCGGATTATTGATTTTGATGCTTTGGCGGCCGAGGGAACCATCGCAAAGGCCGATCTGGATTTATTTCAATTTGTCGAAACCGGAGCCGAAGGCTGGGCTGCCATCAAGCAGTTTTACGGGCTTTGAAAGCATTGCGGATCGCACCGGCCAATGGAGTTTTTAAGGCCAAAGCCGGTTTTTCCAACAAATACCAAGACAGCGCGCCGACCGCAATGCTGGCTGGAATGGCCAACGCCATGGTCACCAACGGGCTGCGAGCAATCTCGAAATACCACAAGGCCTGCATGATCGGCCATTGCCAGATATATACGCCGTAAGAGAAATCCGGCATGCGTGATAACTTGGCTGCAAAGGGAAGTTTAGCAAAGCCAATCAACAACAAACCAGCGGCCAATACAAAGTTGAGCAGTATCTCAAATGACGCCTGAGACCCAAACCAGCCAAAGGTGGCGGCCAGTATCACGGTCACGGCGCCAATGACCCACGACAATTTGATCTGGTCGCGATAAACATACAACAGAGCGCCCAGCAAATAGGTCATGCCAAACCGGCTGAGATGTACCAATGGGTCTGGCAGTATTTGCGGGAACAACCGAACGGCCACGAAAAATCCGGTGACCGCAACAAACACAGCCAACATGGCGGTTTTCGAGCGATTGAGGCCAAGCACGGCCAGTAGGGCCGTCCCCGCATAGGCCATGGCTTCATAACGCAAGGTCCACAGCGAGGCCGACCATTCACCATCAAACGGGTTTTGGGCAAAGATTTGCGGCGGGCCACCTGAGGTATTACCAAAGGTAAGGACATCGCACACATAGCGCCAAACCATCGGGTCAGCAAAATAGGCGGCCATTGGTAATGCACTGACCATCGGCCCGATCACAAAAGCGGCGAGCAGGGTCATCACCACCATGGCCGGATATAACCGTAAAAACCGGGCGGTAAAAAACCGGATCAGATCAGAATTTCGATCTATCGAGCGGGTAATTAACAGACCGCTTAAGATAAAAAATCCGTTCACCGAAATATAGGACAAGGTCAAATTAAACAAATGCAGGGGTTCGGGCACCGTGCGCCCCAGATGCACCACATAGGAATGACCCAACAGCACGCCCAGTGCCAAAATCATCCGCAAGGGGGTGAACAGATTGACGGAATCGTCGAGTTTCTGACCCAAAGTGGGAGAATTGTCGCCAAATGGGCCAATTTGGTACGTAAATAGGTTCATAGTCAAAGTCTGTCGCAAGGCTCATACCAACGACAAAGACCTGTCCAGAATTAAGAGTATCCAGCTTTTTGAGTTTTTGCGGCCGGTTTGGGCTGCGCAATCGTCCCGTCACCATTACACAGAATGACATGACAGGCCGCCGCATCCGGCGCCAGACGCAACCGGGCGCGCGTTTGTTCTTCGCGAAATTGCCGGGAGACCCGGGCCAGTGCTTTTAAATGGTCCGCACCGGCATCAATCGGTGCCAACAACAAAAAGAACATATCGACCGGAACATCATCAATCGCATCAAAGGTAAATGGCTGTTCAAACCGCATAAAGAGGCCGGTTACTTGGGGTATGTCAGCCAGTCGAGCATGGGGAATGGCAAAGCCACCACCGATCCCGGTTGAACCCAGCTCTTCGCGCTCGAGCAAACCATCCAAAACAGTTTGGGCATCAAGCGACAATGCCCGGGCCGCCAAATCGGCCACCAGACGCAAAGCTTGCTTTTTTCCATTGGCCTGTAACCCGATAAATACCCGGTCGGCAGCCAATAACTCATTCATCTTCATGGTCAATTCCTGCTGAAACCAGCTCGTACCGGGTTGCAGCGATTACCTATTCTTTGTGGCGAATTTGTGAAACTACGCGCTTTTTTGCGGATTCATCCAGCCGATATGCCCGTCTGGGCGACGGTATAGTACATTGATCTCCCCGTTGGCAATGTTGCGAAACAGTACAACTTGCGCTTCCGAGATATCCATATCCAACACCGCCATTGAAACGGTCATGGTGCGAACCTCGCCCATCCGTTCTGAAACCACGACTGCCTCAGGGGTGGCACCGTCATCATCGGCGCCTTCTGGCTCTTCGCTGGAGGTCTGGCCAGCTTGTAAAACTGCGTACATCGCCTCTTCGGCTTCACGGCTGCGTCTGCCTTTGGAATGGCTGCGTAGTTTTCGTTTATAGCGCCTAAGCCGGGTTTCCAACTTCTCCATGGCCTTATCGGCTGCCACATAGGCATCCCCACCAGAACTGGCTGAGGTTTGCAACATGGTTCCGGTCGGTAGGTGCAAGGAGCAATGCACCGAAAATCCGGCACCATCGCGCTCGACCACAATATAGGCTTCGCCCGGCCGATCAAAATATTTGGCAATTCCATCGACTACACGTTCGGTAATGCGATCCCGCAAAGCCGGGGAAACATCAATGCCTTTGTTGACGATTTGAATGCTCATGAATTGCTCCTGTTTGGGTCAATGATCCCCGAATGACCGATTGTCATTTCAGGGTAAAAACAGATAGACCAACCTAGCGCGACTGGCGACGCAACCCAAGGGGTAAACCATCATCATCCACAACATTTTGGCAGTTGGGGCTAAAACCGGCCTTAAAACTCAAGCGATATTACGTAACGCCCGGCGGCGCTGCACCGAAGACGGAATGTGCATGGCCTCGCGGTATTTAGCTACGGTACGGCGGGCAATCTCGACCCCGGTCTCGCGCAAAACCTCAACAATCCGATCATCGGATAGGATCGCATTGGCCTTTTCTTCGCCGATCAGGCCCTTGATCTGGTAACGTACGGCTTCGGCGGAATGTTGCTCGCCACCATTGGCCGATGGAATGGCCACGGTGAAGAAGTATTTTAGCTCAAACAGGCCGCGAGGCGTGGAAACATATTTGTTGGACGTTACCCGGCTTACGGTTGATTCGTGCATCTCAATGGCATCGGCCACAGTTTTCAGGTTTAAGGGACGCAAGGCAGATACCCCCTTGGCCAAAAACCCGTCTTGCTGTTTGACCAGTTCGGTTGCCACTTTCAAAATGGTCCGGGCCCGTTGGTCCAGACTTTTGACCAGCCAACTGGCCGATTGATGGCACTCGCTGATAAATAATTTGTCTTCCTTAGAGTTACCAGATTTGTTGATCTTTGCGTAATATCTTGAATTTACAAGAACTTTTGGCAAAGTATCGCTGTTCAGCTCAACCGCCCACCCCCCATCCGGGGCTTGACGGATAAACACATCCGGCACGACCAATGCAGCGGTGGTCCCGGTAAATGCATCGCCCGGCTTGGGATCAAGACGGCGAATTTCGGCCACCATGTCAGCCAGATCTTCAGCATCGACCCCGCACAGGGATAACAAACCCGCCATGTCCTGCTTAGCCAGCAATTCAAGGTTTTCAATCATGGCTCGCATGGCCGGGTCATAGCGGTCCAGGTCGCGCAATTGCAAAGTAAGGCATTCTTTTAGATCCCGGGCGCAAATACCAATTGGATCAAAACCCTGCAAAACTTTTAAAGCGCTCTCGACCTGATCGTCTGAAACGCCAAGTCGCTCGGCCTCTTCACTCAAATCAGCCCGGATATATCCATCTTCCTCAACCAGCGAAATCAGGTGTGAAGCAATGACTTTGGCAATGGCTTCCAAATTGGCAATGCTCAATTGTTCTGACAGATGATCGCTCAATGAGGGTGCGGCGGCTTCTAGCTGATCAATGCCATAATCTGAACTTTCAAAAGAGGACCGGCCACCGGTTCCCGCTTTTGACCAATCGACCGCGCCACCGGTATCCCGGTTCGTTTCGCCAGCATCCTGACGCGAAGTGGCATAGGTCGATTCAAAATCAGCATCAATCGCGTCGGTGGCATTTTTGGTCGAACCGGTCTCCAAGCTAACTTCGCTTAACGCCTCACTGGCTGACTTTGGTTCATCATTGCTTGGCTTGTCAGCCGGGGTTTGATCGCTGCGGTCGCGCTCCAGCAAAGGATTGCGGATCAATTCGTCTTCAACAAAAGCTGATAACTCAACATTAGAGAGCTGCAACAGCTTGATCGCCTGTTGCAGCTGCGGGGTCATCACCAGTGATTGACCCTGTTTCATCTCCATGCGTTGAGAAAACGCCAATGTTACATCCTCCTAGATAAATGCATCGCCCAGATAGACCCTACGGACATCCGGGTTAGATAAAATTTCTGTCGGCTGGCCTTCGAACAATACCTCGCCTTCATAAATGATGGAAGCGCGATCAACGATTTCAAGGGTTTCGCGCACATTGTGATCGGTAATCAGGATGCCTATACCCCGACCCGACAGGAATTTGATCAAATCTCGAATATCGGCGATGGCCAATGGATCAATCCCGGCAAACGGTTCATCCAGCAACATAAAGGCTGGCCGTGTGGCCAATGCCCGGGCGATCTCAACTCGTCGGCGTTCCCCGCCCGACAGCGTCAGGGCCGGCGCATCGCGCAAATGGTCAATATGCAATTCGCTTAATAGATGCTCGACCATTTCATCGCGTTGGGTTTTATCTTTTTCGACCAGCTCCACAACGCCACGGATGTTTTGCTCAACACTTAAGCCCCGAAAGATTGAGGTTTCCTGTGGCAGATAGCCCAGACCCAGTCTGGCCCGCTGATACATCGGCAATGCGGTAATATCCTGCCCGTCCAGCATGATCCGCCCGTAATCGGCCGAGATCAAACCGGTGATCATATAAAAACAGGTGGTTTTGCCCGCGCCATTTGGCCCCAAAAGCCCGACAACTTCGCCCCGGTTCAAAGCCAGATGAACGCCCTTGACTACGGCACGTCCGCGAAACGATTTGCCAATACCCTCGACGCTCAGACCCAGAGCTTCAGTCTTGGTCTGGCCCGGCCTGTCATCCAGCATGGTCGTTTGCGGATTTGTATTGGTCATTCACGCTCCCCGCGCTTGTTTGCGCGTTGTCAGTCCAGTTAACCAAACAGACTTTAAGGATGGGTGAAGGAAGCGCCCGACCCGCAATCAAATTGCCCTTTGTTTGCTTAGCTATCCGACCTTGGAAAAAATACCGAGCGCACCCGGTCTTTGGACCGGCGACCTTTGGTGCCCGCTTCAAAACTGGCTTCGCCGGTACTGACCTTGATGACCAAGTTCTGCGCTCGAATGATATTGCCATCTTGTGTAACCACCACGTCACCACTCAAAGTGATCGTATCGCTGATAACGTCATATATGCCCCGCGAAGCGCGAGCCACTTCGCCCGGCGTGGTATAAAATACGTTGCCAGTCGCGGTGATTTTTTCGATCTCGCCCCATGAAGCATTGAGCGCACCGCCCGATGCGTTAGAAGCGGCTTTGCCAAATTGAACCTCGATCCGGTCCGCTTGCAGCCGTGCATCATCCTGAATGATATCCACATGGCCAATATAGATCGCCACATTTCTGGCATCGATCACTTCCAGTGCATCTGCACTGATATCAACCGGCCCACCAGAAGACGACAATTGTGCCATTGCGGCCGGGGCCAAGCTCAATGACAGGGCGAGGACCATTGCACTTATTTTCCAACCCGTATTCATACTCATTCTCCGTCTGGTTTTTTTGTGGCTTGAATGCGGGTGCGAACCCGCCCGCGAAACACAACACGTTCGCCGCCTTTTATAATCTCATAGCTGTCCGCTTCAATGCTGCCCATCGGGCCGACCCCGGAAACTGCTTCATCGCCGACAATCCGGTCCTCGCCAATCAAAAATCTGGCGTGATCCGTTTCATATACATATCCGCTATTGGTACCCAATTGCACCTTGTCATACAAATCCAACACTTTGTTTGTCGCATCATATACCCCGCGATCAGCCGATACGGTTGCATTATCATCTCGGGTCGGGTCGGTATCCAGCTTGGGTGCGACCAGATCGGTTACCCCTTCGCTTTCACTTTCACCGCGATTTACCGCACTGTCGGCCACCACCACATAAGGCCGTCCCGTATCATCATGGCCGGTGAAACGGGGCTGGATCATTCGAACCTCATCCTCGACCACAACTTGTACCGGAGGTGGCGGCAAAACCGGCGCTGGCTGATTAGCGCTAATCAGGATGTAAACCATCACCACGCCAATAATGGACAAGGCCGACAGACTAAAACCGGCCCGCAACCATTTGACAAGAATTGAGCGCCGCCGCGCCGCCGCCAGTGTCATGCGCCGTCGTGGCTCCCACTGCATGTGGGTCCCAAATGTTGAAACGGTTTCAGCGGTCATGCCGGTCTTTCTGCTATTCGTAACGTTACCATACATTGAAACATCATAACTGAACACCAATACTGGGGCGAAAAGGTGACGTAACAACGCTCAGGCCGCAACTATGACATTGCTCAGTGGTGGGCAAAAATATCGGTGTCGGGCCAGCCGGTCAGATCCAGTGCCGCGCGGGATGGCAAAAAGGAAAAGCAGGCTTCAGCCAATTCGGTGCGACCCTCTCTGGCCAGCATCACATCCAGCTGTTCCCGCAAAGTATGCAGGTAAAGCACGTCAGATGCCGCGTAATCACATTGCGCCTTGCTCAGCTCTACTGCGCCCCAGTCTGAACTTTGCTGTTGTTTGGACATATCTTTGCCAGCCAGTTCGCGAACCAGGTCTTTCAACCCGTGACGATCCGTATAGGTCCGCACCAGTTTTGAAGCGATCTTGGTGCAATAGATCGGCGCCATGGTCACGCCGAGATATTTTTGCACCATGCCCACATCAAACCGGGCAAAGTGCAGAATTTTGACGGTTTCCTGATCGGCCAACAGCGCTTTCAAATTGGGACAATCATATGTACCCCGATCCATTTGCACCAAATGAGCATCTCCATCCCCAGCCGAGAGCTGAACCAGACACAATTTATCCCGTTGCAAACTTAGCCCCATGGTCTCGGTATCGACCGCCACTCCATCGGGGAAGGTAAGGCCGTCTGGTAAATCGTTTTTGTGCAGGGTAATGCTCATTATGCGCTTCTTTGCCTTTGCTGATCAAAGCAAATTCTAACAGCGCGCCGCTGCCGTCGCAACCGGCGACAGGCAGTTGCCAAACTTGCGTAAAGTCAGAACAACGCCGGGCAAAAAGCGGCACCAAGCAATATCTGCCGATAATTGCTTGTGGCCCAATTTTGGATCGTTGACCTAGTCGACAACAATGCCGTGCCGACGCAGCACTTCAAGAAAGGTGTCCGGTTCTGGGCGAATGCGGTAATTGTCGGTCTCGTGGGTCCAAATCACCTTGCCATCGCCATCGGTGATAATGACCGTCGGCAGCACCGTTTCACTTTTGTAGCCGAACATCTGCATACCCAGCGGCACCCCGAAATTCTGATCGATACCCAAGACACGGGCAGCATGGTTGCCCTTGTCAGTCAGAAAATCAAAATCCACATTGAATTTTTTGGCAAGAGATTGGGTATATCTGTGTGGTTGCGGCGAAATCAGCGCGACCCGAACCCCAAATTTTGACAGATCGTTATATTTACCGACCAGCTCCTTAACCTGTGCCATGCACAACGGACACCAATTGCCCCGATAAAAAATCAGAATCGCAGGTCCACGAACCAGATCAGTCGAGGCCAAACTCTCACCCTTCACATTGACCAGAGAGAAGGCCGGCAGGGGTGAGCCAAGTTTGATCCGATCGCTATGGGTTCGACCGCCAAAGCTTGAAAACCAGTAAGAATAGATTAGCAGGCCGACAAATCCGGATGCGGCCAAGGCAAATGGCACAGCGTCTGGATTATCAACTCGGCCCATCCCGCCTTGAAACCAAGACCAGCCAGCCAAGCCGACACCGATGGCTGCCAGCAGGCTTAACAGTGGAAAATGGGCGCTGGTGCGGGCCACAGTTTGCAGCATCATCAGATAACTGATGACCAATACAATCGGTAGCGTGGTGAGCATTGACCCACTCCAGGCGACAACATCCCCACCTTGGCTCATCATCCATCCTGAATAAATCGCCAATGCCATTGCCGCCATCATGTAGTTGGCAATAAATACTGATTTTATAAAATTCATAATATGCTGTCCTCTCAATGCGGTGCGGCATTGGCGTTAAATGGCAGTTCTATTTTATGGCTTGCATTAGGAACATGTGCGAGCGCGGCATATCAAAGGTGGCATTGCGCTGCTCCACATGCTGCAGATAGTTCTCATCGTCAAAGATGTCAGAAAAAGTGTTTTTCGGACTGCTCACCGTCCAGACATTGACTAGGTCTGGTTCAATATCACCGCCCATTTTTTGGGTAATGACATAGGCTGGCCCAACTCGGCGCAGGCCATGTGCGGCCACTACTGGTTCAACATTACCAAAATATGCTTTTGCATCGGCCGCTGTTTTTCCTTCTTGCAGGTACAGGATATCAACAAAATAGGTGGTGGCCGGTTGTGCCATGTTGGGTGATGATGCCACCGGCCCACCGGCCAACGCCGATGAGCAAGCTGAACAAAACAAGATGGCTGCCGAGGCGGCTCCGACCAAAAGAGTTCGTGGGAAGACGTTGCTGGACATGATGTAATTCCTATTATTGTGCTGGTTGGCGCAGCCGGATCGATTTTGCAAAACCAAAATCGGCCCCGATTGACAACAGGTATATTTGTCTCATTATTGGCAAGCAATATTTATTTATGGGTTTTTATTGCGCAAAAACAAGACAACATGAATGAGATCAATGAACTGGAACGATCTAAAATTATTTTTGGCGTTAATACGCGGCGGGAATGTGCGGGTAGCCGCCAAACTACTGACGATTAGCCATTCCACGGTGGCCCGACGACTTGATGCTCTGGAGACAAAGCTGGGCGTGCGTTTGTTCGAGCGGCAACTCGAAGGCTATCAACTGACGCCTGATGGTGAAGACATGCTGGCCGTCGCAGAAACAGTGGAAACTGAAATGCTGGGATTGGAGCGGCGTATTTTAGGCAAAGACCATCAACTTTCTGGTAGCATCCGCGTTACGTTGGTTGATGCCTTGGCGACTCATGTGCTGATGCCTGATCTGGTGGCCTTTTGCCACAAATATCCGGCTATCGACCTACGAATTGACAACAGTTATGAGTCGGTTGATCTGGATCGTCGCGAAGCAGATATTGCTTTTCGCTTTTCCCGTAATCCACCGGAGCATCTGATCGGTTGGCAAATCGCGACACTGGCAAGCGCCACATACGCGTCACGGGAATATTTGCAAAATCATGATTTGAATGACGCTGAATCAGCAAATTGGATCGGGTTTTCCACTAGAGAATCATCGCCCACCTGGCGCAAAGAAAGCCAATATCCCAACTTACCAATCCACGGGCAATTCCCCAGCCTGTTGATCCAACTCGCGGCATGCAAGCATGGGATGGGTTTGGGCATGTTGCCTTGTGTCTTGGGAGACTCTGAACCGACCTTGGTGCGGTTAACCGCCGCCAAGCCCGATCCGGCGTTTTGCCTATGGGTTCTCACCCACCGCGACATGCGCACCAACGCCAGACTGCGCGCCTTCACAGATTTTCTGACGGCGACATTGAAGCGCCAACGGCCACAGCTGGAAGGCGCAGCGCACCCAAACAGGTCCGCAACTGGTGAAGCCTAGACGGACACCCATCACAAAATAACCGGCACCAGTGATGCGATCAGCAAAAAAGCCATGGAAAAATTGAAGATTTGCAAGCGCCGGGGGCTGTTCAACCAACGACGCATTTGTTGTCCCAACACGGCCCAGCTACTGACGCAGGGCAAATTGACCAGCCCAAAAGTAAGCGCGACCAACAGAATCGCCTGCAAGTCTTGCGACGCAGCATAAAGGGTCACCGAACCCAGCGCCATGGCCCATGCCTTGGGATTAACCCACTGAAACAACGCCGCTTGCACAAAGGTAATCGGCACCCCGCTTTGCTGGCGGGTATCCGGCGGCGCGGAGCGGGCAATTTTAAGAGCCAGAAACACCATATAGCCGACACTGAAAACTTTCAAAATAGTGCGACTGATCGGATACAGATCAAATACCTGCACCAAGCCGATGCCGACCAGCACCACCATCACGGAAAACCCGATGCCGACCCCAAGCATGTGCGGAATGGTCCGCCGAAACCCGAAATTCGCACCCGATGCCATCAACATCAAATTGTTTGGCCCCGGGGTAATCGAGGCGACAAAGGCAAACACAATCAAAGCGGATAAAACATCATAACTCATGGTGGGAATGTAGATGATTTGTTCAGCAAAGAAATACTGTATTGCTCAAAAATGACTATGATTTTGCAATATTTGAATCCTTTTAGGCAAAATCATGTTACGAATTGCGGTATTGGATTGTGTGAGGTGGTTGCTGCTCTCGGTGCATCATTGGGCACAAGCGGGGCGGCCCGCCGCAGGAAAGTAGACGCTATAAAATGACCACATGGATTTTACTCTTGCGCGGCATAAATGTCGGCGGCAACAATCTGTTGCCCATGAAGAATTTGCGCGCATTGCTGGAAAAATTGGGTTACGGCTCGGTCCGCTCTTATATCCAAAGTGGCAATTGCGTTTTTGAATGTTCGAAGAAAAACGCCGGGACGCTATCCGAAGAGATCAAGAAAGCGCTAGAAGCTGAATTTGGTTTGCACCTCAACGTTCTTGTGCTCGAGGCACAGGATTTCAATAGCACAATAAAGGACAATCCATATCCCGTCCCCGAAAGCGAAGGTAAATTCGTACATTTCTTCTTTTTGGCAGAACCAGCCACCCACGCTGATTTGGATGCGCTGAACGCCATCTCCAAGCCAAGCGAGGCGTTCACGCTCACCGATACAGTGGTCTATCTTCATGCCCCTGAAGGCATAGGCCGCTCAAAACTGGCCGCAAACATGGAAAAGAAATTGGGCGTCCCAACCACCGCACGCAATTTACGAACGGTCTTGCAGATTTCCAAACTAACAGAAGCAGAGGCCAATAAGTAAGGGAAGCAAAAGCTTGTTGCGTCTTTCGAGGCTGCTTCGCAGCACTTCAGAGCTTGCCACGGATTTAATCCGGGGATGAGGAGGGCAGAAAAACGTCCTCAAGTAGCGAGCATTAGCATCGCGATGGGACCAGAAAAATGGTGCCGCCTAGTGGACGAATTCAGGACCTGTATTGACAGTAAGCTATTGATATTTAAGCCTACTCGGTATAAGTTCGAGTGAAAACTTCCCCAAGTTTTTATAACTATAGTTAGGAGGCAGGTAATGACTAAAGTAATTGGCAATAACGATGGTCCTAGCGGACGTAATGAAACATATAAAATCGGTGATAGAAAGAAAGTTCAGCGCAAAACTGCTGTTAGGGAAGTGAAGGCTGGAAAGCATCCTGGCGCACATGTAGTAGAAAGAAATGGTGAAGAATATGTACGCGACAATCCCGACAATTCAAAAAAAGATAATGTTAACCGGAGGAAGAACAAGTAATTTCTTACTTCTTTAAAAGTGATTATATTATGGAATACGTACAGCTAAAATTCAAAGTTCTTAGATTTGTTTTCTCGCTTATAACCAGCGCTTTAATAGCATGGATAATCGTAGAAAGCTCCGATGCAGACTGGGTTTTCTCATTTCTGGTTTTAGCAATAGGTTTTCCGCTAGTGGTTTGGCTTGAGCGTTTGAAAAATGTTCCAGCACATTTAATAAGCGCATACTTAATGAACAAAGAACTAGTGAATCAAACAAAAAAGAGGTTGAAAAAGCTTCCCTTAAAAACAGCAGAAGATTGGAATGATTTTCAATCTTTCTACGACAATGATCAAGCTATTGCTGAACATGCTGCCTCTGATCCCAAAGCATATGCCGTGTCAATGCGCTACAGCGTACAAACACTAAGAGATACTGGTAATTTTATGGACTTTATGAATAGCGGGCTTGTTTCCTCTAAAGCTATTGAAGAAATGTATTGGAAAACAGCTGACAAGGAGAATGGTGAAAACTAAGTATCGGCGCTAGTTTCTTAGCCGCTTCATAAAAACCAATAAGGTTACATGCTGCCTTGATGGAATTATTTCTTTTGTGGCCCTCTTTTTTGGCGGCGAAGGGTTTTAGAGAACGGTCACTACCAATAGACCGTCCCGCAATTTCACTGCGCCGCAATGCCGCCTAGATGCGCCCGCGCACTTGACCAGTTCCCATACTTTGACCTAACGCAATAGTTTTGGTAACGGTCACTGTAATCCCACTATAATCTCAGAAAAACGTCCTCAAGTAGCGAGCGTCAGCATCGCGTTAGGACAGGAAAATGGTGCCTGGAGAGGCATCGCATTTTCGCATTATCTATTTGTTTTATAGCGACTTAAAATATTTTTGGTTTTATGAAGCCCCCAATTGCACCCCCAAAGTCGGTAAAAATACACAATCTTTAATCTATATCTTGACGCTTGCTCCGTTGGTCCAGTTCACCGGTCAGAAGCCGGTAGGGTGTGCCAATAATTCCAAGGGGATCGATTATCTTCTTGTTACTGCTTGGAGGCAAAAATGTGAATCATCAACATATTTGATGATCACCTTGGCCAAGCCAACCCCTAGAAGACAATATATCGAGCGCCAGTTCGATTTGCCTTGGTGAGAATTGCTTTTTGCGTTCATTCCATGCGTAGGTTTGTTTAATCACATGATCAACCGAAGGTTCCGCGCCCCGACTAGCAACCCAATGAACGGTAGCAAGTAATTCAAGTCCAAATGGCGTTTCAAACCCTTCAACCAATTCAGATACCTTGTTTAGGTTGTCTGTGGTTGTATTTTTGCTCGCAAGGAATGCATTCGCATCGTCAAGCGCACCCGGCACCAATTCAAGTTGCTTGTCTGGAGCGTCACCACCATCAGCATAGCCAGAAACGAAGTGTCCTTCGATTTTATGAAGTACATGTCGAAGATTTTCTGCATAAGGGCCGCGTGGCGCTTGTTTGTATGTCAGACGCAAAGGTTCGCCCGCTTCCTGAAGGAAGTACATTAGTTTATGAATTTCTAAGAGCGTAACAAATGGATCAAGCAAACCTCTGAGGTATCGCTCTATAAGGGCAACAAGTGCAGCCCGCCCGGCAGTCATATTCGGCACTTCAGTAATATGTGCCATTTTGGCAGCTTCCGGTGCACCGCGAGGTTCAAAAACAATGACCTTCACGTCGTTAAATCCTCTTAACGCCCCTTCAATACGCTGACGCACATCATTCCAGTGCAAGCCACCTAACCCACTACCAAGGGGCGGAATGGCAATAGAACGAATATTTCGTTCTCTGATTTCAGCAACCAAAGACGCAAGGCCGCTATCAATATCTTCCATGCGGCTTTTGCCGCGCCAATGACGTTTTGTCGGGAAGTTGATAATATAGCGCGGATTGGTCAGTTGTCCGGTTTCCGTAATGAACATCTTGCCCGGTAGAACTTCCTCACGTTTACAAGCAGCGGCATATTCCTTGAAATTATCAGGGAAAACTTTTTTGAATTGAAGCGCAATTCCGCGCCCCATAACGCCAACACAATTGACCGTATTGACAAGGGCTTCGGCGTCTTCAGCAAGTATGTTGCCACTTTTGTATCTGATCATAGCTTTCCCTCCCTTGCCTAATAATACCAATTAGGTTTGATTTCACCGTGCGGCTTATGTTTCGCGTCCTGCAAAATCGTATTTACCTGACTATACACATCGCGCGACTTGACGCCAATTCGAGATACAAGTTCCCATGGCAAACTGTTTTCGATAAGAAATTCAGCCTGTTTTTTATCCTGTTTTCCACTCCACATATTTGCTGCAATAACCTGCCAATCTAATTCATTAAGTTTTTCAAGTTCGGCGCGGTCTTCAAAATAACTCGATCCAGCATTAGATAAGGTAAACGCCCACCTTTTTTCGTTCTGATTGGCCCAATTTACAACTTCATGCAAATCTGCCTCCAAATGTACAATCGGTCCTTGCCCACCTTTGTAAGTCAAGTCAGGGTGATTATTCATATGATACATGTAGAGCATTACCGAACGCGGGCAGAAATAGAATGGGACGCACTGTCCAACAAACAGGTCGGGGTGGCTTTGAAGTTTGTATTCGTTCAGCCGACGACTTTTAATATTCTTTAAGCCTATGTTCGTGCCACTACCTGTGCGATTCTCCATAACTGCATCACACAGCAAGCCCCTTTTGGCGATTATCGAAGCCAGCCGGTCTACATGTACGATGTGGTAAATTTTCGGATTCTGTGGGACTACTCCGGGCACTATTTGTTTGTTTCCAATATTGTGAACCTAATTGTAAAAACTTGTATGATCATAATTTGGCAACCTCACCGACAATATCAGTCAAAGGCGTATTGTTATCAAAGCTAAAACGCTCTCGACCTCTCAACGTATGATCTCGCAATACAATTTGTTTTTTCGAGTAGTTATATGAAAAAACGTATCTTTTCCCACTCAAAACGACCCAACAAGTACGTGCAAGCTGGCCATTGCGCTCATACACCGCGATAGTATCAACAGATAAGTCCAAACGATTGCGGACCTCATCAGAAAGCGGCTTAATAACACGCTCAACGGCGGAAGCATGATGGTGCGCTTCATTGATCACCTTCGCGATAAAATCATCAATTTTTGTGTTTGTCTTTAGCTGTCTCGCCATAATGATACTAATTCCATTTCAAAGTTACATAGTAGCAGTTTTACCCAAGATACTCTGGCAATTTGGATTTCCATTCCGACATCATAATCAGGGCGCAATCTATTGTATCGCCCGAATCCATGACAAGCTCCACTGCGCCAGCTTGTGTCGTTTTGTCGAGAGAATAGGCATTGGACAACACGTCCAGCAATTCGCGCTTATAGGTCGTGTCCAGATTTCCTTCGAGTTGGTCGCCCTTGGTTTCCAGTATGGTCAGGCGGGTTTTTCCATTTTTCCGATCAGCGGCAAATATGAAGTCGGGGTATATCTTACCGCGTCGCCACCCCGGCAAACCATATTGATTGCGCGCCACATTGCGGTGCCACCATTTCAATGCCGCTTCTTGATCCAGATAAACCGCGACGCTTTGCTCATCACCATTCAGGTCAGCTTTATAGACAGGTGCGAAAAGGCTTTTCTCTATTGTCGTACCATCATCACGCGGAACTTGTGATGCACCTTCGGGAGCGTTGGTAAAGTCTTCCATTGGCATTTTCCAATTATGGCTATCCAGCCGCAATCTGAATTGCACCGTCCCGGCGGCGACGTCGGCCTTAAAGAGTGCCTCCGCACGCTTCATACGTTCCATTTCCAGCGCTTTGCGTAATTCGGTTATGATCAGGCTGGACAGGCCGTTTATCTTCTCCGCGTCAAAACCTGCATTTTTAAGTGCGTCCAGCAAACGCTGCACAATGCCTCGCCCGATAAACGGATTGGGTACAAGGTCGGATACCACGCGCACCGCATAGGATGGATCAAATTCGCTCACCTCTTGCCAACTTTCCAGCATCTGCGCCGCTATCAGTTCGCCCTCATTCGCATCGGTCAAGCTAATGCGTTGAAGCTGGGTCTCCGCCACTTGCGCATTGGCCGGTATATTTTTGGCCACGCAGGACGGGTCATAGTCCCGCCAGTCAATGCGTGACAGCAAGTCCGTCTCATATTCAAATTCGCGCACATCATCACCATCCACATGCAACACGCGTGGCAGAAAAATCCGCAAATCATTATACTTTGGACGGCGGTGTATTTTGCGGGCAAGACCGTTGGCCAAAGCACCGTCACCCGGTGTGGCTGTAAGGACAAGGTCGCCCAAACCGTCTTGCTCCAGACCTTTCTTGATTGCCTCTACAACGTCGCCGGTTTTGGCGTGGTGAGTGATAACATGACATTCATCCAATGCGTCGACGCCGGTTTTCAGGGCTTGCGGCTGTCGAAGGATACGCCCGACAAGCTGGGTCATGGCGCTCAAATTCGAACTGGCCGACAAAGAACACAACACATAGGCAAACGGGCAATCCCAACCTTCTTGCAAGGCTCGTTTGGTGATAATTACCCGCACCCGATTGGTTCTGGACAACAGATCAAGATTTTCCGGTTGGTTCAGATCATTTTTCTCGGCAGTCTTGATCGCAATTTCAGCTTCATCAAATCCAGCGGTCAGCATCCAGTCTTTGACATCGTCTGCATGAATGAAGCCAGCGCCGCGCTGGTCTTTGCCAGTGCGTTCCACCTGCACCAACATGATCGGACGGATATAGCGCCCCGACTCGCCTCCAAACGCCGTGGCGGCACTTTGCAGGGCTTTCAGTTTTTGAATGGCAACCGTTAGCGTGCCTTTCCAGTCCATGCCTTGTCGTGCATCCAGATTCAACGGCATTTTAATCATGCCTTCTTCATCCAGCTCCCGCCCCATCACTTCGACCAGCAAATTGGCATATCGGGCTTCTTTTGGGTTTTTCCCGCTTTTTGCGGATACGTCTTTGGGCGTTGCCGATAGTTCCAGCACAAACACCGGGTTAAACCCGTACAGCGTCGAAAACGCCAAATCAGAAACTGCCTTTTGCCCTTCGTCCATTACTACAATGGGGCGAATAATGCGCAGGGCATTACCCAGAGAGTCCTTGACCATTGGCCAAGCCGCTGGACTGTCAGCCAGATCATAGGCGGATAGATTGGGAATATCAGCCAAGAGCGCCGCATGGGCCTTCTGGTCGCCTTCCTCCGGGGTAAAGCCGAATACATCGCCCCGGTCCTGAAACATTTTTAAGGAATCTTTGGTGTCCCGATTGGCCGATTGTAGCATCAACACCATGATGCATAGATTGGCCTCGACGTCCCGCGCGTCCAGTCTATCGGTCTTTTCCATGATTTTGACCCGTCCCGCCGCCGCTCGGTCGAGCGTCTGACGATACGGGTGCTGGCGATTGCGCAAAGTCGCCAGCGTTTGAGTATAGATCGCCTCATTGGGTACAATCCACAACACAAAGCCCCGGTGTTTGGACAAATACCGCCCCATAATCCGCGACACCGCATTGGCCGCCAAAAACGTCTTGCCGCCACCGGTGGGCACTTTCAAGGTGATATTGGGCACAACGCGCCCACACGCATCAAACCGCTCGGAGAACGGAATATTGCTCCTTGATTTGGGTAACTTGCCATCGGCTTTCAGGCCATCCCATGTCGCCTTGGCATAATCTTGCGATACGGCTTCCGCACCCGGAATATCGGCCAGCGCCTTGGCAATGGCCTCGGTTTTCAGTTTTTCCGTCTTTAGCCGCTCCAGATACAGGTCGAGCGTTTCTAAAACCCGTGTTTGATAATCGAGGGTGCGAAAGGCCACTATTCGCGCTCTACGCGGTACAGGGCGAAGGGAAGCGGTGCAAATTCAACGGCTAAGTTTTCGCTGGCCAGCATTTTCTGGCTGACATAACGTGCCGGGGCAAACACCAGATGCGGCTTGTCGGTTTTGGCGGCGGCGATTTTGCGGGCAAATGAAAGCGTCAGTGCCGCATCGGGGGATTTCAGCCAGTCCAGATCGGGGCGGTAGATCAGCCACACATGGCGGCTCTCACTTTGGCCAAGATAAAACGCGTCCTTCTCCACGGCGCTGGTGTCCAGCGGCATGTTGGTCGCCGTATGGAACAGCACTGCGCCTAACCCCTCATAGGTGGGCAAGGTCTCGCCGGTAAGGATTTTATCCATCTCCACTGGCGGGCCAAGGGTGCAATAGGTGAATGCCCCGCCCAGACCTTCGGCCTTGTCCTTGATCTTCGTTTCGCCGGTAACAATCAACTCGCCATTTTTCACGGTCTTGGCAATTTTGTCATACTCATGGCCGTGTAGATTTTCTATGCCATCAACGGATTTGACCAGCGCGTCGGCTTTTTTAAGCTGCGTCCAGCTTAGTTTTTGGCGCAAAAGTTCGGTTTTTTGGGTGCCGGTAAAATCATAGCCATTGATAACCCGGCGCACCCGTTCGGCGGTGAGACTATCGGCATAATCCTCCATCTCCACCAGAATGAATTTACGGTTGCCGCCATCGCGCTTATTGGCCTTAATTACAGAATGAGCCGTAGTTCCTGAGCCAGAAAAAGAATCCAAAACTATTGAGTTCTTATCAGTTCCAACTTGCAATATTCTATCAATTAGGGTCGATGGTTTCGGTGTGTCAAAAGCCAATTCCTCAGGAAACAAATCTTTTATTTCTTTTTTCGCGTCTTGATTGTGTCCTACCTCGTTGTATTTCCAAATGGTTTGGCAGGCTGTACCTTGCTTTACCTCGGACAGGAAGCGCTTGATAGCGGGGACATTATTACCATCCGAGCCGAACCAAACTCGGTTCTCAGCAACCATCTTTTGGAAAACTTCTTCGGTGTAAACCCAACATCGCCCGTTTGGCAGTGAGTGTTTTTTGCCATTGGGCGCAGCGAGCTCATAAAACTGACTCCGTGTTCCATGCCCTGCTTGAGCGGTGGCATCAGCCGGTTTCCAAACCCCACGTGGGTCATTGTCAAGGTTGCGATAACGGGCATTCATTTCATCCGAACGCTCAAGCAAATTCGGGTACCAATTAAGTTTGTCTCTCGCATAGATCAACACAAAGTCATGCGACTCAGAGAACCATTTGACCGCATTTTGGGGGCTGTACCTTTTCTCCCATACTATCGAACTTACGAAATTCTCTTCTCCAAATATCTCGTCGGATATTGCCTTTAATCTAGCTTGTTCATTGTCATCAATTGAGATGAAAATTGCTCCATCATCAGCCAGCAATTCATGCAACAGCCTCAATCTCGGCCACATCATGGCGCACCATTTGTCGTGGCGCAGGCCGTCTTCTATGCCAATGGGATTGTTTTCCAGCCATGTTTTGATCATCGGCGCGTTGACGTTGTCGTTATAACACCAGCCCTCATTGCCGGTGTTATAGGGCGGGTCAATAAAGATGCAGTCGACCTTGCCCGCATACATCGGCAGCAGCGCTTTAAGGGCGTGTAAATTGTCGCCCTGAATGATCAGATTGCCATCCAGACGCGGATCACCAATGCCTTTGTCCGCGTGCATTTCCAGTGGGCGAAACGGCACCGACAGATGATGGTTATAGACAAATTCCTTGCCCTTGAAACTGATCTCGGTCACGGCTTCCCCTTATGGTTTTTCACCCATAACTTGAATCATTATTGAGCATGTCACAATCAGAATGTTGGTATTCTGCTTTTTTGACCAAGTTTGAGGTGCATATATGGACCATTTTAGGTGTTAACTGCCCTCATATTTTCGTTGGTGCATCATATCTACCAACTCCCGAAATTGACGCTGGCTAACCGGTTTGTCGTCATCCGCGCTATCCTTATCGCGCAATCCCAACATGGCTTCGCGCTGCGCGTTGGGGCTTAGTTTTCCATAACTGTTATAGGTTGTATCCAAATGCTCATGACCCATATTCTGGCTCCATGCCTTCATCGCCATTGGATCGAGCTTTAACTGATAGGCCAACGCGGTCAGTGTGTTGCGAAAACTATGCGGGTTGTAATAGCGCATACCATTTGTTGCGAACGCGGTGCGAAAAATCTTCCGCATTGGTTCCGCCGTTGTCCAATGTCGTTTCGATAAACCAACCGGCGTGAAACGATCATTCTCATCCTGCCCGTTTTGCGTGGCCGAAAACAGCGGATCAGCGTCGGTAAAACCCAATTTATCCTTCAAGAACCCGATATAGTCCGCAATTTCATTTTCGATTTCCTCGCCGACCGGATAAAACCACGTCAGGATATGCTTGCTGGCTTTGGTGTTTGTCGTGTCCGGGTGCTGGATCACTTCGCGCTCGGCCAGCCTCACATGCCCCACCGTCATGGATATGATTGCGCCGTCTCTTGCCCCGGATAAAAGCGTGAAGGCCATCAGTGCCCGGTTGCGGCGCTCTATGGCATTGGATTTGGGCATAGCTTCCATGGTCGCAATGATTTGCTCCGCGGTGGCAAATCTGACTGCCTTTTGCGCCTGCCCGGCACGTTGCTCCTTGTCCGTCAGGCGCAGGGCCATAAGCGGTCTTCGAGCCTGTTTGGGTTTCAAGCGCTCATCCATCACCATCCACTTAAAGAAGTCCCTTACATGACGAACCTTGGCGGCCTTGGTGCGCGAGGTGACCTTTAGCGTTCGGGTGACCTCCAGATAGATCAAAACATGTTCCCGGCCAAACCGTTCAAAGTCCGCCCAATGTGTAGCAGCTTCATAACCAGCCAGCGCGGCCAGCTTTTGATCTATCGTACTGGTGGCTTTCTGGACTTCCAGCTCCTCTATCCACGCCAATTTCAAGCGCTCGTTTTTGGGATTCACTTCGCTCATAATTTTACCCTTTCAAGAGTGAGTGTTTAAGGGGGGCGTGGGGATTGCTAATATATGCAGGTCTTGCCGCTTAATCCTTCGGGTATTTCGGGTTATATCGGGCCGCTAAGTCGTCCAAATTGGCCGCAGTGTTGAAACTTCGAAGAGTTAGGCCGCATTCCTCACAATCACCCATAACTGTCACCTTTTGGGTGTTGCTGGATTTAGCCCGAAAGCTACCTTTAACGATTTGACGTGGGGATTTGCACCGAACGCAATACATCTCATCCGGGCCACACGGGCGTTTCCTTTCCTTGGCACGAGCTTCCATCCAAGATTTGACCTTCGCCCCGTTCAAGATAACAGGTCGGGTATTGTCCACCACCGCAACAGATAGGCCGCCCGTCTTGATCCACCCCCGTATTGTGGCCGGGTGTACTTTCAAGAGTTTGGCAAGGCTTGCCAGCGTATAGGGGCGGCGGGACTTTATGAGCCGATAGTCATATTTGCGCTGCATGGCCTTGCCCTACGCAGCAGGGCTTTCGTAGAGGGCGCGAATGTCTTCCGCCAACCAAACTGTTGTGCGCGGGCCTAATTTTTGCGGCTGGGGAAAGCGCCCATCCTTTACGCCCTGCCACCATGTCGACTTAGAGACCGGTATAGGGCCGCGAGGGGCTAAGATTTGGGATAGGCGAACAAAGCCTGTCTGGGGGAATTGAGAATTGTCCATTGTGATTGCTCCAAGACGATTAATGTTGGATGCAATCCTGTAGGGTTTGATTTGAATGTTGGGCAAATTGGCGTAAAATAATGCCAATTTAGGTTTCAGGTATTGAAATTATTAGATTTTTTTATCTTTCTGTAGTTCCGCTTCTTCCGTAGCAAGCTTTAAGTATTTCCTGATCGTCGTATCAGATAGTTCCGTGCCCGCATCAATTGTGGCATTTTCGATTCTTTTCAGCGCACCGTTTCGGGTTTCGTTGGGATTGTAATTAAAAGGGCGTCGGACAGCCATTGCATTTATCAGCGTTAACATAGTACTTCGTTCGCGGGCATCCAAAGGTGCGTCGGAAACTACGAATTTCGCTGGGCTGCTTTCGGTTTCTGGAGATTGAAATTTTCTAACGCGTTCCGCCAACCAGTTAGGCACATCAAGTTCCCTGCGTTCAATCCAATTGATGATCTCAAGGCTGTTCGCTTTCTGACGATAATCACCTTCATATGTGCTCGTAAAAAGGCCCGAATTTGTCAGAAGTCTATCACGATTTTGAAATGCCTGAAATAATGGAAAATGATCTGGAGTAAAATCTCCATCGACATGTCTCTGATTTTCAAACATGACCTTCTCAAACAAATCCCGACAACCTTCGTTGATGATAAAGCCCGTAGAAAGCAGCGCCGCTTCATAGCGTTTCCACTGAGTATTTTTCGCCCATAAATCCACCCAATGCGTCATCAATGACTTTGGAACATATGCCGTGATGTGGTTGACCTTCTTCGCTTCATCGCACTCTGTGTTTTTTGCAATGGCATTTGGGATTTCCAAAGCGTCAATCAGGCGCAAGACAAGATCAACAGCAAGGTAGTCTGCTTCCTTAAATTTTGGTGTGTTGTGGTAGCTACTAGAGAATGATTTTCTACGTGGAGCCTCTGATGCCCGTCCGTTTTCAGTATCACTACGTTGCCAACACGTGGCCTCGAATATCAACGCGTCAGAAGAAACAAGATTAAAGAGTAATTCACGGATGATATGTGTCGCCATTGGACTAATCTGCACATGCTTGCGAAAAGTTCAATATTTCAAATTATGCTTTTAAGTTTATTTGCCCACCATTCCGCCAATTTCACTCGCTCGTCCCAATACTGGCTTCGATTATAGGCGCGACGCACTGTATTGCGGTCTTGTCGAGCGCAATAAGCTTCTATGGCGTCGGGGCTCCAAAGGCCGCTTTCGTTGGCAAAGGTTGAGAAGGTTGAGCGAAAACCGTGGGAGGTCACTTCTTCCGGGCCAAAGCCCATTCGGCGCAAGGCTTGGTTTAAGGTGTTTTCACTAATCGGCTTTTTGGGATTGCCTTGTGATGGGAAGAGCTGGTTCGACCAACCTGTCAGCGTATTGAGTTGCTCTAACAGGGCCAGCGCTTCATTACTCAATGGAACATTATGGGGTTTTCGCATTTTCATGCGCTCGGCTGGAACGTGCCAAACTCGTTCTTCAAGATCAAATTCGTCCCAATGGGCTTTGCGAATTTCACCCGGTCGACAGGCGAAGAGCATAAGCAATTGTAACCCAATTTTTGTTTCGGCCTTTCCACCGTAATTTTCTAGCGCATGCAAATACTCTTTGAGTTTGGCTTTATCCGTTATGGCCGCGCGGTGCTTGGTTATCGGGCGGATCAAGGCATCTTTTAGGGCAAAGGTCGGGTCATTCTCGGCCACACCCGAAGCCACTGCATAACGAAACACCGCGCTAATCGTTGATTTCATTCGGCGCACGGTTTCATAATGCCCCTTTACCTCACGTTTCTTGAGTGTC
This sequence comes from Robiginitomaculum sp., assembly GCA_002733805.1. Lineage (GTDB taxonomy): Bacteria > Pseudomonadota > Alphaproteobacteria > Caulobacterales > Maricaulaceae > Robiginitomaculum_B. The sequence continues at coordinate 25,930 of NVXG01000009.1, read as the reverse complement.
TTTAGAACGGTTTGGGCGTTAATCTCATTGACCGGCATATCGCCAAAGTCGACCATTGCCAGCCGCAACAACCATTCTGTTTTCTTAAGTGTCGCCTCGGACTTACCTTCCTTCACACGCTTTGTAAGGTATCTCTCGGCAAATCTCGCGAATGTATGCTCACTAATCGCTTTTTGACTGTTTTTTCGATCCCGCTTCAAAGCTGCCGGGTCAACCCCTTTTACAATATGTGAGCGTGCAGCGTCGCGCATATCACGCGCCTGTAATAAGGAAACATACGGATATTTACCAAAGGAAAGGCTTTTCTCCATGCCTTCTATCCGAAACTTGAATTTCCAAAGTTTTGAGCCATTTGGCGTAACCAAAATAGCCAATCCATCATAATCCGCGAGCTTGTAAGGCTTGGCCTTTGGTTTCAGAGCTTTCAATTTTGTGTTCGTTAACGGCATACTACCCCTAAATAAACCCCATACGCGTGGGGGTTTAATATACTAAAGCCCCAAATAAACCCCCAATTGGCCCGGATATACCCCCACCGCATCGGACGCTACTGGACGAACATACCACCGAATTGATTGTTTTTCAAAGATTTATTGGACTTTATCGGACCTTGCCGAATAAACAAATGGTGCCCTGGAGAAGACTCGAACTTCCACGACCTTGCGGTCACTGGCACCTGAAGCCAGCGCGTCTACCAATTCCGCCACCAGGGCACTGATTGCGAGCAGGTCAAATACCGATGATGGTCGGCCGGGTCAATCGGGCAAATGCAATTCTTTGCCAAGCCGCTGGCGTGCCAAACAAGCGCATGGACAGGCGAGCGCTGGCGCGCTAGTTCGGTAACCAAGCAATTTGACCCATAAAGCGAGGCAGACAGATGCGCAAACTGGCAGTGGTATTCGGTGGATCCGGGTTTTTGGGCCGACAAGTGGTCCGCGCATTGTGCCGAGATGGATGGCGGGTTCGCGTTGCGGTTCGCCGGCCCCATCAAGCCATTGAGCTACGGGTCGAGGGCGATGTCGGGCAAGTGCAATTGGTCCAGACCAATATTCGCTCGCAAATATCAGTGGCACAAGCGGTCGAGGGCGCGCAGATTGTGATCAATCTGGTCGGTGTTCTAATCGAGACCGGCCGCCAGAAATTTTCTTCCCTGCATGCCATTGGAGCTGGAAGCATCGCCAAGGCCGCAGCCGCGGTTGGTGCCAGCCAGATGATCCATGTTTCGGCCATTGGCGCTGATGAACAATCGAAATCGAGCTATGCTCGCAGCAAAGGCAAAGGCGAACGATTGGTCCGCGAAGCCTTTGCGTCCGCAACCATATTACGTCCATCAGTGCTTTTTGGCCCCGGTGACGGATTGTTTGAACGCTTTGCCGGTCTGGCCCGAATGACACCGATTATACCGGTGCCGGGCGCGGACACTAAAATGCAACCGGTTTATGTTGGGGATGTGGCCAAGGCGGTCATGGCCGCATTAGACAGCAGCGATGCTGCGGCAAAAACGTATGAGCTGGGCGGCCCTGAAACTTTGACGCTGGGTCAGATCGTTGCCTTTACCGTTGAGCAAATTGACCGGCGGCGGGTAATCCTACCGGTACCGGATTTCTTTGCACGTATTCTCGGATTTATCGGAGAAATGTTGGGCATGCTTCCGTTTGTTGATCCGTTCCTGACTCGCGATCAGGTCATTTTGCTGGGCAAAGACAATGTAGTGGCTGACGATGCCTTGGCTCTGTCAGACCTCGGGATAAAATCATTGGAAACCGTACAAGCCATTGTACCATCAGCCTTGGTCCGGTTTCGGCGTTATGGCCAGTTTCACGAAAAACGCACCGCCTGATCGCTGGCTTAGAGAAAAACAAAGCCCAAGATCACCACACCCATAACCATCCGGTACAGCACAAACGGCAAAAATCCGATCCGGGCCACCAAGCGCATTAACAAGGATATGGCGATCCACGCGGTAATCGCCGAAAGCGCCGCTACCACCAAGCCGTCGAGCAAGCCCGGACTGCCTGCCACTGGATCACTCATCATCAGGTCGAGCAAAGCAAGGCTGCCGCCCGCCCCCAACAGGGGAATGGCCAGGAGCATGGAAAACCGTGCTGCTTCGAGGCGCTCCACCCCCAAAAACCGGGCCGCCGTCATGGTAATGCCAGAGCGCGATGTGCCGGGAATAAAGGCCAAAACCTGAGCCAGCCCGATGATCACAGGTGCGGAAAAACCCCGGGCCTCTACGGAGCCGGATTGTTCAAAAAACCGATCGCTGACCCACAGCACCAACCCAAAAAAAATGGTGGCAATGCCGATAATCAATGGATCGCGCAAATAGTGCATCCAGTCTGCGGCAAACAACAAACCACCAACCACCAATGAAAACGGCGTTGCGATCAACAGGTATAAAAACAAACGGGTATCTGGATGGTCCCGTCGACCACATAAGAAGCCAAGACCCGCACTCAAAATAGACAAGATGTCTTTTCGAAAATAGATAATCACCGCGAACAGCGTCCCCAAATGGGCCATCAAGTCAATCAGCGGCCCCTGATCTGCCGCACCGGTCACCCAGGGCACCAAAATCAGATGTGCCGATGATGAGATCGGCAAAAATTCGGTAATACCCTGCACGATGGCCAATAAAACAAGCTGTATTAGTGTCACGGCTCTGTCTCCGGCGCCATTCAATATTCTCGCGGACCATTGGCAGGTTTGAATGCGTGGTGCAAGGCAATTGCCGTTTGACCCGAACGTAAGGGACACGTATCCCAACTTTCATGACAGCGCATTCACATCATTCCGGCGGCCATGGCGGTCCCGGCCGCTTCGTGCCACACGAAGCAGCCAAAGTTACCCGGATGATCACTTGGGCATCTGTGCTGGTGGCTTTGGTGCTGATGGTATCCAAGCTGTCGGTTTATATCCAAAGCGGTTCGGTTTCCCTGCTGGCCAGTTTTGCTGATTCCGGATTGGATTTAGTTGCCTCGATCACTGCTTTTTTTGCGGTGCGCTATGCAGCGGAACCAGCCGATGAGGAGCACCGTTTCGGACACGGCAAGGCAGAGAGCTTTGCCTCATTGTTCCAAGCCTTGTTGGTTGCTATATCGGCAGCTTTAGTCGCCCGCGAGGCCGTAGAGCGCCTGTTGCATCCCGCGCCAATACATCAAACCAATTTAGCCTTGGGTGTCATGGTGGTATCCATTGTACTGACCCTTGGGCTGGTCTGGCTGCAAGGTATTGCATTGCGCCGTTCTGGCTCACTGGCCGTAGCCGGGGATCAGGCCCATTACAAAGCTGATTTGCTGGCCAATGTATCGGTAATCGTCGGGATATCTCTGGCCAGCTTCGGCGGTTGGCCAATGGCCGATGCGCTGATCGGTTTGGGGATCGCGCTGTGGCTGGTCTATACCGCATGGCAGGTGGCCAAGGGCGGACTAGATCAGATGATGGACCGCGAACTTCCCCAAGTGGACCGCGCCCAGATCCGTAAAACCACGATGGAAGTAGAGGGGGTTTATTCGATCCACGAATTACGCACCCGCGCCTCCGGGCTTTATGTTCATATGCAGTTTCATCTGGACCTAGACCCGGACATTACATTGGCCGCAGCACACACTATTGTAGTGGAAGTGGAGCGCAGATTGCTGGAAATTTGGCCCGCAGCAGATATTTTGATCCATCCTGACCCCAAAGGTAAAGCCGAGCCACACGGCATCGGGCATTTTCGCCGTGAAGAGAACCAGACGTGAAACGGACCTTGTACCATTGGCCGCTGGACCCCGGTTCGCGCGAAGTGCGCCTTGCCTTGGGCGAGAAGCGTCTGGCGTTTACCTCGTGCCAACTTGACCTGCCGGCCGATGGCAAAAAATTACAACAATACAACCCATCAGGCCGCCCGCCCGTATTGGTCGAGGAAGAGCCGGGGTTTTCGTGCGTAATCTGCGAAAGCCGGGCCATTGTTGAATATCTGGAAGAAACCCGGCCGGCAGCGCCCTTATTGCCACAAGACCCGGTTGATCGAGCCGAAGTTCGACGCTTGCTCAGTTGGTTTTCCGACAAGTTTCAATCTGAAGTTTTGGGCTTGTTGCTGTATGAACGGGTCGAAAAGCCCATGTTGGGACTGGGCGCGCCCGATGGAGCAATTATGCGCGAGGGCAAACAAAACCTGAAACTGCATCTGGGGTATCTGGAACACCTGATTGAAACCCGTAATTGGCTGGCCGGGCCGGAACTGACATTAGCCGATTTGTCGGCCATGGCCTCTTTGTCTTGTCTCGATTATTTTGGCGATGTGCCGTTTGATGATTTTGCTTTAGTCAAATCTTGGTATGTGCGCTTGAAATCGCGTCCGTCCTTTCGGCCACTCTTACAAGACATATTCCCCGGCATTCCACCGGCTGCTGATTACACCAATTTGGATTTTTAAGGGATGCCCGATGCGACCCTGATTGCCGGGCTGAACCAACAAGCCAGTGAACAGGGTCTGACCCCGCCGCGCATTACCGCCTTGTCCGGGCCGTGGACCGCCGGGGATCGCTTACACGAATTTATCGCGCAAAAATACCACGGCGATATGGACTGGCTGCCTCGTGAGGCCCACCGGCGGCAACACCCCAACGCCATGTGGTCGCAAGCAAAATCCGCGATTGTTTTTGGTCTGAACTACGGACCGAAACACAATCCGCTATCCGACCTAACCCACAAGTCCCACGGCAATGTCTCGGTCTATGCGCGGGGTGGTGACTATCACGACTTATTCAAAAAGCGCCTCAAAAAAGTTGCAGGTTGGCTGCACCGAGAAACCGGACAAGCGGTAAAAGTGTTTGTCGATACGGCCCCGCTGATGGAAAAACCATTGGCCGCACAAGCCGGGTTGGGCTGGCAGGGCAAGCACACCAATCTGGTCTCGCGGGATTTTGGCTCATGGCTGTTTTTGGGGGTGATTTTAAGCGAAGCCGAATTGCCCACAGACATGGCAGCCGAAGATCATTGTGGGTCGTGCCAAGCCTGTATCGACATTTGCCCGACCCAAGCATTTACCGCACCGTATCAACTGGATGCGCGCGCCTGCATTTCCTATCTGACCATTGAACACAAAGGCCATATTGATCTCAAATACCGCGCCGCGATGCGCAACCGGATTTATGGCTGTGATGATTGTCTGGCCATTTGCCCGTGGAACAAATATGCGAAGGCCGGGAATGAGGCCAAATTGCAAGCTCGGCCTGGGGCCAGTCTGCCAGAACTGGCCGATCTAACCCAACTGAATGAGGCCGGGTTTCGGGAAGTCTTTGCTGGTTCACCGATCAAGCGCACCGGGCGAGATCGCTTCTTGCGAAATGTGTTGATTGCCGTGGGCAATTCGCGCAATCCAACCTTGGTGAAGCCAGCAACCAACCTGCTGTCGGACCCATCTGCATTGGTTCGAGCCATGGCAATCTGGGCGCTGTCTCAGCTACTACCCATTGAAGAATTTACTAAATTAGCGGCACAATACCAGCGCCAAGAAACTGACCCGCAAGTAGCTCAGGAGTGGAAAACCGGTCTCAACCCGGCGTAGCCAACCTGATGGCTTCGCGTAATTCACCGCGCAACAATAACACATCAATGTCATTCGGTTTGAGCGTCATGGCCCGATCCACGTCAATTTTTGCCTTGGCCAATTGTTGCAACTCAATCAAGCTAGTCGCTCGCAAAGTCAGGGCCAGCACTTGATCGGGACGTTTTTGCAGCACCACATCAAGTTGGTTGATCGCATCATTGGTTTTTCCCAATGCCGCCAAGCTGCGCGCCCGATCAATTTGAAAGTTGGAGTTTTGCGGCTGAAAGCCCAGTGCATATTCGATGCTGGCCAAAGCGTCAGACGCCCGGTTTAGTTGCAAATAGACCTCGGCAGCCTGTCCGAAAATTTTAGCGCGCAAGGCATCATCATAAATATCCGGAGCGTGGCCCAAGTTTTCCAATCGATCCGCCGCCCGGTGCAAATCACCCATGCCCAATAAGGCTGAGGCAATGCAATGACGCGCCGCCGCACCGCCGCCTTCAGCCTGCCAAGCCAAAGCCGTCTCGTACCCATTGGTTGGTTGTTGCCGGGCCTCATTCATGCAGGCGTCATAGCGCGCAGTTTGGGCCAGAACAGAAAATGGCGCGACCAGAAGACCGGCCAGAACCATCAGCAAAACACGAAAAGAATACATCTACGCCTCTTTCGAACAGCCGTTTTGGGCTTGCCCAACTCTAACAATGCGCCGCACAAGGCAAACCGGCAAGCCTTTAGGGTCAAAAATCAGCACATCAAGTCATTCAAATCGAGTACTAATTTGGTAAGTATCGCAAAATCACTCATGATTTTTGCTTAATGGTTTCGATTAGCTACAACACGGTGCTCTGAAGCCGCACTAAATCATCCGGGCTGGACAGGCTATGATCTCCCGACTTTGACAGATTGAACACTACATCTGGGCTGCTCAATAAATCAACCAGCTTGGCAGCGTGCCTCCAAGGCACCGCATCATCCAATTGTCCTTGTAAAATCCGCACCGGACCCTCGAACTGGATGGGTTGGTGCATGAGTAGGTTTTGATCCCCATCTTCGATCAGTTTTCGGGTGATCGGCGTTGGACCATAGGGCGAGGCCTGCATCCACACTCCGGCACTCATGATCGCATCGCGGGTTTTCTGATCGAACCCGGCCCACATCAGGCTCCGGGTGAAATCCGAAGCCGGGGCGATGAGCCCTAACGCCTTGATCCGAGTCGGACGAGCCAATGCGGCCAATAGCGCCAGCCACCCGCCCATAGATGACCCAAGCAAAATCACCGGGCCACTGGTCAAATGATCCACCACCTCCAAAACGTCATCACGCCATCTGGAAATACAGCCATCCTCAAACTTTCCTGAAGAAAGCCCATGCCCAAAATAGTCAAACCGAAGAAAAGATAAGTTCTCACGAACCGCCAGATCATGCATAAACTCGGCCTTGGTGCCGTTCATGTCAGAACGAAATCCACCCAACCAAAGCAAAGTCGGACTGGAGCCTTGGGTTTTGGTATAGCAAATCGTTTCACCGATTGTGGTTTTATGCTCTAATCGTTTATGCACCTGAACTTGCCTCCTGCGGTTTTGGTGTTGTACCCAAGAACAATACCGCTCGAGGAACAGCCTTGCAAATTGTACAGATCATTCCAAAACTGGCTGCCGGTGGGGCCGAACGAACCACACTGGATGTCAGTCGGGCCATTGTGCAGGCTGGTGGCAAATCGCTGGTTTTGGCCAAAGGTGGGCGGCTGGTCCATGAATTGGTGCGCGATGGCGGACAGTTTCAGGCGCTGCCAGTTCATTCCAAAAATCTATTTGTCATGCGAAAAAATGTACATGCAATTGCTGACCATACAAAAGAATTTGGCGGGCAAATCCTGCATGCCCGCTCGCGCGCACCCGCATGGAGCACCCGGGCCGCCGCCAGAAAGCTGGGTCTGCCGTTTGTGACCACCTATCACGGCACCTATAATTCTGGCTCTGCCATCAAAACTTTCTATAACTCAGTGATGGCGGCAGGTGATCTGGTCATCGCCAATTCAAAATTTGTTGCGACACACATTCAGCAAATTCATAAAACCCCACCGGAGCGCATACGGGTGATCCCGCGCGGCATCGACATGGCTGCATTGGACCCGGCTAATATCAACCCGGTTCGCCGCGAACAGATATTTAGCAAAATTGGCTTTGAGGGTTCTCCCGAGGTACCGATGATCGTCATGCCCGGTCGTCTGACCCGTTGGAAAGGCCAATTGGTCATGATCGAAGCCATGGCCGGCTTACGCGATGCCGGAATACAGGCCCAACTGGTCTTGCCCGGCGATACCCAAGGCCGAGATAAATATCACGCAGAACTAATCAAATCGATTAACCAGCATGATTTGGCCCATTCCATCAGTCTGCCGGGGCATTTGGCTGACATGGCGGCGCTCTATGCCATGTCTGACATCGTGGTTTCGGCCAGCACCGAACCAGAAGCCTTTGGACGCGTCGCCGTAGAGGGACAAGCCGCCGGGTGCCCGGTGATCGCCACCGCCCACGGAGGCTCGTTGGAAACGCTACAAGATGGCATTGGCGGCACATTGGTCACACCGGGGTCTGCTTCCGATCTGGCCGAGGCATTGGCGGAAATCCTGGCGCTGGATATGGCCCATCGCCAGCAAATGGGCCAAGCGGGACGAAAATGGGTGCAAAGTCAGTTCAGTCGGGAAAAAATGTGTGCGGCAACAATGGCGGTTTACGTTGAATTGCTGGCCAGCTAACGGTATTGTTCAGCGTTGAAATTCTCTATTGCTGGTTCAATAGGCCAACAAAGGCGCGTGTGCCACAGTGTGTCGATATTGGTAAGGTCTGAGTTTGGTTCAAAAAACACTACTTGTCTGCTTTGGGCCATTGGGTCGCTTGCTCAACAGTTTTTGCGCGGCGGCACGATTGCGCGAAGCGTCGCCCGATGGGCATCTGGTCTTACTGACTTCGCCCGCTTTGGTCGGGCTGGCGGCAAAGTCCCCGTGGTTTGACAATATCATATCAGCTGATCTTTCGGCCAGTGACATCAATTTGAGCCATTTGGCCAAAGCGATCAAACAAAACAAGTTTGACCGGATCATTGATCTGGAGCGATCCGATGCTACCGCCACCATGTTTGCAGCGTTTGGCCTGTTTCCACCGAAGTTCGCCGGGCATGCCCCCCGGGCCAAATGGCGCTTACCCCCACAAGCTGCTCACCCGATTGATGCGGATAACCAATTGCTTGATTTAGTCGGAATTGCACCATCCGCCGCCGATCTATCCCAAGGGCCCAAGCTGGATTGGCTATTACGCCAAATCGGCAAAACGCCTTCGCTGGAACCCGCCTATTTCGGGCTGGAAGGGTCATATGTCTTGCTCAATTTAGGCAATCCGAACCCGGAACAGGTCTGGCCCGCTTTGGCCTTTCAAACGTTGGCCGGAAATATTCTGGATAGTGGTCATATGCTGGCCATTACTGGCGGGATCGACACGCGCGATTTGGCCCGTCCGCTGATCCGCAAATACCCGCAAATTCGAGATCTGTGTGCCCGGGCAGATCCGTTTCAGTTGGCCGCACTTGGCGCCAAGGCAAAGGGCGTGGTTGGAATGGCCGATGGGATGTTGCATCTGTGTGCCGCCGGCTCGGCCCGCTGTATCTCTTTGCACGGCAGTAAAGCCAGCGCCAACATCCAAGCGATTCGCACCCCGAACGCGGTGACCTTGATTGCCGAACCGCTGGAAGAATTGTCGGCCGCTGATGTGCTCAAAGCCATGAAAATGTTTGGTGCGCTTTAGTCACAATACATATTTTGATGGATTGCGTGCTTGATCAAGTGCCCGGCTTTCTTCATAAAGCCTTGGTCGGATACAGGCTGGAGGTTTTTCTTTGTATAATACAAGTTCTTTGCAGTGTTTGTCCGACCCGTTTTGCGACAATCACAGGAGAGCATTATAGCCCGACGTCCACCCCCAGCCGCCCCGAAGAAACCCAAGGGTCCGCGTATAAATCAGGATATCAGCGCCGAGCGCGTCCTGCTCATTGATGAAAATGGTGAAAAACAGGGTATTATGCCTGTGGAAGCTGCTTTGGAAGCGGCCCGTGAAGCCGGATTGGATCTGGTCGAAGTGGCCCCCGAGGCCAAGCATCCGGTTTGCAAAATTCTGGATTACGGCAAATTGCGCTTTCAAGCCCAGAAGAAACGCTCCGAATCAAAAAAGAAACAAAAGACGGTTGATCTGAAAGAGATCAAAATGCGCCCCAACATTGACGTGCATGATTATCAGGTCAAAGCCCGCGCCATGACCAAGTTCTTTGGACAAGGCGACAAGGTCAAAGTGACCATCCGGTTTCGCGGCCGTGAAATGGCTCACCAGGATCGTGGTGCAAACCTGCTGGAACGCGTCCGGGTCGATTTTGAAGAAATCGCCAAAGTCGAGTTCGAACCCAAAACCGAAGGCCGCCTGATGATGATGGTGCTTGCTCCGAGATAAATTTCAATTCACGCAAGAAGACAAAAGGCTCCTGCAAATCTGCATGGGGCCTTTTTCATTTGCTGACTTTCGTGGCGTTGCCGATGCTTCGAGGGCGCAATGCGCCACCTCAGCATGAGGTGGGTTGTAAGATGGCGTTCCTCATCCCCGGATCAGGTCCGGGGCAGGCTCTGAGGTGTGAGGCGTAGCCGAGCCTCGGAGGATCGGCAGAACCATAAAAAAGGCCCCGGCATTTCTGCTCGGGGCCTTGTTCAAATCGTATGGTGAAACAGAGCTGGATCAGCCCTCTTCTTTGCTGCCCAGATCTTCGCCGGTTTCCTGGTTTACTTCTTTCATCGACAAACGAACTTTGCCGCGATCGAAGCCCAGCACTTTGACTTTGACTTTGTCACCTTCTTTGACCACGTCAGAGGTGGCGTTCACCCGCTCTGCGGCCAGTTGGCTGATGTGAACCAGACCATCTTTCGGACCGAAGAAGTTCACGAAAGCACCAAAATCCATAACTTTGACCACAGTGCCATCATAGATCACGCCGGCTTCTGGTTCAGAAACGATCGCTTTGATCATGTCCATGGCTTTCTTGATGCTGTCTGCATCGCTTGAGGCCACTTTGATGATGCCTTCGTCGTCGATATTGACGCGCGCGCCAGACACTTCAACAATTTCGCGAATAATCTTGCCGCCAGAACCGATCACATCACGGATCTTGTCTTTGGAGACCTGCATGGTCTCGATGCGAGGTGCATATTGGCCAACTTCTTCACGAGAGCCGGACATCGCCTTGTTCATTTCACCCAAAATGTGGATCCGGCCCGCTTTGGCCTGTTCCAGTGCATCATGCATGATGTCTTCAGTGATTCCGGCAATTTTGATGTCCATTTGCAAAGAGGTGATGCCTTGATCGGTACCGGCCACTTTGAAATCCATATCGCCAAGGTGATCTTCGTCGCCCAAAATATCGGACAGAATGGCAATGCCTTTGCCTTCCTTGATCAAACCCATGGCAATGCCAGAAACCGGACGGGTGATCGGCACACCGGCATCCATCATGGCCAGCGAACCACCACAAACGGTGGCCATCGAACTGGAACCGTTTGATTCAGTGATCTCGGAAACCAGACGAATGGTGTACGGGAAATCTTCCTTAGATGGCAGAACGGCTTTTAAGGCGCGCCATGCCAGCTTGCCGTGACCGATTTCGCGGCGTCCGGGAGGGCCCATGCGGCGCGCTTCACCAACCGAGTACGGTGGGAAGTTATAATGCAGCATAAAGCTCTCTTTGGTCAGACCGCCCAAACCGTCGATCATTTGCTCGTCTTCGGAAGTGCCCAATGTGGCAATGACCAAGGCCTGGGTTTCACCACGGGTGAACAGGCTGGAGCCATGGGTGCGCGGCAGAACGGCAGTTTCACCCAAGATCGGGCGAACTTCGTCCAGTTTACGTCCATCAATGCGTTTTTTGGTTTTGATGATCGAACCGCGAAGCACATCGGCTTCCAATGATTTCAAAACGGTTCCCAGCGTGTCGCCGGAAATGCCATCTGGACGATCTTCTGTTTGGCCCAGTTCGTCATAGGCTTGCGCCTTAGCAGCGCCAATTGCGTCCTGACGTTCCATTTTGTCTTTGAGCTTGTAGGCTTTTTCAATGTCTTTACCGACCAGCTTTTTAGCTGCGGCTTTTTCTTTTGAATAATCAGGTGATTCAAATTCGAACATTGGTTTGCCGGCTTTTTTGGCCAGCTTCTCGATCATCTCAATGACCGGTTGCATGGCATCGTGACCAGCCATAACCGCGCCCAGCATATCTTCTTCCGACAGCTCTTTGGCTTGGCTTTCCACCATCATCACGGCGTCTTTGGTACCGGCAACGATCAGATCCAGATCAGTCTCAGCCATTTCGTCGAAAGTCGGATTGACGATATATTCGTCCCCGATCAGACCAACTCTGGCACCAGCAATGGGCCCCATGAAAGGCGCGCCGGAAATGGACAATGCAGCAGAAGCGGCAACCATAGCCAGAATGTCCGCATCATTTTCCTGATCGTGACTCAGCACAGTCAGGATAACCTGGGTTTCATTTTTGAAACCGGCTTTGAACAATGGACGGATCGGACGGTCAATCAGACGTGAGGTCAGGGTGTCTTTTTCAGTTGGCCGACCTTCACGTTTGAAAAAGCCACCGGGGATACGGCCGGCAGCATAATATTTTTCAGTGTAGTTTACGGTCAATGGAAAGAAATCCATGCCGGGTTTTTGCTCTTTGGCAAAGGTAACGGCGGCCAGAACACTGGTTTCGCCGTAGGTGGCCAAGACAGCGCCTTGAGCCTGACGGGCAATACGCCCGGTCTCGAGGGTCAGCGGACGGCCTTCCCATTCGATAGTTTCTTTGTGAATTTTAAACATTTTTTATTCCTGTTCTTCTTGCTCTGCTCAAACATAAATTACAGAGCACAGACAGCAGGTCGCCCCATGCGAACCTGCTTAGCTTTAGATATTGAAATGGAAGAGAGGTCGCAAAATTAGCGACGCAAGCCCAGTTCTTTGATTAGCGCAGTATACCGCGCTTCGTCTTTGCCCTTCAAATAGTCGAGCAATTTACGCCGAGTAGCGACCATTTTGAGCAGGCCACGACGCGAATGATTATCTTTTTTGTGGGTTTTGAAATGCTCAGTCAGGGTTACAATCCGGTTGGTCAAAATAGCGACCTGTACTTCTGGTGACCCGGTGTCACCCTTGGTTTGTGCAAACTTCTTGATGAGTTTGGCTTTTTTTTCGATCGTAATCGACATCGATTACTCCTCAGTTCAAATTAAACACTCGAAAAGGGCACAATTGCCCGTCTCGTATTTTCGTCAAAGCCACCAGAGTTCCTGCAAACTTTGCCACGATCACGGTTTCGTCGTTCTCGTTTAATGTTGCGGGAGCCAAGATGGCTCGTCCTTGCCTTAGGTCTTTTGCTTCATTTTCGGTTACGGCCAGCGCCGGGATGTCGGCCAGCGCGGTCTCAACCGGTAAATTCGGCTCAAAGGCGGGCGCCTTATGCACCATTTCTTGCAAGTCGTCGAGGGTTATTGCACAGCTTTCATCAAACGGGCCAACCCGGGTGCGGCGCAAGACATTTACATGGCCCTCGACCCCCAGCCGCGCGCAGATGTCCCGGGCCAATGAACGCACATAGGTACCCTTGCCGCAAACCAGTTCAAACGAGGCGCTGACCCCCTGTTCTTCGCCGGTCATCGTCAGCTCAAAAACCTCTACGGTGCGGGCCGCTAGCTCAACTTCCTTGCCCTCGCGAGCCAGTTTATAAGCGCGCTGGCCATCCACATGAATGGCTGAGAAAATGGGCGGGACTTGTTCAATTTTGCCGATAAAGTCTGGCAGGGTGGCCCGGATCGCGTCGGCTGTCGGCCGGGCATCACTTTCGGCCAGCACCTTGCCTTCCGCATCCAGACTATCGGTACTGCTCCCAAACAAAATCGTAAACTGGTAGCCCTTGGTGGCATCCATCATGAAAGGAATGGTCTTGGTAGCTTCGCCAAAGGCCAAGGGCAGCACACCGGTGGCCATCGGGTCCAGCGTCCCAGCATGTCCGGCCTTTTTAGCATCGAGCAAATATCGCGCTTTCCCCAAAGCATGGTTGGAAGACAGGCCTTGTTGTTTGTCGAGCACCAACCAACCGGAGATATCACGCCCCTTTTTACGGCGGCTCATGTATCGTCTGGCTCTGTGGGATTTTCAATGTTTTGCGACCCGGCCAAATCACGCGCCACTTCGGGGCGGTGTAGCAATTGATCCATCGCGCTGGCCGTTTCAAAACTGATATCCGGTGTAAAATGCAAACGCGGCGTATATTTCATCGACATTTCGCGGCTCAAGCGACCGTTCAAAAATCTGGAACACCGATTCAACGCCTCGACCATTTTGGTGGCATCGCCACTACCAAGCGGACTACAATATACCTGAGCATGGCGCAAATCAGGCGCACAGCGCACTTCGGATACGGTAACCGACACCCCTTTTAGGTCTGCATCGCGCAATTCTTCACGGGCCAATATATCGACCAACGCGTGGCGGATTAGCTCGCCAGCCCGTAATTGGCGCTGACTGGGCGGTTTGTTTTTTGATTTTTTGCGGGCCATGGGCGTTTCTTCTGCTCTAAAGGGCGCTTGAACTACAGCTTTGCGGCAAATTGTGCAAGCCTTTGTGGATCCAGCCGATATTGCTTGTCGCGAATACCGGTACACAGGTCCACTGCAAACGGCCCAACATGGGCGCAAGCCATTGATATATTTTCGGGTGAAAGACCTCCGGCCAGAAGCACTGGCTTGTCCAGCGCTTCGACAATTTGCTTTGAGATATCCCAATTGTGGGTTTTGCCGGTGCCGCCCAACGTCCTGAGCAACCCATCTGGTTGGCCAGAGTCCAGCAAGACCATGTCGCAATATTTTGCGGCGTGGCGGGCTTGGGCAAGCGCCGTCTCATCTTGGACATGGACCACTTGTACGATTTGCACCTGCGGGCAGGACTGGCGCAAAAGCTGATAGGTTTCAACCGGAACTGCATCGACCAATTGCACAATATCTGTGCCGCAAAATTGCACGTGCTCCACGACCTCGACTGGCCCGGTGCGACTCGTCAGCAAAAATCTATGCACACGATCATGAGTCGCATCAGCAATTTCGCGAATGGTGGGGTCCGAAACCGGCCCCGGCCCGGAAGGCATTTGCCCGACCAGACCAATCGCCCACGCCCCGGTGGCAATGGCCTGCTCTGCCTCAGCAATCGAGGCAATACAACAGACCTTGAATTTTGTGTTCACTTTCATCACCGTGTCATTGCACAGCTGGTCCGGGCAATCCAGCTTGCTTCTGAAGAGCACAGGAAGAACTGGATCACCCGGATAAACCGGGTGATGACAAATTGTGTAGTGTTGTTATTTACCGCCAACTTTAGTCGGCGCCATCAAGACTTTACAGCTCGCGTTTGATCTCTTTGACGGTAAAACACTCGATACGATCACCTTTTTGCAGATCGTGGTATTTCAAGAAGGCCATGCCACATTCCTGTCCGGCATGGACTTCCTCAACCTCGTCCTTGAAGCGTTTCAATGTGGAAAGGTCACCTTCGTGTATCACCACATCATCGCGCAACAACCGGACCTTACAGCCACGTTTGACCACGCCCTCGGTGATTTTACAGCCGGCGATCTTGCCCAGTTTCGAGATGTCAAACACTTCGAGAATTTCAGCATAGCCAATGAAGGTCTCTCTGACCTCGGGGGCCAACATACCCTCGAGCACGGCTTTGATATCGTCCAACACATTATAGATGATTGAGTAATACCGGATCTCGACACCTTCACGCGTGGCCAGATCAAGCGCCTGTTTATTGGCCCGCACATTAAAGGCAATTACCGGTGCGTTTGATCCGCGCGCCAGCAAAATATCCGACTCGGTAATCCCGCCAACACCAGCATGGATAATTTTGGCTTTGACCTCGTCATTGCCCAGTTTTTCCAACGATTGCACAATAGCCTCAGTTGACCCGCGAACGTCGGCTTTGACCACCAATGCCACTTCATCAACAGCTTTTTCCTGCAAGCGAGCCATCATTTGCTCAAGGCTGGCCATGGCATCCGGTGTTCCAGACACCTCATCACGCTCTTTATCAATCCGGTATTCCGTGATCTCACGCGCTTTGGCTTCTGATTGAACCACGGCAAACGGTTCGCCCGGCGCCGGGGCGCTATTCAATCCCAAAACCTCAACCGGCAGCGATGGTCCAGCGGTTTTCAGGCGCTGATTTCGCTCGTCGGTCAGGGCTTTGACTTTGCCCCAGGCTTTGCCCGCCACCACAATATCGCCGCGTTTCAAGGTGCCGCGTTTGACCAAAAGGGTTGCCACAGAACCACGGCCTTTGTCGACCTGACTTTCAATGACAATGCCATCAGCATCGCGATCTGGATTGGCTTTTAATTCCAGCAATTCAGCTTGCAGCAAAATGGCTTCAACCAGTTCATCCAGCCCGGTTTTCTTCAAGGCAGAAATTTCGCGGGCCTGCACTTCGCCACCCATGGCTTCCACAATGATTTCGTGTTGCAACAAATCCTGCAAAACCTTGGTTGGGTTGGCCCCTTCACGGTCCATTTTATTGACCGCAACAATCATTGGAGCACCAGCGGCTTTGGTGTGATTGATCGCCTCAATGGTTTGCGGCATCACGCCGTCATCGGCGGCCACCACCAGCACGACAATATCGGTCGCATGGGCGCCGCGCAGACGCATCGAAGAAAAGGCTGCGTGTCCCGGTGTATCCAAGAAGGTTACTCGCTCACCGGATTTTACCTTGATCTGGTAGGCACCAATATGTTGAGTGATCCCGCCCGCTTCGCCCGAAACCACGTCAGTTGAACGCAACGCATCCAACAGGGATGTTTTGCCATGGTCCACGTGGCCCATAATGGTAACCACTGGCGGACGGGGCTTCAGATCAACCTCGTCATCGTCTTCGCCCAGAAAACCATCTTCGACATCACTGGCCGCAACCCGGCGAACCGTGTGGCCAAATTCCTCGACAACCAATTCAGCCATATCCGCATCCAGCACATCATCGCGCTGTTTCATTTCATCCTGTGACATCAGGTATTTCACCACGTCACGGGCTCGTTCTTTCATCCGCAAGGCAAGTTCCGCCACGGTAATACTTTCCGGGACCACCACTTCACGAGATGCTTTATTGGGTTTGGCTTTATCGCCCAACATGCGCCGTTCTTTTTCCCGTTCCCGGGCGCGGCGCATGGAAGCAAGGGAGCGCTGACGCTGCCCGTCTTCATCACTGAGGATTGACGAAATGGTCAGCTTGCCTTGGCGGCGCTTTTGCTCATTTCTGCTGCGTGGCTGGTTTTTGGTTTCCGGCCGTTTTTTCTTGATCCGTCCGCCAAAGCTCTCGCTGGCTGGACGGTCGCCATGTTTGGGTGCTTCTTGCTTGTCAGGACGCGGGCGAGCCGTTGCCGGTTTTACGCTGTCCGAACTTGCCACCTCCAATGCAGCAGCAGCCGCTTCGGCCTGTGCGATAGCTTGGGCTTCAGCTTCAGATTTTTCGCGCTGCAACCGAACCAGTTCTTCTTTTTCCTCTTGGGCGCGTTGCTGCCGTTCTTCTTCTTGGGCTTTGGCTTTGTTTTCGCGTTCATCGCGCTGGGCGCGCGCCGCAGCCAATGCAGTTTGTCGCGCTTTATATTCTTCTACAGATAAACCCAACGCCCGGGCTTTGGCTGCAATATCTTCAACTTTTGGCGCAGGATCAGCCACCGTGGCATCGGGAGACGGTGCAGCCGGTTGCTGAGCGCCCGGCGCGCCAACCAATCGTTTGCGCTTTTTCTCGACAACAACCGCTTTGGTCCGTCCACGGGAAAAGGTTTGGCGCACCACACCGGGGCCACCACTTTTCAACGTGAAGGTTTTGCGACCGCTACCGGTGCCTTTGTCATCTTTCGCATCTGTCATGCGTTTTTCTTCCACAACCAATTCATAAACAACAAAAAAGCAGGCGGGTTGTTCGCCTGTTTTTCTGGACCCGGGCCGAAGGTTTGCTAACCTAACCAGCTTGGGCTGTGTTTCAACCGTCCTTTTTACCCCATTGCAAGGGTATGAGGGGGGTAAAACCCGAAAGACGCTGCAATTGCAAGCCAAAGCGTGTCGCAATTGCACCGGAATTCATAAAAACATGGCCAACATGCTCGCGGCCCAATGCTTTACCCAAAGCCAGGTCATCAAAACAGCCGACCAAAGGCACCTCGTCCCATACCCCCCGACATAAGCCAAGGATTTTATTTCTACCGTCGGCTGATCCGTTTTCGGCCTCGATCAACCAGCCGGGTTTTTGTGTGCGAACGGCACTGCGAACTTTTTCGAATCCGCCAACCAATTGGCCGGAGCGCCGAGCCATTCCCATCAAATCCAGACATAAAACCCGCAATTGCTGCTCAACTAGATCAACCAAACCATCTGGCACCTTCACCTGGGATTTAAACCCCCGGGCAAAGCCCTTTTTGCCAATCGCTTCGTCAAGCAGTTCACGCTTTGCGCCGACCCAAACCCCGCGACCCGGAGCCTTGGCGCGGATATCGGGCAAAACATTTGCCTCCATATCCACCACAAAGCGGATCAGCTCAGTCTCAGGCAACACTTCATTGCTGACAATGCATTTTCGTTCGCGCATGGGTTTTGGCCGATATGTTCCGATCAAGTCGAAGCCGCTTCTCCCTCTGTGGCAGCTTCGCCCTCGCCTTCGACGCCAGCTTCTTCTGCCGCTTCATCGGCCAGCATCTGGGCGTATTCCTCTTCCGTTATCCAGCCAACCGCAACTCGCGCTTGCATGATCATCGAATTGGCGTCTTCAATGCTAAGTTTTTCTTTTTCAAAAACGCCCGTTTCGCGAACACGCTCGCCGTCTTTGCTCTCAAACCAGCCGCGTAGATCATCCGGGATCAACCCGGCAAAATCTTCAAGGGTTTTGAAATCCGCTTCGCCCAGACGAACCGCCATGTCCAACGTGATAAATGGCAGATCAACCAGTTTGTCCTCAACGCCCAGTTCTTTTCGTTTGGCATCGAGTTTGGCTGCTTGCGCATCCAGATACTCTTTGGCCCGCATTTGCAGCTCGTTTGCCGTGTCATCGTCAAACCCCTCAATTGCAGAAATTTCGGAGGCAGCAACATATGCCACCTCTTCAGCCGTTTCAAAGCCTTCCGAAGTTAGCAATTGTGCGATCATCTCGTCGACATCAAGCGCTTCCATAAATATCTGAGTCCGCTCGGCAAACTCGGCCTGACGACGTTCGGACTCTTGTTCTTCCGTCAAAATATCAATGGTCCAGCCGGTCAGTTGTGAGGCCAGACGGACATTTTGTCCGCGTCGACCAATGGCTAATGACAATTGGTCCTCGGGAACCACAACTTCAACGCGGCCCGCTTCATCGTCCATGATCACCTTGCTAACTTCGGCTGGCGCCATGGCGTTGACTAGGAACGTCGCTGGGTCTTCTGACCATTGGATAATGTCAATTTTTTCGCCTTGCAGTTCTGAAACCACAGCTTGCACCCGGCTACCGCGCATCCCGACACAAGCCCCAACCGGATCGATTGAGCTGTCATTCGAAATCACGGCAATTTTAGCCCGGCTACCCGGATCACGAGCCACTGACGGGATCTGGATAATACCGTCATAGACTTCCGGCACTTCCTGCGAGAACAAAGCGGCCATCAGGTCAGGATGGGCCCGCGACAAAAAGATTTGTGGGCCACGCGCTTCTTCGCGTACTTCATAAATATAAGCCCGCGTCCGGTCATTGGTTTGCAGGTTTTCGCGCGGAATTCCGTCATTGCGCCGGATAATGCCCTCGGCCCGGCCCAGATCAACAATGACATTGCCATATTCAACCCGGCGAATAATGCCATTGACCACTTCGCCAACCCGGTCTTTGTATTCTTCGTATTGGCGGGCCCGTTCTGCTTCACGTACTTTTTGCGTAATGACCTGTTTGGCGGTTTGTGATGCAACACGGCCAAATTCCATTGGCGGAAGTTCTTCAACAAACACATGACCTAATTCAGTTTTTGGCTCGATCTGGCGGGCTTCAACCAGCGACATCTCGGTCGAATCATTTTCGACTTCTTCCACTACGGTCACATTGCGGCTCAGCGCCAATTCTCCGGTGACCGGATTGATTTTGGCGCGAATGTCCAGCTCCGACCCATAGCGGGTCCGGGCAGCTTTTTGCATGGCCTCTTCAATGGCCTCCAAAACGATGCTTTCCTCAATTGATTTTTCTGCGGCAACTGCCTTGGCAATTTGCAACAATTCAAGGCGGTTCGCACTTACACCACTAATGCTCATGGTCGTTCTCTCCTGTTGAGCTAGCCTGCCGTTTGGCGCGGGACATGCTCTTTTTCAATAGTTCATCGGTTAACACCAATCTGGCATCCGCGATCCAGTCAAATGGGATATGAGCGGTTTCGGTTTCGCCATCCAGATCAATCAAAATGTTTTCGTCTTCCACACCGGCCAATTTTCCTTTGAACCGTCGCTGGCCCTCGACCAGTCGATCTAGTTCAATTTTTGCGTCAAACCCGGCCCAAGTGGAAAAATGGGCCAATAAAGTCAGCGGTCGATCAATGCCCGGCGAAGATACTTCCAGATTGTATTTCCCGGCAACCGGGTCTTCCACATCAATCAGTGCAGAGATGGCCCGACTCAGACGCGCGCAAGCACCAACTTCCAATTGTCCGTCACTGGCTCGTTCAGCCATAATTTGTAAAATATTGTTTTTTTCGCGGCCTAAAAGACGCACGCGCACCACAACCAGATTCTGTTCGGCGCACACCGGCTCGATCAGCCGTAATACTCTTCGTTCGATTTCTGTCTTTGCACGCACGTCCGGCAAATTCCTGTTCTGTCTTTTGGCTGTGCCAAATAAATGACTGGGCCAAATAAAAAGGCGGTCCCCGGTTTCGGAGCCCGCCTGAGTGCCAATGCACATCAGCCAAGTTGTTGGCGGGGTTATACTGCCCTTTTTACAAAATGCAAATAGGCAGGTGTGCGTTTTTCACGAAATGCTTTTTGCTCGTATTTGGTCGTAGTATGGTCTTCGGGTGGAGCCTGCCAGTCAGCACAGCTTTCAGCCGTCCAGGTAAAATCAGGGTTTTGCAAAAACTGCCACAACGCAGCTTGCTGATAATGGTCAATATCAGAGACAAAACGTATTTCGGCACCAACCCGGCACAACCGCGACAACTCACGGACAAAGTCTGGCTGGATCAACCGCCGTTTCCAATGCCGACGTTTTGGCCACGGATCCGGATACAGAATAAAAATCCGGTCAACGCAGCCAGCCACAAACCGTGACAAGGTCAGCCTGGCATCACCCATGGTCAGGCTGACATTGCGTAACCCAAGCCGCTCTACTGTGTTCAAGGTTTTCGCCATGCCGTTTTGAAACGGCTCAAACCCGATCAATTGCTGATCTGGGTTAGCTGCCGCTTGCGCCACAAAGTGCTCGCCGCCGCCCAAGCCAATCTCGATCCAGATTTGATCCGCATCAGGCCACAAACCTCGAGGATCAATCTCACCCTCAGGCAGCCCAAGCGTTGGCAGAAAGTGCTGGATCAGGCCTTGCTGCTTCGGACTTAGGGTTTTGCCTTTGGAGCGGCCGTACAGACCTGGACGGACCCGTTGCTTATCCGGCGAGCTGGGCTTATCCGGCGAACTGGCGGATGCTTTCGACAAGATCGGTGCGCTCCCAAGAAAACCCACCCTGATTGTCGGGCTGACGGCCAAAATGGCCATAGGCCGCAGTACGCGCATAAATCGGTCGGTTCAGTTCCAGCGTTTCGCGGATACCCCGAGGGCTTAAATCCATGATCTCCGGTAGAGCCAGCTCCAGCTTGGCCGCATCGCATTTTTCTGTGCCGTGCAGGTCAAGATAAACACTCAAAGGCTTGGCCACACCAATGGCATAGGAAAGCTGTATGGTACAACGATCAGCCAGACCAGCAGCCACCACGTTTTTGGCCAGATACCGGCTGGCATACGCCGCAGAGCGGTCCACTTTGGTCGGGTCTTTGCCTGAAAATGCGCCGCCGCCATGCGGGGCTGCACCGCCATAGGTGTCGACAATGATCTTGCGTCCGGTCAAGCCACTATCACCAACCGGTCCACCGATCACAAAGTTGCCGGTCGGGTTTACATAAAAATCTGGTTCGTCGCACATCCAACCTTCTGGCAGCACATCCAGCACGATCGGCCGAACAATTTCACGAATGTCGGCCGGGCTTAAGCCTTCGCGGTGTTGGGTCGAGATCACTACGGAGCCAGCTCGTACCGGCACACCATTTTCATAGACCAAAGTTACTTGGCTTTTCGCGTCAGGTTCCAGACCCAAATTGCGGTCGTCTTTACGCAAGCGGGCCATGCGCGATAAAATATCGTGGGAATACTGGATCGGGGCCGGCATCAGATCCGGCGTTTCGGTGGTTGCATACCCGAACATGATCCCCTGATCGCCCGCGCCTTCTTCGGTGTAGGAGCCGGTACCCGCATCAACACCCGCTGCAATGTCAGTGGATTGAGCGTGCAAATAATTAGAAACCTTCGCGGTTTTCCAGTGAAACCCTTCTTGTTCATAGCCAATATCACGCACCGCAGCCCGAACCCGTGCTTCAATTTCATCGTCGTCTACTTTGCCAGCGCAACGTACTTCACCAGCCAAAACGATGCGATCGGTGGTCACCAGGGTTTCACAGGCAACGCGAGCCTGTGGGTCCCGCGACAGAAACAAATCAACAACTTCGTCTGAAATACGATCACAGATTTTATCCGGATGTCCCTCAGACACACTTTCACTGGTAAATATATAATTTTGGCGGCTCACAAAACAGCTCCCTGATTTTGGCGAATCGAAGACATAAAGAAAGCTTTATGTCTCGCTGGCGCGCACCAAAGGCCAAAATCCGGCAAAATGCAATGGGTAATTTTGTAGCGTTCTGAATTTAGCAATCAATCGGCGGTCGAATCGCTGGTCACATCGTTGCCTAAAGAGCGAACCAGTTGCAGAATTTGCCGCCGAACTTTGGGATCGGAAATGCGCGAATACGCTGACGCCAGTTGAACCCCGTCCGTTGAGTTGATGAAATCATAGACCATCGGCGTTTCGTCATCTTCGGCAAAACCGTACGCTTCACCCTTCTCTTTCAGCCCTTCAAAAAAGTGCTGAATGGGTACTTCCAGAATCTCAGCCATACCCCACAACCGAGAGGCACTGATCCGGTTTGCACCGCGTTCGTATTTTTGAACCTGCTGAAACGTAACACCCAGTTTGTCGCCTAGACGATCCTGACTCATTTGCATCATCAACCGGCGCAATCGAACCCGAACACCCACATGCACATCCACCGGATTTGGAACTTTTTCTACCACAATAAGATCTCTACGTTTTGACGCACCATCGTTTTGGTTTCGAAAATACGCCTAAACTTGTTTAGCAAGTGTGTTTGTCTGGGTCGATCCCTAAAATGAAAATCGACTCAACTTAAAGTTCATTGCCTACGAGACAACCATACCGTGTATGTTAGCACTAACAAAACCCACAGCACAAGTCCCAGGCTAGAGAACCGGCTAAAAAAGGTTGGCGGCAAAGCGGCCGGCAAGTCAGCATCAATATGTGTATTGGCATGCGGTTTGGCCCCCGCCAACATGCGGCCATACGGATCAATCACCCCGGAAATGCCTGAACTTGCAGAACGTACAACCGGCACGCCCTCTTCAATGGCCCGAATTCTGGCTTGCTGGGCGTGTTGGGCCGGGCCGGTGGTCGGACCAAACCACGAATCATTCGTGACATTTACAATCCAGCCCGGACGCTGGTCTTTATTGGGGGTAAACCCCGAAAAAATGGCTTCATAGCAAATCTGCGGACTAAAGCGCGGCGCACCTGGTAACTCGACGCTGACCGGTTCCGGCCCCGGGGTAAATCCACCGCCCAATGGGGTCAGCGCCTTAATACCCGATTTTGCCAGAAAATTCCCAAACGGCAGATATTCGCCAAACGGGGTTAAATGGTGCTTGTCATAGACCATCTCCAGTGCCGGAGTTCCGTTGCGAAAGGACAACGCGGCCAACGAGTTGCGAAACAAAATCTGCTGGTTGCTGTCCACTTCACGGCGGGTAACGCCCATCAATAATAACGGGCCATCAGCCAGCCGGGCTGCCATTTGCTCCAGCACGTCCGGGCTTTCCAGCAACAATAAGGGCAACGCACCTTCTGGCCAGATCAGATGGGTAATGCTGCCCAAGCCCGGCGCTGCGGTTAACCCCAGATAATGATCAATCATCATCTGGCGGTTGACCGGGTCCCATTTTTCAGATTGATCAATCCGCGCCTGAATAACCCGCAGCCGAACCCCCTGAACCATCTGGTTTTCCGCCGCATCCAAACGCGCCAGGCCTGTGCCAAACAAAATGGCAAAACACAAAAAGGAACCAATGGCCGGCAGGGAACGGGCCAACGACCCATCTCGCGACCAAGGCAGGGCTGCCGGTGCGGCAAATGCCAGCAGGGTGAGCAGGCTCAATCCCCAAATGCCCAGCCAAGATACGCTTTGCGAGATCATGCCCCCGGCTGGCCAGACCAGTCCCGGTATATTCCACGGCAACCCAGTAAAAATATGCCCGCGCAACCATTCTGCGGCAAAGACACAACACACAAACAGCAAGACCCGGCTGGCCCGACGTGACCAATAGCGCATGGCAATTGCGCCGGCCGCCATCCAGAACAGGGCCAGCCCACCGGCCAGCAAAAACACCGCCAGCGGCATGATCGGCACAAAAGCCGGGCCTCTCTCGATGAAAGCAAATCCGATCCAGTACATGCCGGCCAGAAATTGTCCTAAGCCAAAATACCACGCGATAAATGCACCATTTCGAACCGGTCGTGCGGTTTTTCCCGCACCATCCAGTAGCCAAATCAGGCCGGTAATTGCCACCATCGATGCTGGCCACAAAAAATAAGGGGCATGGCCGCCTACATACAGAACGCCCAATCCAAAAGCACAAAACCGTGCTTGCCATTTGGATCGGCCCCGCAACCAATAGGCTGGTTTTCGCAGGATTGACTCATCGGGTGATTGGGCCGCCATGCTCATGGCTTTTGCGCTATATCCTGAGCGTCAATTCGGCGCACAATCAGCGACAAAATCCGCCGTGGGTCAGCCCGGGTGATCTCAAATTCAAACCCGGCACCATGACGCAACACCTCGCCCGCTGCGGGCACCCGCCCGGCCATGGTGAAAATCAGGCCACCCAGTGTTTCCACATCATCGTCATCCTGGCCGGTGCGAAATTGCGTTCCAATCGCTTCTTCCAGTTCATCAATCGGGATGCGGGCACTGGCCTCCCAACATTCCGGGCCGGTTTTCTTCAACATCAAGACATTCGTGTCATGCTCATCTTCAATATCGCCGACAATTTGCTCAATTAAATCCTCCAGCGTGACCAACCCGTCTGTGCCGCCATACTCGTCAACCACCAGCGCCATGTGGACCCGGGTCTTTTGCATACGAACCAATAAATCATCCGCATTCATCGAAGGCGGGACAAACAACACATCCCGAGTGATGGATTTCAAGGTAGCTGGTTTTGACTTGTTTCCCGGCAAAAGCAGCGGCAACAAATCCTTAATATGCACCATGCCCAGTGGATCATCCAAATTCCCGCGATAAACCGGCAAACGTGAGTGCCCGGCGGAAATAAACTCTTTGGCCAGGTCTTTTACGTCCGTTGCAACATCCGTGGCTTTTATATCGGCCCGGGGCACCATGATGCCCTCGATCCGCAAGCGATCAAACGCCAAGGCATTATCAACCAATTCCTGCGTTGCATTGGTGCAGCGACAGAGCAGGTCCAATGGGACAAGCAGGATGTGGTCATTGCGGGCGGCGGCGAAGAGCTATATTGGGCCATGTCGGCGCTGTTTGATGCCATGGGCGCCATGTCCAGCAAATATAATGACACACCAACACGCGCCAGCCGCGCCTTTGATGTAGACCGCGATGGCTTTGTTATTGCCGGCGGTGCCGGGATTGTGATCGTTGAAGAACGCGAACATGCACTGGCGCGCGGTGCCAAAATCTATGCCGAGATTACCGGCTATGGGGCCACGTCTGATGGCTATGACATGGTCCAGCCTTCAGGCGAAGGGGCCGAGCGCGCTATGCGTCTGGCCATGCAAACCGCACCAGGACCAATTGATTATATCAACCCCCATGCCACCTCGACGCCCGTTGGCGATATTGCCGAGATGAAGGCCATCCGCGATGTCTTTGGCATGGACACACCGGCGCTTT
>NVXG01000020.1 GCA_002733805.1 Robiginitomaculum sp. | reverse complement strand
AATGGCGTATCGCCTTTCAAGCAGTTCGCGGCCCTCGCCGGATAATTGTGTCCAGCGTACACTCTCACTTAGTCCCTGAAAAACTTTGCGACAGAGCCGCGGCAGCTACTTGATCTCGATTTAGTGTGTTTGGATCACCTGGAAGCTGTGGAGCATGACGACTCTCAGCGTAATTGTAACTACACGCCTCAATTCACTGTTGCAAAGGCGATTTAATCGATTTTGGTACGGAGTTGACTTGTAAACGTGGACTCGAAGGGGCGCCCAATTGTAGGTGCTTGACAGCCTCGGCTTTGTCTTCAAGATCGGATTTTGTCGGTGAGTTTAGTTTTGAATGTACTGAGAACCATCGGAGTTAGCGTCTTTCAGCTGGGCCATGGCAATTTCGATCAACCTATCATCGAATATTTTCAACTTGCGTAACCCTGCTTGCTTTCCGCCCGCCCATGTCCCCAACGCTGATTTGATCGACGAAACGTCATAGTCTACGCTTTCCCGTTGTACTAGCCAATCGACCGTAGCCAACAGCTCCATTCCTAAAGGGGATTCAAAACCGTCGATTATCGAGGCAGCCCATTCCAGGACGGGAGCAAATTCTTTACCTTCCCCGGACCGAAGGTATGTCTGCACGAACTCTTTTTGATCGTCTCGAAATGAGATCAGATCATTTGGCCCAGCGTCTCCAAGTCTCTTGTCGCAATTTAGATAGCTTCCGTCCAAACTGTCTAACAGATGTCTCATGCGTTCGGAATATGGGCCATATTTATTTGCGGAAAATTCGAAATTCAGGCTTCCTTCTTTACCTATGAGCCTTGCGCCACGTTCCAAGAACCAGCCAAGCTTCTGAACCTCCAAAATGGAGCACTCGATACCAAGCAAGGCATATCGCCTTACCATTTCTGCTACGAGAGCACGAGCTGGAGTGAGCTTTTTAACACCTGTTCGCTTCGCCACATTTTGGTACTTGCCGGTCGGTTCAAAGACAACAATTTCAACGCCTTGAATTGGCTCAAGGGCACTAAAAATCATAGGTCGGACTGTTGACCAGTCGAGCCCCCCGTTTCCGCATCCTAGAGGGGGAATAGCTATCGATTTAATATCCCTATTTTCAATAACCCTCACAAGGTCGATGAGGCCAGATTCTACCCACTCAAGCTTGGTCTTGACGCGCCAATGGGTCTTGGTTGGGAAATTGATGATCCAACGTGGGCCCATAAGCTGAAGGTTCTCGGTCACGAACATGGTGCCGGTTTTCACCTGTTTCGCCTTACATGCTTTGAAATAGGCATCGAAGTTAGCTGGAAACGCCTCCTTGAACATTAGTGCGATACCTTTGCCCATAACGCCAACCGTATTGACAGTATTTACAACAGCTTCGACGTCTGCCTTCAGCAAGTTTCCAGTCGTAAATTTGATCATCAGAAGTACCAACCTGGACGCGCCACCACTTTGGTGTCCAGCCCGCTATCTGCCACGTGTTGCATAAGTGTTCCCATTTCGTTCTTGGTATAACATACAATTCCAAGCAAGTCTTGCATAGTCATCTGTTGGTGCACGAGAGCCTCCGCCTGATATCGGTCTGTCTTTGCGGGATCATCAGGGTCTCTCTGGAAGTCGCGAGACTGAAGCAGTTCCCAATCGATTTCGTTTAGGTTCGCGCTCGAATTGAAGAACTGTGCCGTTTTGAGATAAGCGTGTCTGTCGGTAAAAACGAAATCTAAACCGCGTTTCTCGATATGGTGGATCGAAGTTACGAGCAGAACCAGATCTTTGTTTGGCACATGTCGGATTTCCCCATATCCGGTTTTGATATTGTACATCATCATTGAATAGGGTGTGAAGTAAAAGGGGATGTAGTCGGACAGGGTTCCTTGAGGCTCTATCGGGATATTTCGCGACGCTCTCTTCTGTATCAACTCCAAGTTGCCAATTCGTTCAAAACCAGGATCAACTATAGCGGAACTCTTGCAGTGTAGGCCATTCTCGAGAATCCATGGGACGTTCGCAATGTGGGTTACCCGGAACATGCGGGCCCTCTTGCCAGATATTTCTACTGCTGCCATTTCAAATCACTATCGTTTTGCGCCAGTTGACTCAAGGCCATGAGATTGATGTCCATCGTCTGGGCAAAGATGAGCCAAATCGCCTATGCTCTGCGAGAGCGAGGAAGTGGGATTACGCCCCACAATGCACGATCATGAGAAAAGTGGGTACATGCTTTTAGTTGCTTTCATAGGGAAGCAACATCGGTCTATCCGATTTGATTGAATAGTAAATCCCTTGAATTGAACCAATCATCTACCCGCTTACCGCCAAGCCAGCATCCTGTAGCTGCTCCATATCCTGCAAGTCCCGCAGGCTCCGCAGATCAAACGCCACCAAGAACTTCGGCGTGGTCACATAGGTATATGGTGCCCCTGCTCTCGGACTGCGCGGCCCCGTGGTGATTAACTCCCGCAATCGTAGCCGCCCAATCAGATCGCGACCAAAATCTTTACCAAATATTTCCTTGAGGCCATCACGCGCCAGCGGCTGGTGATAAGCAATAGCGGCTAGCACAGCGACTTCAAATTCGTTCAAATCCATCAGCTGTTCGTTCACATCCGCCGCAACGCGAATGGCTTGCGCAAACTGCACTCGCGTCCGCATTAGCCAGCCGTCTGCGACCGCCATCAATTCATAGGGCCTCCCCTTCAGCTCGATCACAACATCTTCAATTAGCAGATCGACAGACACCCCCTGCCCGACGACCCGCCCCATCCATTCCCGCCAACGCAACTCGGGCGGCAGGTCCTCCAATTCAACATCAAGCACGGTTTTATCATTTGCCATGCTTCACCCCATACAGTCGGAACGTCGGCCGCCCGGTCAATTCACGCACAACGCCCAATTCCACCAACCGATCACACAACCGTCGCGCCGCACGATCCGCCAGCGGCAGCGCCCCGGACATTAGGGCGTCATGCCTCAAAAACAGGTCCAGCGCCTCATCCGATCCTTTAGCCCGCAGCTTCGGTGCAATGGCGCGGAGCTTTTCGGCACGGCGGCTCTGATCAGCTGCGCTGCGAATAACTCCATCACAAGCTGCAACCATCGCCCGATGAACGCACAGCATGGGTTCTATCCCTCGATCAGAAATCATGCGAACGTCTTTCCGAGACAAATGCGCCGCCAGTAACGGCATTGTCCGATCCCAACCAACCGCGCGCGCCAGGACCAGATCCGCCAGCATCAACGCCGCCGCTTCCTGTCGCGGAAACTGTCCCAGGACGATCGCTAGTACTTGTGCCGCCTGGCCAACCGGCGATCCAACAAACGAGCCTATCTCAGGCACAGCCTCAGCAACCGGACCCGGAAGTAATTTCGTCACCCGATCTTTCCACCCCGATGCGGTCGGATTGATCCGTGCCAATTTGCGCCAGGCCAAAAACATATCGCCAGCGGGGCCCAAGGCCTCCCCCGGTCGTGCTAAACAGACCGCATCGCGGATATCGGCCGCAGTTTCCCGCCTGTTTTCCAGTTTGAGGCAGGCCACGGCGGCGTTGGGTTCGTCCCAACAAAGGAACGCGAAGTCCCACAGGGGTCTCGGTATTTGGTTGATCTTATAGGGTTTTCTTATTTTTTGTCCCTCCTGTTTTTGCACTGACTTTACGCGGCCTTTTTCGGGGGCAGGATTCCGAGGGTGTCGCGGAGCTTTTCTTCTGAGAAGTCGTATTCACCAAGCATGTTGATGTGGGCCCATGACATGGGTGAATGAGCTGCGATCAGGCGCAGCAGGTTTTCTTTGGCCTCGAGGTCCGGAACCTTTTCGATCTGTCGGGCGAGATACAGATAGTTCCAGCATATGAT
Organism: Robiginitomaculum sp.; assembly: GCA_002733805.1. GTDB lineage: Bacteria > Pseudomonadota > Alphaproteobacteria > Caulobacterales > Maricaulaceae > Robiginitomaculum_B. Next base: position 6,357 of record NVXG01000020.1, on the reverse strand, counting down.
GCTGTTTTTGATGAGGCGATTGCATCCCTCTGCGATTTCCTGCTCTTCCTTTTCGGTCTGGGTGTATTCGCGTGGATTACCGACGGCCACGGCGCGGGTGAACCGGTTGGCCAGTTCGACTTTGTTGAGCTGTTTTTCAATGGCTTGGCGTAGCGCCAGGTCGTCAACATAGCGTAGGATGAACAGGGATTTGATGATCTGTCCAAAGGCTTTCATCGTTTGATACAGGGCATGCTGGCGCGAATAGGAGTTTAGCCGTCTGAAGATGTCGGACGCGGTGTTTTCTTTCAGCTTAATGGTGGCCACAAGGCGCAGAAGGTCATCCCAGTTTTCTCGGATGACGGTTTCATTGATTGTTTTGTCTGGCTGGACCACCCAGTCTTCAGCGGCTTGGTTTCTTGGTTTAAAAATATAAAGCGTCTGTTTCCCAACGCCTTTGATACGTGGGGCAAAGGAAAACCCGAGCATGTGGGTCAGGCCAAAGACTGCCTCGGTATATCCGTGAGTGTCGGTGGAATGGATATCACTTTTCACGACGTCGTTGTGCATCAACCCGTCGATCACATAAGCGCTTTCGCGGTCAGCGGCGCTGATCATTAGGGAATGCCACAGGAAGTTACGTTCATCGACAAAGGTGTAGGCGCTGACACCTTGGCCCTGACCGAAGTATTTGAACGACCGGCTGGCATGCAGACTATCGCCGCGCACCTCGAACTTCTGGCCATCGCTGGCCGTATGCAACTGGTCTTGCGTCTGGCGATAGAGATTTGGCAGTTCCATCGCGTCCATGGATTTGACCACGGCATCATTGGCCGCCCGGATGTTTTCCAGTGAGAAGCGCCAGTTCACGGTGTGATCCAGCTCGCTTTCCGTGATGCTGGACGATATCCGCGCCATTTTCCGCACACCAATTCCGCAGCCCAGTCCCATGATCCCGGCCAAGAGAGCTGGGTGAGATGTAGCCTGCCGCACATGGGTTTGTTGCCAATGTTCAAGCGACCGCAGCATGCCGCAGTGGTTATTGACGGTTTCCAAAACTTGGGCGAGCGGCACATCATGTCGCTGAGGAAAGAGATCGCCCAATGGATCATCCTCACGGACATCCATCGCGGGTGTCGCAACATGGAACGCCCCATCCTTACGCAGCTTCAAATACGAATTGGCTGCTGCGTTGCTGTTTGTCGTTTCATATTGTCCAGATAAGGCGGCTTTTAGAAGGGCCAGCACGGCTTCAGTATCAGAGAATTCCGTCAGGCAAGCCCGTTCCAGAAGGCGAGCCTTATCCCGATGCCATCTTTCTTTTTCGATTAGGTAAGCGTCCATGGGACGATATTTGTAAGACTGCCCCACATTCAGATCACCAGATTTAATAGCCGTAGTAACAGCCTGGAACAGAAACACCTTGTACAGGGATATCCGGAATGTGCCGTCGTCACGTATAAGTGTGGCCTGTTGCTCAGCATCAAGAAAATCCAGTGGCATATGGCTGGCGGGTAATTCTCCATCCGCTTTGAAATGGGCTATCGCTTTTTGCAGAGCTTTAACCCGCGTAGTTGGGACGTTGTTGCAAGGATCACGGTTGGTCTGATATCAGAGTTCTTTGTCTCCTGCCCGGATGCCCTTGATGCCGCATAAATTCAACTCTGCCCGCCGATATAAGTTTGAGAAGAAGCGGTATCGGGTGACGAATTGGGCCAACTATAATGAAAGCCTCCGTCGGCGAGGTGATTTAACCGTTTGGATCGACGCTGAAGGGCTTAAACTTTGGACTGCTTCGGGCCGGGTGTCGCGAGGTGGGCAGCCAAAATACACTGACCTTGCGATTACGATTTGCCTGACGTTGGGCGTGGTTTACAAACAACCGCTGCGCCAGACACAAGGGTTGATGCGCAGTTTGGTTAAGCTCATGGGGCTGGATATTTCGGTGCCGGATTTCTCGACCCTTTCGCGCCGGGGCCAAGGTCTGATCCTGCCCAAAATGCCCCGAAGTCGAAGAACTGAGCCGATCCATCTAGTGGTGGACAGCACCGGGCTGAAGATTTTTGGCGAAGGTGACTGGCTGAGGGAGAAGCATAAAACAAGGGCCAGACGAAAATCATGGCGCAAGCTGCATCTCGGCCTTGACCTTGTGACCGGTGAGATCATCTGCGCTGACCTGACCAAGGACGACGTCGGCGATCCGACGGCTTTGCCCGGGCTTCTGGACCAGATCGACGCGCCTGTTTCCCGGTTTCTCGCGGACGGCGCTTATGACGGCACACCGACCAGCGATCTGCTCAAAGCGCGTTTTGGCGAGGCGGTTGAGGTTATCATTCCGCCTCCGAAAAGTGCCATCCCCAGCCCGCAATCGACGCATGATCCTTCGCAGCGTGACCGCCACATTGCCGAGATCCAAACCCAGGGACGCCTGGCCTGGCAAGTCAGCAGTGGTTACAATCAGCGGAGTTGCGGTGAAGCACAAATTGGACGTTGGAAGGGTGTCATCGGGCCAAAATTAAAAGCACGGAACTTCGAAAACCAGAAAACAGAAGTCGCGATCGGCGTCAACGTTCTCAACAAAATGACCGAACTCGGCCGTCCCGAAATCGAGGCGGTCATGTAGTCACATTCATGGGCAAGGGTGCATTCCGGCCATTTTTCGACCCATGCAACAACGCCGATATTGACTACCTCGACCTCGATATGGGGGATCCGACGGCGCAGAGGATAAGGACGTCCGTGAGGACTTGGATAAACCCTACGTCTCAACCCGTTTTCGTTCATTCAACAAGCAATTTTGACGGCTTTGGCCGGGTTTACCGTACAGGTGGTTTGGGCAATGCTTCAAATCTAGACGGCGCCGTATTCATCCGCACTGAATTTGATGACCGCGGTCAAGCACTTTGGACGGGTAATCCGCACGCTAGCGCTACGGCTCTTCCCAATGCATCGCAGCGCACAGCTTTTACCTATGATCCGCTTGGTCGGGTCTTGAGCCAAACAAATGCTGACGGGTCTCGATCCGAGTTGGCTTACCTTTCATCCGATCTCGATTTCACGATGAACCAGGCGGAGGCTAGTCCCCCCAGACCTACAGCTTCTTGGCTGATCTTGATGCGATAAATGGCGGGCCGCTTTATTCGACGGTTCAGTCCTTAAATGAGCATTGTTTTGACGCGGATATTGCAGCCGACATAACAGCCAACTATCAAACTGCTGCGTATGCAACTCCTTGCCAAAACAATCGAGTGACCACCGGCTACCGAGGCAATGTAATTGTTCAAGAACGGCGCGATTTCTTCGTTCCGGCTGGTGGCTCAACTGCCTCGCTCGGTTGGAGACCTACATATTACAACTACAATATTCTTGGCCAGCTGACCGGCATTGTTGATCAGGGTGATGTGACCGGAACGGCAACCGCAAACGATGACGGTATCGTTTGGGAATATAGATATGACGCCCGCGGCAACCGAGTTCGTTCAGTAGACCCAGATCTTGGCAATTGGGCCATGGATTATGATGCCAATGGCAATCTGATCCGCCAAGTTAATGCGGCAGGTCAGGAAACTACTTTCGCATATGATGCGCTGAACCGTGTCGTCCTAAAGGAAGTTTGCAACGATCTCTGCAACAGTACTACCTTGGAAGCTAGTTACGACTATGGATATGACGATGCCGTGCCAACCTTCTATAATATAGGTCGCCTCACTTCGATCGACGGGCCGAACGATGATGTCACCTATAATTATGATCAAACTGGGCAAGTAAAAGTAGAAGTTCATGATGTTGGTAGTGACAGTTATGAAATGCGCCATCGCCACTATCCAAATGGACAGCTACGTGCGGAAGCAACAATCCCTTTTGACGGTGCCGCGCTTGATTACATGTTGGAGTTTCACTACGACGACTTCGGTCGGCCCCTAAGCGTTATTGACCCTAATAGCACCGACACCTACTTAACGATTGGTTCCTACGACATTTGGGGCGCGCCGAGCCAAATCACCTACGGCAATGGCATCGTCGAAAACTACACATTCGACCAACAGCGCGGCTGGCTGTTTTCCAACCACCTTACGGGCATAAATGGCGGTCCGCCTCTCCTTAAAGATGAATATTTTCGTACCGCCGCTGGCCAGATTTATCTTCATCGTGCTCCGCGTCAGAACGTACGGTTCCAATACGCTTACGACCATCTTGGCCGTTTAACGGATATAGCGAGCTATTGGAACGCGGCCAGCAGCGCCAATGACCAGAACTTAGCCTATGATGAATATGGCAGGATCACCACCAATTCGGCTGTCGGGAACTATGTCTATGAGGGCACCAATTGCACCACAGCTATGCCGCATGCCCCCTGTAAGATTAAGTCCCTAAACAACCAAGCGGTACGGCATAACTTCACTTACGACGCTAACGGTAATATGACCCTCGGCCTTGACGACAAGGTCATGGAATACGACGCCGAGAACCGGATTACCGCCGTAACCCTCGCCGGTGTGCGCACCGAATATGTCTATGCCTCTGACGGCTCCCGACTGCTCATGGTCACTGATGTTGGCACGGCAAATGAGCGCGAAACGCTGACAATAGGCGGTCTCGAAGTGCGTGACTTTGGCAGCAATGATCCGGAGCACATTGTTTCACCACATGCTGCTTTGCGTTTCACTGATGGACAAGTCTCCTACCTGCACCGCAATCAGCAAGGATCGATCACGCTGATCAGCGACGGCGTTGGCCACCGTTCGCGCGAGCGCTACTTTGCCCCCTACGGTGAAGAGGTTTGGACCTCAACGCCGCAGCCCGGTTCGCCAGAAGAGAACCGTGGCTGGATTGGCGAGCGCCATGATACCGACGCGGGACTGCAGTTCCTTAACGCTAGGTATTATGATCCTAGGCTCGGCATGTTTACGTCGCCAGATTGGTTTGAGGTTGCGGCGCCAGGCGTTGGGCCAAACCGCTACATCTATGCTGGAGGAGATCCAGTCAATGGAAGAGACCCAAACGGGAATGGATATTTATTGAATCTTGCCAAAAAAATTCTCAACTCTGTTTCAAGTGATGCAGTTAGAGCGACGGGCCGAGCCATGGTCAGACTCAGAAGGTCTGCTATTACCACGGCTTGGAGACAAGAACAGGCTCTTGTACGCGATACTGGCCAGGGTTCACGTGAGTGGAGTGATGCTGCTCTCGAACTACTGCGGAGCGGGGAAAGAGTTCCAGGCTATCAAGGTCATCATATCAATAGCGCAGCGGCTCATCCCGAAATGGCTGGTATGGCTAACAACATCGAATTCCTTACGAAAGCTGAACATACTAACCTCCACAGGGGAAACGGCGGGTTTCAAGCACCTACTTCAGGGGTATTGATAGATCGGCGAGATCAATATCGGCGCTCATTGGATCGGGATATGGACCGCAATTTGACTGACAGATTGACTTTGGATGGAGTAATGAGGGACGCGGCTGTGGCGCTTAACACCATTCTCGATAGTCGAACTATGCAGATAATCGATGCATTTGACCCATTTACAATGGTGGACCAAATTTACAGGCAAGAACGCGGAATTACCTATTGGGAAGGATTGCAAAATCCCGAAGCAGTTTGGTATGCTCAATGTGCGCGACAAAACTGGGAAGGTTGCGCATGAAGGGAGGAGATATGATGTCTAAAAACGAAAATGTAATGAAGCTGTTACAGCCTTGGGAATATCTGGGCGTTATGAACAACGAATTTGGCGATACTATCTACGGAACTGTTCCAGGAATGAACAAAAAAAGCTATTATCATATATTATTGAATAAAGTACCGACAGAATTATTGGAAGAAACAATTAAGGAAAACCCGGCTCTTCGAAATACCCGCTATGTCAAGGAGCTAGAGTGCAACAACGGCTTAAAGCTATTTTCTGGAAAACTGTTTTTCTTTGGTTTTAATCTGAAAACTTCTGAAAGCGGCCGACCTGCATTTTCCGTCGCTTGGGACATTAGATTGAGAAATATAGGAAATAAAGAACTTCGAGAAAAATTTGACGGTGTTGTGATTGGAGGCCAAAATATTTCACATACTGGTGAACTTTTCATCGAACAGCGGCAAAATAAATTCATTGCGGTACGGTTGAGCGATTTCACGCAAACTAATGAATGGGAGTCAATTGAACAACTTATTTCTGATACAATACAGATGGGAAATAAGGCTTATGGGGTGAAACTTAATTCCATTCCATAGCGGTACATGCTCCGAAATTGTCAATCTTTTGTCGAAGAATTGGCAAATGATACTCTAGGGTCAGGACTCATAACCAGAATAACACGATAGAAGCCAGAATAATGGCTGAGAGGAAGAGCTCCGGGCATCTGTCGTAGCGCATTGCAATGCGC
>NVXG01000019.1 GCA_002733805.1 Robiginitomaculum sp. | reverse complement strand
TTGAAGGGGAATATTATATTCGTTGCAGTTTACAACATACCAAAAGCCATGGGAATCCTTATTCCATAAGACTTTCAATAGTTTTTTAGGGGAGACTAAATACTTCAACTATATCAGGAAGTTATTGGTGCACTATTCACGAACAAAACTGGGAACTAGCGTAGATTTGAAGTGATTACAGTAGAGGTAGGCATTCGGTGTATAGTTTGAGTTTAACTCCCGCCCCCGCAACTACGGTGGCAGTGTCTATCCATTCAGCATAGACGCTTGCTATAAAAAGTGATTAGTACCGCTGGTGTCACGCAAGTGGCACGCAACTCATGCATATCATCCCGGTTCTCTGCACACTCAAGTCCACGGATGTCTGCCAATGCACACTCAAGCCGTTGATATTACTCATCTTCACTTTCGTTGACGTCGAAGAGGTGGCACCTGTTTCTTAAAATATTTGGACCTTAGACTCAATTCATAATAAAGAGGCCACAATCAACTTTTGAGATAACATATGCCAAAACGGCTCTACGAGTCTTGAAATGGCTTTAAAGGGTAAATTCCGCATTTTGGGCACTTGGGGCTTGTTTCTTCATTTTTTTATAAACAAGCCTCTCTGTGGCCATTTATAGGGCTTAATTTTTGTGTATCTTATTGTGAAACGGGTCTCTTTTTTTGATGATGCAAAATCTACATCTGGCGCATATGGGTCAATTTATGCTACAGTCCAAGTTCATATACGGAAAATATCAATTTCAACAAGTAGCCTCTATGCATCCGGCCTGGAGATTACTAATGAAAAAATTAATACATCTGCTGCAAGATATGGAGCAGATGGATGGCTGATACGAAAAGTTCCTTTTCTGGAAATAGATTACAGACTGTCTTTGATAGCCCATTTTTAAATACGATTGAAGCCTCCAGGTTTCTGCGACTGAAGCCTAAAACACTCATCAACAGGCGGGCACTTGGCCTTGGTCCGCGCTATCGAAAACATGGTGGTAGGGTTGTTTATCATATAGACGATTTAATCAATTGGAGCAGGGCAGGTGAGGCTTGGGAATAAATCTCATTCATCCGTCCCTCTTATGATTAATTATTTCCATTAGCATTATTCGAGATTGTTGCCGTAAAAATCACTCCCTCGCAAGGATAGGAATAAGAGAAATTGAGGGGTGATGGCATACTGATAGATTGTTTGACTGGGTTCTTCTTTTGTGCAGTTCCCCCAGTTTACGGTATCCATAAACACAGCCACTCTCAAGCCAAGCCTCTTTTATAAGAGCTGTCAGCCTCTGGTCATCTTTGCCACGATTGCTGAGAGGGCTTTTGAGCCATGCATAAAAGCCACTGTGATGAACTTTGAGAACACGACACATCACCCGCACACGGAACAGGGTTTGATGCGCCTTGATAAAGGCGTACTTCACGACACATCTCTTGCGAAGTACGCCGTTGCCTTTTTTAAGATGTCACGCTCCTCCGTGACGCGAGCAAGCTCAGCTTTTAATCTGTGGTTCTCTTTGGCATGTGCAGACTCTTTAGCATGCTCCTTTGCTGGCTTATAATACTGCTTCTTCCATGTGTATAATGACTTAGTGCTAATCCCCAGTCGTTCAGCCACTTCCTGAACACTGTAACCACGGTCGATAACCTGCGCGACTGCATCACGCTTGAACTCTTCTGTAAAACGTATTCTTGTAGACATAATCTATAAACTCCCTGCTTCCATTTTATAACTTTCAAGGTGTCTACAAATCTAGGGGCATCTCAGTTTCGGTTTTTGGTACTAATCTTACCAATAGACATTACATTCAGGCGGGCACCGATTTTCTCAATGCTCTTGGTTTTGCGGAGGTGCAGTTCGCCCGGCCAAGAGAATGGGGGTTAAGTTTCGAGTATATTTTCTGAAGATTCTGTCGTCTGTCAGGCCTGTTAGTATGGCACTTTGATTGTTTGCCCGGATGGGAGCCGCTTATGGTGCTACTTGCCATTTCCTGCTTGGCATAATACTAGGGGGTGTTCTCAATCATTTAAGCCAAATAACAGTAGCGGCGAGTTGTAGCATGGACAGATAGTTGCGGGCCAGTCGCTCATATCTTGTGGCGATATGCCGGAAGTTTTTGATTTTCTGGAAGAAGTGCTCCACAAGATTACGGGCTTTATAGATGTCTTTGTCATAGAACCTCTGTTCTTTGCGGTTACTTCTTGGCGGGATAACGGCCTTTGCTCCCGAGGCCGCAATGATGTCAACAAAGTCATTGGAATCATACCATTACCTCTATAGCCATGGCTATTGGCTTCAATATGAGAAATATCCTCAGATTTTTTTCGTGGTTGTGTGAAATTCTGCGTTCATTCTTCAGCCCACAAAAATGTCAATGGCAGAATGGCCTTTTTTAGGGCCGACTAATTAAGGCAGTAAACTTCAACAGGTTACTGCCTTTTGCCGTTCCAGAGCTAACCTATCAGGCAGAAGTAGCAATTTTTGAGTATATAAACGGCTTCTATAACCCACGCCGAACACATTCAGCGTTGGGATGCAAAAGCCCCTTGGCTTTTGAAAAAAAAGCTGTTTAAATGAGAACAGAGAGCGGAACTAAAATGGGACAGACCCAGGGTGGGATACGGTAATTCCAGTGCTTGGCCATCAGGCAATAATTGATGCATAATATGGATTGGCATCGGCACCATTTATTCTGCAATATATTTTACATGAATTATGATTACGGGATCACTTAATATCTGGCCGCTGGTGTACTCCAACTGATTTTTATTTGGTTTATCTGTTGCCATATTCTGTATTTTGCGCACCAGATCCATGCCTGAAATGACTTTTCCAAAGGCTGAAAAACCTTGACCATCCGGGTTTCTCATACCGCCGAAATCCAGATCTGGTTGATCCTGCACACAAATGAAAAACTCCGAAGTTGCCGAGCCGGGCCTATCCCGAGCCATGGAAATAACGCCGTCTTTATGGAGAATGCCGGTTTTTTTGTGGTCTCATGGGGGATTGGGGCGAAGGGTGAATCATTTACATCCTTGCCCATGCCGCCCTGAATGACGCCGATTTTAATTTTATTCTGGACCTGGTTATCGGCCCGGACTACCCGGTAAAATGTTCCGCCTTCATAATATCCATTATCTACATATTTCAGAAAATTTTTGACGGTAATCGGGGCTTTCTCAGGATATAGTTCCAGCCCAATTTCTCCGGCAGATGTTTTCATCATAATTTTGATTGTTTCCGCATGGATAACAGAATTATTCAAAGAAAAAACAACCGCTATGATACAAAAATATATATATTTTCTCATGCTACTTGAACTCCTTAATTCTGAATAACGATATTACCTTTTTTCATCACGAAAGCAATGTTATCTCCCCGGTCATTGAACAGGGACAGGTCCTGCAGGGGATTGCCGTTTATAAGTATCATGTCAGCCTGAGCATTGGGTGCCACAATACCCAATGTGCCATTCGGGGCTAGTATTTTTCCGTTAATTGAGGTTGCAGATTTCAGGATTTCGAAGGGGGACTGTATTTCCCGGCGAATGAGAAATTCCCCACATTGGAATTTATGCATTGCCCCTAGCAAATCAGTACCAAAGCCAATTTTCACGTTGGCGGCCATGGCATTCTCCAGTGACTGCAGGCTAGCCTTCATTACCTCTGACAGTTTCTGAAAATTCTCATCCCTGAAACCATAGGATTCTCCGTGATCTCTAAGGGCTTGATATGTGATTAAAGTGGGCACCAGAAATACATTGCTTTTCGCCATGAGGCGGGCGGTTTCCAGTTGCAGGAAATTGCCATGCTCCACCGTTCTTATTCCCATTTCAACAGCCTTGCGGATTTGCTTGTCCTGATAAAGATGGGCCATAACATAGGATTTTCTGCGATTGGCTTCCTCGACAGCGGCCTTTATTTCATCGTCGGTAAATTGGCAAAGCCATACCGGGTCGGCCTCAGACGATACTCCGCCATTCAGCATCAGTTTGATTTGATGTGCGCCTTTGCGAAATTCCTCCCGTACCGCCTTCCTCACCTGATCCGCCCCATCCGCAACAACGACCATATGGGCCTGATGAGAAGAGCATAGGCAGGGTTCTTCGTAATGTTTCGGGCGTATTTCTCCATGCCCGCCGGTTTGAGTTATGGGACGTCCGGAAAAGAAAATTTCAGGCCCATTGACGAGTCCCTGCCTGACCGCCTCGGCCAGACCGAAGTCTGCGCCTCCTGCATCGCGTACTGACGTAAAACCGCGCCGCAGTGTGTTTTCCAGCAACCGGGAAGCCGCGGGATATAATAAAGATGGTGGTATAGTTGATAGGTCATATCCCTCAACCTTTACCAGACAGGCATGATAATGGGCATCAATCAATCCTGGCATCAGGGTTTTACCCTTGCCGCAAATGCGCTGGCCGCCGGAAAAACTGATTCTCCGGCGGGATATTTCCTTTATTTTCTTTCCTTCAACTGCCACATGACAATTTTCTTTGATTTCGGGCGAGATACCGTCAAAAATATCTACATTTTCAAATATAATCATGGGACCATTCCCATCCGGAGCGACAGGGTGGATATACATATTTGCCGTGCATAATCAGAAGTTGCTCCTGACCGTAATGCCGATTGTGCGCGGCTCAATACGGATCACGGCATCCGGGTCAAAGGGCGGGCGCCGCAAAGCCCGAACAACGCCATGACCGTCCAACAGGTTATTGGCGAAAAGTGAAATTTCCAGATTCTCCCATTCTACCCCGATGCGAAGATTGGCAATAGTATATTGATCCATCCTGCGGTCATTAATGGTCGCGCGATTGAATTCCGTGAACCGTTCGCTCACATATTGCAGATTGGCCCAGATGAAAGCATCCATACCATTGGCGATGGGCAAGACATATTCCGCAGACCCGTTAAAGGAATATTGCGGAACGAAAGGGGCATTGTCGCCTTTCACGGCATTCAGGTTAGGCACATCTTCGGACAATTCCGAATTTGTATAAGAGCCGCCAAGGCTCAATGTCAGTCCCTCGGTCAGATGGGCGTTAAGTTCCAGTTCGATACCCTGGCTGGTGGCCCCGCCGACATTTTCACGAAAACCAAAACCACAATCAAAGCTGCGGCTGGTTTGCATATCTTTCCATTTGATATAGAAATACGCGGCATTATAAGACAATTTTCCGTCTTCCGTCGTTCCCTTGGCCCCCACCTCATAATTCCAGGTTTTATCCGATCCGAAGAAGCGGGTATCTCCGCCTTCCCGTTGAACTTGCGCCAGTTCATCCGCGCAGACAGCCTCTGGTATCGCGCCGTTGATCCCGCCGTAACGGAACCCGCGGGCAATCTGGGCATAGATCAGCATATTGTCATTGAGATCATAGGATATATTCAGCTTGGGATTAAATCCATCTTCTTTGCCCTGAGGGCGGGGATCACTGTTTGAACCACCGTTAAACAGCCCGGATTGAAAAAAATCAATATCCTGCTGCCAATTGAAATAACGCAGGCCCGCCGTTATCGTAACTTGGTCAATTGAATAATAGGCCTCGCCAAAGATCGCAAATGTTTTAACGGTCAGGTCATCAAATCCGAAAAACAGGTTATCCGCCGGTGCGCCAAAATCCGAGGAGGGAATACCCAGAACCGCATCTGCCCCCGGTACCGGGAATGTGTTCAGGTACAGCGTATCTTTCTTGTCAAAATAACCGCCAATCGTCCATTGTAAATCACTGTCCGAAGATGATGACATTCTGACTTCCTGAGCGAATACATCCAGTGTCGTATCATCAACAAGTTCATGGGGCGTAATACCCGGCGGCAGGGCCAGTGTGAATAACAGATCAAGGGAGCGCCGATTTATAATATTACGATCAAAATACGAGGAGGAGGAAACCAGATTGGCCCATCCCAGATCATAATTCAACGTCATGTTATATATCTGCATTTCATCATCATATCCGTCAAATGATGTTGAATCACGCGTGAATAAAGGCGTGGCATCAAAATCCTCGGGGCGGCCATTATCTGAATAATCATAATGAAAAAAGCTGAAATCAGCTGTGAATTCTTCTGTGACCTGTGCCCTGACAGCAACTTTTACGCCTTTAGTCGATCCGTCATTCAAATTCTTTTCGCCCGTCTTGATATTGTCAATATATCCTCCTTTACGGCGGTAATAGCCGCTGGCCCGGATGGCAATTTTATCTTCAATGATTGGCAGATTGATCAACCCTTTAAACCCGTAATTTTCAGTGCCATGGCGAATAGAGGATAATTCGGCCTCAGCCTTGCCCTCGATTTCAGAAAGATTGGGTTTTTTGGAAACCAGACGTATGGTCCCGGCCATGGAACCGGCCCCATACAGAGTACCCTGCGGTCCCCGCAGTACTTCCACCCGGTCAAGGTCAAACAGGCCGAGTTCCGGGTTCATAGCCCCCAGAGAGACAGGAATTTCATCTAGGTAAATACTGACAGTTTCCTGATTTTGGGTGTCATTGTCATTTCCGCCGCCATTGGCGATACCGCGAATAAAAATACGTGTGCGGCCCGGTCCGTTCTGATAGGCAGTCAGACTGGGGACAGAACGTAACAGGTCAGTAAAATTCTTTGCCCCCATATTTTCAATCATGTTTTCTGAAACCACATTGATGCTGATGGGGACATCATACATGCTTTCCGAGCGTTTGCGGGACGTTACAATGATCTCTTCAAATCCGGTGACATCATTATTTTCTGCCGCATCATCAGCGAGGGCGACATGCGGTGTCATAATTGTTCCAAGGGAGAATAGTCCGGCAAGCGCCGTCGTTTCCGTTAGTCTCCGCAGGGATTTCTTTTGGTTTGCTGATATATATATGTTGGTCATTCCTCATCCTTTCAAATTTATTGTTATTTGCCCTGTAAATATTATTATTTTATTTTGTTAAAGTCATAGTATCAGAAATATTATTCTAAAAATGATGAAATCATCCGAATAAATAATGAAATCGTCAATAAAAGATAAGAAAAGGAGTTTTAGTGGTTGCGGATTGCCTTTGGCAGAAAACCAAATTTCTTTTTGAAAGCTACGGTAAAATTAGTAGCATGTTCATAGCCTATCAGGGCGGATACCTGCGAAATTTGCAGATTTCTGTCCAGAAGAAGTTCCCGTGCCTTATTCATGCGGAACTCCTGACAAAATTCAAATATGGTGATGCCGAATATTTCCTTGAATTCGGCGCACAGGCTGCTGCGGTTCAGCCCAACCTGCCGGGCAAGGTTATTAATTGTCGGGGGAGACTTGTAATTTTCCACCAGAATGCGCTGGGCCTCCAGAATTTTCTTCTTCCGGGTATTGGCCGGGGTTGCCAGAATCGGAATGGCCTCAAAGTCATCTTCGATTTCCTGAAACAGGCGGCAGACCAGTTCTGCTGATTTTGCTTCCGTGAACAATCGCCGCCGTGCTCCTTCATAGGGCATCCATAACAGGTCGAGAATAGTATTCATTATGCCCGGTGACAGGGGAAAATTATACAGGTTCTTGCTTGATTTTCTGCCAAAAATCACATCTTGTAAGTGTAAGGGCATTTTTTGTCGGTTAATATCAAAACTGTCATATAAAAACTCGGGCCGCATATGCAGGGTAACAGAACTTAAATGACTTCCTTTGTCAATGGACAGATCAAAGGAATGTTCTTCCCTGATATACATAATTGAGGCACTGGCTTGTGGGATAACCAGCTTGGCCGCTTTTTTAAAAGCAAGACCATAATTTCCTGACAGGACAAACCGCAGGGTTATTATATCCTGCGTTGGCAATATGGTCTGGTGATATTCGCCGTGATAAAGACCTTCCGCCAGACAAATAAGTAACTTATTATTGGGCCGGTATAATTCCCAGTATCCCCGTGCGATGTCATCATTTAGCTCCAGCCGGACACCGTTATCCGTATCGCAGAATTGAGTGATATTTAAAAAATCATATCGTTCGGGTTCAGAAAGGTAGGCCCGGTTAAATCCTGCATAAATACGATTAATATCATTTTGAGTGGGGGTTTGCATGTCTTCAAATATATCCGCTTAAGATGAAAAATCAACTTTCATACACATTATAAAGTATTTTTGGTTTAGTAATCGTTCCATTTAAATCTCCATATTTCTATTTCTATTTCCAGGATAAGGTACCCAAACCGTTCTTGATAATTAAAAAATTTATTGATCTATTGTTGTCTTTTTTTAAGTATACTGCTGATTAATATTGGCTTAGCAGGCCATTGGGCATGGTAGGGGCCTATATCTTCAATGCGGCGATTACGGGTGATGGCGATGAGGGAGGCTGTATTGGCATAGCATAAACGCCCTTGGCATAATCCCATCCCGGTTCTGGTCAGTAATTTTATGCTGTTTGCACTCAGAGAATGCGGGTTATTTTCCAGAGCCTTTTTTACCGTGCCGCAGGTAATATTCTCACAACGACACAGTAAGCTGTTACCTGTCATTACAGTTTCCAATAAATGTACGGGTAGTTTTGATAGTTGGGCTAAAGCTTGTGCAAAATTGTTATGTTTTTTGAGTTTCCTGCGGGCTTGTCTCGTTGTTTGTTCTGCCACATCGTGAGACATAAGCCTCAAGGATAGCAGACACCCGATACCGGCTATATAGCCTTCTTCCCGACTGGCATCGGCACCAGCCATGCCGGTTAGTTCACCGGCTACAAATAATCCCGCCAGACTGCTTTCCATCCATTCTGAATGAGAAATAAGCCATCCGCCCCGGTTGTCAGACCAGACGGATTTTGCCCCTGCTTGCCGGGCTAATTCGGAAGATACCTGAAACCCGTAACACAGCCCTAATTTATCCACTTTATATTTCCGGACGGGGCGGTTTGTCATCGCCTTTCCTGATGTATTTACGGATTGTAATATGACTGTGTTAAGTTGTTTACCCTCATTGACATTTTTGATGGCACAGCCAAAAAGAATAGGGACACCAGCCAGTTTTATGCGCCAAATACTTTTGGCGGCGGCCACGAAAACCCGCCAGTGACTTAGAATGATGCGTGGTTGTTTCAAAATGGCGAGACAACTTGAAAGTGGCTGGGCAAAGGCAACGGCCTCGACCTTGCCACCGGCCTTGATAATCTGTTCGGCAACGATCAACTGCAAGGGGTGTGTTCCGGCAAAAACAAAGCGATCCCCGACAAGGATTTGCTGGCTTTTCAGAAAAGTCTGGATAGCACCTGTGCCCATCACGCCAGGTGTTGTCGCACCGGGGAAGGCCAGTGGACGTTCATAGCAGCCGGAACAGAGGATGATTTTTTTTGCCCTTAGGCTGTTCAGGCCGGTTGCATCCTGAAACCATACTTGGTGGCCGTTTTCTTCCAAAGGTATAATGCCTGAGACACATGCCGACATGCGCCAGTTGACCTTTGGGTGATCCTCTACTCTGTGAAGTAAATTCTTTGTGTCGGTATATATTGAACCTCTCAACCAATCTTTTACTTTAAATTCTTTTGGTGGCTGTCGCATGATCTGGCCACCGGGACGTGATTGCTCGTCCAGAATGATGACCTGTGCATCATATTTAAGAATTTGTTCCGCTGCGGCTAAACCGGCGGGTCCGGCGCCGATTATCGCAACATCATATATCGTGTCTGTCATATGCTGTCTTCCTGTGTGGTAAAGACACGCAACCCAGCCTTTACCATAGTCATGCAGGCCCGCGACTTTAGGCGTTTGTCGGGAGAAGCAGGATCAATCACGGTCACCAGACAATCATAACAGGCACCCATATTACAAAAGGGTCCGCGCGGGTTACCGGCCTTGTCAAGCTTGCAGGCTGGCTCACCGGATAACAGAATGACTGTGGCGAGGGTTTCCCCCTCGAAGGCACTGATTTGCTGATTATTCAGGGTCAGCGTGATAAGAGCGGAGCGGGTGATCTGATTTGTAATTCTTTTCGCCATATGATTATATCGCCTTTACAGGACTGTTGAGATGCCCGAATCTGCCCGGATTATAGAGGGAAATATCATGATCAGTGGCCCCGGTGATCATTAATTCGCTGATCAGATTGGCATAGGCAGGACCGAGGGTGAAACCGGATCCTCCGGTCGCAACATAATAGCCCGGGAAACCCGTTACTTCGCCCAGAAGTGGCAATTGGTCTTCTATGACACCCACGATGCCCGTCCAACAGCGCAAGAGATGGAGCTGTTCTACAACAGGTATCAGT